>NZ_JBIUBJ010000005.1:0-550953 GCF_044547985.1 Nonomuraea sp. NPDC052265
CGGTTACATTCCGAACCCGGAAGTTAAGCTTCTCTGCGCCGATGGTACTGCACTCGGGAGGGTGTGGGAGAGTAGGTCACCGCCGGACAATCTTTTGGGAAGGGCTCCGACTTCGGTCGGGGCCCTTTCTGTGTTTCCGGGGTTGTTTCGTGTGGTGTCTGGACGTCGACGTCGACGGGGGCGTGGGCGTGGGCGGGGGCGTTGGTGGGGCGGGTGGGTTGGTGGACCCGCGTCCTGTAGTCCGCGTCTGGGGCCCGTGGCCACTGTCCCTGTGTCCGCGATGCGGGATCCGCGGGCCGGGATCCCGGGGTTCGCGAGCCGGGATTCGGGGTCCGGGGTCGGGATTCGGGGTCCGGGGTCGCGGGCCGGGGAGGGGGCCGGCTACGGTGGGCACGCCGGGTGGGCTGTTCGGAGGCAGAGAGCGAGCTTGAGGGGTCTCGTGCTGCTGGGGTGGCTCCGGCGGTGGGCCGGCTTGAGGCGTCGGGGTGCGGTTACAGGTGTTGACGTCGGGGCTGGTGTGGGATGGGCTGGCCGGTTGGTTGGGAGCGGCCCTGCGTAGGCGGTGCGTGTGCTGCGCTGCGGCTGACGTTACGGGGCAGTGCCGCGTGACGGGCCGCGTGACGGGGGCTCGTTACAGGGTCTCGTGGCGGGGCTGCGTGATGGGCGTCGGGTGGGCGGTGCTGGGAGAACTGGGGTGTGGGGGCAGGCCGGTTTCTAGCTTTGGTGGGCCGTAGGGCCAAGGCGATGGGTAAGGCGCCGGGTGCCGGGGCGACGGCCTTCGAGGTGGGGGTGTCGGAGCGGTAGGTCAGTCGGGCTGGTGGCACTGCTTCGATCAGGAGCAGGGGGACGGTCTGCTGGTTGTTGGGAGCCGGCATTCGGCGGTCTAGTTGTCGAGAGCGGGCGGTGGACGAGCCGGTTGTCAGGTGGGGGCTTCGGACAGGCCTTGGTTGGGGGCTTTGGACGGGTCGGCTCGGTTGTGGGGGTGGGAGTGCCTGCCGTTCAGGAGCCTCTGGTTCGCTGGATGGGGCCGCTCATACCGGCCTGCGGCATGGGGAGAGGCCACGCTTGCGGATGCTCGGAAGGCGCTTCGCTGGGGGCGGGGAGGGGCCCGGGCGGGGTGGCATGGTGGCCTGGTGAAGCGGGGACTACGGGGGAGCTGTCTTCCTGGGAGGTGCGGAAGGGGTCATGGGCGGGTGGGGTGATGTAGGGCTGGTTCATCAGGCCCATCAGGATCGGCTGCTGGGCTTCGTGAGGGTCTGCTCAATAGGGCGGTGAGGGGGCGTCGCGTGTGGTCGATGTTCTCGTGGTGGGGAGCGCCGGTTCGCAGTGGTGGGCTGCGGGGCTGGAGATGGGAGAAGGGCCTCACGCTGGGTGCGTGGGGCCCTTCTATGTTCGGTGGGTTAGCTGGATCTGGTGTTGACGTAGGTGACGGCGTACCTGGTGGCTACGGAGGTCCAGGGGATGATGATCACTGCGCCGTTGCGTTCGAAGACGCGGGCCTTCTCGGCCTCCGTGCCGTACTTCTGGGGGAGGGTGGCCAGTTCGGTCACCTTGCCGGTGGCGGCGTCCAGACGGATGAGGCGGGGGGCCAGGTCGCGGCGGTCGCCGGTTTCCACGGCGAGCAGGCCCTGGTCGTCGGCGCGGATGTAGGTGAGGATCGTGTCGTGGGTGCCGGAGGATTCCCACACCTGCTTGCCGGTCTTCAGGTCGAAGGCCAGGGCCTTGTTGCGGGAGCGCATGCTCTGCGGGACGTTCTCCGGGAACGACGCCAGGTAGAGGCGGTCGCCGTGGATGGTGTAGCGGCGTTGTTCGAACAGGCCGCTGACGAAGGCGACGGTGTTCATGGCGAGCATGTCTACCTCGGGGGTCTTGAACTCGGTCACCTTGGCGGCGGCGTCGGAGTAGACGGTGAAGTTGTTCTGGCCGCCGGACTCGTTGCGGATGATCGCGGGGGAGGCCGACAGGAGGCTGCTCATGAGGCCGAGCTGGCCGAGGGTGGCCTGCTTGGTGATCTTGCCGGTTCCCGGGTCGATGTACTGGAGGCGGGTGCCGCCCCTGAAGGTGCAGTCGAGGATGACGGCGACCCGGGTGGGGGCGGTGTTGATGTCCTTCACGTGGCAGCCGTCGTCGCCGGACGCGGTGGCGCTCCACACCTTGCGGCCGTCGGAGAGGCGGTAGGCGGTGACCGCGTCGTTCAGCTCGGTGACGGCCACGCCGTTGGCGCTCATGATGCGGGGGACGTTGATGGAGTTCGCGAGGGTGGACTTCTCCGCCGGAATCTTGATCTTCCAGGTGAGCTTGCCCGTGGTGGTGTCGATGCCGGCCAGGTGGTCGCACGAGGTGTTGCTGCCGTACGCGATGGCGGCCTTGCCCTGTGACAGGTCTGGGGTCGCGCCGCAGAGCTGGGAGCCCGGTGAGGGGATGCCCCAGGCGCGTTTCCCGGTGGTGAGGTCGTAGGCCAGGACGCCGTCCTTCTGGGCGCGGATGACGACCCTGTCGGTCAGCCAGCTGCCGAAGGCCAGGGCGGTGGTGAAGTCCCAGCTGCCGGCGTTGGGAAGGGGGACGTCCCATTCGCCTGCGTTGTTCCCGCCGCCGAGGGCGGTGATGCCCCCGCTGGTGGTTCCGGTGGTGGCGACGAACCAGGCGGTGCCCGTGCTGACGGAGAGGAGGACCACGGCCGCGCCGGTGGCGATCAGGGCGGTCTTCCACTTGGGGCGGGGGCTCTGCTGGGGGTGTGCGGGCGCGGGGTAGCCGCCGTACGGGGTGCCGCTGCCGTTCGTGGGGGGCTGCGGGGGTTGTCCGTATGGCGAGGGAGCGCCGGGGGAGGGGGTGTTCGGCGGGTATGCGGCCGGGTGGCCCGCCGGCGGCGGGTAGGGAGCCGCGCCCGCCGGGGGTTGCGGGTAGGAAGGCGCGCCCGCCGGGGGTTGCGGGTAGGAAGGCGCGCCGGTGGGCGCGTAGGGGGTCGAGGTCGCGCCTGCGGGCGGTTGTGGGTAGCCCGCGGGTGGGTAGGCGGCCGGGGTCGTCCCTTGTGGGGGGTACGCGGCGGGGCTCTGGGGCCACGGCTGGGAAGGCGGGGGGTAGGAGCCGGACGTGGACGCCGGCTGGCCGTACGGGTCGGGGGGTTGGTGGCCGTACGGGCTGGGTGGGGTGTTGGAGTGGTCGGTCATGGTTGGTTCCCCGTTCAGGCCAGCTGCCCGCGGACGTACGACGTCCACTGCCGTTCGAAGTCCGCCTTGGTCACGCCCAGCACCTTGAACAGTGCCGCCTCGCCGTCGTCGCCCTTGGCCCGGTAGGACGCGACCACGGCGGTGGTCAGCTTCTCGTCGCCGTACCGCTGGGCGATGTAGCGCATGGCGAGGTGTCCCATCAGGTAGTGCACGTTCGTCATGCCGTTGGAGTCCCAGGACGGGTTGTCGGGGAGGTGTCCGGTGAAGGGCGTGCTGAGCCGGCCGGCCACGTAGGCGCGGCCTTCCTGGACGCGGATGTTCTGGTTGAGCGGGCGGCCGCGGTTGGCGGCGTACTCGGCGAAGCCCTCGATGACCCAGTTCGGCTTGCCGAAGAGGGAGAAGTCGGCGCTGTCCAGGCCGGCCAGGAGGGAGTGGGCCAGCTCGTGGGTGCTGATCTCCAGGATGCCCTCGGAGGACCGGAAGAAGCCCGAGGTGGTGTCCATGACCACCCGGGTGCCGCCGACCTTCACGTCGTCGCCCATCGAGTTCCAGGCGAGCATGGGGATGGACACGCCCGCTTCGTGCGCCTTCTCCTTGCGGAACAGGTTGCCGAGCTGGTTCTGCCCCTTCACGAGCGCGACCACGAATCCGGCCGGCACGGACGCGGCCGCGTCGCCGTTGCGCTTCCAGAAGTCCAGGTTCTTCTTCGCCGCGCCGGCGACCACCGGGGCGACGCGCCTGGCCATCGCCGCGTCCTCGGGACGGGCCAGGACGACGCTGGCGCCCGCGCGGACCACGGCGATGTCCGGCCAGATGTCCCATGGGCCCGGGTAGTACATGGACTTGGAGCCTTCGCTCAGCATGGGCGGCGGCGCGCCGTCCACCTTGGTGACGACCAGTGGCGCGTCGGCGGACGCCTTCTCCAGCGTCCAGCGGTACCACTCCGAGACCGGCCGCAGGTCGATGCCGGCGAACCGGTGGACGAACGCGACGTCCTGGGTGAACTTCAAGGCCCGCCCGAAGCTGTCCTCGGCGCGGCCCTCGCGGTGCAGCACCTTGTACGACGCCTCGCTGAGCGGAACCTTGCGCAGGTTCGCGAACACCTTGCGCTGGTCGCGGATGAGCCCCGCGTTGCCCTTGTCGAAGATCGAGGTGAACGCCTCGGCGTTGCCGCCGCTCAGCGCCTTGCCGTGCTCGTAGACCAGTTTGTTGATCTCCTGGTCGGTGACGACCACGGCGTTCGGGTCGCTCTTGCCCGACGCCTCCTGCCGGCGCAGCGGGTCGTCGACGCCGCCGATGCGCCCCCGCAGGACGAAGCCGACCCCGGCGCCGACGGCGATCGCCACCACGAGCGAGACGATGCCCATGGTGACCCAGAAACCGGTCCGGCGCCTGGGAGGAGGAAGAGGAGTGGGTGGTGGTGGCGGCTGCATGCCCGGCCACTGTTGCTGTTGTTGCCCCTGATACTGAGGATAAGTCGGCCCCGTTGTCACTTTTGCCCCGAGAGTGCTGGGAAACCCCGAAAGAGGGGAATCGTACCAGTGGTCACATCGCCGGTCTCAGGGGTGGTCGGGCTCTTCGCGCGGTGATGAGTAGGTGAAGATGATTTCCAGCCACTCGTAGCGAGTCGTCGCCATTTTTCGTGATAATTCACCGCATGATCGCGGGCAGCCTGAGAACGCTTCCCCGGCTGGCCATCGCGCTCGCCCTCCTGTTGCCACCGTTCGTCCCGGTAAGGGCCGCGGGGACGGTGGTGAGCACGCACGCGGCCCCTGCGCCGGTACGGGCGCCGCGCCACCCGGGATCCGCGGCGGTGGCCGAGCCCTGGCCGGTGGAGAAGCCGACGGCCGTGGCCTGGCCGGTGGAGAAGCCGAAGACCGTGAAACCGGTCCCGGCGAAGAAGATCACCAAGCGGCTCGACCGCTTCCTGGCGGGCAGGCCGGGCCCGGTCACGGCCATGGTCAAGGACCTGACGACCGGCCGGGTATACCGCTACCACCCGGGCGAACGGCTGATCACCGCCAGTACGGCCAAGGTCCAGATCCTGATGGCGCTGCTGCTCCGGAAGCCGTGGCGCAAGCTCCCCGAACCGGTCAGGCGCGACGCCGAGCTCATGATCCGCTACAGCGACAACCACGCGGCCGACCGCCTCTGGCTGCGGATCGGGGGCGCGGCGGGCTTCACCGAGGCCGGTAGGAGGTTCGGGCTCAAGCACACGCGCGGCGTCCCGGGGGACTGCGTGGACCTCTACTGCTGGGGCATCACCGAGACGTCGGTGGACGACCAGGTTCGCCTGACGAAGGCGCTGGTGTCCGGGAAGAGCCCGCTCAAGGCGAAGGAACGCGCGCAGGTGCTCAGGCTCATGGGCACGGTCGTCCACGGCCAGGACTGGGGCCTCTCCGCCGCGGCCTGCGAGGGCGAGCGCGTGCACCTGAAGAACGGCTGGCTGAGGCGCGTGTCCAACAGGCGCTGGGCCACGGTCAGCGTAGGGCTGATCAGGGGCCGCGGGCACGACTACGCGGTCGCCGTCCTCACCGAGGGCGGCGCCGAGGTGGGGGACGGCATCGCGACCGTCGAGGGCGTCGCCGCACGGATCATGCGGGACTTCCGGAGATGCCCGGCGTGACGAGCCGGTAGCCGACGCCACGTACGGTCTGGATGAGCCGGTCGTCGTTGTCGCCCAGGCGCGCCCGCAGCCGTTTGACGTGCACCGCGATGGTGTTCGTCGAGGTGGTCGCGGCGGCGTGCCACACGTGCCGCATGATCTGCTCGCGGGTGACCGTGCGGTCGGCGTTGCGCATCAGGTACTGCAGCAGCTCGAACTCGCGCAGCGGCAGGTGCACCGCGCGGCCCTCGACGCGTACCTGGTACGCCTGGACGTCCAGTTCGACGCCGCCGACGGCCAGGACCTTGCGGGACTCGGGGGAGGCCGCCTGGATGAAGGGCAGCAGCTCCGGCACCCGGTACGGCCGGGCGACGCAGGCCGCCGCCCCGGCCGCGAGCGCGCGTACGGCCTGCTCGGCGTTACCCTCGCCGACGCCGAGCAGGACCGGTACGGCTCGCGCGAGCCGTACCGCGCGGACGAAGTCCACCGCGTCGATGACCGGGAGCGTGGCCGCCACGAGCACCACGTCCGGCTGCAGCGCTCCCGCCTGCAGCAGCCCTTGGGCGCCGTCCGGCGCGCCGGTGACGGCCACGCCCTCGCGTTCCAGGGCCGTGGCCAGGTCATCGACCACGGCTTCGTCGGGGTCGGCGATGAGCAGTACGGGCTTGGTCCTCGTGTCCCCGTTCATCGTGGATGCCGCCTGCTGTGGGGTCATCAGCCGAAGCGTCCCGTGATGTAGTCCTCTGTTGCCTTCTCCGAAGGGTTGGTGAACATGCGGGAGGTCTCGTCCATCTCGATGACCTTGCCGGGCTTGCCCTGGGCGGCCAGGTTGAAGAACGCGGTCCGGTCGCTGACGCGGGCGGCCTGCTGCATGTTGTGGGTCACGATCACGATCGTGAACTCTTCCTTGAGCTGGGCCATCAGGTCCTCGATGGCCAGCGTCGAGATGGGGTCGAGCGCCGAGCACGGCTCGTCCATGAGCAGGACCTGCGGCTTGACCGCGATGGCGCGGGCGATGCACAGGCGCTGCTGCTGACCGCCGGACAGGCCGGCGCCGGGCTTGTTCAGCCGGTCCTTGACCTCGTTCCAGAGGTTGGCGCCCTTCAGCGACTGCTCCACGATGCCGTCGAGGGTGGACCTGCCGACCCGGCCGTTGAGGCGGAGCCCGGCGGCCACGTTCTCGTAGATCGACATCGTGGGGAACGGGTTGGGGCGCTGGAAGACCATGCCGACCATCCGGCGGACCGAGACGGGCTCGACGGTGGGGGCGTAGAGGTCTTCGCCGTCGAGCATGACCTTGCCCTCGACGCGGGCGCCGGGGATCACCTCGTGCATGCGGTTGAGCGTGCGCAGGAACGTCGACTTGCCGCATCCGGACGGGCCGATGAACGCGGTGATCGAGCGCGGCTCGATGGTCATCGACACGTCCTCGATCGCCTTGTGCGACCCGTAGTACGCGTCGAGGCCCGAGACCTGGATCTGCTTGGACATTGTGGCGGTTACCCCCTATCGGCCCCTGGCGGGCCTGCGCCACCAGGCGATCAGGCGCGCCACCAGGTTGAGCAGCATGACGATCAGGATCAGCGTGAGGGCTCCGGCCCAGGCGCGGTCGATGGCGGCGTCGTTGGGACGGGCCGCCTGGTCGAAGACGAAGAGGGGAAGGCCCATCTGCGGCCCGCTGAACGGATCGTTGTTGATGGAGTCGGTGAAGAACACCGTGAGCAGCAGCGGCGCGGTCTCGCCGGCCACGCGGGCGACGGCCAGCATGACGCCGGTGACGATGCCGGTGAGCGCGGTCGGCAGCACGACCTTCAGGATCGTGCGCCACTTGGCCACGCCCAGCGCGTACGACGCTTCGCGCAGGTCGTTGGGCACCAGCCGGAGCATCTCCTCGGCCGATCTGACCACGGTCGGCATCATCAGGATCGACAGTGCGAGCGCGCCGGCGAAGCCGGAGAACGGGTTGCCCAGGAAGAGCACCCAGAAGGCGAGGATGAACAGGCCGGAAACGACTGAAGGGACGCCGGTCATGACGTCCACGAAGAAACTGATGGCCCGGCTCAGCCGGCCGCCGTGGCCGTACTCGACCAGGTAGATGGCGGTGAACAGGCCGATCGGGACCGAGATGAGCGAGGCCAGCAGGACCTGCTCCAACGTGCCGATGATGGCGTGGTAGGCGCCGCCGCCGACGTCGCGGGCGCCGATGTTCCGCATCGAGTGGGTGAGGAACTCCAGGTCGAAGCGGGGCAGGCCGTTCGAGATGACGAGCCAGAGGACCGACACGAGCGGCACCACGGCCAGCGCGAACGCCAGATAGACCAGCCCCTGGACGAACCTGTCCTTGATCCGGCGGCCGGTCGAGATGTGCTGGATGGTCATGCCCCCACCGCCCTGAACTCCTTGCGCCGGTTGATCACCATGCGTGCGCCCATGTTGACCAGCAGCGTGATGACGAACAGCACCAGGCCGGAGGCGATCAGCGCGCCCCGGCCGACCTGCGTGGCCTCGCCGAAGCCGTTGGCGATGTTGGCCGCGATGCTGTTGGCGTGCGGGGTGAGGATCTCGAAGCTGAGGTCGAAGGTGGCCGGGAAGATCAGCGCGACCGCGATGGTCTCGCCCATCGCGCGGCCGAGGCCGAGCATGGCGGCGCTGATGACGCCCGGGCGGCCGAACGGCAGCACGGCCATCCTGATCATCTCCCAGCGGGTGGCGCCGAGCGCCAGGGCCGCCTCCTCGTTCATCTTCGGGGCCTGGAGGAAGACCTCGCGCGAGATGGCCGCGATGATCGGCAGGATCATGATCGCCAGGACGATGCCGCCGGCGAGCATGGTCTTGCCGCCGATGGCCCCCTCGCCGGAGAACAGCGGGAACCAGCCGAGGTGCTCGTTGAGCCACTGCGACGGCGTGCGCAGCAGCGGCACCAGGAACGTCACGCCCCACAGGCCGTAGACGACGCTGGGCACGGCGGCCAGCAGGTCGACCAGGTAGCCGAGCGGCCCGGCCAGGCGGCGGGGCGCGTAGTGGGAGATGAACAGCGCCACGCCCACCGCGATGGGGGTGGCGATGACCAGCGCGATCGCCGAGCTGAGGACGGTGCCGAAGGCCAGCGCGCCGATGCCGAACACCTGGCTGCCGTTGGGCTCCCAGATCAGGTCGGTGAAGAAGTTGCCCTTGTTCGCCTGCAGGGCCGGCACGGCCTCGCTGATGAGGAACACGGCGATGGCCGCCATGATCGCCAGCAGCAGGACGCCGGCACCGGTGGAGACGAACTTGAAGGGGCCTTCACCATGGCTGCGCCGCGAGGCGGACCGGCTCGTGGCCGGCCCGCCCCCACGGGTACGAACGTTGGTCGTCATGTGCTGCTAGGAGATCGCGCCGACGGCGGTGCGGACCTTGGTGAGCAGCTCGCCCGCGAGCGGGGCGTAGCCGAGGTCCTTCAGCGCGGCCTGGCCCTCGTCGCTGGAGGTGTAGGTGAGGAACTCCTTGACGATCTTGGCCTGCTCGGGCGCGAGGCCCTTCTCGCAGGTGATCTCGTACGTCACCAGCACGATCGGGTACGCGCCCGCCGTCTTGGTGGCGTAGTCGATGCTCAGCTTCAGGTCGTTGCCGGTGCCGGTGATCTCGGCGGTCTCGACCGTCTTGGCCGCGCTGTCGGCGGTCAGCTCGACGAACTCGCCGGAGCCGTTGGCGACCTTGGCCTTGCTGAGCTGGGAGTTCTCGGCGAAGGAGAGCTCGACGTAGCCGATGGAGCCCTCGGTGCTCTTGACGCTGGCCGCGACCTGGTCGGAGCCCTTGGCGCCCTGGCCCTTGGCCTCGGCGGGCCACGCCTTGGCCGGCTCGTACGGCCAGCCGGCGGTCGCCTTGAGGAACTTGGTGAAGTTGTCGCTGGTGCCCGACTCGTCCGAGCGGTGGAAGGCCGAGATCGGCGTGGACGGGAGCTTGGCGTCGGGGTTGTCGGCCTTGATGGCCGCGTCGTCCCACTTGGTGATCTTGCTGTCGAAGATGCCGCCGATGGTCTTGGGCGACAGCTGCAGGCCGTCCACGCCGGGGACGTTGTAGACCACCGCGACGGGGCCGGTCACCATCGGGATGTTGATGGCCTTGCCGGTTTTGCACCGGGCGTCGGCCTGGGCGGGCTCGCCCTTGTCGTCCTTGAGGGCGGAGTCGGAACCCGCGAAGTCGACCGTGCCCGCGATGAACGACTGCACACCGGCACCCGAACCGCTCGGCTGGTAGTTCAGGCTCACACCCGAGTTCTTGGCCTGGAAGTCCTTCTTCCACTGGTCGATCGCGTTGGCCTGGGCCGACGAGCCGGCGGCGTTGATGGTGCCGCTCAGGCCGTTGTCGTTGCCCGCGGCGGAAGCGCTCGCGGAGCTGGTGTCGCTCGTGCCCCCGGAGCTGTTGTTGTCTGTGCCGCACGCAGCGAGCGAGAGCGCGCCGACGACGGCGACGGCGGCGAGCCGGCCTGCATACTTCACGGTTGGGTTCCCCTCACTTGGTCCTTAGTCGCCACGAAGTTATGCAGGCAAAGTGACTCAGACCCCCCAACAAGGGTGAACGTTCGGTGAACGCGCCCGGTCATCTCCATCAATGTGACCAGGGAAGATGGGAGGTATGAGCTATCGCGTGTGTCTCGTGTGCATGGGCAACATCTGCCGTTCACCGATGGCGGAGGTGGTGCTCCGGCAGACCCTGGAGGGGTACGGGCTCGGCGGCCGGGTCGTCGTCGAGAGCGCGGGCACCGGCGGTTGGCACGTCGGCGACCCCATGGACGAACGCGCTCTGGGCATCCTGGCCGAGCACGGCTACGACGGCGCCGCCCACCGCGCCAGGCAGTTCACCGAGGACTGGTTCGACCGTTACGACCTGGTGCTGGCGATGGACCGGGACAACGCGGCCAATCTGCGCCGGCTGGCGCCCGCCGGGGTCGAGGTGCGCCTGTTCCGCTCGTTCGACTCCGGCGCGCCGGACGGCGCCGAGGTGCCCGACCCCTATTACGGTGGCCGCGAGGGTTTCGAGGAGGTGCTGACCATGCTGGAGACGGCCTCGGAGGGCGTGGCCGGGCACATCGCCGATGAGATCGACTGAGGACCTCGGCTCCTCCCACGGCCGGCGGCTGCGGCGAGGCGTGCTGGCCGACGGGCGGCAGGTGTTCGCCAAGACCGGGCCGGCCTCCGGCGTCTTCGCCTCCGAGGCCGCCGGGCTGCGCTGGCTGGGCGAGGCGATCACCGTGCCCGAGGTCGTGGAGGTGGGCCCGGACCGGCTGGTGCTGTCGTGGGTGCCGCAGGAGGCGCCCACCGCGGAGGCGGCCGTCCGGCTCGGCGGTGACCTGGCCCGTCTGCACCGCGCCGGGGCCGACGGCTTCGGCGCGCCCTGGCCGGGGTTCATCGCCGAGCTGCCCATGGACAACTCGCCCGACGGCGACTGGCCGTCCTTCTACGCGAACCGGCGGGTGTTGCCGTTCCTGCGCCTGGCGCGGCTGCCGTCCCGCGACGTGGCGCTGGTGGAACGGGCGGTGGAACGGTTCGCCGAGGTGGGCGGGCCGGCCGAGCCGCCCGCCCGCGTCCATGGGGACCTGTGGAGCGGGAACGTGTTGTGGTCCGGCGGCACGGGGGTGCTCGTCGATCCGGCGGCCCACGGCGGCCATCGGGAGACGGATCTGGCCATGCTCGCCCTGTTCGGGCTGCCGTACCTGGATCGGGTGATGGGGGCGTACCGGGAGGAGTTCCCGCTCGCGCCGGGGTGGCGGGAGCGGGTGCCGCTGCACCAGTTGCATCCGCTGCTGGTGCACGTGGTCCTGTACGGCGATTCCTACCGCGATTCACTGATGAATGCGGTCGCCGGGGTGTTGTCGCTCTGAACAACCGATAAAGAAATAGGGGATCCAGCTCGGGGAAGCCTTTCTCCGCCCAAGCGGATGAAAGAGGACGGCGGCCGGGTAAAGTTGGCGGATTTCGTATCCGGCGGCCCGGGCCGAAAACTCATTAAGGCGTTTCCTTCTTCCCCCTGAGTATTTGGAGGGCGCATGGCGGACGACCCCACGCACGGCGCACTGGCCCTGACCCCGCTGGTCTGGGGACCGCCCGGGGCCCGGCCCGACGAGCGCAGGCTGCGCCAGCTCGGGCAGGCGCTGGCCGAGGTGCTGACGGGTCGCCGCCCGCCGGAGTCGGTGGCCGACCGGCTCACCGGCCGGGCCTACCGCGACCTCGTCAGGGCCGGACGGATGATCTCCGCCGAACGGCCGCCGTTCGTCGGGAGCCCGCACGTCATGGAGCCCAGGGAAGGGGCCGTCGAGATGTGCCTTCTGGTGCACTGCGGCGAGCGCAGCCACGTCCTGGCCGTACGGCTGGAGCGGCACGGCCACCAGTGGTTGTGCACCGACTTCGAGACGGCCTGACGGGTTCCCCGCTCAGGAGGTGATCGTGGTGCCGTTGAGGCGGTTCAGCACCTCGTCGTGGAGGGTGCCGTTCGTGCAGACCAGGCTGCCGCCCTCCAGGCCGCGCACGCCGCCGAGGTCGGTCCAGACACCGCCGGCCTCCTCGACGATCACGGTCAGGGCCGCCATGTCCCACGGGGACAGCTCGGGCTCGGCGGACACGTCGGCCGAGCCCTCGGCGACCATCATGTGCGACCAGAAGTCGCCGTAGGCGCGGGTGCGCCAGCAGGTGCGGCCGAGGTCGAGGAAGTTGTCCAGCTTGCCGAGCTTCTCCCAGCCGCCGAAGCTGGAGTAGGAGAAGGAGGCGTCCTCCAGCCTGGCGACGGAGGAGACGTTCATCCTGGTGGCCTTCGCCAGGCTCCGGCCGGTCCACGCGCCGCCGCCGGTCGCCGCCCACCAGCGCCGGCCGAGCGCGGGGGCCGACACCAGGCCGACGACGACCTTGCCGTACTCCATGAGGGCGATCAGCGTGGCCCAGACCGGCACGCCGCGCACGTAGTTCTTGGTGCCGTCGATGGGGTCGATGATCCACGACCGGGCTCCCCAGCCGGTCTTGCCGAACTCCTCGCCCACCACCGCGTCGCGTGGCCGGGCGCGGCGCAGCGTGCCGCGGATGGCCTCCTCGACGGCGCGGTCGGCGTCGCTGACCGGCGTCAGGTCGGGCTTGGTCTCGACCTTGAGGTCGACCGCCTTGAACCGCCGCATGGTCAGGTCGTCGGCGGCGTCCGCCATGACGTGAGCGAGGCGTAGATCGTCGTTGTAACCCTGCACGGTCAGCCACGCTATCGCGTCGGTCGTGCCGGACATCAGTCGCTGACGCTCTTTTCTGGTAACTCCCTTTTCGCCTACTGACCAGTAACATGTCTCCTATGTCCACTGATGTAGGTGCCTTCCTTCTCGAAACCGTTCCATTCGCCCGTACGTTGGGGATCGTGTTCGACTCGGTCGAGGACGGCCGGGCGGAATGCCGGCTGCCGGACCGGCCCGAGCTGCACAACCACGTGGCCGGGCCGCACGCCGGCACGTTGTTCACGCTGGCGGAGTCGGCGTCGGGGGCGGCGGTGCTGTCCAGGTTCGGCGATCAGCTCAGCCGGAGCGTGCCACTGCCCACGACGGCGACCATCGAGTTCCGGAAGGTGGCCCTGGGCGAGGTGCGGGCCGAGGCGCGGGTGGCGGCCACCAGGGAGGAGGTCGTCGGGAAGCTGGACGCCGGTGAGCGGCCGGTCTTCGACGTGCTGGTCGATGTGCGGGACGCCGCCGGCACCCTGGTCACCAGCCTCACCGTCACCTGGACCCTGCGCCCCAACCGCCCCTGACCCCCCCGGGGTCAGGCGGCGGGCTCGTCGGGGGCGCCCTCGCGGCTGGACAGGAGGCGGCGCAGCGACTCGAGGCGGGCCGGGTCGGCGTTGCCCTGGGCCGCCCAGGCGTCGAGCGCGCAGCCGTCGCCGAGATGGGTGCAGCCCTTCGGGCAGGTGACCGTGCCCTCCACCAGGTCGGGGAAGGCGGCCAGCACGGTCTCGACCGACACGTGCGCCAGGCCGAAGCTGCGCACCCCCGGCGTGTCGATGATCCAGCCGCCCTCGGGCAGCTCCAGCGCGACGGCCGAGGTGGAGGTGTGGCGGCCGCGGCCGGTGACCGCGTTGACGTGCGAGACCGCCCGGTTGGCGTCCGGCACCAGGGTGTTGACCAGGGTGGACTTGCCCACGCCCGAATGGCCCACCAGCACGCTGATGCGGCCGGCCAGGTGGTCGCGCAGCTCGTCGAGCGAGCCGCCCTTGTGGACCACGATGTGGGGCACGCCCAGCGGCTCGTACAGGGCGACCAGCTCGTCCGGCGGGGCGAGGTCGGACTTGGTGAGGCAGAGCAGGGCGTCGATCTCGGCGTCGAACGCCGCCACCAGGATCCGGTCGATCATCCGGGGCCGGGGCGGCGGGTCGGCCAGCGCGGTGACGATCACGAGCTGGTCGGCGTTGGCCACGACCGGGCGCTCGATGCCGTCGGTGTCGTCGGTGTCGTCGGCCGAGCGGCGCAACATCGAGGTGCGCGGCTCCACCCGGACCACCCTGGCCAGCGTGTCGGGGAGCCCCGACACGTCGCCGACCAGGGCCACCCGGTCGCCGACCACGATGCCCTTGCGGCCCAGCTCGCGGGCCTTCATGGCGACCACGAGCCGGCGCTGCGCCTGCTGCTTGCGTTTGTGGCCGCGTTCGGGCTCGACCAGGGTCGTGTAGCGGCCCCGGTCGACGGCGACCACGAAGCCTTCCACGGCGTCCTCGTGCGCGGGACGGATGCGGGTGCGCGGGCGCGAGCCCTTGCCCGGCCTGACCCGTACGTCGTCCTCGTCGTACTCCCGCTTTCTCAGCGGTCTGCTCCCATGCGCTCGCTTCCTCTCACCTTCGCCGGATGTGCCGGCCGCGGGGCGCGCGCCGAGCACGACGACCTCGCGGCACGCGGACGGACGACGCCGGACCCTCCTGCGAAGTGCCCATGCCGCCTGCCGCGAAACGCCCGATCAGCGCCGCTCATCGGGACTCCAACATCGCCGCCCACATCTGGACGAACTCGGGCAGCGTCTTGGCGGTCGTGGCGATGTTCTCCACCTCCACGCCCGGCACCGCGAGGCCGATCACGGCCCCGGCCGTGGCCATGCGGTGGTCGTCGTAGCTGTGGAACACGCCGCCGCGCAGCGGCCGCGGACGGATGAGCAGGCCGTCGGCCGTCTCCTCCACGTCGCCGCCGAGGGCGTTGATCTCGGCGGCCAGCGCGGCCAGCCGGTCGGTCTCGTGGCCGCGCAGGTGGCCGACCCCGCGGATGCGGCTCGGCGTGGTGGCCAGGGCGGCCAGTGCGGCGATCGTGGGGGTCAGCTCGCCCACCTCGTGCAGGTCGGCGTCGAGGCCCTTGACCTCGCCCGTGCCGGTGACGACCAGGTCGTCGCCGTCGCGGGTCACCGTGGCGCCCATGGTGGTGAGCAGGCCGCGCAGCGCGTCGCCCGGCTGGGTGGTCTCCGGCGGCCAGTCGGGGATCGTGACCGTGCCGCCCGTGACGAGCGCGGCGGCCAGGAACGGGGCCGCGTTGGACAGGTCGGGCTCCACCGTCAGGTCCCTGGCCGCGATCGGGCCCGGCTCGACCCGCCACACGTCGCGCTCGGTGTCGTCGACCCTGACCCCGGCCTCGCGCAGCATGTGGACGGTCATCTCGATGTGCGGCTGCGAGGGCACCGGCGGGCCGACGTGGCGGATCGTCACGCCCTTCTCGAACCGCGCCGCCGTCAGCATCAGCCCCGAGACGAACTGCGAGGAGCCGGAGGCGTCGATCGTGACCTCGCCGCCGGTCAGCGGCCCGGTGATCGTGAACGGCAGCGCGTCGTTGTCGATGCGCGCCCCGAGCGCGCGCAGGGCGTCGAGGATCGGGCCCATCGGGCGCTTGCGGGCGTAGGGGTCGCCGTCGAAGAAGACCGGCCCGTCGGCCAGCGCCGCCATCGGCGGGACGAACCGCATGACCGTGCCCGCCAGGCCGGCGTCGATGCGGGCGCCGCCGCTGACCGGGCCCGGCGTCACCGCCCAGTCGACCGCGTCGGTGGTCTCGCGCACGGCCGTCAGCGTGGCGCCGAGCGCGCGCAGGGCCGACACCATGAGGTCGGCGTCGCGGCTGCGCAGCGCCTGGCGCACGACGCCTGGACCGTCGGCCAGCGCGGCCAGCAGCAGCGCGCGGTTGGTGACCGACTTGGAGCCGGGCAGGCGGACGGAGGCGTTGACGGGGGTGACGGCCGTCGGCGCGGGCCAGTGCGGAGCGGGCATGTACAGAGCCTACTGGCCCTGGTACGGCGCGTTCACAGCCTGTGGACAACGCGCTGTCACGTGTCCGAAGGGTCGGGGGCGCGGCGGGATCAAGGGGTCAGGGCCGCGCGGCCCTCGATCGTGCCGGACTCCAGCTCGGACAGTACCGACGGGGCCTCGGCCAGCGGCCGGCGTTCCACCCGTGCCCTGATCCGTCCCTGGCGGGCCAGTGCGAGCACCTCGTGCGGGTCGCGCCGCGTCCCGGCGTACGGCTTGGCGACCGCGGTGCCTCACGGCAGCCCCTGGGGCGGGCTCGCCGCCGGGAACGCCAGGGCCCCGCCCGCCAGACGGTCTCGTCGGCGCCGTAGCCCCCGGCGGCCCCCAGCTCGGCCCTGCCCCGGCTCGACGAGCTGGTACGCCTTCATGCGAGCACGCCTACCCCGTCCGGCGGGCCCGGAGGCAAACCCGCGAGCGAAAGCCGGACGTATGGCACTGTGGGGACATGTGCGGTAGATACGCCTCGGCGCGCAAGAAGCACGACCTGCTGGAGGAGTTCCAGGTCGAGCTCGACGGCGAGCCCGACAAGGAGCTGGGCGCGGACTTCAACGTCGCCCCCACCAAGAACGTCTACGCGGTCATGAGCCGGACCTCCAAGGAGGACGAGCACCCGGTCCGGCAGCTCAGGATCGTCAAGTGGGGCCTCGTGCCGGTCTGGGCCAAGGATCCGTCGATCGGTTCCCGGCTGATCAACGCCAGGGCCGAGACGCTGGCCGAGAAGCCGTCGTTCCGGCAGGCGTTCGCCAAGCGCAGGTGCCTGATCCCGGCCGACGGCTACTTCGAGTGGATGGCCGTCGAGGGCGAGAAGAAGAAGCAGCCGTACTTCATCCACCCCCAGGACGGCGGCGTGCTGGCCATGGCCGGCCTGTACGAGTTCTGGAAGGACCCCACGCGCGACGACGACGACCCGCTCAAGTGGCTGGTGACCTGCACGGTCATCACCACGGACGCGGAGGACCAGCTCGGCCGCATCCACGACAGGATGCCCATGATGATCGAGCGCGACCGCTGGGCCGACTGGCTCGACCCGGGTGTCACCGACACCGAGCGCGCCTCACGTCTCCTGGTGCCCGCGGAGGCCGGGAGGCTGGCGGCATATCCCGTTTCTACTGATGTCAATAATGTCCGGAACAATGGCCCGGATCTCATCAAACCACTGCCCGACGAGGAGGAAGCCGCCCTTTTCTAAAGGTGTAGGAAGCGCGGTAAGTGGGCATTCGGTGAGGAAAGCGATGCAACCGTTCACTCGGTGTCACCGCCACAACATGCCCCTAATTGCGCCGGGCGGGACAACCGGGGAGTCCTAGCCGCGGGTTGCCCCCATTTCACCCGGAGGTGCGGATTCGTGGACGTCACGACCGCTCGTCAGCGGCTCGAAGACATGCTCGTGGAGCTGGACCGTTCGATCGGGGTCCTTCAGGGCGACCCGGTCGCGATCGGGGAACGCTCGGCGGCCGACGCGGGCTCCGACCTCACCGACGCCGACCGCGCGCGGGCCATGCTCACCGTGGCGACCGCGCAGCGCCGCGCGGTGACCGAGGCGATCACTCGCCTGGACGAAGGCGCGTACGGCAGGTGTCTCGACTGCGACAAGCCGGTGCCCGAGGGCCGTCTGGAGGCCCGCCCTGAGGCCGCCCGCTGCGTACAGTGCCAGGGAAGACGCGAACGCCGCCGCTGATCGTGCAGAGCCCGCCGCACCGGCGGGAGCCCGAGGCCGCCGGACACGGAGAACGGCGGCCCACGGGCGGCGGGTCAGCTCTTGCGCGCGCTGGCCACCAGGTGGATCCCGACCGTGTCGTCGTCGTCGGGATGGGCGTCGAGCTCGGTGCGCACGAGCCAGGTCAGGGCCCGCCCGTCGGACCCGAGCACGTGGTCGACCGTGGACGGCGACAGCACCGTGCGCGGACGCATCCACTCCACCTCCAGCCCGGCCCCCATCAGCAGCTCCCGGAGCTGACCGCTGCTGAAGCAGCGCGTGATGCTGCCGTCGGGCCAGGGCACCAGCATGACCTCGCCGGTCTGCCGCAGGTGCTGCCACTGCTCCTGCTCGGCGAGGATCGCCATGCCGAGCACCAGCGAGTCGACGCACACCAGCGCCCGCCCGCCCGGACGCAGCACCCTGGCCACGTCGCTCATCGCCGACTCGGCCATGAGCTCGATCGACATCGCGCGTTCCTCGGCGAGCACCGCGTCGACGCTCTCATCGGGAAGAAACGCCAGATCATCGGCGCGCACGTGCCGGACCCGGTCGGCGTCCCGCAAACGGGACTGCGCGTCCACGGTCCGGCGGAAGTCGAGCACCTCGATCACCCGGTGGCCCGCCCTCGCGGCCTGGCCGGACCAGCGTCCGCGGCCGCCGGACAGATCGAGGATCACCGATGGTTCACCGGGAAGCCAGCGGTTCAGTTGCTCGGCGGCGACGGCGCGGTAGAAGGTCCAGTACGGCCCGAGCGTCCCAGAGCCGTTCAGTTCCTCGGCCGGAATGGGCAGCACACGCGACTCCTGAGTTCCGGGAAAAGGGCTACCAGCCGGTACGTATGGACGTTCCCCGCACCGGGTCCTCTGTACCTTCTATCTTGCGGGAACAGACAAGGGCGCGGGCGTGTTGCGACGAGCATGCTCACATTGGAAAGACCGCGCCCCGATGACCAGGAGGTCATCGGCCAGCGGGTATTCTCCCCTGAGTACGGTGTACCGCCACAGCCGGCCACCGGTGATCTTAGGGGGGTGGGTCCGGTGCCCGCGACAGGCGCGGAGACTCTGGAGCAGCGCAGCGAGCGGTTCGAGCGCGACGTGATGCCGTATCTCGAACAGCTTTACTCCGCCGCGCTCCGGATGACCCGGAATCCAGCGGACGCGGAGGACCTGCTTCAGGAGACCTTCGCCAAGGCGTTCGCGTCGTTCCACCAGTTCCAGGAGGGCACGAACCTCAAGGCGTGGCTCTACCGGATCCTGACGAACACGTTCATCAACAGCTACCGCAAGAAGCAGCGTGAGCCCAAGCAGTCCGGCACCGAGGAGATCGAGGACTGGCAGCTCGCGCGCGCCGAGTCCCACACCTCGAGCGGGCTGAAGTCGGCCGAGGTCGAGGCGCTCGAACACCTCCCCGACGGCGACATCAAGCAGGCGCTCGCGGCGCTGCCGGAAGAGTTCAGGATCGCCGTCTACCTCGCCGACGTCGAAGGCTTCCCCTACAAGGAGATCGCCGACATCATGGGCACTCCCATCGGCACCGTGATGTCCAGGCTGCATCGGGGACGCAGGCAGCTCCGGGGCCTCCTTGAGGACTACGCCCGCGAGCGCGGCCTGGTCCCCTCGGAGGGATCGAAATGAGCTGTGGCAACCCGCACGACACCGACTGTCGCGAGGTGCTGGACAAGGTCTACGCCTACCTCGACGGCGAGCTGACCGAGGGTGACGTCTCCGACATCCGCGTGCACCTCGACGAGTGCAGCCCGTGCCTGAAGGAGTACGACCTCGACAAGGCGGTCAAGGCGCTCGTGGCCAAGCACTGCGGCTGCGACCCCGTCCCCGCCGATCTGCGTTCCAAGGTGCTGGCGCGGATCGAGCAGGTGAGGGCGGAGCTGGCCGACTA
The DNA here is from genome assembly GCF_044547985.1 of Nonomuraea sp. NPDC052265. Classification (NCBI taxonomy): domain Bacteria; kingdom Bacillati; phylum Actinomycetota; class Actinomycetes; order Streptosporangiales; family Streptosporangiaceae; genus Nonomuraea; species Nonomuraea sp. NPDC052265. Next base: position 19,637 of record NZ_JBIUBJ010000005.1, read on the forward strand.
GGATTCACGCCATGCGCGTCCTAGTCACCGGTGGTGCCGGTTTCATCGGGTCGAATCTCGTCGACCGCCTGCTCGCGGACGGACACGAGGTCGTCGCCGTAGACGACCTGTCCTCCGGCAGCAGGGACAACCTGGTCAACGCGGCCGAGAGCGACCGTTTCAGCCTGCACGTCATCGACGTGCGAGACCCGGCGATCATCGGGCTGGCGGCCGAGCTGCGGCCCGAGGTCATCTGCCACCTGGCCGCCCAGATCAGCGTACGCAAGAGCGTGGCCGACCCCGTCCACGACGCCCGGCTCAACGTCGAGGGCACCGCGTCGGTGCTCACGGCGGCCAAGGAGGGCACCACGCGCAAGGTGGTGTTCGCCTCCTCCGTGGCGGTCTACGGCCGGCCGGCCACCATCCCCGTGCCGGGCGACGCCCCCACCGACCCGCGCTCGCCGTACGCGGCCTCCAAGCTGAGCGCCGAGACCTACCTGGCCACCTTCCGCGCCCTGTACGGCCTGGAGTACACCACGCTGGTGCTCTCCAACGTCTACGGCCCGCGCCAGTCCCCCGACGGCGAGGCCGGCGTCGTGTCGATCTTCACGGACGCCCTGCTCAACGGCACCCCCACCGTCCTCTACGGCGACGGCACCCAGACCCGCGACTACGTCTACGTCGACGACGTGGTCGACGGCTTCGTCCGGGCCTGCGGCAGCGACGGCAACGGCCGCCGGTTCAACATCGGCACCGGCATCCAGACCACCGACCGGCGCCTGCACTCGCTGATCGCCGACGCGGCCGGCGCCCACGACAAGCCCGGGTTCGCGCAGCCGCGCGTCGGCGACCTGCCCGCGATGGCCGTCGACCCGGTGCCCGCCCACGAGGGGCTGCGCTGGGAGCCGCGCACCGACCTGCCGACCGGTGTCAAGAGCACCGTGGCCTGGGCGCGGAGTCGCACCAGGTAGTTGCTTGATTACACTTTGCTTGCGATTTCCCGCTCGGCCCGTACGGTGACGTCCTGTTCTGTAGCGTGAGCTCCAGAAGTCGACGTGGAGGCATGTGGGATGTTGAAGGACAGGTTCACCCGGTTGCTCGCCGCCGTCATCGTGGTCGCCTCGATGGTGGTCCTGACCGGTATCGGCGCGCTTCCGCCAGGGGTTTCCTGGACCTGACCGCAGTAGGGGGCCGCAATGCGTGACCTGCCCTGGCCCGCGAGGGTCTACCTGGTCGCCGTGATCGCGGCGGCGGCCGCTCTCATCGGGCACAGCGCGATCGTCTCCGGCCCGCTCGTGGCGCCGGAGAATCTCGACATCCTGCTGGTGCTCGCGCTGCTCTTCCTGGTGTGCGAGTCGATGCCGACGCTGCTCAACGTGGAGCAGTTCGCGGTGTCGGTGAGCTTCTCGGCGTCGCTGGCCGCGGTCGTGCTGATCGGGCCGGAGGGCGCTGCGGTGGTGGGGCTCACCGCGGCGGTCAGCGTGCGGCCGGGGCTGCCGCTGATCAAGCGGCTGTTCAACGGCGCCCAGTTCGCCGTCTGCGGCTACGCCTCCGGGTGGGTCTACGAGTGGCTCCACGGCGCGATCGGGGTGCCGCGGGTCAACGAGTTCGACAGCCTCATCGGCCCCTACGCCGCCGCGACCGCCGTCTTCGTGCCGCTCAACATCGTGCTCACGCTGACCATGATCAGTCTGGCGACCAGCGTGCGGGCCACGGAGGTGCCGCTGCGCGGCATGGTCCAGTTCCTGCTGTCCTACCTCGGTTACGGCACGTTCGGGCTGCTGGTGGCCGGGTTGTGGGCGACCGTGCAGTCGATCTCGGCGGTGCTGGTGCTGATGCCGCTGTTCGTGGCCCGATGGGCGTTCGGCCAGTACCACGCCCAGCAGCGCTCGTACGACGCCACCATCGCCGCGCTCTGCCAGGCCGTCGAGACCAAGGACTACTACACGCGGGGCCACTGCACGCGCGTCTCGCTCGCCTCCAGCATGATCGCCCAGGAGATCGGCATGGGCCTCGAACGCGTCCGCGCCATCCGCTACGCCGGCATGCTCCACGACGTCGGCAAGCTCGGCGTGCCCACGAAGGTGCTGCAGAAGGACGGGCCGCTCACCGAGGGGGAGCTCGCCGCGATCCAGCTCCATCCGATGCGCGGGCTGGAGATCGTCCGCGGCATCGGCTTCCTCGACGAGGCCTACGCCGGGATCATGCACCACCACGAGCGCCACGACGGCACCGGCTACCCGATGGGCCTGGCCGGCGACGAGATCCCCGAGTTCGCCAAGGTGATCGCGGTGGCCGACGCGTTCGACTCGATGACCTCCGACCGCTCCTACCGGGGGGCGCGCCCGGTCGAGGTGGCCGTCGAGGAGCTGCGCAAGTGCTCCGGCACGCACTTCGACCCGGTCATGGTGGCCGCGTTCATCCGGGCGCTGGACCGCAATCCGTGGCAGCCGCCGCGCCGGGTCGAGGCGCCGCCGCCCGACGCGGCCGACGCCACGATCAAGGACCACGACGACCCGACGATGCCCATCCAGGTCGTGAGCGGGCCATGACCACCACAGAGCGCGTCCGGCGCGCCGACAGGGCGCAGGCCACCGTCCTGCGCAGGCTCGACTCCGGCCAGTTGCTGCTGATCTGCGCGGCCGGCCTGGTCGCCGTCGCGGGTGTGGCGCACACGGCGGCCGTCGGGCTCGACCGTCCCGAGATCGCCATCGGGTTCGGCGCGTTGATCGCGGTCGGCGAGCTGGCCCGGCTGACCATGCCCGGCAACAGGGAGGTCGCGCCCATCGGCGCCGCCGCGGCGCTCGGCTACACCCTGCTGCTCGACCTCAGCCAGAACCAGTTGCGCCACTCCGCGTTGCAGGTCGTGGCCGTGATCGCGGCCGGGATGATCGCCGGCGCGCTGCCCCACCTGGCCGTCGGCCGGCCGCCGCGGCTCGACGCGATGGCCCGCCGCCTGCTCACCGGCGCGCTGCTGGCCTTCGCCTTCCGCCCGCTGGCCGACCCGCTCTACCAGCTCACCAAGCCGCCGCCGGGCGCCCATACCTGGTGGCCGGCGCTCGTCGTGATGGTCTCGCTGATCACGGTGACGCTGCTGGTCGACGTGCTGATCGCCGCGTTGCTGCGGGCCGAGCGGCTGCGCACGGCGTTCCGGGTGGCGGTGCGCGACGAGATCAACATGGCGTTCCCGCTGGGCGCCGCCGTGGCCGCCTCGGGCGTGCTGCTCGCGCTCGCCACGCACAGCATGGATCTGATGGCCCTGCTGGTCTTCGCCGCGCCGCTGCTGGTCACGCAGGTGGCCTTCCGCAAGTACGCCGGCATCCGCGCCACCTACCTGCAGACCGTCCGCGCCCTGTCGCGGGTCACCGAGGTCGGCGGCTACGTCGAGCCCGGCCACTCGCGCCGGGTCTCCCGCCTGGCCGTGGCGGTCGGCCGGGAGCTGGGCATGGCCGAGCCCGAGCTGCTGGAGCTGGAGTACGCCGCCCTCATGCACGACATCGGCCAGCTCTCGCTGCGCGACCCCATTCCGGGGGGCGCGACCGTGCTCGCCGATCCTGAGCAGGCGCGGCGCATCGCCGAGCTCGGGGCCGAGGTGATCAGGCAGACGGGCGTGCTCGACCGGGTGGCCGAGGTGGTCCGGCGGCAGTGCGACGAGATCGCCGACGACCCGCCGCTGTCCAGCCGGATCATCAGGGTCGCCAACGCCTACGACGACCTGGTGGGCCCGTCCACCGATCGTGACCGGGCGGGGGCGGCGCTGGAACGCATCAGGCTCACGGCGGGCAGCGCGTACGACGCCGCCGCGCTCGACGCCCTGACCCGGGTGGTCGGCAGAGGCCGCGTCTAGCTGAATTGCCCGTCTTTGTGGGGTTCCTACAGATCATGCTCTGCTGATCGGTACTCCCGGGGGAAAGGGGACGAGCCGACGGCGGTCATAGGGTTGTCCGCGTGATTGCTGAGACGCTCGGGCCCGTTCTGATCGCCAACCGCGGGGAGATCGCGCGGCGGATCATCCGTACGGTCAGGCGGATGGGGCTGCGTGCCGTCGCCGTCCATTCCGAGGCCGACGCCGGGCTGCCGTTCGTGCGCGAGGCCGACGAGGCGGTGCTGATCGGCCCGGCCGACCCCGCGCAGAGCTATCTCGACCCCGCCAGGGTGCTGGAGGCGGCCCGCGCCACGGGAGCGAAGGCGGTTCATCCCGGTTACGGCTTCCTGTCGGAGAACGCCGCGTTCGCGCGGGCGGTGATCGAGGCCGGGCTGGTGTGGATCGGGCCGTCGCCGGAGTCCATCGACCGTATGGGCGACAAGATCAACGCCAGGAACCTCATGGAGGAGGCGGGCGTGCCCGTCGCCGCGGGCACCAGGGAACCGGTCACCGACCTGGTCGCCGCGCTCGACGCGGCCGAGCTGATCGGCTACCCGGTCATGGTCAAGACCGCCGGCGGCGGTGGCGGGATCGGCATGAGCGTGGCCCGCGACGACGCCGGGCTGGCCAAGGCGTTCGAGCAGGCGGCCAGGGCGGCGGCCAGGTTCGCCGCGGCGGCCGCGGCGGGCGGCGCGGGGGACGCGCTGGCCGGGCCCGCGGTCCTGCTGGAGCGCTACGTCGAACGCGCCCGCCACGTCGAGGTGCAGATCCTCGGCCTGCCCGACGGCCGGGTGCTGGCCCTGGGCGAGCGCGACTGCTCGGTGCAGCGCCGCCACCAGAAGGTCGTCGAGGAGTCGCCGTCCCCCGGCATCGGCCCCGAGCTGCGCGAACGCATGCTGGCCGCGGCCGTGCGGGCCGGCGAGGCCGTCGGCTACGTCGGCGCGGGCACGGTCGAGTGCCTGGTCGACGCCGACGCCCAGGACTTCGTGTTCCTGGAGATGAACACCAGGCTCCAGGTCGAGCACCCGGTCACGGAGCTGGTCACCGGCCTCGACCTGGTGGAGTTGCAGCTCCGCGTGGCCGCGGGGGAGAGCCCGGAGGTCACGGTGGCGCCCGCCGGGCACGCGATCGAGTTCCGGGTCTACGCCGAGGACCCCAAACGCTTCCTCCCCGGGCCCGGCCGGATCACCACCTGGGACGAGCCGACCGGCGACGGCGTCCGCGTCGACTCCGGCTACGAGCCGGGCAACACGGTGACCATGTTCTACGACCCGCTGATGGCCAAGCTGTGCGTGGTCGGGGCCGACCGTACCGAGGCGCTGGAGCTGGGCCGCAAGGCGGTCGCGGAGTTCACGGTCGAGGGGCCGAAGAGCAATCTGCCCTTCTGCGCCGAGCTGCTGGAGAACCCGGCATTCGTCGCGGGAGACTACGACACAGGACTGGTCGGGCGAATGCGGGCTTGACCCGGTTGACACATAGTTGGTGGCGTCGGAAGAGGGGAGCCCTGGTGGGCGAGGTACGCGCCGAGATGGTGGCGAACGTGTGGAAGGTGGTCGTCCGGGAGGGCGAGGTGGTCTCCGAGGGCGACACGCTGGTCATCCTTGAGTCGATGAAGATGGAGATCCCCGTGCTCGCCGAGGACGGGGGCGTGGTGTCCCAGCTTCAGGTGGCCGAGGGCGACGTGATCCAGGAGGGCGACCTGATCGCCGTCATCGACTAGCGCGGGCCAGGAACCTGGCGCGGTCGACGACCACTCGCTCGACCGTGCCCCTGCCCACGACCGCGCCCTGCGGGTCGCGGGCCTCGAAGGCGAAGACCAGCCGCCGGCCGTCCACCTCGGTGAGCTCGGCGGTGAGCTGCACGTGGGCGCCGACGGGGCTGGCGGCCAGGTGTTCGAGCTCGATCCGGGTGCCGACCGACGTCTCGCCCTCGGCCAGGTGGGCACGCACGGCATCGACGGTGGCCCGTTCGGCCAGCGCGAGCAGCCTGGGCGTGGCCAGCACGGGCACGTCGCCGCTGCCGGCCTTCTCCGCCGTGTCGGATCTCTCGACCATGGTGAGCAGTTGGGCGCGGAGTCCAGGTGAGAGCGTCATGAGGAGCAGCCTACCCAGGGCGGCTCTGATCTCCAGGAAACGCGGACAACAACGCCTATAAGGCTCCAGGATAGGGTTTGTACGGCTTGCGGCATATGAGTGGCATATGGGACTCCTGAGACCGGTACACTCTCGGAGTTTCCGTGACCACTGTGTTACCTCACCGCGACAAAAGTTCGCTTGGTTGAAGAACCGCGGGGTGGGCGAGGTTACCGATGTAGGGGGGTAGCGGGGGAGTCATGGTGGCCCAAGGCACGACGCTGGCGGGGCGGTATCGGCTGGATACCCGCATCGGCGCCGGCGGCATGGGCGAGGTGTGGCGAGGCGAGGACATCGTGCTCGCCCGCACCGTCGCCGTCAAGGTGCTGCTCCCAGGCCGCATGGATGACCGCGGATTCGTCGCCCGCTTCCAGGGGGAAGCCAGGGCGATGGCCACGATCAACCATTCCGGCGTGGTCGACGTCTACGACTACGGGGTGAGCGGCGACACCGTCTACCTCGTGATGAAGTTCGTGGACGGGGAGCCGCTCGACCGGCTGCTGGCCCGGCTCGGCCGGATCCCGCCACAGGCGGCCATGGAACTCATCGCGCAGGCCGCCTCGGCCTTGCAGGCGGTGCACGACCAGGGGATCGTGCACCGCGACGTCAAACCGGGCAACCTGCTGGTGCAGCGCGACGGCACGCTGGTGCTCACCGACTTCGGCATCGCCCGTTCCGACCTGGCCAACCGGCTGACCGACGCCGGCATGGTGCTGGGCACGGCCGCCTACTGCGCGCCCGAGCAGGCCGAGGGCGCGCCCGTCACGCCGGCCGTGGACATCTACGCGCTCGGCGTGGTCGCCTACGAATGCCTGCTGGGGCAGCGGCCGTTCGACGGTGACAGCGCGGTCACGATCGCGCTCAAGCACATCCGGGAGGCGCCGCCGCCGCTGCCCGCCGACATCCCGGCGCCGATCAGGGCGCTGGTGGAGGTGGCGCTGTCGAAGGACCCCGCCAGGCGGTTCCCGACGGCGAAGGCGATGAGCGAGGCGGCCCGCGCGGCCGGGTCGGGCCAGGCGATCACGCCGGTGGCCGAGATCGCGCCGCCGGCCACGGGCGCCACGATGGCCCCGCCGCCCGAGTCGTACCAGACCGGTGCCTACCAGGCGGGCCAGTCCCAGCAGACGGGCGCCTACCAGCAGGGCCAGTCCCAGCAGACGGGCGCCTACCAGCAGGGGCAGCCCCAGACCGGCGCCTACCAGCAGGGGCAGCCGCTCGCCTACCAGGGCGGGCAGCCGCCGTCCGGGGGTGGCGCGTTCCAGACGGGGACGCACCTGCCGGCCTCGTCGGAGGAGACCACGGCCGCCGTCGGCGAGCGCCGCCCGGGGGGCCGCCGCGCCGCCAAGGCGCCGCGCAGGACCGGCCTGGTCGTCGGGCTCACGGCCGCGGTGGTGCTCGGCGTGGGCGCCGGCGCGGTGGCGCTGACGGGCATGGTCCCCGGCACGCCGACGCCGACCTCGACCATCACCAACGAGGGCAACAGCGACGACGGCCCCACGCCGGCGAAGTCCGGCCCCAAGAAGGGCGTCAAACCCACGGCGACGCCTGCCACGAAGCCGCCCCTGCCGCCCACCACCAGGCCGCCCACGCACCCTCCGAGCGAGGAGCCGACGGAGACCGAGGAGCCGACGACCACGCCCACCACCACCCCGACCACCACGAAGGAGCCGACCAAGACGCCGACGAGCACGCCGACGCCGACGGTCAAGAAGATCAAGGTGCCTCAGGTCGCCGGGCTGTCCTTCCTCAAGGGACAGGAGATGGTCGAGGCGGCGGGGCTGCAGGTCCACGTCCGCGACTCGTCCGTGACCACCGACGACCCCGCCTGCCGCAGGATCACCAAGACGGTCCCGGCCGGCGGCACGGTGGTCCCGGAGACGAAGGTGATCACGCTCTACGTCATCGACGGCATCTGCACGACGCCGACGCCGTCGCCGACCCCCACGGCCACGCCCAAGTCGTAGGGGGTCAGATCCCCGTCGTGTTGCGGGGATAGGCGACCTGCGGGTCGGTGGCGATGTTCACCATGTACGGGATGCCGGAGTCGAACGCCCTGCACAGCGCCGGCCCGATCTCCGACGGCTTGGTGACCAGCTCGCCGCCGCCGCCCAGTGCCGTCACGACCTGGTCGTAGCGGCACTGCGGCTGGAGGTCGGCGGCCACGTCGTAGCCGTACAGCATTTGCATGGGGTGCTTCTCCAGGCCCCACATGCCGTTGTTGCCGCAGATCATGACGACCGGCAGCCGGTGGCGTACGAGGGTGTCGACGTCCATCAGGGAGAAGCCGGCGGCGCCGTCGCCGAGCAGGAGCACGACCTGCGAGGACGGACGGGCCAGCCGGGCGGCGATGGAGTAGCCGAGCCCGGTGCCGAGGCACCCGTACGGGCCCGGGTCGAGCCAGTTGCCCGGCTGCCTGGGCTCGACGTACTTGCCGGCGTAGGAGACGAAGTCGCCGCCGTCGCCGATCACCACGGCATCGTCGGCCAGGACCTTGCCCAGCTCGCCGTAGATGCGCATGGGGTGGATCGGGTCGGTGTCGGCGGCCAGCAGCTCGGCGTCGTCCTCGATCGCCGCGGCGGCGGCGTCGGCCAGCGTGGACAGCCAGGAGGCGTACGAGCCGGGCTTGACCCCGGCGTCGCCGCAGGCCGCGCCGAGGCTCCACAGCACCACCGACAGGTCGCCCGCGGCCTTGGCGGCGGGCTGCATGTGGGTGGCGAGCTGCGAGGGCGCGTCGGCGATGTGCACGACGCGGGCCAGGGGCGCGCCGTCCTTGCCGCCGAACCAGCCGTAGCCGAGCCGGAAGTCGAGCGGGGTGCCGATCACGATGACCAGGTCGGCCTGGGAGAAGGCCAGGCCGCGGGCGCGGGTGGCCAGCAGCTCGTGCCCGGCGGGCAGGATGCCGCGGCCCTGGCCGTTGGGGATGACCGGCAGCCGCCAGGTCTCGGCGAAGTCGCGGGCGGCCTCCTCGGCCCGGTCCATCCACACGTCGGAGCCGTAGACCAGCACCGGACGCTCGGCCTCGGCCAGCAGCCGGGCGATGGCGGCCAGGTCGTCGGGGTCGGGCTCCAGCGGCGAGGGTGACTGCGTGTGCACCTCGTGGGCGGGCGAGGGGGCGAACAGGTGGTCCATGTAGAAGTCGAGGAAGACCGGGCCGCGTTGGGGCGCGACGGCGGTGCGGAAGGCCGACTCGACGTCCTGGCCGATCGAGTCGGCGCCGGAGGCGGTGAACGACAGCTTGGTGATCGGGCCGAGCAGCGGCGGATGGTCCATCTCCTGGAGGGCGCCGCTGCCCCAGCGCGACTGGGGGGCGCGGCCGCCCATGACGACCACCGGCGAGCCGTTGAAGTGCGCGGTCGCGATGCCGCTGACGCCGTTGGTGATGCCCGGCCCGGCGGTCAGCACGGCCAGGCCGGGCTTCCTGGTCAGCCGGGCCGTCGCCTCGGCGGCGAAGACCGCGCTCTGCTCGTGGCGTACGTCGAGGATGCGCATGCCCTCGTGCACCGCGCCGTCGTACAGCGGGAAGACGTGGCCTCCCGAGAGCGTGAACATGGTCTCGACGCCATAGGCCTTGGACACGGCGACGGCGACGTCACCGGCGTGCTTCGCAGACTCCATGCCGGGAACTTACCAACCAGTGATAAGAGTAAACAGATCTTAAGGCTTGCGTCCGGCCGCGTTGTGGGCCGACTGTGGGCCGGACGGTCTCCGCTATCCGCAGCAGACGCGGACCGAGCCCAGCGGCGCCCGCGCCTCGATCTTCCTGGGCGCGCCCTTCACCGCGTCGACCTCAACCTCGGTGCGGCGGCCCTCGGTCGTCACGTCGTAGGTCTCCGGCGGCAGCCGCAGCTCGACGTCGCCGGTGGCCCGCGCGACGGCCCTGACCGCGAGCGGCGGGTTGGCGAAGTCGAGCCGTACGTCGCCCGAGCCGGTCTCGACGTCGGCCTGGCCGCCGAGCATCGCGTCGCCGAAGACGGACCCGGAACCGGACCTGGCCCAGACCTCGCCGGTGACCCCCTCGGCCCGCACGTTCCCCGACACGGTCGTCAGCCGCACGGCGCCGACCACGCTGTGGACCCCGAGGTCGCCGACGGTCGTCCGGGCTGCGACCCCGGTCTCGAAGGGCACCAGCAGCGTGTAGTCCGCCCGGCACACCGGACCGTCCGGCCGGGGGGCGGTTCCGCACCGGATGTCCAGCCGCAGCGTGTCGCCGTTCCAGTCCTCGATGATCACCGGCCGGTCGATCGAGGTCCAGTTCACGGACCGGGAGATCGTCAGCTCTCCCGCGGGGCCCGGCACGATCTCGACGTTCACCTCGCCGCTGCCCGTGGTGACCTTCAGCGTGTCCAGCGCGAACGGGACCGTCCTGGCCCGTGTCTCCTGCGGCGCGGTGGCGCGGGCGAACCCGTTCCAGACCAGCAGGACGGACAGCAGCAGGGCGGCGACCGTCGCCACGGCGCCCGCCGTCAGCCAGATGGTCCTCACGGCATGCTCCTGATCTTGAAGAACTGCAGGACGGCGAGGACCCGGCGGTGATCGCCCTCGGCCGGGGGCAGGTCGAGCTTGGTGAAGATGTTGCCGATGTGCTTGCCCACGGCCCCCTCGCTGAGCACGAGCGCCTGGCCGATCCCGGCGTTCGAGCGGCCCTCGGCCATGAGCTTGAGCACCTCGTGCTCGCGTGGCGTCAGGCGTTCCAGCGGGTCGCTGTCGCCGCGCAGCAGGAGCTGGGCGACGACCTCCGGGTCGAGGGCGGTGCCGCCGCCGGCGACCCTGCGCAGGGCGTCGATGAACTCGGCCACGTCGGCCACCCGGTCCTTCAGCAGGTAGCCGACGCCGCCGGTCGCCGTGGCCAGCAGGCGGGCGGCGTAGCGCTCCTCGACGTACTGGGAGAGCACCAGCACGGCCAGGCCGGGATGCTGGCGGCGCAGCACGAGAGCGGCGCGCAGCCCCTCGTCGGTGTGCGTGGGCGGCATCCGCACGTCGGTGATCACCAGCTCCGGCCGGTGCTCCTCGACGGCCCGCAACAGGCCCTCGGCCTCGTCCACGGCCGCCACCACCCGCAGGCCGGACGCGTCGAGCAGCCTGATCAGCCCCTCGCGCAGCAGGACGGAGTCCTCGGCCAGAACTACTCGCACGGCAGGTCCACCTCGATCGTGGTCGGCCCGCCGAGCGGGCTGGACAGGCGCAGCGTCCCGTCCACGGAGTCGATGCGCTGGGCCAGGCCGCGCAGCCCGGTGCCGCCGTCGAGCCGGGCGCCGCCGCAGCCGTCGTCGTGGACCAGCACGTGCAGGCGGTCGCGCTCGCGCCGGGCCGTCACCTCGGCCTTGGTCGCGGCGGAGTGTTTGGCGATGTTGGTCAGTGCTTCGGACACGATGAAGAAGGCCACCGCCTCGATGGTCGGGGAGACGCGCCGGTCGATGTCGACGCGCAGGCGTACGGGCAGCGGGGCGCGGGCCGCGACCCCGGAGAGCGCCGCGTCGAGCCCCTGGTCGTTGAGCACGGCCGGATGCAGGCCCCGGACGAAGTCGCGCAGCTCCTTGAGCGCCTGCTTGGCCTCCTCATGGGCCCGTTCGATCGCCTCGCGGGCGGGCTCGGGCAGGTCGGTGAGGGTGGCCCTGGCCAGGCCGAGGTTCATGGCGAGCGAGACCAGGCGCTGCTGGGCGCCGTCGTGCAGGTCGCGCTCGATCCTGCGGCGCTCGGCGTCGGCGGCGTCGATCACGCCGGCCCGGCTCTCGGTCAGCGTCTCGATGCGCTGCCCCAGCTCGGTACGGCTGGGCCCGAGCAGCGTACGCGCCACCGACAGGTCGAGCGCCGCCATGCCCCTGGCCAGGACCGGCGCGAGCAGCAGTAGCGCCAGGCCGGTCCCCATGGAGATCCCCACGATGACCGGATCGCGCAGATCGACCAGGAACACCAGCGGCGGCGCCTGCACCCGCGGCGGCACGAACGACAGCAGCCCCACCACGGCCCCGCCCCATGCCAGCGCGACGAGGACGGCCGCCGCCGTGCCCACGAACGGCGACAGCAGGTGGTAGGTGATCTGCCGCCAGGTGGTCGCCCTGCGCCAGCCGACCGGCCCCACCGGCGGCGGGATGCGCACGTCGAGGAAGGCCGCGAACCTGGACCGCTGCACCCGGGTGAACGCCGGGACGCCGCGCCGCAGCACCGGCGGGGCCACGGCCAGCAGCAGCGTGAGCCCGCCGAGCACCATGGCGACCGGCAGCCCGATCATCACGTGGGACGTGTCGAGCCAGGCACGTGCCGACCAGGGACGGGGGACTTTCATGCATCAAAGGTATTGATCGACCAGACCGCCGCGAAATGGGTCTGGTGTGCCGGTGGACGGTAGAGCTAACCCCACCCTCGAACAATTGCCGCACACAGAACATCTCACTCCAAACTCCGTCAAGCTGCCGCTCCAGCTCGACCCGTGCCTGTCGCACCACCGGCGGGACGGCGGCCGCCTGGAGACGCGCGCCGTGCTCTACTCCAGCGAGGACGAGATGAAGTACGAGCAGCTCGTGGTCTACAAGGACGTCCGGCACGCCAAGGCCGCCATGCGCATCCTGCGCGCGGACCTCAGGCGCTGCGCCGACGTCGGCAAGGGCGTCAACCGTCACCGCTACTTCACCCAGCCCCTGGACGTGCGCGACGACGGCCTGCGCGCCGGCGGCCGCTTCTTCGACAGCGGCGAGCACGCGGTCGCGGTCAGGCGCGGCGCGGCCCTCTACATCGTCGGCGAGTCGGCCCGGCCGACCAGGAGCCTGCCGCTCAAGGGCTTCAAGGGGCTGATCGGCCAGGCGCGCGAGATGACCGTCAAGGTCTGCCGCCTCCCCGAGGCCGCCTGCTAGAGCGCCCCCACCCGCCGTTTGAAGGCGGCCGGGTCGAACGAACCGCCCAGCGTGGCGCCCAGCCCCTCGCGCGCCAGCTGAGCGAACGCCTCGCGGCCGAGTCTCCCGGCTCCATCGGGCAGCACTCCGGCCAGCGGCCGCGCGGCCAGCATCTCCAGATCGGCGACGTTGCTCCGCTCGACGATCCCGGCCTCCTCCGGCCAGCGCCCGATCACCACGCCCGCCAGGTCGAGCCCCCGGTGCGCCAGGGCCTCCAGGGTCAGCGCGGTGTGGTTGAGCGCCCCGACGCCGGCACCCGCGACCACGAGCACCTGCGCGCCCACCAGCCGGGCCAGGTCGGCGATCGTCGCGCCGTCCTCGTCGAACCGCACCAGCAGCCCGCCCGTCCCCTCGACGACGACCAGCCGGTTGCTCTCGGCCAGCTCCTCGACGAACCGGGCGGCGGTCGTCAGCGACACCGGCGGCACCCCGGCGACCCGCGCGGCGGCGGCCGGCGAGAGCGGTTCGGCGAAACGCCCCAGCTCGAACGTGGTGCTCACCCCGGACAGCCGCATCACCTCGTCGAGGTCGTGGCCGTCGCCGGTCTGCGCCGGCTTCACCACGGCGACGGACGCCCCCCGCTCCCTGGCCAGGGCGGCCACCGCGGCCGACACGACGGTCTTGCCCACGCCGAAGTCGGTGCCGGACACGACGAGAACGCTCATCGTCCCAGCCTAGAAGCCGCCGCGCGCCGTCCCGGTCAGGGACGCCGCAGGCGCGTGACGAACTTGTACCGGTCGCCGCGGTAGAGGGACTGTGCCCACTCCACCGGGTTGCCGTCGGCGTCGAAGGCGTGGCGGGTCAGCAGGAGCATCGGCAGGCCCACGTCCACGCCCAGGGCCTTGGCGTCGTAGGGGGTGGCGAGCACGGTCTCGATGATCTCCTCGGCGTCCGTGAGCCGTACGTTGTAGGCGTTGTGCAGCGTCTCGTACAGGGAGGCGTGCACCTCGAGCTCGCGTCGCAGGCGGGGGAAGCGCCGCGCGGACAGATGGGTGGTGTCGATCGAGACGGGCTCGCCGTTGGCCAGCCGGAGCCGGTGGATGCGCAGCACCCGGCCGCCGGGGTTGATGGCCAGCCGCCGCGCCAGCGCCTCGTCGGCGGTGATGTAGCCGATCTCCAGGATCTTCGTGTCCGGCTCCAGGCCCGCCGTGCGCAGGTCGCCGATGTAGGAGGTGAGCTGGAGCACCTGCGCCACCTTCGGCTGGGCCACGAACGTGCCCTTGCCCTGGATGCGCAGCAGCCTGCCCTCGACGACCAGCTCGGTCAGCGCCTGGCGGACGGTGGTGCGCGAGGTCTCGAACCGCACCGCCAGCGTGCGCTCGGGAGGCAGGGCGGTGCCCGCGGACAGACTCTTGGTGAGCTCCAGAAGACTGCGCTTCACGTCGTAGTACTTGGGAACGCGGGGGCCGTCGTCGGTCACGCTCTCACCTTCACTTCTGGCACGGCGGTGAGGGCGTGTCTGATCACCGCGAGATCATCGGAACTCATATCGGCCCGAGCGGTCAACCACCTGAAAAGACGGCATATCCGCACGGAGCACGCACACCGCCAAGTACGCGCGAATCCGGGCAGCTCAGACTGATTGTGAAGGATATCCACAGCAGCGTGCGCGATCGCAACCGAGGCCGGTGTCAGGCCCGCGTCATCGAGGAGCCACCCGCCCGTGTCGATCACCTCCGGCATGCCCGTGAAGTCCCGTCATGGGGATCGAGCGATCCCGCCGTGTGACGGTTCTCACACTATGAGATTCCCCGAAAGTCACGCCGGGTGCACGGTGGCGCACCCGTGCCCGCCGCGCGGAGTCCTTCCCCGGCCAGGAGCTGCGCATTCGATCAGGGGGTCGGTTTGGCTGTTGGCGGCCGAAGCACGCATGATGCACTCGTGCCGACTCTCAGCGACCTCGTCGCCCGCCACACCGCACTCGACGAGGCGGACCTCGACTGGCTGCACTCGCTGGTCTCCGACTGGCAGCTGCTGGCCGACCTGTCCTTCGCCGACCTCATCCTGTGGGCGCCGCTGCTCGGTGAGAACGGCTGGATCGCCATCGCCCAGATGCGCCCCACCACCGGCCCCACCGTCTACCACGACGACATCGTCGGCAGCGTGGCCGCCAAGGGCGAGCGCCACCTCATCGACACGGCCTGGAACGAGCGCCGCATCTGCCGGGAGGGCGACCCCGACTGGTCCACGGGGGTCCCGGTCCGCGAGGAGACGATCCCGGTGCGCCGGGCGGTCGACAACGGCGAGGGCCGCTTCCTGGGCGTGATCCAGCGCTCCACGAACCTCTCCTCGGCCCGCACCCCGTCCCGGCTTGAGCTGACCTATCTCCAGAGCGCGTCCGACCTGGCGCAGATGGTCGCCGAGGGGCGCTTCCCGTTCTCGGGGGAGGAGCCGATCCTGGTCCGCTCGCCCCGCGTCGGCGACGGCCTGCTGCGGCTCGACCGGGCCGGGCGGGTCACGTACGCCTCGCCCAACGCCCTGTCGGCCTACCGGCGGCTGGGCCTGCACGCCGACCTGGTGGGCGCCGAGCTGGGCCGGGTGACGGCGACGCTGTGCTACTCCGACGAGCCGATCAACGAAGACCTGATGATCGTGGCCAGCGGGCGCGCGGCCAAGGAGACCGAGGTCGAGTCGGGCGGCACGATCGTGCAGCTCAGGGCCATCCCGCTGATCGTCGGCGGCGGCCGCATCGGCGCGCTCGTCCTCATCAGGGACGTCACCGAGTTGCGGCGGCGCGAGCGCGAGCTGATGACCAAGGACGCCACGATCCGCGAGATCCACCACCGCGTCAAGAACAACCTTCAGACCGTCGCCGCGCTGCTGCGGCTCCAGGCGCGGCGCCTTCAGGTGCCCGAGGGCCGCGAGGCGCTGGAGGAGGCCGTACGCCGCGTCGGCTCGATCGCCATCGTGCACGAGACGCTGTCGCACGCGCCGGAGGAGTTCGTCGACTTCGACGAGATCGCCGACCGGGTGATCGCGATGGCGGGCGAGGTGTCGGCGGCCGAGGCGGCGGTCACGCCCCGCCGGGTGGGCGCGTTCGGCGTGCTGCCCTCGCTCATCGCCACGCCACTGGCCATGGCGCTGACCGAGCTGCTGCAGAACGCGTTGCAGCACGGGCGTCCCAAGCGGATGGAGGTGCTGGTCGAGCCCGCCCCCGACCGGCTGAACGTCACCGTCTGGGACGACGGGCGGGGCCTTCCGGCGGACTTCGATCTCGACAAGTCCACCAGTCTGGGGCTGCAGATCGTCCGCACGCTGGTGGAGGGGGAGCTGTCGGGCAGGCTCACGATCGAGCCCCGCGAGGGGGGCGGCACGCACGTCGGGTTGTCGATCCCGCTGCCGTCCGGGTGAGGTTGCGCCGGTCCGGGCGGCCGCCTTAGGAGCGGTGCGCCCGGTCCGTACGAGCCTGGCCGCCGCGTACGCGACGCGACGGGGTCTTGGCGGAAACGTCGATCACGCCAAGCTGGGCGGCTCCTGCGGGGAGGAACAGGGTCAGACGGGGTCAGGCGGAGGCGCGGGCGCGCGCGCGGGCGGTGCGGCGCTTGAGGGCGCGGCGCTCGTCCTCGCTCAGACCGCCCCAGACGCCGGCGTCCTGTCCGGACTCCAGCGCCCACTTCAGGCAGGCGTCGACGGCCGGGCAGGACCGGCAGACCTGCTTGGCCTCTTCGATCTGCATCAGGGCGGGGCCGGTGTTGCCGATCGGGAAGAACAGCTCGGGGTCCACGTCACGGCAGGCAGCTCGGTGGCGCCAGTCCATGCGTCCACTCCTTAGTAGATGGAACCTGTGGTCGGCTCCGTGCGGCTACTACTTTGTGAAGAGTTTCACTAACTCGCGCGAACAATTACCCGAATCCAGGTGTTGGACCGGGGGTGTCCGCCTGACAGCTCGGAGGGCCTTGGGGTTGTTAAAGGTCCTACGTTCCGACGTCAGTGTTGAGCCTTCCAGCCACGCAGAGTGCACGCAAGAGGGTTGGGGCGAAGTTTTAGCGGTTATGGATGTCGGATGCGTCACACAATGACCGAATGTAACCGGCTAGACCAGAACTTGTAACGCGTTCGGGGTAGACCGGAACGTTACGGATTCGCGTTCGCCCAGGTAGTCCCCGTCCAGCTGGAAGGCCACGGGACGGTCGGCGGTGAGGGTGAACTCGGCCTCGTCGTGCAGCTGGACCAGGTGCTTGCCGGACGGGACGGCGTCACTCTCCGTGAGGATCTGCCGGATCAGCCCGGCGATCTGGACGGGCCCCATCCTCCTCAGCCCGAGCAGGTCGAGCCCGGTCTCGAAGCTGGCCCACGGCGTCGGCGTCACCGGCTTGGCCCCCAGGTACGTCCACGGCGAGGTGTTGGAGATGATCGCCATGAACACGCCCTCGGCCGCCGGGATGCCGGGCCCGGTCAGGGTCATCGGAGCGTGCCGCTTGTCCGTGGCCAGATAGTGCCGCAGAGCGGTGTTCACGTACCGGGCCGGAGTGGCCTTCCTGCCCGTGCCCCGCAGGCCCTCCACGGCCCGCACGACCTCGGCGTCGTACCCCATGCCCGCGCAGAACGTGAAATACCGGCTGTGCCCCTCCCAGAGCGCCTGCCCCAGGCCCACGGTCCGGCGCCGGCCCTCCCGCAGCGCCTCCAGGACCGCGCCGGTGGCCTCGATCGGCTCGTTCGGCAGGCCGAGGGAGCGGGCGAACACGTTCGCGCTGCCGCCGGGGATCACGATGAGGTGGGGACGGCCGGAGCTGGGGTTCTCGGCCGGCGGGGTGTCGTGGCTGTTGACCGGGTTGAGCAGGCCGTTGACGGTCTCGTTGATCGTGCCGTCGCCGCCGAGCACCGCGACCACGTCGAACCCCTTGGCCCGGGCCGTGGCCGCCAGCGTCGCGGCGTGCCCCCGGTAGCCGGTCTCCTCCACCGACAGCTCCACGGCCGCGCCGAGCGCGCGGATCAACACGTCTCTCGTGCGGGCGTTGGTGGTGGTGGCCTTGGGATTGACCAGCAACATTGCGCGCATATCGCCAGCGTAGTCGCTGATCGCCGGCCGGTTCGGGGTGGGGGAACATCCCCGGCGGGACCGGACCCTGGGGCGGATAGGGTTTGGCTGTGTCGAAGCGTCCGTGGAGTTTGCTCGCCGCCGCCGTCGTCGTGGCCCTGGAGGGGCTCATCGCCGTCGGGCTCGGGATCTACGTCGCGGTGGAGACGGTGGTGAGCACGCCCGACAGTCTCAGCACGGCCATCGCGGAGTCGGCCTTCGGGCTGCTGATCGGGGCCGGGCTGCTCTGGGTCGCCTGGGGCGGCCTGCTCAGGGCGGAGCGGTGGGGGAGGTCGCCCGGCGTGCTGGCGCAGATCTTCCTGCTGCCCGTCGGGGGCACGCTCATCCAGTCAGGTCAGCCGCTGATCGGCGTTCCGCTGATCGTGCTGGCCCTGACCGGGCTGGCGGCGCTGTTCGCGCCTCCCACCACCCATGCGCTCTACGGGGACGGTTAGTCCTCCGCGGTCAGCCCCTCGCGCAACTGGGCGAGGGTACGGGCCAGCAACCGGGACACGTGCATCTGCGAGATGCCGAGCTCGGTCGCGATCTGCGACTGCGTCATGTTCCCGAAGAACCGCAGCAGCAGGATGCGCTTCTCGCGCGGCGGCAGCCGTTCGAGCAGCGGCTTGAGCGACTCGCGGTATTCGACGCCCTCCAGCGACTCGTCCACGATGCCCAGCGAGTCGGACACCGCGGGGGCGTCGTCGTCGCCGGAGTCGGGCGCGTCGAGGGACACCGTGGAGTAGGCGTTGGCCGACTCCAGGCCCTCCAGCACCTCCTCCTCGGTCATCTTGAGGTAGGCGGCCAGCTCGGCGACCGTGGGCGCGCGGCCCTCGCGCTGCGACAGGTCGCTGATCGCCTTCGTCAGCGAGAGCTTCAGCTCCTGCAGCCGGCGCGGCACCCGGACCGCCCAGCCCTTGTCACGGAAGTGCCGCTTGATCTCGCCGACGATGGTGGGCGTGGCGTAGGTGGAGAACTCGACCCCGCGCTTGAGATCGAACCGGTCGATCGACTTGATCAGGCCGATCGTGGCGACCTGGGTGAGGTCGTCGAGCCACTCGCCGCGGTTGCGGAAGCGGCGGGCCAGGTATTCGACCAGAGGAAGGTGAAGCTCGACCAGCTCATCCCTGATGCGCTGGCGGCGCGGTTCCTCGGGACCCAGCTCGGCCAGCTCGGCGAAGAGCAAGCGGGCGCGAACCCTGTCGGGCACGGCGTGTTCGCTGGTGGCCATGGCTCCAGTCCTTTCCGTCACGCCGGCCTCGCTGCGCCTCGGCGCTTACGCAGGACGATCGCCATGCGGTCGGGGGAGTCGGTCACGGCGTCGACGTCGTCGGCCAGGGCGGTCAGCACCATCCAGGCGAAGTCGTCGCGCTTGGGGGCGGAGCTGCCTACCGTGGCCACCTCGACGCTGACCTTCATCACGTCGCCGGTCAGCTCGAACTCGGCGGTCAGGTCGGTGCCCGGGACCGCCTCGCTCAGCAACATGGCACACGCCTCGTCGACCGCGATGCGCAGATCTTCGATCTCGTCCAGGGTGAAGTCAAGCCGGGCGGCCAGGCCGGCGGTAGCCGTACGCAGCACAGACAGGTAAGCACTCGCGGCAGGGAGCCTGATGCTCACCACGTCGCGGATGCCGGCCACGCCCTCCGCACGCGTCTCGGTTTCCTCGGTCACGTTCCTCCTCGCGTTTCCGACGCCAACTGCAACTTACCGCTCCGGGGAGGTGCTTGGCGGATTCAGACTCGCCATCAACGGAAAAGGCTCTGTGCGGTGTGGACCACACAGAGCCTTTTGTGCCGATTTAGGCGGCCTTGGTCTCCCAGAAGATCTTGGAGATCTCGTCGATCTTGGCCAGGAGCTCGTCGGCCTTGCCGCCGTCGACGGTTCCCTTGGCGGCCGCGGCGCCCGCCAGCTTGGTGGCCTCCCAGAAGAGCTGGTGAAGCTGGGGGTACTGCTCCAGGTGCGGCGGCTTGAAGTAGTCGGTCCAGAGCACCCACAGGTGGTGCTTGACCAGCTCGGCGCGCTGCTCCTTGATGATGAGCGCGCGGGTACGGAAGACCGGGTCGTCGCTGGCCTCGTACTTCTCCATGATCGCCTTGACCGACTCGGCCTCGATCCGGGCCTGGGCGGGGTCGTAGACACCGCAGGGCAGGTCGCAGTGGGCGGAAGCGACATGCTTGGGTCGTAGCAGTCGTGCGAGCATCAGAAAGTCCTTCCTTGATGCTGAATCAGCTTGGTCCACAACCGACCTTACTCGGGTCCCAACGCCTGTGGAGTAGGGGGTCTCCGCCCATGAGAGTGCGTGTCGAGGGCGATTCGATGCGTCCCGCGCTGGTCCCCGGCGACTGGCTCCTGGTCCGCCGGGGAGCCGCCGTCCGTCCGGGGGACCTCGTCGTGGCCAGGCTGCCGGGCGATCCCGATCAGCTCATCGTGAAACGTGCCCAGTGGCACGGCGAGGGGGGCTGGTGGCTGGAGAGCGACAACCAGCGCGCCGGCGGGCGCCGCGACAGCTGGGACTTCGGGCCGGTCGAGGAGATCGTCGGGCGCGTCGTGCTGCGCTACTGGCCGCTGATGCGCCGCGGATGACCCCTCGGCCGGCCCCACGACCGGCCCCTCAGCCCTCCTGGGCGCTCCTGCGGCGCCGGTAGGCCGCCACGTTGGCGCGCGTGGCGCAGCGGGGGGAGCAGTAGCGGCGGGAGCGGTTGGAGGAGGTGTCGAGGAAGGCGCGGGCGCAGCGCGGCTCGTGGCAGCGGCCCAGGCGGTCGGCGCCCACCTCGGCGACGACGGCGGCCAGGCCCATCACCGCGCTGGCGGCGGAGTCCTCGGCCAGGTGGAGGTGCCAGCCCTGGCCGTCGTGGTCCGACAGCCGCGGGTGCACCGGGTAGCGCACGAGCAGGGCGTTGAGGCGCTCGGCCACCGCGCGCGCGTCGCCTGCGACGTCGAACACCGCGGCGAGCTCGGCGCGCAGGCCGGTCAGCTCCGGGGGCGGGGCGGGATCGTTGATCAGGCGGACCGCCCACTCTGCGTAAGAGGTCAGGTCCATGCGGGAGTATTACACGAGTCGCCGGGCCCCCGGCACCTCCGGGGGCCCGGACCGCTCACTCCTCCGGGTGCAGCACCCGGTGCAGGAACGCGCGGGTGCGCTCGTGCCGCGGGTCGCCGATCACCTGGGCGGGGTCGCCGTCCTCGACGACGACGCCGCCGTCCATGAAGACCACCCGGTCGGCCACCTGGCGGGCGAAGCCCATCTCATGGGTGACCACGAGCATGGTCATGCCCTCCTCGGCCAGCTTGCGCATGACCGTGAGCACGTCGCCGACCAGCTCGGGGTCGAGCGCCGAGGTGGGCTCGTCGAACAGCATCAGGTCGGGGTTCATGGCCAGCGCCCTGGCGATGGCCACCCGCTGCTGCTGCCCGCCGGAGAGCTGGGTGGGGTAGGAGTCGCACTTGGCGCCGACGCCCACCTTCTCCAGGTTCTCCCGGGCCACGACCTCGGCCTCCCGCCTGCCGCGCTTCAGCACGCGCTGCTGCGCGATCATGACGTTCTCCAGCGCGGTCATGTGCGGGAACAGGTTGAACTGCTGGAAGACCATCCCGATGCGGCGTCGTACGTCGTCGATGTCCACGTCGGGGTCGGTCACCTCCACGCCCTGCACGTACACCTTGCCCTTGGTGGGCTCCTCCAGCAGGTTCACGCAGCGCAGCAGCGTGGACTTGCCCGAGCCGGACGGCCCGATGACGCACACCACCTGCCCGGGCTCGACCGTCATGTCGATGCCCTTGAGCACCTGGTTCCCGCCGAAGTACTTGTGCAGGCCTCTTAGCTCGATGGCGTGCGTCATTGGCTCCTCCGCTTACGCCCCTCAAGCCGGGACGCGAGGTAACCCAGCGGGATCGTGACGATCAGGTACGTCACGCCGGCGACCATGATGGGCGTGGCGTTGGCGTACTGGGAGGCCAGGTCGTTGCCGAACTTGGCCAGCTCGACGTACTCGCCGGAGACGCCCAGGAACAGCACCAGCGAGGAGTCCTTGAGCAGGGACACGAACTGGTTGGTCGTCGGCGGGATCACCATGCGGATGGCCTGCGGGATGACCACCGTCACCTGTGCCCGGGTCGCGGACATGCCCAGCGACCTGGCGGCCTCCGTCTGGCCCTTGGGGACCGCCTGCAGGCCCGCCCGGAAGACCTCCGCCTGGTAGGCGGCGCCGACCAGGCCGAGGCCCAGGATGCCCTGTCCGTACGTGCCGAACGGCACCTGGAACCCGGGCAGCGCCAGCGGCAGGAAGGTGATCATCAGGAAGATCAGCAGCGCCGGCAGGCCGCGGAAGATCTCGATGTAGACGACCGCGATCCACCGGTACGGCCGCACCTGCGACAACCGCATGAGCGCGAGCAGCAGACCGGCCACGAACGAGACGACGAAACCGCCCACCGTGTAGATGATCGTGTTGCGCAGCGCGATCGTGAACAGGTCGGGCAGCGCCTGCTTGGCGACGTCGGCCTTGGTGAAGTTCTGCGCGAGGCTGGCCCAGTCCGCGTACAGGACCACGGCGACGAGCGCGGCGGCCAGCACGACGTACTGGACCGCACGCGTGATCCGCTGTTTCTTCCGAGGGCTGAGCCCGGCCCGGCCAGGCTCAGCGGTCTTCGGCTGGTCGGCCATGGATCAGCCCAGCTCGCCGGGCTTCTTGCCGAACCACTTCACGTAGATCTTCTCGTAGGTGCCGTCCTGCTTGGACTTGGTGATCTCTTCGTTGATCGTCTTGAGCAGGGTCGGGTCGGCGCCCTTCTTCAGGCCGATGCCGTACTGCTCGCCGGTGTCCAGGCTGGCGACCAGCTCGAACTTCTCGGCGATCTCGGGCTTCTTCAGCCAGGTCAGCACCACGGGGAGGTCCTGGACGACCACGTCGGCCTGCCCGGCCTGCAGCGCCAGCAGCTCCTTGGCCGAGTCGGCGTACTCGGTGGGGTTGAAGCCCTGCTTCTTGACGTAGTCGAGGCCGGTCGTGCTGGCCTGCGCGCCCAGCTTGAGGTTCTTGGCCTTGACGTCCTCCAGCGACTTCGCGCCCGTGCCCTTCTTGGCCAGCAGCGCCTGGGTGGCGTCGAAGTAGGGCTCGGAGAAGTCGATGTTCTGCTTGCGCTCGTCGGTGATCGTCATGCCGGCGGCGGCCACGTCGCACTTGCCCGCGGCCATGGCGGCACCGCTCTTGATCACCGCGAAGTCGATGTCCACGATGTTCTGGGTCACGCCCAGTTTCTTCGCGGCGAGGTCGACGATGTCCACGTCGAAGCCGACGATCTTGCCGCTGTCGTCCTTGAACTGGAACGGCTCGTACGGGATGTTCGTGCAGACCGTGAGCTTGCCGGGCTGGACGAGCTTCACGCCGCCGGCCGCGGAGGCGCTCGCGCCAGTCGTGCTGCCGGAGGAGGAGCCTCCGGTGTCGCTGCCACACGCGCTGAGGGCGAGAGCGGCGGTCAGAGCGAGCGCGCCGACAGCGTAGCCACGGCGGCCCTGGGGGCTGAGGGCCATGTACGGCCTCCTCGAAAGAGTTATGCCACGTAACTTGCGTTTTGTGCAGTTTAAATGGGGTTTAGCAGCGGTCCGTCATCCAGCGTTTAACGATGCGTCAACGGAACGGCGTCGGCTCCGACACCATCGACCATCTCACCATGTGGCACTATGGGGAGACGGGTGACCCCCGTAACCCCTCAGAGACGACCGACGAGGGGAGCCCGGCAGCTACCGAAGCCGGCCCACTCGCGCTCGTACGCCGATGGTTTCGTCCGTTTCGATGAATACAGGGGTCGCTGTGTCTGCCACGCCCGCTTCCGCTTCTGCTTCCGTCGAGTCGCTCGACCTCGATCCGGCCTTCGCGCTCCACCGCGGGGGCAAGCTGGAGGTCCGCTCGACCATTCCCGTCCGCGACGCCGACGACCTGTCGCTCGCCTACACGCCCGGCGTCGCCCGCGTCTGCACCGCCATCGCCGAGACGCCCGCCCTGGTCAACGACTACACCTGGGTCTCCAACGTGGTCGCCGTCGTCACCGACGGCACCGCCGTGCTCGGCCTGGGCGACATCGGGCCGTCGGCCGCCATGCCGGTCATGGAGGGCAAGGCGCTGCTGTTCAAGGAGTTCGGCGACGTCGACGCCGTCCCGATCTGCCTCGACTGCACCGACGTCGACGCGATCGTCGAGACCGTGGTGCGCCTCGCGCCGTCGTTCGGCGGCGTCAACCTGGAGGACATCAGCGCCCCGCGCTGCTTCGAGGTCGAAGACCGCCTGCGCGACCTGCTCGACATCCCCGTCTTCCACGACGACCAGCACGGCACCGCCATCGTCGTGCTGGCCGCCCTGCGGAACGCGGCCCGCCTGACCGGCCGCACCCTCGGCGACCTGCGCGCCGTCGTGGCCGGCGCGGGCGCCTCCGGCGTCGCCGTCACCCGCATCCTGCTGGGCGCCGGCATCGGCGACATCGCGGTCGCCGACTCCAAGGGCATGATCTACGAGGGCCGCGAAGGGCTCAACCCGGTCAAGGAGGCCCTGGCCCGCGACACCAACCGGGCCGGCCACACCGGTTCCACCGAGGAGGCCCTGGCCGGCGCCGACGTCTTCCTCGGCCTGTCGGGCTCGACCGTCTCCGAGGCGGCCATCGCGTCCATGGCCCCCGACGCCATCGTCTTCGCGCTGTCCAACCCCACCCCGGAGGTCCACCCCGAGGTGGCCGCCAGGCACGCCAGGGTGGTCGCCACCGGGCGCTCCGACTTCCCCAACCAGATCAACAACGTCCTGGCCTTCCCGGGGGTC
Organism: Nonomuraea sp. NPDC052265; assembly: GCF_044547985.1. NCBI lineage: Bacteria > Bacillati > Actinomycetota > Actinomycetes > Streptosporangiales > Streptosporangiaceae > Nonomuraea > Nonomuraea sp. NPDC052265. The sequence goes on from NZ_JBIUBJ010000005.1 coordinate 44,323, forward strand.
TTCCGCGGCGCGCTCGACGTGCGGGCCACGACCATCACCGAGAACATGAAGGTGGCCGCCGCCGACGCGCTGGCCGCCGTCGTCGGCGACGACCTCTCGGCCACGTACGTCATCCCGAGCCCGTTCGACCAGCGCGTGGCCCCCGCGGTGACCGCAGCCGTGGCCGCCCAGGCCCGCGCCGACGGCGTCGCCCGCGCCTGACCGGTTCATGGGGCGAGCGGGGGCCGACCGGCCCCCGCTCGCCTGTTTTCGCGCTTCCTCGCAGGTCGGGAGGCATTGCCGTTTCCCGGCCGCGGCGTGGGTAGGTGAGTTGCCCGTCCAGGTGAACGGGTCCGGATCCTGATCCCGAGCAGGGCCGGCGAAGGGATTGCGATGGAGTTCGCGTGACCTTGCGGAACCGCCGGAAAGCCTTTACACAACGTGCTATAAAAATAGCTCTCTGTAAGGATGTGGGCGCCGACTCCTGTGACGAGGAGAGCGATGGAACGCGAGCCTAATCGACTGCTGCAGCAGCTCATCGCGGAGGCGGGTTTCTCCCACAAGGGATTGGCCCGGCGCCTCAACGATCTGGGCGCCGCGCGCGGCACGCCGGGCCTGAAGTACGACCACAGCTCGGTGCTGCGGTGGATCGGGGGCCAGAAGCCACGGGATCCCGTCCCGTGCCTGCTCACAGAGATATTCGCGCTGCGGCTCGGCCGCCCGGTGAGCTCGGAGGACCTGGGCATGCCGACCAACATCACGCCCCTCGATCTCGGTCAGGAGTTCACCCACACGTGGCAGGAGGGGGTCGCGACCGTGACGACGTTGTGGCGGGCCGACGTAGAGAGACGGAGGTTTCTGATCGACTCCACCTTCGCGATCGGAGCAGGCTCCGTCGGAGCCATACGGTGGCTGACGGCGCCTTCTGACGGGCGTCCCAGCGGCACCGGCGCACGCCGGGTGGGCAGGGCGGACATCGCCGCCATCCACGAGGTGACCCGGTCCTTCGGCGAGCTCGACAACCGCTTCGGCAGCGGCCGGGTGCGCTCGTCCGTCGTGAAGTACCTCGACACCGCCGTCTCCCCCCTGCTCAAGGACGGCAGCTACGGCGAGTCCACCGGCAAGCAGCTCGCCGCCGCGGCCGCCGAGCTGACCCGCCTGGCCGGCTGGATGGCCTACGACATGGAGCAGCACGGCCTGGCCCAGCGCTACCTCATCCAGGCCCTCCGCCTGGCCAGGGGCGCCGACGACCACACCCTGGGCGGCGAGATCCTGGCCGGCATGGCCCACCAGGCCATCTACATGGGCCAGCCGGCCCACGCGCTCGACCTGGCCAGGGCCGCCCAGCTCGCGGCCCGGCGGGCCGGCGTCCAGACCCTGCTGGCCTCCGCCCAGGTCCTGGAGGCCCACGCGCACGCGGGCCTCGGCGACCCCAGGTCCTGCGGCGCCTCCCTGCACCGGGCCGAGCTCGCCTTCGACGCCCGCAGGCCCGCCGAGGAGCCGCGGTGGCTCAGCTACTTCGACGAGGCCTATCTGTCGGCCAAGTTCGCCCACTGCTTCCGCGACCTGGGGGAGGGGGAGCGCACGGTGCGGCTGGCGCGGCGCTCCCTCGACATGGACACCCGGTACGTCCGGGGGCGCATGTTCAACCTGTCGCTGCTGGCGGCCGGATTGCTGGAGTGCGGGGAACTGGAGGAGGCGTGCCAGGCGGCGGGGAGCGCGCTGACGCTGGCGGGGGAGTTGCAGTCGGTGCGGTCCCGGTCGTACGCGGCGGACCTGCGGCGGCGGCTGGAGCCCTTCAAGAACGAGCGGGCCGTGATGGTGCTGCGGGAGCGTACGCGCGAGCTCACGTCCGTGTGACGGCTTTCGTGGGACGGGTGACGTTGCGGGAGCTTTTCCGCGGGCTCACGTCCGTGTGACGGTTCTCCCTGGGACGGGTGAAGCCCTGGGCCGCCCTTCCGGGCGGTCCGGGGCTTCACCGGTGCTACTTGAGCAGTTCGCCGTTCGGGCCGACGATGCTCTTGGTCTCGGCGTAGTTGGCCTTGTTGTAGACGTCGGCCACCTCGCCGTCGAAGTAGGCGGAGCTGATGAAGTCGATCCGGTCGTTGCCGTCCTGGTCGTGGAACATGCTCGTCACGCCGTTGACGTAACCGGTGCGCTTGCCGTTGTCGTACTTCATGAGCCAGGGGCCGCCGTCGGAGCCGCCGGTCATGGAGCACTTGAGCACCTGGTGCTCCTCGACCCGGAAGGTGTTGACCTGGTAGGTCTTCGTGCCGGTCTTGCCGGAGCACCACTTGGGGGTCACGCCGGTGTAGGGCTTATCGCCGTCGGGGTGCGGGTCACCGGGGTAGCCGAAGACGGTGACCTTCTGGCCACGCGGCTGGTTCCACGCGAACCCCTGACCGCCGACGACGTCGCCGAGGCGGCCGGCGTCCTTGAGGCGGTCCTTGGTGAAGTAGTGCGTCTCCACCAGGTAGTACTTGGCGTCCTTGCCCGGGACGATCCACTGCTTGATGAAGAAGTGGACCACCGCCCAGGGGCCGTTGGCGTCGTCGTACTTGGGCCCGTACGCCTTGCCGTCGGCAGCGTTGGCGACCTGGTCGCCCGAGATCGGACGGCCGAGGTAGCCCTCCTTGCCGGCCTTCTTGGCGGCGAGGTAGGCGTCGTACTGGGCCTTGGTCACGTACTCGATGGTGACGCCAGCGGGAGTGTTGTTCTTGGCCTCAGCGGTCGGGATCTTGAACGGATCGGTCGCAGCACCCGTTCCGTAGGCCGACTCGCTGACCTCCTTGGGCGTGTAGAGGGCGCCGTCGCCGCCGGGGTTGGCCAGGGTCGCCTCGGTGCCGGGCACCATGAAGGCCCTGGTCTTGTCGTTTTGCGGCTTGGCGAGGTATGCCTCGTACTGAGCCTTGGTGACCTGGGTCTTCTCCTCGACGGTCCACTTCGGGCCGTCGTAGGCCTCGAACTTGGCCTTCGTGACCTCGGTGGGCTTGGCGGTCGCGTCCAGGATGCCGTTGTGGACGGCGACGAAAGCGAAGTCGCCGTCGTAGTCGTCGTAGACGTCGAGATCGTAGGCGGTGAACGCGTACGCGCCGGCGTAGATGCCCCAGGGAGCCTTGCCCTGGTAGTAGCCGGGTACGAAGACCCACTTCTCGAAGACGTCCTTGCCCTTCTCGTACACGCAGTGGCCGGCCGTGGCGACCAGGTTGCGGTGGCGGGCCTGGATGGAGGTGGCCGAGCACCAGTTGTAGCGGCCTTCGTGGTCAACGAAGAAGACCTTGCCGATGGTCTTGGGCAGGTTGACGTTCTTGCTGCTGGCCGGCTTGGGGTTGCCGGTCGGTGCCGTCATGCCGGGCTTACCGTCGGGGGCACCGTCCTCCTCGCCGCGGGCGGCGACCAGTTTGGTGACGTCCTTGGCATCCCAGTGGTACTGGGTCGCCTTGCGGAGGGCGGCACCGTTGGCGCCGAGCCAGAACTGGGCGACTCCGTAGGCGTCGACGGGCTTGGGGGCCAGGTCGTCGGTGGCCCAATGGGGGTTGGCCTCGGCGGGTATGGCCAAGGCGGCCGCGCTCAAGCTGGCAGCAGCGAGGGGGATGAGCAGGCGCTTCAAGGGAGGCTCCACACGGGTTGTCAAGAAGGGTGTAACGACACTACCGACCCCTTAGTCACTCTGGTAAGGGTTCGTATCATTCTCCCCGGAAAAGGCCGAAGGGCCCGGCAGATGCCGAGCCCTTCGGGTGAAGCTAGGTTGAGCGGAGGTTTGGACCCTCAGCCCGGTATCCGTCCGAAGATCAGCTGTCGGCCTTCGGAAGGATGGTGCCCGACCACACGTTCGCCGCGGCGGCGTAGACCGAGTTGGTCTCACCGTCGAAGTACGGCGAGGACATGTAGTCCCAGCGGTCGTTGTTGTCCGTGTCGTACAGAACGCTGGTCACGCCGTTGACGTAGCCCATGCGCTTGGCGTTGCTGTACTTGAGGAGCCACGGGGCGCCGTTGTAGCCGCCGGTGACGGCGCACTTCAGCGAGATGTGCTCTTCGATCTTCAGGCTCGGGACCTTGGTCGCCTTCGCGCCGGTCTTGCCGTAGCACCACTTCGGCGTAACGCCGGAGTAGGGCTTCGAGCCGTCGGGGTGCTTGGCGTAGGGGTAGCCGAAGGTACGGACGTACTGACCGGTCTTCTGGTTCCAGGCGAAGCCCTGGCCACCGACGTTGTCGCCGAGGCGACCGGCGTCGGTGAGCGCCCACTCCTTGACGAAGTAGTCGGTGGAGTGCACGTAGTACTTGGCGTCCTTGCCCGGCTTGATCCACTGCTTGTGGAAGAAGCGGACGAGCGCCCACGGGCCGTTGGCGTCGTCGTACTTCTCGCCGTAGGCCTTGCCGGCAACGGCGTTGGCAACCTGCTCGCCGGAGATCACACGACCCGGGAACTTGGCCTTGTCCGCACCCTTCTGGCCAGCGAGGTACGCGTCGTACTGCGCCTTGGTCAGGTAGTCGACCGTGACACCCGCCGGGGCGTTGTTCTTCGCGTCAGCGGTCGAGATCGCGAACGGGTTGCTACGAGCACCCGCGCCGTACTCGGCCTCGGTGACCTCCTTGGGCGCGTAGACCGAGCCCTCGGTACCCGGGTTGACGAGGGTCGAGTCGACCGCCTCGTCGACCGAGGTGTTGGTCTTCAGACCACCCTGCTTGGCGATGAAAGCCTCGTACTCGGGCTTCGTCACTTCGGTCTTCTTCGACTCGGACCACTTCGGGCCCTTGAAGCCGTCGAACTCGGCCTTGGTGACCTTGGAGACCTTGCCGCCAGCGCCGTGGACACCGTTGTAGACGGTGACGAACGCGTAGTCGCGGTCGAAGTCCTCGTAGTTCGAGAAGTCGTAGTGGGTGAAGGCCTGCTTGCCCACGTAGATGCCCCACGGGGTCTTGCCCTGGTAGTAACCGGGGACGAACACCCAGCGGGAGACAACCTCGTCGTTGGCGGCGATGTCGTACACGCAGTGGCCAGCCGTCGCAACCAGGTTGCGGTAGTTCGACTGGATCGAGGTGCCGGAGCACCAGTACAGCTTGCCGTCGCGACCCTCGAAGAACACCTTGCCGATGGACTTCGGCAGGTTCACGTTCTGCGACTTGACCGTGGTGGTCTTCTCGGCGCCGATCGGCGGGGTGGAGCCGGGCTTGCCGTCAGCGACGTACCCGCCCTTCTGCACGATCTTCTTGACGTCCTTGTTGTCCCAGTAGTAGGCCGTGGCCTGCCGCAGGGCAGCGTTGTCGGACTTGGTCCAGAAGTCCAGGACCTCGGCGGCCTTCTGCTGGCTGGCAGCCAGAGCAGCAGCGTCGACGTCCGGGTCGGCCTGGGCGGCACCGGCGAGGCCGGCAGCCAGCAGACCGGTGGCCAGAATGGCGCCACCGGCGGGGAGGAGGATGCGCTTCAAGGTAACTCCTTGCGCTGTCGTGGAACGCTTCTTGCGTCCCATGCGTCAGTAAAGGGATAGCCAGGAACATACAGTGTCGATCTTGAGATCCGGTAGCCGCTTTGAGAGGAAAAGATGCGACAAGCCGGGCGTTATCGTTCTGTGATGTTTGGGCTGCTGTTGCGCAGGAGTCGGGCGAAGTCGGGCTTGAGACTGTTTGCCCTGATCAACATAAAGAAGGTGTGAGAGGTTCCGGCGGGAGCACGGGTTGCCCGCGATCCGGTTCGCTCAATAGGTGTGACGCAGATCACATCGGGTTGATGGCACCGATTCGGCGTCGTGTGCGTCCAACCGCCTTCACTTCTGGCCCGGAAAGGCCGAAGGGCCCGGCGGATGCCGGGCCCTTCGGTTGCTAACGGTTTCTACGAACGGTCAGGACCGGTCGTCGAGAGCCGTCGTCAGACGAGCTTGCCGGACCAAACGTTGGCAGCGGCCTTGTAGACGACGTTCGTCTCACCGTCGAAGTACGGCGAGGAGATGTAGTCCACGCGGTTGTTGCCGTCCTGGTCGTTGAAGGTGCTGGTGACACCGTTCACGTAGCCCAGACGCTTGGCGTTGCTGTACTTGAGGAGCCAAGGGCCACCGTCGGCGCCCTCGGTCATGGCGCACTTCAGCGCCACGTGCTCCTCGATCTTCTTGGCGGCCGAACCGACCAGCTTCTTGGTGGTCTTGCCGTAGCACCACTTCGGCGTGATGCCGGTGTAGTTCTTGTGGCCGTCGGGGTGCGGCGCGGCGGGGTAGCCGAACACGCGGACGTCCTTGCCGGTGGGCTGGTTCCACGCGAAGCCCTGGCCGCCGACGTTGTCGCCGAGGCGACCGGCGTCCTTGACCGTGAGCTCCTTGAGGTAGTAGCTCGTCTCGTGGACGTAGTACTTGGCGTCCTTGCCCGGCTTGATCCACTGCTTGTGGAAGAAGGTCACCACAGCCCAGGGGCCGTTGGCGTCGTCGTACTTGTTGCCGTAGGCCTTACCGGCGGCGGCGTTGGCGACCTGCTCACCCGAGATCGGGCGACCGAGGTAGCCCTCCTTGCCGGCCTTCTTGGCGGCGAGGTAGGCGTCGTACTGAGCCTTGGTCAAGTACTCGATCTTGACGCCGGCCGGGGCGTTGTTCTTCGCCTCGGCGGTCGAGATCGCGAACGGGTCCGTGGCGGCACCGGGACCGTAGGCGGCCTCGGTGACCTCCTTGGGCGCGTAGACCGAGCCCTCGGAGCCGGGGTTGGCCAGGGTGGGCTTGACCTCGTCCTCGACGGAGGTGTTGGTCTTCAGACCGCCCTGCTTGGCGATGAAGGCCTCGTACTCGGCCTTCGTCACCTCGGTCTTCTTCTCGTCGGACCACTTCGGGCCCTTGTAGCTGTCGAACTCGCCCTTGGTGACCTTGCTGACCTTGCCATCAAGGCCGGTGACGCCGTTGTACACGGTCACGAACGCGTAGTCGCGGTCGTAGTCCTCGTACACGTCGAAGTCGTAGTGCGTGAAGGCCTGCTTGCCGACGTAGATGCCCCACGGGGACTTGCCCTGGTAGTAACCGGGGACGAAGACCCACTTGGACATGACGTCGGCGTTGGCGCCGGTGTCGTAGACGCAGTGGCCGGCCGTGGCGACCAGGTTGCGGTACTTCGACTGGAGCGAGGTGGCGGAGCACCACTTCTTCTCGCCCTTGCCGTTGACGAAGAACACCTTGCCGATGGTCTTCGGCATGTTGACGTTCTGCGTCTTGGCGGTGGTCTTCTTCTCCTCACCAATCGGGGCAGTGGTGCCCGGCTTGGTGTCGGCGCTGTAGCCGCCCTTGCTCTGCAGCTTGGCGACGTCCGCCTTGTCCCAGACGTTGGACTCGGTGGCGGCCCGGAGGGCGGCACCGTTGTTCTCGGCCCAGAACTGGGCGATCGCCTTCGCGTTGGCCGCGCTCGCCGCCATCGCGTCGGTGGAGATGTCGCTGTCGGCCGAGGCCGTACCGGCGAGGCCGGCGGCCAGGAGGCCGGTAGCCAGGATGGCGCCACCGGCGGGGATGAGGATGCGCTTCAAGGGAACTGCTCCTTGCTCTGTCGTGGGTCGCAACATGCGTCCCATGCGTCAGTAAAGGGATAGCAAGGAACATAGCGCGGTGATCTCCGCAGGTGAAAGCCGTTCTGAGGGGATCGGTAAGGGGCGTTTCTGCCGTTATCGTGCTGTTATCTGTCAGAGGCTTTGGCGTGATGTTACCGGAAGGTGATGTTTTCGCTGGCCCTGTAGGGGATTTGGTCGATGGGACGAAAGTTCCGTTAGTGATCCGTTGCGCTCCGTGACCGCTTGAATGTGACTTAGATCACAGGAACCAGAATCGTGGCTCATCCGTCTAACTCAGCCCGTCGCTCACAGGTGATCTTCAGGTTCGTGTCGGAAGCCTTCAGGATTCGACAATCTGGCCGATTCCGTAGGGGGTCCAGGTGCAACCCGGAGCCTCGGCTCGTGTGCCTTTTGTGCTCTTTGTCGGTATTGCGCATGGCGAAGCGGGAGGCGACGGCAGTCGTCGTCCCGGAAGGCGGTTGGTCCCTGTGCTGAGGGCGCGTCAGGGGAGAAGGAGGGAGCGCACCGTTTGCCAGGAGGTGGCGTCGGTGGCGTTGAGAAGGCCGGGCCTGGGGATCGACGGGCTGTACGGGGTGCCGTCGAGGTGCCGGGCGGTTCCGCCGGCTTCCGCCAGCAGCAGGACGCCCGGCGCGTGGTCCCAGGGGAGCGTCCGGTGGAAGAGGAGGAAGTCCTGGTCGCCGTTCAGGAGGCGGGGGTAGTCCACGCCAGCGCACTTCGTTCCCTGGGTGAGGGCGGCGAAGTGGTGGGCGGCTGTCTGGACGTGGGCCTTGGTGTCGTCGTCCAGGAAGCGGGTGAGGGCGGCGCCGCGCAGGTGGGCGGGGTCGGCGGGGATGCCGTTGCGCCAGGTTCCGGAGCCGAGCTCGGCGACGTAGACGTCGTCCTCCGCGGGGCGTACGACCCGGCGGCGGTCGCCTCTTCGCCGACGACGGGGGCGTCCAGGAGGTCGCGGAGGCGGCGGCTGATCAGGTCCTCGGCCTCGCGGTCCGCCACGGTGACCACTTCGCCCGGTGTCTTCTCGGAGACGTCTCCGGTGGCGAGGGCGCGGAACCGGGGGAGGATCGCGGTCTCGGCGGTTTCACGAAGGATTTCGGTCACCGCGTCGATCAGCATGGGTCTCATGTTAGACATCGGGCCTTATGTCACTGAAGGGGCCTTCATCCGTAAGGGCGGTGGATTGGGCATGGGTGGGGGATATGTCGGTTCGGGCAGCAGATCACGCCGATCGTGAGGAACCGGCCGCTCTGGAGCCACTCGCCCCACTGCACGTCTATGCCCCGGGGGAGCAGGTCGAGGGCCGTCGTCAGCCGTTCCTCAAGGGGGATCCGCTCGGGTGGGTGGAGCTGGTCGCGCGTCTTTCCGTACTCGGTCGCCATCCACCTGGTCGCCGGTTCTGGTTCCTCGAAAGTGGCCGCGCTGCGCGCCGCCGGCTTCGCCAGCCAGTCGCCCGTACGCATCGGAGGGAGCGCCGAGGTGGGGAAATCGGGGGAGCTGGGACGGCGTTCGGCCTCGTTCCCGCGCTCGGCGCCGGAGCCGGTCCACAGGTAGGCGTGCCAGTGCATGGGTGCTCCCCTGCGGTCGGCGGGCCGGCCCCTGCTTGCTCGGGTCCTCCGGGCAGGGGCCGGCCGTCTCGGGTCTTGGCTAGATGGTGGCGATTCCGGCGGCGCGAAGCTCGGTACCGGTGAAGCGGAGCGTCCCGGCGTCCGGGTTTTTCGAGTCACGGAGCGCGTAGGCGTCCTCGATACCGGGAATCGGGGCGATCAGGACGCAGGACTCCCCCTGGTGGGGGCCGCCGCACAACTGGGTGAAGGGCACGTCGTCGAGGCTGCCGCCATACAGGTCCGTCATGCTGCTTCCTTTCGTCAGGGCTTGTGGGAACGACGGGTTTCACGTTCGCCGAGCTCGTCGTCATCGCGGCCCGCGGGGGGAGCGATCAGAGATACAAGCAGTAGACATGATAAGACCTCTCCATACCTTGGAGGAGGTAGTGGCTCGTTCTCGTAGGTTCTCCGTCCATTAGCGTCTTCGCATGGCCTTGCACGATAAAAGTGACCGCATCGATCACGTCGGGCCAGACCTGGTGTGGCGGCAACTCGCCGAGGACGTCGAGAGCGACATCGCCGCCGGGGCGCTCGCTCCGAACGCCAAGATGCCGACCGAGTTGGAGCTGGCGAGCCAGTACGGCGTCAGTCGGGTGACGGTTCGGCGGGCGGTCAAGGATCTGGCGGAGCGCGGCCTGCTGGTCGTCGTCCATGGGCGGGGGACGTTCGTGTCCCGTGCTTCCGCGTCGGGGGCGCCGGGTACGAGCGCCTGAGTCGATGCTCCGGTTGCGGGCGCCTGGAGTCTCATCGCCGGCTTCGACGGGTGGCCGCGTTGGGAGGGGACGACCACGTACACGAGCGGGCCGGACGACGCCGGGGCGCTCGCGAGTCATCTGGTCGCCCGTTCGCCGGTGTGGGCGCCGACGGGCGACCGCGTCACCGTCCGCTGGTCACGGGCCCGGCCGTGCGTCCGGGGCGGACGGCCGGGGCTGTCGTACGGGTGCTGTGGGTCACCAGCTGCGGACGCGGGGGCGGCGGCGCATTCGTTCCAGCATCGCTTCGTTGAAGGCCGCGGACACGGATTCGAATTCACCGTTCTCGACCGCTCGGTCGACGTACGCCTTGACGTGGGGGTCGAGGGTGATCGTGACCTCTGGGCTCGTCATGGCGGGAGCGGTCGCGGGCGCGTCGTGATCCTCGGTCATACCGACATCTTGCGCCACAAGCGCTGGCGAATCACGTCCCGAAACGCTTCGGATTCGAGGGGCGGTGCAAGGGACGCGTGGCCAGAGCGTGGACTCGCCCAGCTGGCACCGGAAGACGAGTGGGCACTCAGCGGGCGTAGCGGGCCACAGCTCCGCGTTCAGGAACCCCGAGCCGCGTGGCGGGCGGAGGGCCGTCGCCGCGGAAGGCGGTCGAGGGAGAGAAGCCGGTTCCAGCAGGGCGAGCCGTAATCGCAACACAGGTGGGGCCCATGGCGGGGGGCAGGGGCCCGATGAGAAGGGGCCTGAGCCTTTGTGGGCACGAAGCGCCCCCGGTTCGGCGAAGACGATCGGCGGGCGGCCCGCACACAGGTGAGGGCCCCGGCGGCAAGGAGCAACGCCGGGACCCTCTCTCCCCTGGTAAGGGCTTACTTGTACAGCTCGCCGTTAGGCCCCACGATCTTCCCCGACGGGAAGTTGGTGGCCGCCTTGTACACGGCCGCCGTCTCACCGTCGAAGTAAGGCGACGTGATGTAGTCGATGCGGTCGTTGCCGTCCTGGTCCGCGAAGGTGCTGGTGACACCGTTCACGTAGCCGAGGCGCTTGGCGTTGCTGTAGTTCAGCAGCCACGGCCCGCCGTCGTAACCGGGGGTGACGGCGCACTTCAGGCCGACGTGCTCCTCGATCTTGAGCCAGGACGCGCCCACGGTCTTGGCCGTGGTCTTGCCGTAGCAGTGCTTCGGCGTCACGCCGCTGTACGGCTTGTTGCCGTCGGGGTGCGGGGCCGCCGGGTAGCCGAAGGTGCGGACGGGCTTGCCCGTCGGCTGGTTCCAGGCGAAGCCCTGGCCGCCCACGGCGTCGCCGAGCCGGCCGGCGTCCTTGGACAGCAGGATGTAGTAGTGGCCGCCCCAGGAGCGCTTCGGGCCGCTGAAGCGCTCGTAGTCCTTGCGGTCCACCTGCTTGACGCCGTCGAACTGGATGCCGTTGTAGACGGTCACGAACGCGTAGTCGCGGTCGTAGTCCTCGTAGGTGTCGAAGTCGTAGTGGGTGAAGGCCTGCTTGCCCACGTAGATGCCCCACGGAGTCTTGCCCTGGTAGTAGCCGGGGACGAAGACCCAGTTGGACAGCGTGTCGCTGTTGCTGTCCGTGTCGTACACGCAGTGGCCGGCGGTGGCGACCAGGTTGCGGTTGCCCGACTGGATGGAGGTGGCCGAGCACCAGCGGAACTTGCCGGAGCCGTCGACGAAGAAGACCTTGCCGATGCTCTTGGGAAGGTTCACGTTCTGGGAGGCGCCGGCCTTCTGGGCGCCGGTGGGCGCGGTCATGCCGGGACGGCCGTCGGGGTCGTAGCCGCCCTTGGAGACGACCTTCCGCACTTCCTTGGAGTCCCAGGTGTACTGCGTGGCCTGGCGGAGCGCGGCGCCGTTGGAGGCGATCCAGAAGGAGGCGATCGAGGCGGCCTGGGAGTTGTTGCCGGCCATCGGGTCGTTGGAGACGCCGCCGTCGGCCTGGGCGGTGGCGGAGAGCCCGGCGGCGAGAAGGCCGGTCGTCAGGACCACGCCGCCGAGGGGGAGGAGGATTCGCTTCAAGGTATCTCCAGGTTGCGCTGACAGGAGGCGCCTCTTGCACCCCAAAACTCAGCAAACGGACGACCCGGAACCTATAACGCTGACACTCCTGATGAAAATTTTAGGAAGATCGTGTCAGCGCTCCCAGAGCCTCCGTTACCGGACCGAGATCAAGGATCGGCTGATCACGAGCAGTGATCACACCGTTTCGTGTGACTTACGCCACATTTCCCGGTGTGGTGATCGCGGCGGCGCGTCGGTAGACCTCCGCGGTGGTCGTGTCGAAGTACGGCGACGACACCGCGTCGTAGGCCCCCTTGGCGTCCCTGTTCCAGGTGAGGCTGTTGACGCCGTTCAGGTTGCCGAGCCTGCGGGCCGCGTCGTAGTCGACCAGCCAGGGGCCGCCGCTGGCGCCGGGGCTGAAGTCGCACGGCTGGAGTCGTACGCCTTTCTGCAGGTCGAGCGCGGGGGCCACGGTCCAGTACGTGACGCCGCCCTGGCATGTCCGCAACGTCCTGCCGTCGAACGGACGCGTGCCGTCGGGCTGCGCGCCGGCCGGGAAACCGAACGCGGCCACGGTGTAGGCGGCCGGTTTCCTGTTGATCTCCAGCCCCTGGGCGCCCACGTTGTCCTGGAGCCTGCCGACGTCCTTCATCGTGTACGTGCCGTCCTTGGCCTGCTCCCAGACGAACCCGCGGTGCACGGTCACGAACGCGTAGTCGTAGTCGTAGTCGCCCTTGCCGGGCCAGTCCTCGTGCAGGCTGAGCGCGGCGCCGACGTAGATCCCGTCGGGCGTCTCGCCGTTGGGTCCGGGGTTGGGCACGAAGATCCAGTACTCGGCGGCCTTGGCCTGGCGGGAGTCGTACGCGCAGTGCCCGGCCGTGGCCACGACGCTGCGGTTCCTGGCGGCGACCGCGCTGGCCGAGCACCAGTACTCCTTGGTGCCGAACCTGAAGAAGACCTTGCCCATGGTCTTGCCGGCGCCGCCCTGCTTCGGGGGCACGGGCACCACGTCCTGCGTCGCGGACGTCCGCCGCACCGCCGTCGCGGGGGAGTTCGGCCCGGAGACGGCGCCGGCCGAGGACGTCGGGGCGGCCTGTGCGCCCGGCGTGGCGGGGCTGTAGCTGTCGGCCTGCTTGAGCCGGTCGGGCCGCCAGTAGTCGGCGACCTTCTTCATGTCGGTGGCCGTCCTGGCCAGCGTGACGCCGAAGACCTTGCTCGCCGGTGCGGCGTTCGCGATCCCCGTGAAGGCAGGCAGCAGCAGCAGCGCGCCGCCCAGGGCGGCCGCCGCCAGTTGCCTGGCCCGGGAGATCATGAAATGCCTTTCTTAGGGTCGTAAGGGTGGATTTTTCCAGATCAACTGCCTGTATTGCAGCCCGGATAGAGATTCGTTACCTGATCAAGAGTGCACCGTGTGCGATAAGGACACCATCAGCCGATCCCTCCCGATACGTCTAAATGATCACGCGTGTCGGTCGTTGCCGCAGGTCAGAGGGGTGATAGAGGCTTCGCGTATGCACCGAATTCTCTGCATCGCCGCGCTTTCCTGCGCGGCATTCGCCGCCGCTCCAGTGGCGAACGCCACGACCGGCCCGTCCGATGTCCAGACGCCGCACAAGGATCAAAGGCTTTTCCGGATCAGTGTGGGAGATCGTCACGGCGTACTGGAGTGCACGCCCGGCCGGGTCGTTCCCGGGCAGGTCGCCGCCTGTGCCGCTCTCGAACAGGTGCACGGGAACCCGGCCCGGCTGACCGGCCGTACGGGCGTCTCCTGCACCGCCGAGTACGAGCCGGTGGACGTACGGGCGTGGGGCGTCTGGGACGGCGACCGCTACCACTACTCGCAGACCTTCCCCAACGCCTGCGCGCTCGCCGTCGCCACCGGGCCGGTCTTCCGCGTCTGAACGGGCATCGGAATCCCTCGACGGCGGGGGAAGGCCCCGGATCCCGCCGAGGAGGATCCGGGGCCTCGACTGCAGGGCCGGATCACGGCATGTTGCCGGTCCAGCGGTTGGCGGCGGCCTTGTAGACGTTGTACGTGTCGGTGTTGAAGTACGGCGACGAGATGTGGTCGTAGCGGTCGTTGCCGTCGGTGTCCCACGCGACGCTGTTCACGCCCACCAGGTAGCCGGTGCGTGAGGAGTTCCTGTAGTCGTAGATGAACGGGCCGCCGCTGGCGCCGGCGGTGAAGGAGCACCTGAAGCCGATCTGCTCCTGGAGGTTGTACTTCTTGGCCTCGGGCATCGGAGCCGTCCTCCCGTAGCACCACTTCATGGTGCGGCCGGTGTACGGCTTGTCGCCGTCGGGATGCCCACCCGCCGGGTAGCCGAAGGAGTACACGTTCAGCTTCGTGCTGCGGTTCCAGGTGAAGCCCTGGCCGCCGACGTTGTCACCGAGGCGGCCGACGTTCTTGACGGTCCACCGCCACCGGTTGCCGGTCTTCTCCCACTGCACCTTGATGCCGTTGTAGACGTTGACGAACGCGTAGTCGAAGTCGTAGTCCTCCTTCACCACGAAGTCGTCGTGCGCGTTGAACGTCTTGGCGGCGTAGATGCCGTAGGGCGCCTTGCCCTCCCAGACGTTGTCGCCGTCCCAGTACGACGGGATGAAGATCCAGTTGTCGTAGAAGGTGTTCTTCTGGGTGTCGTAGACACAGTGGGCGGAGGTCGCCACCAGGTTGCGGTACTTGCCCTGTACGGAGCTGGCCGAGCAGTACCGCCAGTTCTTCGGGTCGCGCGGGTCGGCTCGGGGCAGCGTGAAGAACACGCGGCCGACCGTGTTGGGCAGGTTGACCTGCTTGCTCCTGCCGGCCTTGCCCTTCTCCTGGCCGATCGGCGGGACGGATCCGGGCGGGCCGTCGGGGGTCTGGACGCCGCCCCTGGCGCCCCTGGAGGACACGTCGAGCGCGCCGTCGTAGTCGGTGGCGAGCTTGATGCGGTCGGGCGTCCAGAACTGCACGGCCTGCTCGGCGGGGGTCGCCGCGTTCCTGGACACGACATCGGGTGCTGAGGTCGCCTGCGCCGCGGCGCCGTTGGTCATGGCGGTGGCCAGGCCGACGGCCACCAGTCCGGCGAGGGGGATCGCGATGCGCCTTGCTCGGGAATACATGGAGCTCCTCTCAGTTCTCGGCGGCCCAGAGCGGGGTACTGCGCCCCGGTGGGCCAGGAAAACGTTGAGCACGCTAATGAATGGCGCAACCCGTCGGCCAGGAAACGACGCGAAAAAGTCGGCGCCGGTTCCGTTCCGTTATGGAAATAGCAAAATCGCATGTATTCGCGAAGGGCATCCGCGCAGGTCAAAGGCGCGATGAATAGTCTTCAGCAACAGCGGTAACGCTAATTGTCAAACGCCACTACTTATCAACCGAATGTTGTTCTGGTTGGATGTCCGCATGGATCCACGCACCCCCTGTCTCATCGGCATCGCACAACGCACCATTCGAGAGCAGCCCGGCCCGGAACCGCTCGACCTGTGGGAGTCGGTCGCCCGCGAGGCGGCCGAGGACGCCCGGCTTCCCGTCGGACGGCTCGACTCGATCCAGATCGTGTACACCGACTCCTGGCAGTACGACTCCCCGACCGGACGGCTGGCCGAGCGCCTGGGCGCCACGCCGCGCCACCAGACCTACTCCAAGGTCAGCGGTACGGCTCCGCAGCTCCTCATCGGTGAGGCCGCGGCCCGGATCGCGGCGGGCGAGCTGGACTGCGCGCTGATCACCGGGGCCGAGGCGCTGGCCACCCGGCGGGCCTACCGGCGGGCGGGCGAGCACGTGCCGTGGAGCCACGCCGCCGATCCCAAGCCGCCCTATGGCTGGGAACGTCCCCCGCACCCCGCCGAGCTGGCGCACGAGCTGTTCCTGCCGGTGCACACGTACGCGATCATGGAGACCGCGCGGCGGGCGGCGGCCGGGATGACGGTCGAGGAGGAGATGCTCGACCGGGGCCGGATGATGGCGCCGATGACCGAGGTGGCCGCGGCCAACCCGTACGCGTGGCGGCGGGCCGTGCGCACACCCGAGGAGCTGGTGAAGGGCAACCGGTTCGTCGGCTGGCCGTACACCAGGAACACCGTGGCCGTCATGGAGGTCGACCAGGCGGCGGCCGTCGTCCTGGCCGCCGCGGGGCTGGCCGACCGCCTGGGGGTGCCGGACGAGCGGCGGGTCCACCTGCGCGGCTGGGCGTACGCGGAGGACACCTGGGAGGTGGCGGCGCGGCCCGCGCTCGGCTCCTCGCGGGCGATCGGGGCCGCGGCGGAGGCCGCCTTCCGCCGCGCCGGGCTCGGCCTCGCCGACCTCGACGCCCTCGACCTGTACAGCTGCTTCGCCGTCGCGCTGCGGCAGGCGTGCGACGCGATCGGGCTCGACCCGTTCGACCGGCGCGGCCTGACGGTCACCGGCGGCCTGCCGTACGCCGGCGGCCCGGCCAGCGACTACGTGCTGCACTCGACGGCCACGATGGCCGGGCTGCTGCGCACGCAGCCGGGGCACGGGCTGGTGACCGGCGTCGGGATGCACCTGACGAAGCACACGTACGCGGTGTGGTCCAGCGAGCCGGGAGGGCTCCTGGGGGACGCCACACCGGTGTTCACGGCCTCCGGTGTGCCCGTGGCGGACTCGTACGCCGGGCCCGCCACCGTGGCCGGGTACACGGTCGCGCACGGCCGGGACGGCGGCCCGGAGAAGGGCATCCTCGTCGTGGACCTGCCGGCCGGCGGGCGGGCGCACGCGCACGTGCTGGAGCCGGAGCTGCTGGCCGACGCCATGTCCAGGGAACTGGTCGGGCAGCGGGTCGAGCTGGTCACCGGCGGCGGGCTCAACGTGGCCACCTGGTGATCCCGCACGGGGTTGTGAAGTTGTGACCTCGGACGGCGACTTCGCCGGGTTCGAGGGCTTGCGCGGGTGGATGTCGCTCAACTGAACTGGGGGTGAAGGGCACAACCCGCACTAACCCGGCGAGGCACGTCGTGTCCGACCAGTTCGACGTCATCGAGGCAGGTGAGCGCGGCCGCCGCCGGTGGATCGGGCTCGCGGTGGTGCTGGCTCTGCTGGTGATCCCGGCCGTCAGCCTGCTGCTCAGCCGCGACCCGCTGCCGCGGGCGCCCGCGCCGTCCGCCACCGCGCCCATCCGCTCCCTCACCACGATCGACAACGGCCCCAGCACCTTGCGGGTCCCGGCCAGGACCAAGGGGCGGGACGAGATCATCGACGTCGTCTTCCCCGACGGGCTGAAGGCCGAGGTGCGCTATCCGGCCGACCTCGACCTCAACGAGCTGGGGGTGCGGCCGTTCCAGGGGGCGTGGGTCGACGGGCTCTTCCGGCAGTTCAGCGTGCCGTACAACGGGGTCGCCGAGGTGACCGGCGGCGGCCGGCCGATCAGGAGCTACGGCCCGGGCGTCACCCTGTGGCCGCGTCAGCCCGGCGGGGGCACCGGGCAGGTGCTGCTGTTCACGTTCGGACGGTGGCGGGTGGCGATGCAGGACCGGGGCGAGGGGCTGACCTTCGAGCAGCGCACGGCCCTGGCGCGGGAGCTGCGCGGACAGGTGACCCGCGACGGCTATCTCGTGTTGTCGGGCAAGGGGTCGGTGCGGCTCGCCGAGCCGGGGGCCACGATTCAGGGGGATCCGGCCGGGCCGCAACTCTGGTTCGGCGGGGGAGTGCGGGAGATGGTCGTGCTGGTGCCCACGCCCGACTGCGCCGGGAAGGCCCGGCTGCCGAAGGTGATCCAGGGGCGCGGACGTCCGGGCGAGTGGACGTGCCGGGGGGACGTGGAGGTCGCCGTCGCCGGTTCCGAGGATTTCAGGCGCCGCGCCCTGGCGGGTATCCGGGTGACGGTCCAGCGATGACGTCGCGCCCTGGCGGGGATCCGGGTGACGGTCGAACGGTGAGAGGCGGGGCGGCGCCGCGGGTGGCGGTGGGCCGGTTAGTAGGGTGCGGCCATGTTCGCCGTAACCGCCACACAGACCGATCCCGACAATCCGCTCGCCGGGCTGACGCTCGGTGAGCATCCCGAGCCGGAGGCGCCCGACGGCTGGACGACCGTCTCCGTACGCGCCGCCGCCCTCAACCACCACGACCTGTGGACGCTCAAGGGCGTGGGCATCAGGAAGGACCGCCTGCCGATCGTGCTCGGCTGCGACGCCTCCGGCGTGGACGAGGACGGCAACGACGTCATCGTGCACGCCGTCATCGGCACGGGCGCGGACGAGACGCTCGATCCCAGGCGCTCGCTGCTGTCGGAGGTGCACGACGGGACGTTCGCCGAGCGGGTGGCCGTGCCGCGGCGCAATCTCGTGCCCAAGCCGGCCGCGCTCAGCTTCGAGGAGGCCGCCTGCCTGCCCACGGCCTGGCTGACCGCGTACCGCATGCTGTTCGACAAGGCGGGGCTCGAACCGGGCTCGACGGTGCTGGTGCAGGGCGCCGGCGGCGGCGTCGCCACCGCGCTCGTCGCGCTCGGCCGGGCGGGCGGCTTCCGGGTCTGGGCGACCAGCCGCTCGGAGGAGAAGCGCGAGCGGGCCCGCGAGCTCGGCGCCGACCAGGTCTTCGAGACCGGCGCGCGGCTGCCCGAGCGGGTGGACGCGGTCATGGAGACCGTCGGCCAGGCCACCTGGGACCATTCGCTCAAGTCGCTCAGGCCGGGCGGCCGCATCGTGGTCTCCGGGGCCACCAGCGGCGCGGTCCCGTCCGCCGACCTCAACCGCGTCTTCTTCCTGCAGCTCTCCGTGGTCGGCACCACCATGGGCACGCGCGACCAGCTCCAGCGGCTGGCGGTGTTCCTGGAGCAGACGGGCGTGCGGCCGGTGATCGACCGGACGCTGCCGATGGCCGAGGCCCGCGACGGCTTCGCCGCCATGGCCGAGGGGGAGATCTTCGGAAAGATCGTCTTTACTGGCTGAATAAGTGCAGGGTTACTTGTCCGTCTTCCGGGTGATACAGGAAAATGAGGTTGTATCACCCTGGAGGCGTCACCATGGATGTGGAGCCGTTCGGCCCGGGTTCGATGCACTGGGACACCGCGGGCGAATACCGCAACCTGCTCGTGGCCGGCAGCGCGCTGGTCCTCCAGACCATGCATCCGGCGGTCGGCGCGGCCGTGGCACAGCACTCGACGTACAAGGAAGATCCGTGGGGGCGGCTCAACCGCACGCTCGCCTCCGTCCAGAAGTGGGTCTACGGCGGGGAGGGCGGCCTGGCCGAGGGCCGGCGGCTGCGCGAGCTGCACCGGTCCATCAGCGGCGTGGACGAGCACGGCCGCGCCTACCACGCCCTGAACGGCGAGGCATGGGCCTGGGTGCACCTGTCGCTGTTCGAGCGTTTCGTCACGCTCAACCGCTACTTCGGCACCCCGTACACCGAAGAGCAGCAACGCCGCATGTACGCCGAATCGCGGCAGCTCGGCGCCATCCTGCACGTGCCGGAGCGGGAGATGCCGGCGAACCTGGAGGCGTTCTGGCGCTACTTCGACACGATGATCGCCGAACGGCTGGAGCCGCACCCGACCGCGCTGGAGGTGCTCGCCGTCATGCGCGGCACACCGGCCCCGCCCGGCCTGCCGAGGCCGCTGCGCCGCCTGTGGACGCCGGTGGGGCTGGGTTCGGGGGAGTTCAACCACTTCGTCACCGTCGGCACCCTGCCGCCGGCCGCGCGCAGGAAGCTCGGCCTGCGCTGGACGGCCCGGGACGAGCGGCGGCTGCGGCACCTCGGGCACGCGGTGGCGATGCTGACCGCGCGCCTGCCCGAGCGGTTGCGCTACATGCCGGTCGCCTACCACGCCCGCAGGGCGGCCCGCGGCCTCGGGCGCCCGGAACGGTCGCTGCGCTCGGCCTAGCGGTGACTCGGCGTCGGCTCAGGACGGGCTGAGCACGGGCTCAGCGTTGGAGGATGTCGCGGATGCGGGCGGACGCCTCGTCGAGGACGGCGTGCAGCTCGGTCAGCTTCTGCGTGGTCAGGGCGGCGTCGGCGGCCTCCATGCGGGCCTGGGCCACGAAGTCGGCCAGCAGTTCGCCCAGCTCGCTGTCGAGCTCGATGCGGCGCACGGTGTCGCCGCCGAGCGTGGCCCAGATGTCCGACCAGATCCGGCGCCACTCGCCGGCCAGCCGGTCGCTCTCCACCTGCCACTGGCTGGCGTGCGCCATCCACTGCCGCTTCTGCTGCTCCTTGAGCCGTTTGAGGTCTTCGGCCCGGGTCTTGGCGCTGTCGTGGGTGCCGGTGCGGACGTCCTTGGCCATCCGGGTCAGCTCGTCGCGCAGCGACTTCACCGTGTCGCGGACGTCCTCCTTGACCTCGCGGGCGATGTCCCGCACCGAGGCGGAGATCTCCTGCTCCAGGTCGTCGAGCTCGTCGAGCCGGGCGTTGAGCTCCTCGCGGCCCTTGTCGGTGATGGAGAACACCTTCTTGCCGTCGATCACCTCGTGCGTGACCAGGCCCTCCTCCTCCAGGCGGGCCAGGCGCGGGTAGATCGTGCCGGGGGAGGGCGAGTAGACGCCGAGGAAGCGGTCCTGGAGCAGCCGGATGACCTCGTATCCGTGCCGCGGGCTCTCCTCCAGCAGCTTGAGCAGGTACAGCCGGAGCCGGCCGTGACCGAAGACAGGGCTCATTCCTTCTCTCCCTTGAGCAGCGCGACCTCGCCCGAGACGGTGTACGCCGACAGTGAGGCCATGCCTCCGCCCAGCCGCCCCGACAGCGTCTTGGAGCCGGGGCTGTTGGCCGCCGACAGCCCGTCGAACGTCGAGCTGAGCCTGCCGGAGGTGGACCTCATGCTGACGTCGGACTCGGCGTTCTCCGGCACCCGCACCAGAATGGCACCCGAGACGCTGTTGAGCGTCACATGACTCGTCGGCCGGAGCGTCAGGTCGGCGGTGATGCGGCCGGACACCGTGCTGGCCTTGAGCCGGCGCGGGCTGCCGTCGGCCAGCGTCAGCTCGCCCGAGACGGTCTTCAACGCCAGGTCGCCCTCCATGGCCCGGCTCTCGATCGAGCCGGAGACCGTCGTGGCGCTCACCTCGCCGCTCACGCCGTCGAGGACGACCTCGGAGGACACGCTCTTGACCCGGGTGGAACGCTCGAACCCGGCCAGCACCGTGGAGGCCGAGACCACCTCCGTGTTCACCCGGCATCCCTTGGGCACGGTGAGGGTCAGGTTGGTCCTGCGCCTGTCGCGCCGCAGCCAGCCGAGCAGGCCGTCCAGGGTCAGGCCCTCGTAGGCGACGACCAGCTCCTTGGTCAGCGCGTCGTAGCTGACCAGCAGCGGCGCGGCCGACTCGATCTCCGTCAGCTCCAGCGTGGGCGGGCCCTCGCTGGCCAGCACGGCCAGCCTGCCGGCGACGATGCGCACGTCAAGTGACTCCACCGGCCCGAACGTGAGCTGCTCAGGGGCCTCCAGCGTCCACTTCTCCATGAACGTATGCCTCCTCGACGAGTACGTCTCCTACGAGAACACGATATGTCGCGTTACTCGAAAACTCAAGATGTATCGCGTCTGGGTGGCGGAATCGTGTCAGTCGTCGTCCTCGTCGTCGAGGCGGGCCAGCCAGGTGGCCAGGCGCTCGATCGGGGTCTCGAACTCGGGGTTGAGATCGACGAACTCGCGCAGCCGTTCGCCCAGCCAGAGCACGCTGACCTCTTCCTCGCCCCGCCGATCGACCAGCTCCTCGATCCCTCGATCGGTGAAGTACATGGGTTTCTCCTTCGTGCAGGCAGGGGCCTCACCCTGCCGGTCAACACAGAAGCCCCCGGCCGGGCGGCCGGGGGCTCACTGGCGGCCTGCTCAGCCGAAGAGCTGGTGGAGGATCTCCTCCAGCTCGGTGTCGTGCGAGTTGTGCGAACCCGTCGCAGGCGAGCTGTTCGGGGTCCGCGAGACGCGGCGCAGCGACCGGCCGCCGAGCGTCTGCGGGTCTTCGGCCAGCTTCAGCGTCAGGTAGGGCCACGGGCCCATGTTCACCGGCTCGTCCTGCGCCCACACCAGCTCGGCCTGCTGCCCGTAGCGGGCCAGCTCGGCGGTGAGCTCCTCGGTCGGGAACGGGTAGAGCCGCTCGAGCCGGACGATCGCGACGTCGTCGCGGCCCGTCTTGTCGCGCTGCGCGGCCAGGTCGTAGTAGAGCTTGCCCGAGACCAGGACGACCCGGGTGACCTTGGCCGGATCGACCGTGGTGTCGCTCAGGACCGGCTGGAAGGTGCCGGTGGTGAAGTCGGACGCCTTCGACGTTGCCGCCTTGTGCCGCAGCAGCGACTTGGGCGTGAAGACCACCATCGGCTTGTGCCGGTTGGACTCCACCTGCCAGCGCAGCAGGTGGAAGTAGTTGGCCGGCGTGGACGGCTGCGCGACCGTCATGTTGTCGAGCGCGCAGACCTGGAGGAACCGTTCGATCCTGGCCGAGGAGTGGTCGGGACCCTGGCCCTCGAAGCCGTGCGGCAGCAGCAGCACGACCGACGACCGCTGGCCCCACTTCTGCTCACCGGACGAGATGAACTCGTCGATGATCGTCTGGGCGCCGTTGACGAAGTCGCCGAACTGCGCCTCCCACGCCACCAGGGCATCGGGACGCACGACGCTGTAGCCGTACTCGAAGCCGAGCGCCGCGAACTCGCTGAGCAGCGAGTCGTAGACGTAGAACTTCGTGGTGCCCTCGTTGAACTGCTTCAGCGGGGTGTGGTCGGCGCCGGTCATCCGGTCGACCAGCACCGCGTGTCGCTGGGTGAACGTGCCGCGCCGGGAGTCCTGGCCGACCAGGCGCACCGGGTGGCCGTCGATCAGCAGCGAGCCGAACGCCAGCGTCTCGCCCATCGCCCAGTCGATCGAGTCGGTCTCGACCATCTGGCCGCGGCGCTGCAACACCGGCGCCAGGCGCGGGTGCGGCGTGAAGCCGTCGGGCAGGTTGAGCTGGGTCTCGACGATGCGCTTGAGCGTCTCGTCGCTGATCGCCGTCGGCGTGTCGGCGTGGGACCACTTGACGACCTCGGCCGGCGGCACCCGCATGGCGGCCGCCTCCTTGGGCTTCTTGGCCGCCTCGCGCGTCTCGGTGAACGCCTGCTCCAGCTTGGCCTGGTAGTCGCGCAGCGCCGACTCGGCCTCCTCGACCGTGATGTCGCCCCGGCCGATCAGCGCCTCGGTGTAGAGCTTGCGGGTCGAGCGCTTGGCGTCGATCAGGTCGTACATCAGCGGCTGGGTGAAGGCGGGGTTGTCGCCCTCGTTGTGGCCGCGGCGGCGGTAGCAGATGAGGTCGATGACGACGTCCTTGCGGAACGCCTGGCGGTATTCGTAGGCCAGCTGGCCCACGCGCACCACGGCCTCGGGGTCGTCGCCGTTGACGTGGAAGATCGGCGCCTGGATCATCCGCGCCACGTCGGTCGCATAGACCGACGAGCGGGAGGAGGCGGGCGAGGTGGTGAAGCCCACCTGGTTGTTGACCACCACGTGCACGGTGCCGCCGGTGCGGTAGCCGCGCAGCTGCGACAGGTTGAGCGTCTCGGCCACCACGCCCTGGCCGGCGAAGGCCGCGTCGCCGTGGACGAGGACGGGAAGGACGGTGAAGCCCTCCTCGCCGCGCTCCAGGAGGTCCTGCTTGGCGCGGACCACGCCCTCCAGCACCGGGTCGACCGCCTCCAGGTGGGAGGGGTTGGCCACCACGGACGCGGTGATCATCTTGCCGCTCGGCGCGGTGAACTCGCCGCTCGCGCCCAGGTGGTACTTGACGTCACCGGAGCCGTGGGCGGTGCGCGGGTCGATGTTGCCCTCGAACTCGCCGAAGATCTGGGCGTAGGACTTGCCCACGATGTTGGCCAGCACGTTGAGCCGGCCGCGGTGGGCCATGCCGATGACGACCTCGTCGAGGCCCTCGTCGGCGGCGTCGCTGATCACCGAGTCGAGCAGCGGGATCAGGGACTCGCCGCCCTCCAGCGAGAAGCGCTTCTGGCCGACGAACTTCGTCTGCAGGAACGTCTCGAACGCCTCGGCGGTGTTGAGCCGGGACAGGATGTTGAGCTGCTCGTCGCGCTCGGGCGAGGCGTGCGGCTTCTCCACCCGCGCCTGGATCCAGGCCCGCTCCTCGGGGTTCTGGATGTGCATGTACTCGATGCCGACCGTGCGGCAGTAGGAGTCGCGCAGCACGCCCAGGATCTCGCGGAGCTTCATCAGCGCACGACCGCCGAAACCACCCGTGGCGAACTCGCGTTCGAGGTCCCACAGGGTCAGCCCGTGGGACTGGATGTCGAGGTCGGGGTGCTTGCGCTGCTTGTACTCCAGCGGGTCGGTCTCGGCCATCAGGTGGCCGCGCACGCGGTAGGCGTGGATCAGCTCGATGACCCGGGCCGACTTGGCCACGTCGTCGTCGTGCGAGGCCGAGATGTCCTGGACCCAGCGCACCGGCTCGTACGGGATGCGCAGCGCCTCGAAGATCTCGTCGTAGAAGCCGTCCTCGCCGAGCAGCAGCCGGTGGATCTGGCGCAGGAAGTCGCCCGACTGGGCGCCCTGGATGATCCGGTGGTCGTAGGTGCTGGTCAGCGTCATGACCTTGGAGACGGCCAGGCGCGAGAGCGTGTCGGGCGAGGCGCCCTGGTACTCGGCCGGGTACTCCATGGCGCCGACGCCGATGATCGTGCCCTGGCCCGGCATCAGACGCGGGACCGAGTGGACGGTGCCGATCGTGCCGGGGTTGGTCAGCGAGATCGTGGTGCCGGAGAAGTCGTCGACGCCCAGCTTGCCCGCGCGGGCCTTGCGGACGACCTCTTCGTAGGCCACCCAGAACTGGCGGAAGTCCATCTCCTCGGCGCCCTTGATCGAGGGCACGAGGAGCTGGCGCTCACCGTTGCTCTTCTGGACGTCGATCGCCAGGCCGAACCCGACGTGCTCGGGCTTGACCAGCGTCGGCTTGCCGTCGACCTCCGTGTAGGAGTGGTTCATCTCCGGCATCGCCTTCAGCGCCTTGACGATCGCGAAGCCGATCAGATGGGTGAAGGAGATCTTGCCGCCACGCCCCCGCTTGAGGTGATTGTTGATCACGATGCGGTTGTCGATGAGCAGCTTGGCCGGGATGGCCCGCACGCTGGTCGCCGTCGGGACCGTCAGGGACAGGTCCATGTTGGCGGCCGTGCGCGCGGCGGCGCCGCGCAGCTTCACCTCCTCGGCGCCCTTGGGCACCGGGGTGGCCGGCTGCTTCGGCTTCTCGGCTGCCGGAGGCGCCTTCGGGGGCGCCTTGGGAGGAGCGGGCGCGGTCGCAGTGCCGTTCGCCGCCTCCCTGACCGGGGTCCGGCCCGGTCCGTAATCAGGGTTGTAGTCAGCGAAGAAGTTCCACCAGGCCTTGTCGACAGACTCTGGATCTTGAAGGTACTTCTGGTACAGCTCGTCGACAAGCCACTCGTTCTGACCAAAGCTTGCCAGCGGGTTTGTCCGCGACGACTCAGACGACACGGCGGAAATCGCCCTCTTCCGCAGATCGGCGTTGATGTTAGAGAACCTGTCCAAGGCTACTCGCCCGGACCGGCAGCGCGCGCCGAAGAGCGCGCGCCGCCTCGAACGATCCTCTCAGGACACGCCGAAGAGGTCACGCCCGCCTAGTCAATCCAGGGAGAGTCGCCATTGTTACTGTTTGGTATCAACGTGTGGCCGCCAGGTTTATTTCCCGTCGGGCGCGATTCTGCTGGTGATCCGCACCCCGGGTGACAGCTCCGACAGCAGGCCCGCCAGTTCCTTCCCGGCCTGCCGGAGCTCCTCCATCGACATCGGCTCCAGGCGTTCGAGGAGGAAGATCGCGTTGGTGGTCTCCTCGGTGAGCCGGGTGCGCGCCACCTGACGCCAGTTCCACCGGCGGCACGTCACGCCGGCGTCGTCGCGCCAGATCACCTCGCCGGGCTCGGGCTGCCCGAGCGCCTCCTCCGAGTGCTCGTCGCCGGTCGCCCGCACCAGGCGGGCCGGGCCCTGGTAGCGGTCGAGGTCCTCGCCGCCGATGGGCAGCGCGTGCTTGACGCTGATCGTGTTGTACGCGTCGACCACCCGGTTGATCTCCGGCAGCGGCATGCGCCGGGTCAGGGCGTCGACCGAGGGCCTGGTGCGCTGCGGCTTGGCGCCGAAGGCGCGGTAGGCGTCCTTCCAGGCGTCGATCTTGTCGGGCTGCGCCTCGGCCGCCGACACCTCGGCCAGCCAGGCGCGGGTGCGGTCGTCGGTGGGGCCGTTCCGCAGGCCGTGGGCCAGCATGACCAGCACGGCGAAGTCGGGGCGCAGGGCGAGGACGGCGTCGTCCACGCGGATGTCGTCGAGCATGCGCCCAGTCTAGAAGGCCGGAGAATTCGCAAAAATCCCTTTGCAAAAAAGCCTTTGCGGTCTAGGGTCGTGCTCATGGAGGAGCGGTACAAGATCAATGACCCGCAGGTGCTCAAGGTCGTCGCCCACCCCTTGCGGGTGCGGCTGCTCGGGCTGCTGCGCAGCGACGGCCCGGCCACCGCCAGCGAGCTGGGCCGCAAGGTGGGGGAGAGCTCCGGCTCGACCAGCTACCACCTGCGTGAGCTGTTCAAGTACGGCTTCATCGAGGAGGACCCCGACCGGCGCGACGGCCGGGAACGCCGCTGGCGGGCCCGCCACCGCTACACCTCCTGGGACAGCAGCGAGCTGTCGGGCACCGACGAGGGCCGCGAGGCGGTCCGGATCATGCGGATGCGCCAGGTCGAGACCCTCGCCCGCATCGTCGAGGACTACGACGAGCGCCGCTGGTCGCCCGAATGGGTGCGGGCGGCGGGGCTGAGCGACGACTTCGTCGAGCTGCCGCCGGCCGGGCTCATGGAGTTCGGCGAGCGGGTCGAGGAGCTGGTCCGCGAGCTCGCCGCCCGCCACGCCGGGGATCCCGACGCCCGGCAGGTGCACATCTGGCTCGGCGGCTTCCCCCGCACCAGAGACGACGAAGAGGAGCAGGACCGATGACCGCTCGTTCCGCGTTGCGGCGCTACATGCTCGTCAGCTTCCTGACCTGGCTGCCGCTGGGGCTCATGGCCGCCAGCATGGTCCTGCTGATGACCGACAGAGGGCTCGGCCTGGCTGAGATCGGCCTGTCGGTGACCGTCTTCTCCGTCGTCGCCGCGAGCCTGGAGCTGCCCACGGGCGGTCTGGCCGACGTCGTCGGGCGGCGGATGGTGCTGGCCGCCTCGGCCGCGTTCACCGTGGCGGGGCTCGCGATGATGAGCGTCTCGACGACGTTCTGGATGTTCCTGGTCAGCGGCGTGATCAAGGGCGTGGCCAGGGCGCTGTCCACCGGCCCGGCCACCTCCTGGTACGTCGACACCCTGCACGAGCTCGAAGGCGAGGACGCCGACCTCAAACCGGGCCTGGCGCGCGGCGGCGCGATGGAGTCGGCGGCCCTGTGCGTCGGCGTGCTGGTGGGCGGCGGGGTGCCGATGGTGGTGCCGCCG
The DNA here is from genome assembly GCF_044547985.1 of Nonomuraea sp. NPDC052265. Taxonomy (NCBI): domain Bacteria; kingdom Bacillati; phylum Actinomycetota; class Actinomycetes; order Streptosporangiales; family Streptosporangiaceae; genus Nonomuraea; species Nonomuraea sp. NPDC052265. The sequence continues at coordinate 71,529 of NZ_JBIUBJ010000005.1, forward strand.
GAGCTGATGACGCCGCTCGCGGTGCCGCCCCTGCTGGGGGCGGCGGCGGCCGCCGTCCTGCTGGTCGTGGTGGTGTTCGCGCTGCCCGAGCCGTCCCACGCGCGGCGGTCGCTGGGGGGCGTGCTGCGTGAGGTGCCCGCCACGGTGGTCGCCGGGATCCGGCTCACCGCCGGGTCCGCGGTGCTGCGCCGCCTGATGCTCGTCGCCGCCGCGTCCGGCGTGCTGCTGATGACGATCGAGCTGCTGACCCCCGGGCGCCTGGCCGAGCTGGCCGGCACGGCCGAGGGCGGCGGCCTGGCCTACGCCGTCGTGGCCGCCCTGGGCTACGCCGCCAGCGCCACGGGCAGCGTGCTCGCCCCCCGCGTGGCCCGCCTGGCCGGGAGCTCGGCCCGGGGGGCCGCGGTGGGCGCGGTGCTCTGCGCGTTGTCGGTCGGCTCGCTGGCCGCCACCGCCGGGCTGGACGGCGTGCCCGGCCTGGTGACGGCCGGGCTGGCCTACCTCGTCATGTTCGCCGGGCTGTCGGTGACCGGGCTGCTCTGCCTGGAGATGCAGCACAACGCGGTCTCCGCGGCCGAGCGCACCACGGTCACCTCGACGTCCTCGCTCTCGCTGCAGGCGGGCGGGGTGCTGGCCAACTCCACGCTCGGCCTGCTGGCCGCGCAGACGGGGGCGTCGGCCGCCTGGTGGGTGGCCTCCGGCGTGGTGCTGGCCTCGGCGCTGCTGTTCGTGGCGATGCCGAGGCCGGGGGTCACAGGCTCCAGTCGAGTTCCGGCCCTACCGGAACGATCCTGCTCGGGTTGATGTTCGTCTGGGTCAGGTAGTAGTGGCGCTTGATGTGGTCGAAGTCCGTGGTGTCGCGGAAGGCGGGGATGGCGTAGAGCCTCCGGGCGTACGCCCACAACGCCGGATAGTCCGTCAGCCGCCTGATCGAGCACTTGAAGTGGCCGTGGTAGACCGTGTCGAACCTGACCAGCGTGGTGAACAGGCGCACGTCGCTGTCGGTGAGCGTGTCGAAGAGGAACTCCGACTCCGCCAGGCGCACCTCCAGCAGGTCGAGCGTGGTGAACACGCGCGTGACCGCCTCCTCGTACGCCTGCTGCCCGCGCGCGAAGCCGGCCTCGTAGACCGCGTTGTTGAGGCCGTGGTAGAGGCGGTCGTTCATGATGTCGACGTCCGGGCGCAGGCGTTCGGGATACAGGTCGGGACCGGTGCCCCACGACGTCTCCAGATCGAGGGTGATCCGCGGGAAGTCGTTGGTGACGATGCGTTCGTCCCGGGTGTCCCAGACGCACGGCACGGTGTAGCGGCCCGTGTAGCCCGGTTCGGTGGCGTGGTAGAGCTCCGACAGGTACAGCGGGTCCCCGTCGGGGATCCGCCAGCCCTTCTCGTCGCGGACGGGGTCGACGATCGTGACGTCCAGCAGGTCCTCCAGGCGGAGCAGGGCGCGGACGATCAGCACGCGCTGTGCCCACGGGCAGGCGTAGGAGGCGTAGAGCCGGTAGCGGCCGGGCTCGGGCGGCCCGAGCCGTTCGGTGAAGCGGTTCGGCTGCCGGACGAAGCGGCCATCGTCCGAGATCTCGCGGCTCAGCTTCATGACCCCTAGTAGAACATGATTCGGGACCAGAACTATATTCGGGGCCATGGCGAAGTTCGTGGTGACTCCTTCCAGCGTGGCGCAGCGTGATGCATGGGTGAGCGGGGTGGTTCCGGAGGTCGAGCGGGTCCGGCCGGGGCTCTGGTCGATCCCGGTGCCCATTCCGGTCAACCCGCTGCGGTACGTGCTCGTCTACGCCCTCGAACTGCCCGACGGCGTGGCGATCGTGGACGCGGGATGGAACACCGACGAGGCCTACGACGCCCTCGCCGCCGGGCTGGCCGTGGCCGGCTACGGGATCGCCGACGTCCGGGCCGTCCTGGTCACCCACCTGCACCCCGACCACTACGGCCTGGCGGGACGCGTCCGTGAGGCGTCGGGCGCCTGGATCGGGCTGCACCCGGCCGACGCGGGCCTCGTGCGCGAGCGGTACGACGACGCCGCCATCGACTCGCTCGTCCAGCGGGAGCGGGCCCTGCTCCTGCGCTCCGGCGTGCCCGAGCTGAGCCTGGACGAGCTGGCCGGGGCCTCCATGATGATCAGGCACATGGTCACGATGGCCCGTCCCGACCGGCTGATCGAGGACGGCGAGGACCTCGGGCTGCCCGGCTGGGACCTGCGGGCCGTGTGGACCCCCGGGCACACGCCCGGCCACCTGTGCTTCGTCTCGCCGGGGCGCAGGCTGCTGCTCTCCGGCGACCACGTGCTGGCGAAGATCACGCCGATCGTGGCCGTGCACCCCCAGTCGGGCCCGAACCCGCTGGCCGACTACCTCGGCTCGCTGGCCGCCGTGCGCGAGCTGGACGTGGAGGAGGTGCTGCCCGGCCACGAGTACCGCTTCCTGGAGCTGGCCGAACGCGTCGACCACGTGCTGGCGCACCACGACGAGCGGCTGGCCGAGATCGAACGGGTCGTCGGCGAGGGCGACGGCGTGACCTGCTGGGAGGTCGCCACCCGGCTGAGCTGGTCGCGGCCCTGGGAGACGATCCCGCCGTTCATGCGCCGGGCGGCCAACAACGAGACGCTGGCCCACCTGGTGTGGCTGGCCGATCGGGGCAGAGTAGGCAGGGAGGAGGGCGAGCCGGAGCTCTGGAGACGCGCCTGAGCCGGTCGGTTATCGTACTCCTACCAGAATGTTGTTCTCTTGCTCTGGAGGTTCGATGCTTCGGTTCGATGACAGGGTCGCGATCATCACGGGCGCCGGGCACGGCCTCGGCAGGGCGCACGCGCTCCTGCTCGCCGAGCGGGGCGCCAAGGTCGTGGTCAACGACCTCGGCGGCGCGCTCGACGGCACCGGCGCCTCCACCGGCCCCGCCGCCGAGGTGGTCGAGCTCATCACCAAGAACGGCGGCCAGGCCGTCGCCAACGTCGACGACGTGGCCACCCCCGAGGGCGCGAGGGCGCTCGTGCAGACGGCTGTCGACGCGTTCGGCAGGGTGGACGTCGTCGTCAACAACGCGGGCATCCTGCGCGACAAGTCGTTCGGGAAGATGACGGTCGAGGACTTCGACGGCGTGCTGGCCGTGCACGTACGCGGGTCGTACCTGGTCAGCCAGGCCGCGTACCCGCTGATGAAGGAGGCCGGGTACGGCCGGATCGTCAACACCTCCAGCCCGGCCGGCCTGTTCGGCAACTTCGGCCAGGCCAACTACGCCACGGCCAAGATGGGCCTGGTGGGGCTGACCAAGACGCTGGCCGTCGAGGGTGCGCGCAACGGCATCAAGGCCAACGCCATCGCGCCGATCGCCTGGACCAGGATGACCGAGGCGCTGCTGCCGGCCGAGTTCGAGGCCAAGTTCACGCCCGAGCGGGTGAGCGCGCTGGTCGCCTACCTCGTGCACGACTCGTGCGAGTCGAGCGGAGAGGTGTTCACCGTCGGCGGCGGACGGGTGGCCCGCGTCTTCGTGGCCGAGGGGCCGGGCTGGAAGACCGACGACCTCACGCCCGAGGCGATCGCCGGCAACTGGGACGCGGTGATGGCCGAGCAGCCGTACGTGCTGACGGCCGGCGACTCGATGAAGGCCATGCTCTAACGCCCGCACCTGCCGGAAGCCGGTCGTCGCCCGTCCGGGCGGCGGCCGGCTTCCGCGCGTTCGGGAGGGTTGCGGCGCACGTCGCATGACAGGCTTTGTTCGATCTTCGGCATAAGTCCGTGCAGTTCGGTCGAATCAGACTCTTGATTTGCCGCATGAGTGATCTTATTGTTCCCGCATGACCCCCCAGCCGGGCTCGGCTGCCGACGTCCTGACGCTCATCAGCGCCGGATCGGCGACCACCCGTTCCGATCTCGCGCGCCTCACCGGACTGGCCAGATCCACGATCTCCCAGCGCGTCGACGCGCTCATCGAGCGCGGCCTCGTCGAGGAGACCGAGAGCGGCGAGTCCACCGGCGGCCGTCCTCCGCGCCAGCTCCGCCTGCACACCGAGGAGCACGCCTTCGCCGGCGTCGACCTGGGCGCCACCCACTGCCGGGTCGCGCTCATGGACATGACCGGCGGCCTGCTGGCCGAGTGCGAAGACCCGCTGGAGATCGGCGAGGGCCCCGAGAAGGTGCTCGCCCACGTCGACCAGCGGCTCGACCGGCTGCTCGGCGAGGCCGGACGGCCACGCGCCGCGCTGCGCGCGATCGGCATCGGCGTGCCGGGCCCGGTCGAGTTCGCCACCGGCCGCCCCAACAACCCGCCGATCATGCCCGGCTGGAACGACTACCCCGTCCCCGAGTACTTCGACGGCATCCAGGTGCTGGTCGACAACGACGTCAACGTCATGGCGCTCGGCGAGCACCGCAACGCCTTCGCCGGCACCAGCCACCTGCTGTTCGTCAAGGTCGGCACCGGCATCGGCTGCGGCATCGTGGCCGACGGCAAGCTCCACAGAGGGGCCCAGGGCTCGGCCGGCGACATCGGGCACATCCGCGTCAGCGGCCACGACGACGCCGGCTGCCGCTGCGGCAACAGCGCCTGCCTGGAGGCCGTGGCCGGCGGCGCCGCCATCGCGCGCCGGCTCGCCGAGCTCGGGCTGGCCGCCGAGACCGGCGCCGACGTCGTCGCGCTCGTCCAGGCGGGCAACACCCAGGCGCTGCGGCTGGTCAGGGAGGCCGGCCGGCTCATCGGCGAGGTGCTGGCCGGCCTGGTCAACTTCTTCAACCCCGAGGTCATCGTCATCGGCGGCGCGCTGTCGCGCGTCCACGAACACCTGCTCGCCGGGATCAGGGAGACGATCTACCGCCGGTCCCTGCCGCTGGCCACCCACCACCTGTCCATCACCCCGAGCCGCACCGGGATCAACGCCGCCGCGCTCGGCGCGGGCCTGCTCGCGATCGAGCACTACCTGTCACCGGACAACATCAACCGCATCGTCAACGCCTGAAGGGGACCCCGATGCTGGTCATGAAGGGCATCGTCAAGCAGTTCCCCGGCGTGCGCGCGCTCGACGGGGTCGATCTCGACGTACGGGCGGGCGAGGTCCACTGCCTGCTCGGCCAGAACGGCGCGGGCAAGTCCACCCTGATCAAGGTGCTGGCCGGCGCCCACCAGCCCGACGAGGGCACGATCGTCTTCAACGGCACGCCGGTCCGGCCCACCAGCCCGATCGACGCCATCCGGCTCGGCTTCGCCACCATCTACCAGGAACTGGACCTGGTCGACGGCCTCAGCGTGGCCGAGAACATCTTCCTCGGCCACGAGCACGCCCGCTTCGGGTTCGTCAACCGCCAGGCCGGCCGCCGGGCCGCCCGCGAGGTGCTGGAACGCCTCGGCCACGGCGAGATCCGCCCGTCCGCCGAGGTCGGACGGCTCTCACCGGCCGCCAAGCAGGTCGTCTCGATGGCCCGCGCCCTCTCCCACGACGCCCGCCTGATCATCATGGACGAGCCGTCGGCCGCCCTGGCCCACGACGAGGTCGCCAACCTGTTCCGCATCATCCGCGAGCTCACCGCCCAGGGCGTGGCCGTCGTCTACATCTCCCACCGGCTGGAGGAGATCCGCGAGATCGGCGACCGCGTCACCGTGCTCAAGGACGGCCGCACCGTCGCCGTCGGCCTGCCCGCCCGCGACACCCCCACCGCCCGGATCGTCTCCCTCATGACCGGCCGCGACGTCGAGTACGTCTTCCCGCCCCGCCTCACCAGGCCCCCCGGCGAGGAGGTGCTGCGCGTCGAGAACCTGACCGCGCCCGGCGTGTTCGCCGACGTCTCCTTCTCCGTCCGGGCCGGGGAGATCGTCGGGCTGGCCGGGCTCGTCGGCAGCGGACGCTCGGAGATCCTGGAGGCCGTCTACGGCGCCCGCCCCGCCTCCGGCCGCGTCACGCTCGCCGGCCGCCCGGCGCGCCGTCGCGTGGCCGGCGCCGTCAGGCAGGGCATGGGCCTGGCCCCCGAGGAGCGCAAGGCCCAGGCCCTGCTGCTCGACCAGAGCGTCACCGCGAACATCACGCTCGGCACCCTGCCGCAGTTCGCGAGGTTCGGATGGATCGACCGCAAACGCGAGCGGGCCGAGGCCGCACGCCTGGCCGAACTCCTCGACATCCGCCCGCCCGACCCCGAGCGCCCGATCAGGACCCTGTCGGGCGGCAACCAGCAGAAGGCCGTGCTCGCCCGCTGGCTGCTCGGCGGGCGCAGGCTGCTGCTGCTCGACGAGCCCACCCGGGGCGTCGACGTCGGCGCCCGCGCCGAGCTGTACGCCGTCATCCGCGACCTGGCCGACCAGGGCATCGGCGTGCTGCTGGTCTCCAGCGAGGTGCCCGAGGTGCTGGGCCTGGCCGACCGGGTGCTCGTGCTGCGCGAGGGCGCCGTCATCCACGAGGGCGAGGCGGCCGGCCTGGACGAGCACCGCGTACTGGACATGATCATGGATGGGAGGGCCGCCTGATGAGCGACCCCATTGAGGCGCCCGAACGACCCGCCACCGGGATCGCCCGGCCGAGACCGTCCCTGCTGAACGGGGTCGCCGAGATCCGCCATCTCGGCCTGCTGGGCGCGCTGGCGCTGCTCGTGGTCGTCGGCCTCGTCACCCGGTTCGACAACTTCGCCACCACCTCCAACCTGGTCAGCATCCTGGCCCTGGCCGCCACGATCGGCGTCATCACCGTCGGGGCCACCTTCGTGATCATCGGCGGCGGCATCGACCTGTCCGTCGGCGCGGTCATGGCCCTGGCCTCGGTGTGGGCGACCACGCTGGCCACCCAGTCGTACGGGCCGGTGGTGATGGCCGTCTGCGCGATCCTCGTCGGCACCGGGGCCGGGCTGGTCAACGGGCTGCTGGTCGCCTACGGGCGGATGGTGCCGTTCATCGCCACCCTCGCCATGCTCGTGGCCGCCCGCGGCCTGGCCCAGCGCATGTCCGACCGGAAGACGCAGCTCATCCAGGTCGAGGGCATCGTGCAGCTGTCCACCACGCGGGTGCTCGGCATCCCGCTGCTGGTCTACGTGTTCGCCCTGGTCGTGGTGCTGGGGTGGATCGTCCTGAACCGCACCACGTTCGGCCGCCGCACGTACGCGGTCGGGGGCAACCCCGAGGCGGCCAGGCTGGCCGGCATCGACGTACGCAGGCACACGATGCTCCTGTACGCCCTGTCCGGCTTCTGCTGCGGCGTCGCCGCGATCCTCATCATGGCCCGCACGACGACAGGCTCGTCCACCCACGGCGACCTGTACGAGCTCGACGCCATCGCCGCCGTCATCATCGGCGGCACCCTGCTCACCGGAGGCCGGGGCACGATCATCGGCTCGATCCTGGGCCTGCTGATCTTCACCCTCATCACGAACCTGTTCATCCTCAACGGGCTCAACACCAGCGACCAGCTGATCGCCAAGGGCCTGATCATCGTCGTCGCCGTCCTTCTCCAGCGGCGGAACCTGAAAGCGAGAGCAATATGAGTGAGAACGTCGCGCGCAGGGGATTCCTCGTCGGCGGGGCAGTGCTGTTAGCGGCGGGTTGCACCAGCAACGAGCCCGCGGCCGCTCCCTCGTCGGCGGCGCCCGCGCCCGCCACCGCCGCGAGCGGCAACGACGAACCCGGTCAGAAGGTGACGATCGGCTTCTCCGCGCCGGCCGCCGACCACGGCTGGATCGCGGCCATCGCCAAGAACGCCGAGAGCGCGGCCAAGCAGTACGGCGACGTCGACTTCAAGCCCGTCGAGCCCACCAACGACATCAACCAGCAGATCTCGGCCGTCGAGTCGCTGATCGCGGCCAAGGTGGACGCCCTGGTCATCCTGCCCAACGACGGCCAGCAGCTCAACCAGGTCGCGCTGCAGGCGGCGCAGGCCGGCATCCCGGTCATCAACCTCGACCGGGTGTTCCCGGACAAGCTGGCCTACCGGACGTGGATCGGCGGCGACAACTACGGCATGGGCGTCGCGGCCGGGCACTACATCGGCAAGCAGCTCAAGGACAAGGGCGTCGCGAACCCGGTGATCGTCGAGATCCAGGGCATCGCCACGCTGCCGCTGACCCAGGACCGCAGCAAGGGGTTCGCCGACGCGCTGAAGACGTACGGGTTCAGCGTCACGGCCAAGCAGGACGCCAAGTTCACCGTCGAGACCGGCAACCAGGTGGCGACCTCGTTGCTGCAGGCGCACAAGAAGATCGACGCCCTGTGGAACCACGACGACGACCAGGGCGTCGGCGTCCTGGCCGCCATCAAGGAGGCGAACCGCGACGAGTTCATCATGGTCGGCGGCGCCGGCTCGCTGAACGCGATGAAGGAGATCCAGGCGGGCACCTCGGTGCTCAAGGCCACCGTCACCTACAGCCCCACGATGGCCTCCTCGGCCGTCCGGCTCGCCCGGTTGATCGCGCAGGGCAAGGGCATGAGTGACCTCGTGGAGAACCAGGTTCCCCAGTCGATCACCCTCGCCTCGGAGACGATCACCAAGGAGAACGTCGACAAGTATCTGGCGCTCGGATTCGAATCCTGATCGGGGGTTGCATGTCAGACAAGACCACCATCGGCGTGGGCATGATCGGCTACGCGTTCATGGGCCGCGTCCACTCCCAGGCGTGGCGGAACGTCGGCGCGTTCTTCGACCTGCCGCTCGCGCCGCGCATGGCGGTGCTCGCGGGCCGGTCGAAGGAGCACACCGCGGCCGCGGCGGCCCGGCTCGGCTGGGCCGACGTCGAGACGGACTGGAGAGAGCTCGTACGGCGGGACGACGTGCAGATCATCGACATCTGCACGCCGGGTGACTCGCACGCCGAGATCGCCGTCGCCGCGCTGCGCGCCGGCAAGCACGTGATCTGCGAGAAGCCGCTGGCCAACACCGTCGCCGAGGCCGAGGCCATGGTCGCGGCGGCGGCCGAGGCGCCGGGCAGGAGCATGGTGGCCTTCAACTACCGGCGGGTCCCCGCGGTCGCGCTGGCCCGCCGGTACGTCGAGGAGGGCAGGCTCGGCGAGATCCGGCACGTGCGCGCCCAGTACCTCCAGGACTGGATCGTGGACCCGGAGTTCCCGCTGGTGTGGCGGTTGCAGAAGGACAAGGCGGGCGCGGGGGCGCTGGGCGACATCGGCTCGCACATCGTGGACGCCGCCGAGTTCGTCACCGGCCAGCACGTGGTGGGCGTGTCGGGGCTGACGGAGACGTTCGTCAAGGAACGCCCGCTGGCCGGGGAGTCGGCGGGGCTGGGCGGGTCCCGTACGGAGGAGAGGGGGGCGGTCACCGTCGACGACGCCGCGCTGTTCATCGGGCGGATGTCGGGCGGCGCGCTGGCCTCCTTCGAGGCCACCAGGTTCGCGACCGGGCGCAAGAACGCGATGCGCATCGAGATCAACGGGCAGCTCGGCAGCCTGGCGTTCGACTTCGAGTCCATGAACGAGCTGTGGTTCAGCGAGGGCGGGGGCGGGTTCGAGCGGATCCTGGTCACCGAGCCCGACCACCCCTACGTCGGCGCGTGGTGGCCGCCGGGACACGGGCTCGGCTACGAGCACACCTTCACCCACGAGATCAAGGACTTCCTGGAGGCCGTCGCGGCCGGCACCGACCCCGCGCCGTCGTTCGCCGACGGGCTGCGGGTGCAGCGCGTGCTGGCGGCGGTGGAGCGCAGCGCGGCCGACGGCAGCCGTTACACCCCTGTGGAGGACTCATGAGACCAGTAACGCTGTTCACCGGGCAGTGGGCGGACCTGCCGTTCGAGGAGGTGTGCAGGCTGGCGGCCGAATGGGGTTACGACGGCCTGGAGATCGCCTGCTCGGGCGACCACTTCGACGTGGCGCAGGCCGTGGCGGATCCGGCGTACGTGGAGCAGAAACGCGCCCAGCTCGACAAGCACGGCCTGAAGGTGTGGACGATCTCCAACCACCTCGTCGGCCAGGCCGTCTGCGACCATCCGATCGACGAGCGGCACAAGGCGATCCTGCCCGCGCGCATCTGGGGCTCGGGCGACCCGGAGTCCGTACGGCGGGCCGCGGCCGAGGACATGAAGAACACGGCCAGGGCGGCGGCGGCGCTCGGCGTGGACACGGTGGTCGGGTTCACGGGGTCGTCGATCTGGCACACCGTGGCCATGTTCCCGCCGGTGCCGGCGTCGATGGTGGAGGCCGGCTACCAGGACTTCGCCGACCGCTGGAACCCGATCCTCGACGTGTTCGACGAGGTGGGGGTGCGGTTCGCGCACGAGATCCACCCGAGCGAGATCGCCTACGACTACTACACGACGCAGCGGACGCTGGAGGCGATCGGGCATCGGCCGGCGTTCGGGCTGAACTGGGACCCCTCGCACATGGTGTGGCAGGACCTGGACCCGGTGGCGTTCATCCTCGACTTCAAGGACCGGATCTACCACGTGGACTGCAAGGACACGCGGGTCCGGATCGGCGACGGGCGCAAGGGACGGCTGTCGTCGCACCTGCCCTGGGCGGACATGCGACGGGGCTGGGACTTCGTCTCCACCGGGCGCGGGGACGTGCCGTGGGAGGACTGCTTCCGGGCGCTCAACTCGATCGGGTACGACGGGCCGATCTCCATCGAGTGGGAGGACGCGGGCATGGACCGGCTGGACGGGGCCAGAGAGGCGTTGGGGTACATCAGGAGACTGAACTCCATCACGCCGCCCGCCACGGCCTTCGACGCGGCCTTCTCCACCACGTAGGACGAGGGACTCTCAAGGGCGCCCGTTGCCCGGCCACCGGGCGCCCCCGCGCTAGACGTCCGGAGTGACGGCCTTCTCCGGAGCCGGGCTCCGCACGGTCATCAACCCCATGATCATGACCAGCCCGTAGACGAGGAACGGCCACCCGAACGGCCGGCGCGGCCCCCAGCCGTCGAAGGTGGTCGCCACTCCCACCAGGGTGACGGCCGCGGCCGAGAGCCATCCGAGGACCCGTCCCGCCGTACGGGTGCGCCGGCGCGTCAGCAGGACCGCCAGCAGGACCGCCATGACGACCCCCGGCCACGCCATGAGGACGTAGTCCCAGGCGTACGGGTAGTCCCACCCGTGGGCGGGGTCGTCGTGCGGCCGCGGGCGGATGACCTGGAGCAGCATGCCGTTCAGGGGTCCGGCGGCGAGGTAGAGCGGGAAGGCCATGGCCATCATGGCGAGGTCCCCGTACATCACGTCGCCCAGGTTCCCGTCCTGGGTCAGCCACGTCAGCGTCAGCACCGCGGCCCCGTACGCGCACGGGACCAGCGCTGTCGACAGGCCATGGACCCTGGCGATGGCTGCGACCATCAGACGCCTTCCCCGACCACTTTGCCGCTCCCGCGGAGCTGGGTGATCCCACGATAGAGCGCCCGCCCGGCCGCGCACCGGCCGACGCGGAACCCCTGATGTCGCTCACCGCGCCGGTGTGGGTAGGAGCCGACATGTGCCGCGATCGCCGCGCCGACGCCCGGCCCCGACCGGGCGCCGGGCCCTTCGTCCAGGACAGGAAGAGGAGATCCGACCATGCCTGAACCCGTGACCATCGTGATCGCCGGCGGCGGCCTGGCCGCCGCCAAGGCCGCGGAGGCCCTGCGCGAGGAGGGCTTCGACGGCCGGCTCGTGCTGGTCGGCAGGGAGACCCATCTGCCGTACGAGCGGCCGCCGCTGTCCAAGGACTATCTCCAGGGCGGCGCCGAACGCGACAAGATCTTCGTCCACGACCGTTCCTGGTACGCCGAGCACGACGTCGAGCTGCGGCTGGGCGTCGAGGTCACCGGCATCGACCCCGGCGGCCACCAGGTCACCCTCACCGGCGGCGAGCGGCTCGGCTACGACAAGCTGCTGCTGGCCACCGGTTCCCGGCCGCGCCGTCCCGGCATCCCCGGGGCCGACCGGTCCGACGTGCTGTACCTGCGTACCGTCGACGACAGCGAACGCCTTCGCGCCACCCTGGCCGGCGCCGGTCGTGTCGCGATACTCGGAGCCGGCTGGATCGGGCTGGAGGTGGCCGCCGCGGCACGGGCCGCCGGGGCCGAGGTCACCGTGATCGAGACGGCGTCCGCGCCGCTGCTGCGCGTGCTGGGGCCGTACGTCGCCCAGGTGTTCACCGCGCTGCACCGCGAGCACGGCGTGAACTTCCTCTTCGACGCCCGCCCCGCCGAGATCACCGACTCGGGGGTGCTGCTGGACGACGGCGCCCACGTCGAGGCGGACGTCGTCGTGGCCGGCGTCGGCGCCGACCCTGACACCGGCCTGGCGCGGGCCGCCGGGCTGACCGTCGAGGACGGCGTCAAGGTGGGGGCCGACCTGCGCACCTCCGACCCCGACATCTTCGCCGCCGGGGACATCGCCAACGCCTACCACCCGCTGCTGGGGTACCACGTCCGGGTCGAGCACTGGGCGAACGCGCTCAACCAGCCCGCCACCGCCGCCCGCGCGATGCTCGGCCGGGCCGACACCTACGACAACCTGCCCTACTTCTACACCGACCAGTACGACCTGGGCATGGAGTACGTCGGCCACATCCCGCCCGGCAGCACCCCCGACGTCGTGGTGCGCGGCGACCTGGACGCCCGCGAGTTCATCGCGTTCTGGCTGGACGAGAGGGACAAGGTGCTGGCCGCGATGAACGTCAACGTCTGGGACGTCACCGACCACACCCAGGCCCTCATCCGTTCCGGCAAGCCCGTGGACAGGGCCGCGCTCGCCGATCCCGCCGTCCCGCTCGACACGCTCCTGCCCTCCTGAGCCGCCCTCGCCGGCCGGCCCCGCCACGCGCTCAGAGCGAGGAGAACAGGCCGGGGCCGGCCGCCGGGGACGCCTTGACGGTGCGGCTCCGCCGCCCGGGACGGTCAGCGGACGACGCGGCAGACCAGGGCGTCGGACGTGCCGCGCAGCGCGGACATCACCACGTCCGTCGTGAGGAACTTGCAGGCCAGGTACGGGTCGCCGGAGCCACGCCGAGGCCGGAAACCGGGGGCCCGGCCTCCGGCCTCGGCGGGCTGGGGGTGGTGTCAGTCCATGATGACGATCTGGCGCAGCACCTCGCCGCCCCTGAGGGCCGCGACGGCGTCGTTCAGGTCGCTGAGCCGGATGCGGGCGCTGATCAGCGATTCCAGGTCGAGCTGTCCCGCCTTGTGGAGCTTGGCGAAGTACGGGAAGTCGTGCCGCACGTCGGCCTCGCCGTACAGGCTGGACAGCAGTCTCTTGCCCTCGAACAGCAGGCTGAAGGCGGAGATGGAGACCATGTCGTCCACCGCGCCGGCGCCGACCACGACCACGTCGCCGCCCGCCCGCGTGAGCTGCCAGGCGCTCTGGATGGTCGCCGCCTTGCCGACGACCTCGAAGCCGTAGTCGAAGCCGCTGCCGCCGGTCAGCTCGTTCAGGGCCTCGGGGACCTGCTCGGGGGTGATCGCGTGCGTCGCGCCGACCTTCTTGGCCAGGGCGTGCTTGGACTCCAGCGGGTCGATGGCGAGGATCGTCCTGGCGCCGGAGACGCGGGCGCCCTGGATGACCGACAGGCCGACGCCGCCGCAGCCGATCACCGCGACCGTGGAGCCGGGACGCACCTTGGCGGTGTTGATCGCGGCGCCCACACCGGTCGTGATGCCGCAGCCGATCAGGGCCGCCGCCTCCCACGACACGTCCTCGTCGATCTTGATCGCGCCCTGCCAGGGCACGATGACCTCCTCGGCCCAGGTGCCGCAGCCGGCCATGCCGAACGCCGTCGCGTTGTCGCCGCCGAAGCGGAAGTTGCCCTTGCTGAAGGACTCGATGACGTACTTCATGCACATGTACGGCTGCCCGCCCACGCACAGGTCGCAGGACTGGCAGGCCGGGCGCCAGCTGATCACGACGTGGTCGCCCGGCGCGACCGACGTGACGTGCTCGCCCACCTCGACCACCTCGCCCGCGCCCTCGTGGCCCGGGATCAGCGGCACCGGCTGCGGAAGCACGCCGGACATGGCCGACAGGTCCGAGTGGCACACGCCCGTGGCTCTGATCCGTACGCGGACATCGGTCGGCCCGACGGGGGCCAGGGTGATGTCGTCGCGGATGTCCAGCTTGTCGTTGCCTACGGCGTGCAGGATCGCGGCGCGCATGGGGTTCCTCCTCCGGCTACGGCTAGTCCTCTAGCGACAGGGCGGCTTTCGGGCAGGACCTGACCGCGCTGCGGACGCGGTCCCGCATTTCGGGGGGTGGTTCGGGGAGCAGGATGTGGAGCTGGTCGTCGTCATCCACCTCGAACACCTCGGGCGCGAGCCCCATGCACACGGCGTTGGCCTCGCAGACCAGTTCATCGACCTTGACCTTCATGTGAGCCTCCTGTGGTCCCATGAGACCACTTTGGTGCGCTCGACGACGTAGGCGATCCGTTTCCTCCCGGTCTGCTCGACATAGGGGCTCAGCAGGTCGTCCGGTACGCCCGGGGTCGTCCTGCGCGCGATCATCATGCCGATGTCGAGCACGCGGTCGCGGTCGTCCACCTGCTCGGCGACGCCGTACACCAGGACGCCCCGGAGCTGGTCGTAGTCGTCGCCCGCCTCGACGAGGCAGCTCACCCGCGGGTCGCGCGCCAGGTTGCGTGCCTTCTGCGCCTTGCCGTACGTCCAGAAGGCGATGCGGCCCTCGTCCAGCCCGTAGAACATGGTCACCAGATGCGGTGTCCCGTCGGGGTTGACGGTCGCGAGCTGGACCTTGCGCGACCCCTCCAGGAACGCCGTGACCTCGTCGTCGGACATCGCGATGCGAGCGCGCTGATTCACGTGCCAAGTAGAACAGGTTGCAAAGAAGCACGGCAAGAGGTCCCTGGAATGTTATTCGGTTCGGCTAGTGTGCATGCCTATGACGATGCCGCCGGAGCTGCTCCACGCAGCGGAGCACGCCAAGGGATTCATGCCGCCGAAGGAGGGTCTGGCCCTGTTCGAGGCGGCCTGCCGCTACGGCGGCCGGGGGCCGGTCTGCGAGATCGGCACGTACTGCGGCAAGTCGGCGATCTATCTCGGCGCGGCGGCCCGGCACGTCGGCTCGGTGGTCGTCACCGTCGACCATCACCGGGGCTCGGAGGAGATCCAGCCGGGCTGGGCCCACCACGACCCGACGCTGATGGACCCGCGCTTCGGGCGGATGGACTCGCTGCCCGTCTTCCGGGCCACGATCGCCGCCGCCGGGCTGGAGGACGAGGTGATCGCCGTCGTCGGGCGGTCCGACCGGGTGGCCGCGTTGTGGAACACGCCGCTCGGCATGCTCTTCATCGACGGCGGCCACTCCGAGGAGCCGGTCACCCGCGACTACGAGGGCTGGGCGCCGCACGTCATGGAGGGCGGCGCGCTGGTCTTCCACGACATCTACCCCGACTCGGCCGACGGCGGGCAGGCGCCGTACCGGGTCTACCTGCGGGCCCTGGAGTCGGGCGCCTTCCTCGAGGTGTCGGCCGAGGGCTCGCTGCGCGTGCTCGAACGCGTCGGCCAGGGCGTCTAGCTGCGGTGGCGGCGGTTCCACGACCTTCGGGTGTGGGCCTGCCAGCGCTGGAAGTCCTCGTGGGTGTGGGCGTCGTGGCCGAGTGCGAGGAGCGCCTGGTCGGTCCACGCGGCCGCCTCGTCGGGCGCGGCGTCGGCCAGGATCGGCACGGCCGGCCGCGCGTGGTCCGGCAGCGCCCCCGAGCGCAGCCGGGCCGCGACCGCGAAGGCGCAGCCCTGCGCCAGGTGGGCGCGGAAGCCGTCGGCGCCGGCGTGCTCGGTCAGCCACCACAGCTCGTCGCTGTCGGCGCCGCCCGTGTACGTGGCCGCGAACCCCACGCCGCTCCACAGGTCGGCCCGCCGCGACGCGGGGAAGCCCGCGATCCGCGCGCCGACGTCGTCCGGCGAGGCGCAGTCGTGGTACCACAGCAGCCGTCCGAGCCCCTGGTCGAAGACCGCGCAGTGGGCGCGGGTGAGCAGGTCGGGCATGCTCCTGCGGCCCACCATGCGGTCGGCGCGCGCCAGGCTCCACTGGAACCCGAAGCCGTCCACCGCCAGCCAGCGCATCAGCGGGTGCGCCCGCCGCGCGCCCCAGACCGGACGCAGCCGCAGCAGCGCGTAGCCGCGTCCGGCGCCGACGTACGCGGCGTGGCGGTGATGCTGGGCGGGGCCGGCCAGTAGCTCGTGAAGGCGCCGGCCCCGGGTCAAGGTGAGCAGGTCGAGCACGGTGCAGGCCGCCGCCGCGCCCTCGTAGCCGAAAGGCCGCTGCTCAGGTGATAGCTCTTCGATTTTCTCGACTTCCCGCGACATCACCGCGTTGAAGCCGAATACGTACGACTTTTCGGCATCCGCGAAGACTGTTCGGGGAGCCCCGGCGCGCAACCGGAACCTGCGCCGGCCCAGATCGGACTCCGAAGGATCCTTGGCCAGAAAACTCCGCAGCCCCCTCGCCGGGGACAGTGTCGGCTCGATCCTGACCTGGTCCAAGAACGCTGTTGTGCCCGTGTCGCCCACGCTTCCCCCGAAGACGCCTCCTACGGCCAGACACGAAGCTAGTAACCCCATTGCGCCATTCACCGGCGGCGCACCGGATGTCCCCGGCAAAGAACCCGCAAAAGCCCTTGCGCCCCTGCCCCCGCCGACGTGGGCTCAGCCGGGGGGCGCCGGCCTGAAGGACTGCCGCTCCACGCACCCGCACGCCTCCGGATCGGACACCGACGTGCCCGCGATGTCGCGGAACAGCCCGGAACCGGGGGAGAGGCGCTGCAACGCGTCCGCGGCGAGGATGGCAGCGGCCGCGGTGTAGCCGGAGCGCTCGTGCGGGAAGTGCTTGAGGTTGACGAACTGCCAGCCGGTCCAGTACGAGCCGTCCTCGTGCCGCAGGTGCTGCACGTCGGCGAAGAGGGCGGCGGCCCGCGTACGGTCGCCCATGGCGTCCAGGGCCAGCACCAGCTCGCACGTCTCGGCCCCGGTCACCCACGGCTGGTCGGACACGCACCGGATGCCGAGCCCCGGCACCACGAACGTGGACCACTCGCGTTCCAGCAGCTCGAACGCCTGCCGCCCGCGTACCGCGCCGCCGAGCACCGGGTAGTACCAGTCCATCGAGAACCGGCTCTTGTCGGCGAACGCCTCCGGGTGCGCCGACAACACGTGGGCGAGCCGGTCGGCGGCCAGTTCCCAGTGCGGCTGCGGGTCGCCCAGGTGGTCGGCGAGCAGCACGCCGCAGCGCAGGCCCTGGTGGATCGAGGAGCACCCGGTCAGCAGCGCGTACGCCGCGGCCCGGCCGTGGGCGTCCCGCTCCCAGACGATCTCGCCCCGCTCGGTCTGCAGGCCCACCACGTAGTCGAGGGCGGCCTTGACCATGGGCCAGTGGCGCTCGGCGTGCTCGCGGTCGCCGGTGACGAGATGGTGGTGCCAGACGCCGGCGGCGACGTAGGCGGCGTGGTTGGACTCGCCGCCCGCCTCGGTCGCCACCCCGTCGAGCAGCTTCATCGGCCAGGAGCCGTCGGGGCGCTGGTGGCGGGCCAGCCACTCCCAGCCGCGCCGCACCGGCTCGGCCAGTCCGGCCACGCACATGCCCATCAGGCACTCGACGTGGTTCCACGCGTCCACGTGCCCCTCGGGCCAGGGCACGCCGCCGTCGTCCTGCTGGATGGCCGCGATGCTGAGGGCCGTGCGGACGACCTCCTCGCGGGAGATCATGGCTTCTTGACGTAGAGGACCACGCTCTTGCCGATGAGCGGGTTGAGCAGCGCCTCGGCGATCCTGGTGGCGGCCGGGCGCTTCATGATGTCCCACACCAGCAGCTCGTGGTACGCCTTGGCGACCGGGTGGTCGTCGTTGTTGACGCCCACCGCGCACTTGATCCACCAGT
Organism: Nonomuraea sp. NPDC052265; assembly: GCF_044547985.1. NCBI lineage: Bacteria > Bacillati > Actinomycetota > Actinomycetes > Streptosporangiales > Streptosporangiaceae > Nonomuraea > Nonomuraea sp. NPDC052265. The sequence continues at coordinate 89,312 of NZ_JBIUBJ010000005.1, forward strand.
AGGGCGCGTGCAGGCCGTGGGCGTGGTGGTGCGGGCCGATCTCGAAGCCGACGGACTTGAGCTTGGCCGACAGCTCGGCCAGCGTGTAGATCCGCACGTGGCCGCCGGGGGCGGTGTGGTAGTCCTCGTCCAGGGCCCAGCAGATGCGCTCGGGCAGGAAGCTCGGCACGGTGATCGCCGCGGTGCCGCCCGGCTTGAGCACGCGGAAGATCTCCCGCATGGCCGCCATGTCGTCGGGGATGTGCTCCAGCACCTCGGCCGCGATGACCCGGTCGAAGCCGCCGTCCTCGAACGGCATGTCCAGCGCCGTGCCCTGGACGGTCTCGCCGGTCGCGCCCAGCGGCACCTCGCCCGCCTTGTCCATCGCCACGAACATGGCCGCCACGTTGTCCAGCTCGGCCTGGTCCATGTCGAAGGCGACGACGTCGGCGCCCTTGCGCAGCACCTCGAAGGCGTGCCTGCCGCCGCCGCAGCCCAGGTCGAGCACGCGCACGCCGGGGCCCACGGGGAGCCGGGCGAAGTCCACGGTCAGCACTTTGTCGCTTCTCCTTGATCAGCTCTTGGGGCTTTTCGTTCGGGGGTCAGCGGCGGCTCTTGTGCGCCGCCATCGCCTCGCGGTACGCCTCGACCGTCCGCTTGGCGACGACGTGCCAGGTGTAGCGCTCCATGACCCGGTCGTATCCGGCCTTGCCCACCCGCTCGCGCTCCTCGGGGGAGTCGTGCAGGCGGCGCAGCACGGCGGCCAGTTCCTCGGCGTCGCCCGGCGGCACCTGGACGGCCGCGTCGCCCACGACCTCGGGCAGCGCGCCCGTACGGCTGGCCACCAGGGGCGTGCCGCAGGCCATGTGCTCGACGGCGGGCAGCGAGAAGCCCTCGTACAGCGACGGGACCACCGAGATCTCCGAGGTGGCGATCAGCTCGCCGAGCTCGTCGTCGGAGATGCCGTGCACGAAGCGCACCCGGTCCTGCAAGGACAGCTCCTGGACGAGCCGTTCGGTCGGGCCGCCGGGGGTGGGCTTGCTGACGACGGTCAGGTTCACGTCGCGTTCGGTGGCGAGCTTGGCGACCGCGCGCAGCAGCGTGGACACGCCCTTCATCGGCGAGTCCGCGCTGGCCACCGCGACGATCGAGCCCTTGCGGCGGGGCTTGCCGGGGCGCGGGTGGAAGTAGCGGGTGTCCACGCCGAGCGGGATCAGCCGCATGTTGGCCTGCGGGACGTTGAAGTCGCGGTGGATGTCGGCCAGCGACGACTCGCTGACGGTGAGGATCGGGCTGAGCCTGGGGGCCACGCGGGACTGCATCTTCACGAACCCGTACCAGCGGCGCATGGTGAGCTTCTTGTAGCCGGTGGCGGCCTCCAGCTCGATCCGCCGGTCGACGCTGATCGGGTGGTGGATCGTGCCGACCACGGGGAACAGCTTCTGGATGCCGAGCAGGCCGTAGCCGAGGGTCTGGTTGTCCTGGACGACGTCGAAGTCGCCGACCCGCTTCTTCAGCTCGCGGTAGGCGCGCAGGGTGAAGGTCAGCGGCTCGGGGAAGCCGGCCGTCCACATGGTGCCGACCTCCAGGAGGTCGATCCAGTCGCGGTACTCGGCCAGCTTCGGCGTCCTGAACGGGTCCTCGTCGCGGTAGAGGTCGAGGCTCGGCACCTCACGCAGGACGACGCCCTCGTCCAGCTCGGGGTAGGGCGGTCCGGAGAACACCTCGACGTGGTGGCCGAGCGCGACCAGTTCGCGGCTCAGGTGCCGGAGGTAGACGCCCTGCCCGCCGCAGGTGGGCTTGCTGCGATAGGACAGCAGCGCGATCCGCAGCGCCTCGCTCACGGACACCCCTTTCTCCGCCGGTAGGCCCATGTTTTCTGCGGTAAGGCCCCAAGAGGTGGGCGTGTACCGTGAAAGATGACCTTAGTCCGAGAAGGCTACCATTCGGTAGGTCACCTGGAATTGTTCACAACAGTCTCCACAGGCCGTGCGAACTGCGACATTAAGGTAACCGAGCGTGGTTCGGTGGAACATGTTCTAGTGGCCTTGGGTGCTGCGTCCAGGCGCTTAGCTGTACATTCCCGTCCCAAAGGGACGCGGTGCGGGCCACCGTACCTACGTGATAGTTGGAGGACCCCTTGGCCAGGCGCGCTCTGATCACCGGCATCACCGGCCAGGACGGTTCCTACTTGGCCGAGCACCTGCTCGACCAGGGCTACGAGGTGTGGGGGCTGGCCCGCGGGCAGGCGAACCCGCGCGTCTCGCGCATGCGCAAGCTGCTCGCCGACGTCCACGTGGTGCGGGGCGACCTGCTGGACCAGGGCTCGCTGATCTCGGCGGTGGAACGCGTTCAACCCGACGAGGTGTACAACCTGGGGGCGATCTCGTTCGTGCCCATGTCGTGGGAGCAGGCCGAGCTGACCGCCGAGGTGACCGGGATGGGCGTCCTGCGGATGCTTGAGGCCATCCGGGTGTGTTCGGGCGTGTCGCGGGGCGGAGGATCGTCGCCTTCGGGGCAGATCCGCTTCTACCAGGCTTCGTCGTCGGAGATGTTCGGCCAGGTCACCGAGACGCCGCAGAACGAGCGCACCGCCTTCCACCCGCGCTCGCCGTACGGGGTGGCCAAGGCGTACGGGCACTTCCTCACGCAGAACTACCGCGAGTCGTACGGGATGTTCGCGGTGTCGGGGATCCTGTTCAACCACGAGTCGCCGCGGCGCGGCGCGGAGTTCGTGACCAGGAAGGTCACGCTCGGAGTGGCCCGGATCAAGCTCGGGCTGGCCACGGAGCTGCGGCTGGGCAACCTGGAGGCGCGCCGCGACTGGGGCTACGCCGGCGACTACGTCAAGGCGATGCACCTGATGCTCCAGGCCGCCAACCCCGAGGACTACGTGATCGGCACCGGGCGGATGAAGTCGGTGCGTGAGCTGGTGGAGGCCGCCTTCACGGCCGCCGGGCTGGACTGGGAGCGGCACGTGGTGGTCGACCAGGCACTGCACCGGCCGGCGGAGGTGGACCTGCTGTGCGCCGACCCGAAGAAGGCGCGGGCGCAGCTCGGGTGGGAGCCGAGCGTGTCGTTCGACGAGCTGGTCGCCATGATGGTCGAGAGCGACCTCCGCCTCCTGTCCGCCGGCGGCGACCCCGATCAGGACAGCTCCTGGCCGTAGAGCCGGTTGAGCGTTCCTTCCGCTCTGTGCGGTTTTGAGGGCCTTCCAGGGGTACGGCTCTGACCCTTCACGGGTGACCCGCTCGCTTCGTCGGGCCCTATTGACAAGGAGGATTTTTACGTAAAAAATCGCTTTTGCGATGAGAGATGTCCTGTATCTGGAGCAGATCGAGCAGGCCGAGGCGCTGCTCAAGCCGCAGCGGGTCGAGGTGCTGAGGCAACTGGCCGAGCCGCGTACGTGCTCGGAGGTGGCCGAACGCCTCGGGCAGACGCCGCAGCGGGTCTACTACCACGTCAAGCGGCTGGTCGAGGCCGGTCTCGTGGACCTGGTGTCCGAGCGCAAGGTGCGCGGCATCCACGAGGGCATCTACCAGGCCGGCGCCCGTTCGTACTGGCTGTCGCCGCGGCTGGTCGGGCGGATCGGGCTGCGCAAGGCACGTGACGAACTGAGCCTGGGCTACCTGCTCGACCTCATGGAGGAGGTCCAGGCCGACATCGCCGCGCTCGACCGGGACGCGCCCGAGCTGCCGTCCATCGGCCTGTCCGGAGAGATCCGCGTACGTCCGGAGAGCCGCCAGCAGTTCCTGAACGACCTGCAGGGCATGCTGCAGGAGCTTTTCACTCGTTACGGCGGCGCTGAGGGGGACGCCTTCAAGCTCGCCGTCGCCTGTTACCCCAAGGGAGAAGAGCATGAGTGAGCCGATGATCGCGAAGGTCCGCGTCCAGGCGCCGGTCAAGGAGGTGTGGCACGCGCTGACCGATCCGGCCGCGGTCCGGGTCTGGCTGGCCGAGCACGTCGAGGTGGACCTGCCGGACCGGTTCGAGTTCTGGGGCCGTACGACGCCGGAGGGCGACGCGCCGCACCAGCGGGTGTTGTCGGCCGACGACCGAGGCGTGCGGTTCGCCTGGCTGCTGGACGGCGTCGAGACGACCGCCGAACTCGCGGTCGAGGAGGACGGCGACTCGGCGACGATCGTCTCGGTGTCGCAGTCGCACTTCGACTTCCAGGACGTCGTCACCGGCAAGAGCATCCGGGGCGTGCTGCAGACGTACTGGTTCCAGGTCCTGGCCGGCCTGGCCGAGCACGTCGAGGGCCGGGCGCTCACGCCGCGCGCCGACTTCACCGCGCGCGAGCTGCGCGCCGAGGTCACCATCGACGCGGCGCCCGCCCAGGTCTTCGAGTCGCTGATCGACTCGGAGACGGTGACCAAGTGGTTCGGGATCCCGATCGAGATCGAGCCGTACGTCGGCGGCCGGTTCGCCATGGGCGGGTTCGCGAACGACCCGTCGCCGGCCAAGGTGCTGGAGCTGGAGCCGGAGCGCCGGTTCTCCGTCGACTGGGGCGGCCCCGGGGTGAGCTCCTGGGAGCTGGCCGGGTCCGCCGGCAGGACGCGGCTGACGCTCGTGCAGAGCGGCTTCGACGCCGAGCGCCCGCCGTACGCGGCCTGGGGCGGGATGTTGTCCGGGGTGGCGGAGCTGCGGCGTTACCACGAGGTGCCGGACTGGCGTCCGATGTGGGTCGAGGCCTGAGCGCGCCGGGTCAGCCAGGTTTGTCCTGCTCGCCGTCCGGCAGGTGGTCGAGGACGGTCTCGGCGATCGTCGCGAGCACCTCGATCTGCTCCGGCGAGAGCAGGTCGATGAAGTGCCTGCGGACGGACGCCACATGGTCGGGCGCCGCCTCCTGGATGGCCCGCAGCCCTCCCTCGGTCAGCACGACCACGGCCCCGCGCCCGTCCCCCTCGAAGCCCTCCCGCGTGACGAGCCCCCGCTGCTCCATCCGCGAGATGTGCCGCGAGAGGCGGCTCTTCGACCAGAGCATCCGGTCGGCCAGCCTGGTGAGCCGCCACCGGTGGTCGGGCGTGGAGCTCAGCGCGGACAGGACGTCGTAGTCGGGGGCCGACAATCCCGAGTCGCGCGCGAGGTCGCGGCTGACCTGGGCGTCCAGCAGCAGGCGCATCCTGCGGTAGCCGATCCAGGCCCGGAACTCGGCGTCGTCCAGCCAGCGTGGCTCCATGCCTCCGGAGTTTAGTTGACGTGTAACCGACCTTCGCTCTAGGTTTACATGTAAACCAACCTGGAGGAGGCGCGTCGTGTTCGGACTGGGCATATCGACCTCGGCGGGGCCGGGGGCCGATCCCGTGGGGGACGCTCGCGCGGCCGAGGAGCTGGGCTTCGACTTCGTCTCGGCCTCGGATCACCCCTGCGGGAGCGAGCCGACGTACGAGCTGTGGACGATGCTGACCTGGGTGGCCGCCGCCACCTCGCGGATCAGGGTGGCGACGCGGGTGCTCGGGGTGCCGTACCGGCCGCCCGCGATGGTCGCCAAGATGGCCGAGACGCTGCACCGGCTCTCCGGCGGCCGGCTGATCCTCGGCCTCGGGGGCGGCTACTCCGACGAGGAGTTCCGCGCGTTCGGGCTGGGCGTGCCGACGCCGCGCGAGAAGGTGGACGGCATGGTGGAGGCCATCCACGTCATCCGCGGCCTCTGGTCCGAATCGCACTTCACCTACGAAGGCTCTCGCTACCACACCGACCGGGCCACCATCGAACCCAAGCCCCTCAGCCCCATCCCGATCTGGCTGGGCACGTACGGGCCGCGCGCCCTGGACGCCACCGGACGGCTGGCCGACGGCTGGATCCCCTCCCTGGGCTTCGCGCCACCGGAACGGGCGGCGGCCATGAGGGACCGCATCCTGTCGGCCGGTCGCCCGGTCGAGTGCGTGTACAACGTCGCCTTCCGCATCGGCGCCGCCGCCGAGGGGGACGGGATGGTCGCCGGCTCGGCGTCGGAGGTGACCGGCCGCCTGGCGGAGTTCGTGGCCATGGGGTTCACGTCGATGAACTTCACGCCGGTCGGCCCCGACCCGCGCGCCCAGGCGGGACGCCTGGCCGGGGAGGTGCTGCCCGCCCTCCGCGCGCTGACTTCCTGACCGGCGGCGGGACACGCGGAAGACGATCCGGGCCTGCGGCGAAGGATGGGTGACAGTCCACCACTTCGTGAAGGCGCCTGATGACGGAGACGAGACAGGCCCCAGCGCCATCTCCGGCACCGGCGCTTCTCGTGAGGGCGTTCCCGGCGCCCTCGGGAGGGTCAGGCGATCGTGACCGGCAGCTCCTTGATGCCGTTGATGAAGTTCGAGCGCAGGCGGCGGGCCGGGCCGGCCTGGCGGATGCGCGGGCGGCGCCTGGCCAGTTGCTCGAACAGGACGCGCAGCTCCAGCTTGGCGAGGTGGTTGCCGAGGCAGAAGTGCGCGCCGCCGCCGCCGAACCCGATGTGCGTGTTGGGCGTGCGCCCGATGTCGAAGACCTCCGGGTCCGGGAAGACGGAGGCGTCCCGGTTGGCGGAGGAGTAGAAGACCACGACCTTGTCGCCGTCCTTGATCGGCTGCCCGCCGAGCACCTGGTCGGCCATGGAGGTGCGCCGGAACAGGTTGACCGGCGACACCCACCGGACGATCTCGTCGGCCGCCGTCCTGGCCAGCGTGGGGTCGGCGACCAGGCGGTCCCACTGGTCGGGGTGGTCGAAGAGGGCGAGCATGCCGCCGGAGGCCGCGTTGCGGGTGGTCTCGTTGCCCGCGACGATCAGCAGCAGGACGAAGAGGTCGAACTCGTCCTCGCCGAGGGTCTCGCCCTTGTCGTCGGGCTGGAGGAGCTTGGTGATGATGTCGTCCTTGGGGGCGGCTCTGCGCTGCGCCGCGAGCTCGTTGGCGTAGGCGTACACCTCCATGGCGGCGCCGGAGCCCTCCTCGGGCGTCGCCGCGTAGTCGGGGTCCTGGGCGCCGATCATGCGGTTCGACCAGGAGAACAGCTTGTCGCGGTCGGTCGTGGGAGCGCCGAGCAACTCGCAGATCACGTAGAGGGGGAGGGGGGCGGAGACCTCGGTGACGAAGTCCACCTCGCCGGAGCACTTGTCCAGCAGGTCGTCGCAGATGTCGCGGATGTGCTGTTCGAGGGCGCCGATCGTCCGGGGGGTGAAGCCGCGGTTGACCAGGGAACGCCGTCTGGTGTGCTCGGGCGGGTCCTGGTTGAGCATCATCAGCCGCTGGAGGGCGATCTGGTCCTCGGGCATCTCGTCGAAGAGGGCGAGCTTCTTGGCCGAGGAGAACAGGTCGGAGTGGCGGGAGACGTGCACGACGTCCTCGTACCGGGTGACCGCCCAGAACCCGGGCTCGCCGTCGTGCCGGTGGACGGGGGAGTTGGCGCGCAGCCAGGCGAGCTGTTCGTGGGGTGGGCCGGAAGTCGCGTAACGGTCCTTGTCGACGAGGTCGATATGCACGCGCGGTCACCTCTTGATCAAGCGCTTGTTTTATATGTACTGAAACGTGTTCTATTACGCCACTGTACGCCCGTCAAGTAGCCCGGGTCCGCCCCCAGCTCCCGTCCGGCCGGACATCCCGATGTAACCCCGCAGAACACCACCCCTCACCGCCGCCCCCTCTCCCTTGTGGTGGCCGATCAGGGGGTGAGGGGGTCGGTGTCCCGGAGATGGAGGGCGAGGCGGGTGCGGTCGGGGATGCCGTACTTGCGCAGCAGGCTTGAGACGTGGTTCTTCGCCGTGCCCTCCGTGATGCGCAGCCGCGCCGCGATCTCCCGGTTCGTGGCCCCTGCGGCGATCAACCTGGCGACCTCGGACTCCCTGGCCGACAGGCGCTCCTGGTGAGGCAGCGCCCTGGGCGCAGCGGGGGCGCGCCGTAGCTCGGCCACCAGACGTTCGGCGACGGGCGAGGCGAGCACCGTCTCCCCTCGGCTCGCCCGGCGGATGGCGTCGACCAGTTCCTCCGGCGTGCAGTCCTTGAGCAGGTAGCCGACGGCGCCGCCGCGCAGGGCGCCGAAGATGTAGTCGTCCTCGTCGAAGGTGCTGAGCACGATCGCGGCCACGCCGAGATGCCCGGCCGACAGGCGGCGGATGAGCTCGACGCCGTCCATCCTGGGCATTCTCGCGTCGACCAGCGCCACGTCGGGGAGGCACTCCGCGGCCACGCGCAGCGCCTCCTCCCCGTCGGCGGCCTCACCGGCCACCTCGATGCCGTCCTCGATCTCCAGCATCCTGCGCAGCCCACGCCGGATCAGCTCCTGGTCGTCGGCCAGCAGGACCCTGATCGCCGTCATGTCACCTCCGACCCCGCCTCGCCGTCCGGCAGGTGCTCGCGCCGGGTCATGACGCTACCCCGAGCCGTGCCGGAAGCTCTGCCCGTACTTCGAAACCGCCTTCCGGGCGGTCGCGCGCGACCAGGGTGCCGCCCACCGCGCGGGCGCGTTCGGCGAGGGAGCGCAGGCCGAAGCCGTCGGGTGCGTCCGCGCCCCGGCCTCCGCCGTCGTCGGCGACCACCAGGACCACCCGCTCGTCGCCGAACGCCAGCCGTCCACGCACGTGGCGGGCCCCCGCGTGCCGGACGGCGTTCGTCAGGCCTTCCTGCAACACGCGGTAGAGCACCAGCTCCACGTCCGGCTCCAGCGGCACCTCCTCGCCCTCGACCTCGAAGGACACCGACAGACCCGTGCCGTCGAACGAGGTCGCCAGCCGCTCCAGCGCCGCGCTGCTGACGCGGCCCTCCAACGCGAGCGGACGCAGGGCCCTGACCCAGCGGCGGGCGTCGGCCAGGGCCGCGACGCTCGTCTCCTTCGCCAGCCGCACGTCGTCCCAGGCGGCCTCGGGGCGGCGGGAGCGGAAGCGTTCGGCGTTCTCCAGGCTGATCTTGATCACCGTCAGGTGGTGGCCGATCGAGTCGTGCATCTCCGCGCCTATCCGCGCCCGCTCCTGCGCGACCGTGAGCTCCCGCACGCGGGCGAGGAGCCGCTGCGCCTCGGCCCGCCTGCGCCGCGCCTCCAGCACGGCCGACGTCATGCCGAGCACGAAGGAGGCGAACACGATGAACGGAACGGCTTGGCCGACGGCGTGCACCAGGCTCCGGTCGTACATCACGATGTCCAGGACGCACAGGACAGCGCTCAGGCAGCCGATGATGACCGCCGCGGCCCGCATGTCGTACACGAACGCGACGTTGGCGATGGCGATGAGCGTCAGCGGCATGTGGACCCCGTCCGACCCCATCGGTCCCAGCGTGAGCGTCGCCGGCAGAAACACCAACGCGACCGGACGCCGCCACCCGGTGGCCCGCCGCCATGGCAGCAGCAGCCACAGCGTGACCACGAACGCCAGGGCGGCGTAGAACAGCACGACCTGGGCCGGCGTTCCCGGGTTCGAGGCGTACGCGATCGCGGTGCCCGCGCACACCACCCAGAACACCATGCTGAACAGGGCCGGCCGGTGGGGGTCACGGAGCCCGGTCGGAGAGGGCGGCATGCCCGACGACTCTAGCCGCACGCGAGGACGCCGTGATCCTCCCCGAGGACCCATGACCATGGTCATGCCGGGTTCAGACTCCGGTCGGATGTGCCGTCCGGGCCGGCTGCCTAGCGTGTTCTTCCATGACCAGAGCCACCCATCCCCTCTGGGCCGTGCTGATCACCGTGGCCGCCATGTTCGCGCAGGTCATCGTCGGCACCGCTCCCGTGACCCTGCTACTGACCGCCGACCATCCCCTCTACCGGCCGCTCGGCATGATCGGGATCACGCTGGCCTCGCTCGGGCTGGTGTATCTGATCCGACGCTTCCTCGGCGGGCAGTCCTGGGCCGGCGTGGGCCTGGAACGCTCATGGCGGGCCGTGCCGCAGCTGTTGCTGGGGGTCGTGGCGGGCGCGGCACCGGTGGTGGCCGCCGTCCTGTTGTCGCTGGCGTTCGGGGTCACGTCCTTGGCGCCGAGCGAAGCGATCTTCGCCAATCTGGGCCTGGTGCCGTACGGCATCGCGTTCGCCCTGCTCAGCCAGGCGTTCCCGGAGGAGCTGCTGTGGCGCGGGCACCTGTTCGACACGCTGTCGGCCCGGTTGTCGCGGACGGCCGTGCTGATCGTGGTGTCAGTCGGGTTCGGCGCGCTGCACATCCTCTCCAACAGTTCGGCCGACTCGCCGGCCGAACGCCTGCTCTACGTGCTGCAGGCCGTCGCACTCGGCTTCGCGTGCGCGGCGGCGCGTGCGCGTACGGGGACGTTGTGGATGGCGGTAGGCGTGCACACCGGCCTGCACGCCGGCAACCTTCTGCTCCCGACGAAGTCCCTCAACTACGGCGTGCAACTCGTCATCCTGTCCTGCGCGCTCACCGTCACCGGGCTGCTGCTGCTCCGGCCAGGACGCAAGGAGGCGAGCGCGAGAGCGGAAGGCGGGTCGCCCCGGGCTTAGGACCTGCGGGCGCACCTCGTGCGTGACGTCCACGGCCTGCGCACAAGGCCCCGGCCCCCGTTCCGGGCCGAGTGGCGCCTTCTGGGTGATCCTTGGGTACGTCCGATGTTTTTTACGATGAGGTGACCGGCGAAGGAGGGAAACCTGGGAGGTGTGGGGGCTGAGTTGGGTGGTTTGCTTGGGGTTCGAGGTGTCCTTCTGGGTTACGGATCGGATGTATCCCGCTGGACGCCCTTGACACGCGCCGCCATGGAGCAGCAGCATCTGAGGCACAGACATCCGATGAATAAGTGAAGGGTGCGGTGTGAAGCTGCTGCGAGTGGGACCTGTCGGACAGGAGCGGCCGGTGGTGATGGACGCCTCCGGAACCCTGCGTGACATCGGGGAGCCCGAGATCGACGGGGCTTTCCTCGCCTCCGGGGGAGTGGCGCGCGTGCGTGACGCGCTGGAGCGCGGCGACCTGCCCATGGTCGACGCCGCCGGGCTGCGGGTGGGCGCGCCGATCGCCCGGCCGGGCAAGGTGGTCTGCATCGGGCTGAACTACCGCGACCACGCCGCCGAGTCCGGCGCGGAGCCGCCCACCGAGCCCGTGGTGTTCATGAAGGCCGCCAACACCGTGATCGGCCCGTACGACGAGGTGCTGGTGCCACGTGGCAGCGTGAAGACCGACTGGGAGGTGGAGCTGGCGGTCGTCATCGGCAGGCAGGCCCGCTACCTCGACAGCCGGGAGGAGGCCCTTGACGCGATCGCCGGGTACGCGATCTCCAACGACGTCTCCGAGCGCGAGTTCCAGCTCGAACGCGGCGGCCAGTGGGACAAGGGCAAGTCGTGCGAGACGTTCAACCCGCTGGGCCCCTGGCTGGTGACGGCGGACGAGGTCGGCGACCCGCAGAGCCTGGGGCTGCGCCTCTCGGTGAACGGCGAGCGACGCCAGGACGGCGGCACCAAGGACATGATCTTCGACGTGGCCGAGATCGTGCGCTATCTGAGCCGGTTCATGGTGCTCGAACCCGGTGATGTGATCAACACCGGCACCCCGGCCGGGGTCGCGATGGGCATCCCCGGACAGCCGTACCTGCGCGCCGGGGACGTGATGGAGCTGGAGATCGACGGGCTCGGCCGCCAGCGCCAGACGGTGGGGCAGGCCTGATGTCGTACAGAATCGTCGCGCTGGAGACGCACGACGTGCGCTTCCCCACGTCGCGGGAGCTGGACGGGTCGGACGCGATGAACCCCGACCCCGACTACTCCGCCGCGTACGTGGTGCTGAAGACCGACGACGGGGTCGAGGGGCACGGGTTCGCGTTCACCATCGGGCGCGGCAACGACGTGCAGACCGGGGCGATCCGGGCGCTTGAGCCGTACGTGCTCGGCCGGGACGTCGAAGACCTGGGCGTCCTGTACAAGGAGCTGGTCAACGACTCGCAGCTGCGGTGGCTGGGGCCGGAGAAGGGCGTCATGCACATGGCGATCTCCGCCGTGGTCAACGCCCTCTGGGATCTGAAGGCCAGGCGGGTGGGCAAGCCGGTATGGCGGCTGCTGTCCGAGATGTCGCCCGAGGAGATCGTCGGGCTCATCGACTTCCGCTACCTGAGCGACGCTCTCACCCAGGACGAAGCCCTCCAGATCCTGAAAAATGCGGAAGAGGGGAAGGAAGAGCGGATCCAGCGGCTCATCGAGATCGGCTACCCCGCCTACACCACCTCTCCCGGCTGGCTCGGCTACGACGACGACAAGCTGCGACGCCTCTGCAAGGAGGCGCTCGACCAGGGCTTCGGGCAGATCAAGCTCAAGGTCGGCGCCGACCTCGACGACGACCTGCGCCGCTTCCGCGTGGCCCGCGAGGTCTGCGGCCCCGACTACCCGATCGCGATCGACGCCAACCAGCGCTGGGACGTCGCCTCGGCCATCGAGTGGGTCGGCGCGCTGAGCCCGTACCGGCCGCACTGGGTGGAGGAGCCGACCAGCCCCGACGACGTGCTCGGCCACGCCGCCATCGCCGCGGGCATCAGCCCGGTCCCGGTGGCCACCGGTGAGCACGTCCAGAACCGCATCGTCTTCAAGCAGCTCCTCCAGGCCGGCGCGATCTCCTACCTGCAGATCGACGCGGCCAGGGTCGGCGGGGTCAACGAGAACCTGGCGATCCTGCTGCTCGCGGCCAAGTTCGGCGTGCCGGTCTGCCCGCACGCGGGCGGCGTCGGGCTGTGCGAGCTGGTGCAGCACCTGTCGATGTTCGACTACGTGGCCGTCACCGGCACGATGGACGGCCGCGTGATCGAGTACGTCGACCACCTCCACGAGCACTTCGTGCACCCGGTCGTCATCGACAACGGCCGCTACGCCGTCCCCATGGCGCCCGGCTTCAGCGCCGAGATGCACGCGGCGTCGATCGCCGCACACACGTTCCCCGACGGAGAGGTCTGGAGGGCCACGTCATGACGCTCAAAGCCATCGTGACCGGCGGCGGTTCGGGCATCGGCCTGGCCACCGCCACCCTGCTCGTGGCGCGCGGGATGAAGGTCGCCTGCCTCGACCTCGTCCCGCCCGGCGACCCGTTCGTCGGGATCAAGGCGGACGTGGCGGACGACGCGTCCGTGCGCGTGGCGGTGGCCGAGGCCGCCGAACGGCTCGGCGGCATCGACATCGTGATCAACAACGCGGGCATCGGCGCCCAGGGCACGGTCGAGGACAATCCGGACGAGGAGTGGCGGAAGGTCTTCGACGTCAACGTGTTCGGCATGGTCCGGGTGAGCCGGGCGGCGCTGCCGTACCTGCGCAGGTCGCAGCACGCGGCCATCGTCAACACCTGCTCGATCGCGGCCACCGCCGGGCTGCCGGACCGGGCGCTCTACAGCGCGACCAAGGGCGCGGTGTTGTCGCTGACCCTGGCCATGGCCGCCGACCACGTCCGTGAGGGCATCCGCGTCAACTGCGTCAACCCGGGCACCGCCGACACCCCGTGGGTGGGGCGGCTGCTCGACTCGGCCGGCGATCCCGAGGGCGAACGAGCGGCGCTGAACGCCAGGCAGCCCATGGGCCGCCTGGTCAGCGCCGAGGAGGTCGCCGCGGCGATCGCCTATCTTGCAGGTCCAGAGGCCGCCGCGACCACCGGCACCGCGCTCGCGGTCGACGGCGGCATGCAGGGGCTGCGGCTCCGGCCAACCCACCAAGGAAGGTAACCCCCCATGAAGATCGGTCCGGTGGTCGCGAGCGCGGCCCTGCTGGCGGTCGTCGCCGCCTGTGGCTCCAACGGCACGAACGGCACCAGCGCTTCCACGGCGGAAGGAGGAGGCGGCGGCAAGGTGGGCATCGACCACCCGCGCGCCGACTCCGACTTCTGGAACTCCTACATCAAGTACGTCCCGCAGATGGCGACCGAGCTCAAGGTCGACCTGATGCCCGCCACCAACTCCCAGAACGACGTCTCCAAGCTGGTCAACAACGTGCAGGCGCTGGTCGGCCAGGGCGCCAAGGCGATCGTCATGGCCCCCCAGGACACCGGCGCCATCGCCAACACGCTCCAGCAGCTGGAGAGCAAGAAGATCCCCGTGGTGACCGTGGACACCCGCCCCGACAAGGGCAAGGTCTACATGGTCGTACGCGCCGACAACCGCGCGTACGGCACCAAGGCGTGCGAGTTCCTCGGCGAGAAGCTCGGCGGCAAGGGCAAGGTCGTGCAGCTTGAGGGCGCGCTCAGCTCGATCAACGGCCGCGACAGGTCCGAGGCGTTCAACGAGTGCATGAAGAGCAAGTTCCCCGGCATCACGGTGTTCAGCGAGCCGACGGAGTGGGAGGGCAGCAAGGCGGCGTCCATGCTCCAGACCCGCCTGGAGCAGAACCCGGACATCAAGGGCATCTACCTGCATGCCGGCGGCGTGCACCTGGCCCCGACGCTGCAGGTGCTCAAGCAGAAGAACCTGCTGGTCCCGCCGGCCGACCCCAAGCACGTCTTCGTGGTCTCCAACGACGGCATCCCGCAGGAGTTCGAGGAGATCCGCAAGGGCAACATCGACGCCACGGTGTCGCAGCCGGCCGACCTCTACGCCCGGTACGCGATCTTCTACGCCAAGGCGGCGGTCGACGGCAAGACGTTCCAGCCGGGCCCGACCGACCACGGCAGCAACATCATCCAGCTCCCCAACGGCTTCGAGGACCAGCTCCCGGCGCCGCTGGTGACGAAGGACAACGTGGACGACCAGAACCTCTGGGGTAACCAGGTCAAGTGATGAAATATCACGTTGAAGCCCGAAATGTTGTCAAGCGTTTCGGCCCGACCACCGCGCTGAACGGCGCGGAGATCGCCATCGCCGAGGGCCGGACCCATGCCCTCGTCGGCCGGAACGGCGCGGGGAAGTCCACCCTCGTGTCGATCCTCACCGGGCTCCAGCGGCCTGACGAGGGCGAGGTGCTGTTCTCGGGAGAGACGGCGCCCGCCCTCGGCGACCGCGACGCCTGGCGGCGGCGCGTCGCCTGCGTGTACCAGAAGTCCACGATCATCCCTGCGCTGACGGTCGCGGAGAACCTGTTCGTCAACCGCCAGACCGACCGCGGCCGGGTGATCAACTGGCGGGCGCTGCGGGCCAAGGCGCGCGAGCTGCTGGACACGTACGAGGTGGACGTCGACCCGCGGGCGCTGGCCGGCGAGCTGAGCGTCGAGCAGCGGCAGCTCGTGGAGATCGCGCGGGCGCTGTCGTTCGGCGCGCGCTTCATCATCCTCGACGAGCCCACCGCCAGGCTCGACGGCCCGGCCATCGAGCGGCTGTTCACCCGCATGCGCTCGCTGCGCGAGCAGGGCGTCACGATGATGTACATCTCCCACCATCTGGACGAGGTGTACGAGATCTGCCAGAGCGTCACGGTCTTCCGCGACGCCCGGCACATCGTGACCCGGCCGGTCGAGGGGTTCCCGCACGACGAGCTGGTGGACGCGATGACCGGCGAGGCCACCGCCGCCTACGATTTCCGGCAGCGCACGCCGGGCGAGGCGGTCGTGCTGTCGGGCGCGGGCCTGTCGCTGGCCGGCCGCTACCAGGACGTGGATATCGCGGTCAGGTCCGGTGAGGTCGTGGGCCTGGCCGGCTCGGCGAGCAGCGGCAAGGTCGGACTGGCCGAGACCCTGGTCGGGCTGCGCAAACCGGACACGGGCACGGTCACGATCGACGGCGCCCAGGTCAGGCCGGGCGACGTGCCCGCCGCCATGCGGGCCGGGCTCGGGTTCGTGCCCGAGGACCGGCACCACGAGGGTTTCGTGCCGATGTTGTCCGTGGGGGAGAACGCGACCCTGCCGATCGCCCGCAAACTGGGCCCCTACGGCATCGTCTCGCCCGCGCGGCGCCGGGCCAGGGCCGTCCAGATGATCGAGAGCCTGGACATCAAGACCGAGGGGCCCGACCAGCCCGTCGGCGACCTGTCCGGCGGGAACGCGCAGAAGGTCGTGTTCGCGCGGGCGCTCGTCGACGACCCCAGGGCGCTGGTCGTGATCAACCCGACCGCGGGGGTCGACGTCAAGGCCAAGCAGGCCCTGCTCGGCGCGGTCGAGGACGCGGTCGGCCGGGGCGCGGGGGCCGTCGTGGTCTCCGACGAGCTCGACGACCTGCGCATCTGCGACCGGGTGCTGGTGATGTTCCACGGCAGGGTCGTCAAGGACGTGCCGCGTGGCTGGACCGACCACGAGCTCGTGGCCGTGATGGAAGGCATACAAGAGTGACCACTTTGACTGCTCCGCCCCCCCGGCTGCGGCTGGCCAGGTTCCGCGACCTGACCCTGGTGCCGGTGATCCTGCTCCTGCTCGTCGTGGGCGCGTTCCTCGACCCGACCTTCCTGACGGCGGGCAACCTGACGAACGTCCTGCAGCAGCAGGCGGCGATCTCGCTGCTCGTGCTGGCCGAGGCGATGATCCTGATCGCCGGGAAGTTCGACCTGTCGCTGGAGTCGACGGTCGGCAGCGCGCCCAGCATCGCCGTGATGCTGGTGGTCCCGGCCTCGGCGGGCGGGTTCGGCCTCGGGCTGCCCGGCTGGCTGGTGATCCCGCTGGCCCTGCTCGTGGGCGCGGCCATCGGCGCGTTCAACGGATTCCTGATCATCAGGTTCCAGCTCTCGGCGTTCATCGTCACGCTGGCCATGCTGATCATCGTGGACGGCCTCCAGCAGGGTCTCACCCAGGGCAAGACGCTGTTCCAGCTCCCCGACTCGATGCTCTACCTCGGCAGCGCCACCTGGCTCGGGCTGCCCGCCGCCATCTGGATCGCCGCGCTGCTGTTCGCCGCCGGCGTCCTCGGCCTGACCTACCTCAGGCTCGGCCGCGCCCTGTACGCCATCGGCGGCAACGCCGACGCCGCCCGCGCCGCCGGCATCCGGGTGGACCGCGTGCTGTTCGGCGTGTTCGTCCTCGGCGGGATCCTGGCCGCCACGGCCGGCATCCTGGAGACCGGACGTCTCGGGGGCATCGGCAACGAGATGGGCGACGGCTGGATCTTCATGGTCTTCGCCGCGGCCGTCATCGGCGGCGTCAGCATGGACGGCGGCAAGGGCACCGTCCTCGGCGCGCTGACCGGTGTGCTGGTGATCGGCCTGGTCCAGAACATCCTGACCCTGATCGGGGTCTCCGGCTTCTGGCAACCGGTCATCTACGGTGGCATCATTCTGATCGCACTGATCATCAGCAGGATCGCCGGCGGAAAGGCGCAGGACTGATGGAACGCCTCGCCCTCCACACCAGGCTCAGGCCCGGGTGCGAGGAGACCTACGACAGGGAGCACGCCGAGATCCCGGCCGCTCTGGAGTCCGCCATGCGCGCGGGCGGCGTGGTCTCGTGGCGCATCTGGCGCGACGGCCTGGACCTGTTCCACTTCGTGGAGGTCGAGGACTACGCCGCCTTGCAGGCCGCGCTCAAGGACGACCCCGCCGACCAGGCCTGGCAACGCCAGATGAACCGCCTGCTCGACGGCGGCTTCGACAAGTCGGCGGGCGGCATGCGACCGGTCTGGGAGATGACGTGATCGACCTGCCCCGCGTCGGCTTCGGCGGCGCCCCGATCGGCAACCTCTACCAGGCGGTCTCCGGCGAGCAGGCGCGCGCCACGGTCGACGCGGCCTGGGACAGCGGCGTGCGGCTCTACGACACCGCGCCCCACTACGGGCTGGGGCTGTCCGAGCGCCGCATGGGCGCCGCGCTCGCCGAGCGGTCGGGCTACGTCCTGTCCACGAAGGTGGGCCGGCTGGTGGTGCCCTCGCAGGTCCGCGAGGACGACGAGATCTTCGACGTCCCGGTCGGGCTGGGCCGCGAATGGGACTTCTCGGCCGACGGCGTGCGCGACTCCCTGGAGGACTCCCTGGCCCGGCTCGGCCTGCCGGAGATCGACATCGCCCTCATCCACGACCCCGACGACCACGTGGAGCAGGCGATCGCCGAGGCGTACCCGGCGCTGGCCGAGCTGCGGGAGCAGGGCGTGGTGAAGGCGATCGGCGTCGGCATGAACCAGTGGCAGGTGCCGCTGCGGTTCGTCCGGGAGACCGGGATCGACGTCGTCATGCTCGCCGGCCGCTACACGCTGCTCGACCAGTCGGGCCTGCCGCTGCTGGAGGAGTGCGCCGAACGCGGCGTCAGGGTGCTGGCCGCGGGGGTCTTCAACAGCGGCCTCCTGGCCACGCCGGCCCCGTCGGGCACCTTCGACTACGCGCCCGCGCCGGCGCCGCTGCTCGACCGGGCCGTCCGGATCGCCAAGACCTGCGAGCGCCACGGGGTCACCCTGCCGCAGGCGGCCATGGCCTTCCCGCTGCGCCATCCGGCGGTCGCCTCGATCGTCCTGGGCGCCCGCGCGCCCGAGGAGGTCCTGGCCAACGCCGCCCTGTGGTCCCGTCCGGTCCCCGGGGACCTGTGGCTGGAACTGGCGGACGAGGGCCTGCTGACGGGCTGACCGCGACGACGGCGGCGTCAGGAGGGGATGAACAGCCAGGACCTGGACGTGCCGGGCTCGTAGGGGGAGTCCAGGCGTTTGGCGACCACGCCGGGCAGGCCCTGCTCGCGCGCCGCCTGCCGGACCGGGCCGGCCTCGCCGGGCCACGAGGGCGCGGTCTGCCAGCGGGGACCGGCCAGCTCCAGTGCCTCCAGGGCGGCCCGTCGGTCGGCGAACGGCTCGTCCAGCAGGGAGCGGCCCTCGTCGTACAGCAGGTCGTGGACGACCAGGATCTCGGTGCCGCCCAGCGTGACCACCTCGCCGTCCAGCACCGCCGTCCGGCTGCCGAACGACTCGGCCAGCGGACGCAGCCAGGGGTGCTCGCGGGCGGCCGTCGTGCGCCCGCCGTCGATGGGGACCAGCAGCCGGCGTCCGCGCCAGGCGAACTCGAAGGCATAGTCGGCGGCGTTCCTGGGCGGCCGGGCGCGCTCGGTGGGCAGCATGGGCTCCACGTCGGGGAACGGGTCGCGGGCGGGGGCGTCCATGCGGTGGATCATCCAGTTCTTGCCCCGCGTCCGGAACAGCACGAACCGGCCGGAGGCCCGCCTGCCGTGCAGGACGAACTTGACCTCCCGGTCGGACCACTTCTCGGTCTCGTACGTGCCGGTGTCCCAGACGGTCATCGTGCCGCCGCCGTACTCGCCCTTGGGGATCTCGCCGTGGAAGGTGAGGTACTCCATCGGATGGTCCTCGGTGTGCACGGCCAGGTGGTTGGTGCCGGGGTCGGCGGGCAGGCCCTTGGGGACCGCCCAGGAGGCCAGCACGCCGTCGCGTTCCAGCCGCAGGTCCCAGTGCAGGGACCGGGCGTGGTGCTCCTGGATGACGAACGCGGCGCCGCCACCGTCCTCGGGAGGGGTGGCGGGCACGGGCTCGGGGGTCCGGCTGGGGTCGCGTTTGCTGCGGTATCGCTCCAGTTTGTCGGGCACGACACGGTTACTACCCGGGGAGCGCTCCCGCGTGCCGATCAGTCGAGGGCCTTGCGCAGCCACGCCTCCACGCCCGCCACGTGCACGGTGGCCCAGGAACGCGCCACGTCCGGCTGGCGGGCGGCGATGGCCTCGTAGATCGCGGTGTGCTGCTCGCGGGTCTTCGTCATCGCGCCCTCCTGGGTGAGGCCGCGCCACACTCGGGCCCGAGTGGTCGGACCTGACAGGCTCTCGATGAACGAGCACAGCACGCTGTTGCCCGACCCGCGCGCGATGCGCTGATGGAACTCCAGGTCGTTGGCGACCAGCTCCTCGACCGTCGGCTCGGCGGGCAACGAGTCGAGGATGAGCCGCAGCTCCTCGATGTCCTGCTCGCTCATCAGCTCGGTGGCCAGGGCCGTCGCGGCCGGCTCAAGGATGCGCCGGACCTCGAAGAACTGGATCACCGTGTCGTCGCGGTGCAGGTCGAGCACGAACGACATGGTGTCGAGCAGCAGGTGCGGCTCCAGGCTGGTGACGTACGTGCCGTCGCCCTGGCGTACGTCGAGCACGTTGATCAGGGCGAGCGCGCGCACGGCCTCGCGCAGCGAGTTGCGCGACAGGCCCAGCCGCTCGGCGAGGTCGGCCTCCTTCGGCAGACGGTCGCCCGGAGTCAGCTCGCCGGAGAGGATCATCTGCTTGATCTTGTCGATGGCCGCGTCGGTGACCGCCACGCTTTTCTCCCTAGACATCGGATGTCTAGGAGTCTAGAGCCTGAAAGCGTACGGGATCGACGTCCGGGACGCGGCGGATCAGGCCCCGGGTCTCCAGGGTGCGCAGATGGGCCGCGGCCTCGCCGGCCGCCATGCCGCGCAGCACGGGGGTCAGGTCGTCCCAGGGCCGGTTCCAGGTCATCATCGCGGCGACCTCCCAGATGGTCAGCGGTCGCGACCGCTCGGCCATGAGGGTGCGCAACCGGATCAGCTTCTCCTCGTGATGGTGGCGGATCTCGGCGGCGCGTGCGGCAACATCAGGAAATATCCACTCATGTGCTGGCAGAGCGTCCAGGGGGCCCAGCTCGCCGACCCGGTCGAGCGAGTCCAGGAAGTCGCCCAGCGGATCGACGTCGTCCCGGTCGTAGGGATAGATCCCGATGTGCGGGGTGATGTCGGGAAGGACGTGGTCGCCGGTGAACAGCCGGTCGGCGTCCTCCAGGTGCAGGCAGATGTGGCCCGGCGTGTGACCGGGGGTGTGCACCGCCCGCAGCTTGCGGCCCGGCAGCTCCACCAGGTCGCCGTCGCGCAGCTCGCGGTCGGGCAGCGCGGGCGGCGTCGGCCGGGTGCCCATCGCCTCGCGCACCTCGGCGGGATCGGCGCCGGCCCGCCTGAGCATGTCGGACTGGAAGCTCGCGTGCTCCTCCGAGGCGAACCGGTGCATGAGCCGGACCAGCGCCGCGTCCTCCTCGTGCATCGCGATCCAGGCCCCGGACGCCTCCTTGACCTGCCCGGCCAGCCCGGCGTGGTCGGGATGGAAGTGGGTGACGACCACGCCGCTCACGGCCGCGACGTCGAGCCCGAGCGAGGCCAGGCCGCCGCTGAGCGCCGCCCAGGCGTCGGGGTGGTTCCAGCCGGCGTCCACCAGCACCGGCCCGCGCGGCGACTCGACGGCGTAGACCAGCGTGTAGCCGAGAGGGTTGCCCGGGATGGGCACCGGCACGCTCCACACCCCGCCGCCGAGCTCCTGCGGCCGCTGCTCCGAGTACGGCCTGCGCCTGGTCTTCCCCACCGGTTCCCCCGATCGAGCACGTGCGTTGAATGGTAGATCAGGCGACGCGTTCGAGGATCGTCGCCGTGGCCAGCGCGCCGCCCGCGCACATCGTGACCAGCGCGGTGCTGCCGTCGCAGCGTTCGAGCTCGTGCAGGGCGGTGGTGATGAGCCGGGCGCCGGTGGCCCCGACGGGATGGCCGAGCGCGATGGCCCCGCCGTTGACGTTGACCCGGTCGAGGTCGGGTTCGTGCGCGGCGGCCCACGAGAGCACCACGGACGCGAACGCCTCGTTCACCTCGAACCTGTCGATGTCGCCCATGGTCATCCCGGCCGCCGTCAGCACCTTCGCGGTCGCCTCCACGGGACCGTCGAGGTGATAGTACGGCTCGGCCCCCACGAGCGCCTGCGCCAGGATGCGCGCCCTGGGCCGCAGCCCCTGCCGGCGGGCCTCCTGCTCGCTCGTCACCAGCACGGCGGCCGCGCCGTCGGAGATCTGCGAGGACGTGCCGGCCGTGTGCAGGGCGCCCTCGGCGACCGGCTTGAGCCCGGCCAGGCTCTCGACCGTGGTCTCGCGTAACCCCTGGTCCCTGCGTACGGACCCGACGGGCACGATCTCCCGCTCGAACCGCCCGTCGGCCCACGCCTTGGCCGCCAGGCGCTGCGAGCGCGCGCCGAACCAGTCGAGCCGCTCCCTGGTCAGCCCCCGCCGCCGCGCGATCCGCTCGGCCGCGGTGAACTGGTCGGGCAGGTCGATGCTCCAGTCGTCGGGACGCGGTCTGGCGGGCCGCACGTTGCTGCCGAGCGGCGCCCTGCTCATGATCTCGACGCCGCAGCCGATGCCCGCCTCGATGACGCCGGCCCTGATCATCGCCGCCGCCAGGTGCACGGCCTGCTGCGAGGAGCCGCACTGGGCGTCGATCGTGGTGACGCCCGTCTGGTAGGGGAGCCCGGCGTAGAGCCAGGAATGGCGGCCGACGTGGCCGCCCTGCTCGCCGGCCTGGGTGACGCATCCGGCGAACACCTGGCCGACGGAGGCCGGGTCGGCGCCGGCGCGTTCGATCAGCCCGTTCAGCGCCGCGGCCAGCACCTGCTGCGGCTTGAGCTCCGACAGCCATCCCGCCCGCTTGCCGATGGGTGTGCGAACGGCCTCGACGATCACAGGTGTGCCCACAGTCGCCTCCAGAACGTTGCTCTGGCCGCGACTGTAACGCGTTCTACTTTCCGGCGGAAGTCTCGGTTCCCGCGGGGAGCTCGGCGCGCAGCCCGAAGGTGTCGAAAAGCTGCAGGTCGAAGAACATGGCTACGTGGTTGATGCCCTCGTCGCGGAGCGCCAGCACCATGATCGCGAAGGGACGGTAGACGTCGTCCTCGCGGAAGTAGACGGCGAACGCGGGCTGGCCGTTGGCGGCGACCGGAAGCAGTTTGAGGTCGTGCGGCCGGCTCGCGGGGCACTGGTCGGAGACGAGCTCGCCGATCGCGTCGGGGCCTTCGTACCAGCCCACGTAGGGCGGCATCTCCCAGATCGCGTCTTTGGTGAACAGCGAGACCAGCTCGTCGACGTCGTAGTTCTCGAAGGCGGCGACGTAGCGGTCGAGCAGGTGGCGCTGCTCGGCAGAGAGCGGCTCGACGGGGTCGTCGAGGCTCGGCGAGACCTCGCTGAGCTGCGCGCGGGCCCGCTGGAGGATGCTGTTGACGGCCGCCGTGGACAGGCCGACCGCCTCGGCGACCTCGGCCGCCCGCCACCTGAGCACGTCGCGCAGGATCAGCACCGCGCGCTGCCGGGGCGGCAGGTGCTGCAGCGCGGCGACGAGCGCGAGCCTGATGCTCTCGCGCGAGGTCACGATCGAGGCGGGGTCGCCGCCCGCCTCGACCCCGGCCAGCGTGTCGGGCACCGGCTCCAGCCAGGGCACCTCGCCGTCCTGGACCAGCGGGGCGCTCGCCTCGGTGCTCGGGGCGCCGAGACCGGTCGGCAGGGGCCGCCGGCCACGGCTGTCGAGCGCGGTCAGGCAGGCGGTGGTGGCGATGCGGTAGAGCCACGTGCGCAGCGACGACCGCCCCTCGAACCCGTCATAGCCCCGCCAGGCCCGCAGATACGTCTCCTGCACGAGATCCTCGGCGTCGTGCACCGACCCCAGCATCCGGTAGCAGTGTGCGAACAGCTCGCGCCGCATCGGATCGGCCAGCCGGAGGAAGTCGTCGCTCGTCGGCTTGTCGCTCATGCCCCCCTGTATAGCTCCCGCCACCGACAATTTCGGCGCCGGCCTCGGACGGTTTTAGGGCATGACGGAGATATCCGACAAGAGGCTAGATGTCGGCCAGGAGGCGATTCGCGGCCGTTTCGATGCGCCGCTGGATCTGGTCGTACGTGCGCCGCCCCCGCAACATCTCCAGCAGCTCCTGCACCCACACGCTGGCCAGCGAGCCCGCGAGGTCGAGCTGCTCCTCGCCGGCCTGGTCGACCGTGAGCCCGTCGGCGGACACGCGCAGCAGCAGCCCCGTCATGCGGTCGCCGAACGGCGTCTGGACCTCGGCCATGATCAGCGACCGGATCAGCGCGTCGGCCAGCTCCGGCTCGCGCATCAGCCCCCGCGTGGCCCGCATGAGCACGTCGACGGCCCGGCTGGCCGGCGTGGAGGCCCCCGGAGGGCGGCGCTCGATGCTGCTCTCCAGTAGGTCGATCTCCTCGCCCACGACCGCCACGACCAGGTCCATCTTGGACGGGAAGTAGCGGTAGAGCGTGCCCAGCGCCACGCCGGCGCGCTCGGCGACCGTGCGCATCTGCATGGCCTCGACACCGCCGCGTGAGGCCAGCGCGGCGGCGGCCTGGACGATGCGCTTGCGGCGTTGGTGCTGGCTGCGGGTGCGGACACTGCGACCGCCCGCCGCGGCGCGGCCCTCGGCGGCCCCCTCGGTGTCGCTGGGGGGCGCGGAGAATGACCCGGGCGAGGTACGCATAAGAACACGTTATCTGATTTCTCGACTACGCGGCTTGTTACTCGTGAGTCACAAACAGGCCGTATCGGCCCATGTCTACGGCGTTACAGGACTATGTCGGAACAAGGCGAGAAAGGCCGGTACTGGACAGATATTAGAATCTGTTCTAGTTTGCCATTCGGCTTACCTAGCGCTTGCTGGAGGGCTCGATGATCGCGCAGACGCTGGCGGCCCTGCTCCTCGACCGGGCGCAGGACGACCGACCTGGGCTGATGTTCGAGGGCGCGGTGTGGTCGTGGCGCGAGCACGTCGCCCGCTGCCGGGCCGCCGGAGCCTGGCTGAGCGGGCGCGGCACCGGTCTGCACGTGGGCGTGCTGGCGGAGAACGTCCCGGAGCTGCTCTTCCTGCTCGGCGGCGCGGCGCTCGGCGGGCACGTGATGGTCGCGCTGAACCCGACGCGCCCGGTCGACGAGCTGATCCGCGACGCCCGCGCCACCGACGTGGACCTCCTGCTCTGGGACGCCCCCTTCGCGGGCCCGGCCACGTCGGTCGCCGAGGCGCTGGGCCTGGAGAGCCTGCCGCTGTCCACGGTGTCGTCCCTGGGCGAGGGCGAGGGACGGCCCGCCGAGGCCGGTCCCGGCGACCTGGTGATGCTGATCTTCACGTCGGGCACCTCCGGGCGGCCCAGGGCCGTCCGGATCACGCAGCGCAAGCTGGCCCTGCCGGGGCTGAGCCTGGCGGCGCTGCTCACGCCCGAGGACGTCGTCCACTGCTCGATGCCGCTGTTCCACTCCGGAGCCCTGATGGCCGCCTACGCCCCGGCCGTGGCCTCGGGGGCGGCGCTGGCCGTGCGCAGGCGGTTCTCGGCCTCCGGGCTGCTGCCGGACGTACGGCGGCACGGCTGCACGTACCTGCACTACGTCGGCAAGGCGCTCTCGTACGTCCTGGCCACCCCCGAACGCCCGGACGACGCCGACAACCCCCTCAGGATCGCCTTCGGCAACGAGGGCAGCGCGGTCGCGACCAGGCGTTTCGGCGAACGGTTCGGCTGCCGGGTGATCGACGCCTTCGGCTCCACCGAGACGGCCATCTCCTTCACCCCCGACCCCGGCGGCCCGCCCGGCAGCCTCGGCAGGCTGGGCGCGGGCGTGCGGATCCTCGACCCCTTCACCGGACGCCCGTGCCCGCCCGCCCGCATCGAGGGCGGTCGCCTGCTCAACCCGGACGAGGCCGTCGGCGAGCTGGTCAACACCTCCGGCCCCGGCCTGTTCGAGGGCTACTACAACGACCCGGACGCGGACGCCGAACGTGTCAGGAACGGCGCGTTCTGGTCCGGCGACCTGGCCTACGCCGACCCCGGCGGCCACGTCTTCTTCGCCGGGCGCGGCACCGAACGCCTGCGCGTGGACGGCGAGAACCTGGCGGTCGCCCCCGTGGAGGCCGCCCTGCGGGAGTTCGGCGGCGTGGTGGAGGCGGCGGTCTACCCGGTGCCGGACGCGGCGGCCGGCGACCAGGTGATGGCGGCGCTGGTCCTGGACGGCCCCTTCGACGCCGAGGCGTTCACCGCCTTCCTGGCCGGGCGGACCGACCTGGGCCCCAAGTCCTTACCCCGCTATATCCGGATCTGTAGTGAACTTCCGCTGACCCCCTCCCACAAGGTCATCAAGCGGATCCTGGCCAAGGACGCGTGGCGGACCGGCGACCCCGTCTGGTGGCGGTCCCCGGCCGGGCTGCGCCCCCTGACCGGCGTGGACGTCAAGGCGATCGAGGACGAGTTCGTCGAGCACGGCAGGCACCACCTCTTGGAGAGCTGATGGATTTCAACCTGGACGAGACCCAGCAGGACCTGAAGAAGCTGACCGCCGAAGTTCTGGCCAAGCAGGGGGAGGGCGGCCCGGCGGCCGAGGACGGGCTGTGGCGGGCCGGGCTCATGGGCGTGTGCGTGCCCGAGGAGGCGGGCGGCGCCGGGCTCGGACCCGTCGAGATGGCCGTGGTGCTGCGCGAGGTCGGGGCGCGGGCGGCGGCCGTGCCGGCGTTGCCCGTCCTGGTGAGCACGCTGGCCCTGGCCCGTCACGGCGGCCCCGACCAGCGGCGGCGGGTCACGCGCGGCACCCTGGCCCGCCGCGAGCCCGGCCGGGCCCCGGCCGATCCGCCCGCGACGTCCGCCCGCCGCGAGGGCGACGGCTGGTCGCTGACCGGGCGCAAGGTCTCGGTGCCGTACCCGGCGGACGACGTCCTGGTCACCGCGGACGAGGGGCTGTTCCTGGCGGCGTCGCCGCCCGCGAGCCCCGAGTTCACCTCGACCGGCGAGCCGGCCGCCACGGTCCTGCTGGACGGCACGCCCGCCGAGCGGGTGGCCGGGCCCGAGGCCGCCGCCGACGCCGGGCGGCTGTTCACCGTGGCCGTCGCGGCGCAGGCGAGCGGCGTCCTGGCCGGGGCGCTCGACCTGACCACCTCCTACATCAGGACGAGACGGCAGTTCGGCCGGGCGCTGGCCGAGTTCCAGGCCGTGACCATGCAGATCGCCGACGTCTACATCGCGGGACGGGCCCTCGACGTGGCCATGTGGTCGGCGGCGTGGCGGCTGGGCGAGGGCCTGCCCGCCGACGAGGACGTGGCGCTGGCCGCGTTCCACGTCTGCGAGGCCGTCAAGGCCCTCTACACCTGCCAGCACCTGCACGGCGGGCTCGGGCTCGACGTCACCTACCCGCTGCACCGCTACTTCGCGCAGGCCAAGCACCTGTCCCACCTGCTCGGCGGCGCCGACGCCCAGCTCGACCTGATCGGAGCCCTCGTCTGATGCTGATCGACCTGACCCCCGGGCAGCGCGCGCTCCGCGACGAGCTGCGCGAGTACTTCCGGAGCTGCCTGACCGCCGAGGACCGCGCGAAGATCGCCGACGACCCGTTCGGCGAGGCGTACATGGAGCACTGCCGCCGGCTCGGCCGCGACGGCAAGCTCGGGCTGGGCTGGCCCAAGGAGTACGGCGGAGGCGGGTACGGGCCCCTGGAACAGCAGATCTTCGCCAACGAGATCGCCCGCGCCGGGGTGCCGTACCCGATCATCACCGTGCAGAC
This sequence comes from Nonomuraea sp. NPDC052265, assembly GCF_044547985.1. NCBI lineage: Bacteria > Bacillati > Actinomycetota > Actinomycetes > Streptosporangiales > Streptosporangiaceae > Nonomuraea > Nonomuraea sp. NPDC052265. The sequence continues at coordinate 116,332 of NZ_JBIUBJ010000005.1, forward strand.
GGTGGGCCCGACGCTGATGCAGTACGGCACCCAGGAGCAGAAGGACCGGTTCCTGCCGCGCATCCTGGCCGGGGAGTGCCACTTCGCGATCGGCTACAGCGAGCCCGAGGCCGGCACCGACCTGGCCTCCCTGCGCACCACGGCGGTGCTCGACGGCGACCACTACGTCGTCAACGGCCAGAAGATCTTCACCAGCGGCGCGCACTACGCCCAGTACATCTGGCTGGCGGCCCGGACGAACCCCGAGGCCAAGAAGCACAAGGGCATCACGATGATGATCGCCGCCACCGACGACCCCGGCTTCTCCTGGACCCCGATCGTCACCATGGACGGCCGCCACCACACGAACTCCACCTACTTCTCCGACGTCCGCGTCCCGGTGGACATGGTGGTCGGCGAGGTGGACCGGGGCTGGGACCTGATCGTCAACCAGCTCAACCATGAACGCGTCACCCTCGGCCCGGCCGGCAACCTCGGCCAGACCTACGACCGCTTCCTCGCCTGGGCCAGGCACGCCGGGCTGACGGACAACCCGGACGTCCGCCGAGCCCTCGCCCGGGTACGGGCCGCCTTCCGTACGAACGAGCTGCTCAACTGGCAGGTGGCGGCGAACATGGACCTCGGCTGGCTGGGCGCGCCCGACGCCTCGGCCACCAAGATCTACGGCTCCGAGCGCATGCAGGAGATCGGCCGGCTGGTCTGCGACGTCGTGTCCAGGTACGGCGACCCCTCGGACCCGGAGACGGCCGAGCTGGCCGAGCGCATGGACCACGGCGTCAAGGGCGCGGTGGTGCTGACGTTCGGCGGCGGGGTCAACGAGGTGCAGCGCGAGCTGATCGCGATGCTCGGCCTGAACCTGCCGAGGCCGCCGCGATGACCGACGCGATGACCGCCGCGATGAGCGACGAGGAGCTGCACGAGCTGGCCGGCAAGCAGATGGCCATGGGGGAGCTGCGCGGCACCCCGGCCGCCGACCCGGTGAACGCGCCCATGATCCGCCACTGGCTGGAGGCCATGGGCGACGCCAACCCGCGCTACCTGGAGGAGGGGGTGGCCCCGCCCGCGATGGCCCAGGTGTGGACCATGCAGGGGCCGGGCTCGCGGGCCAAGGACCGCTCGCCGGTGGACGACCTGCTGGCCGCGCTCGACGCCGGAGGCTACACCGGGGTCGTGGCGACCAACTGCGAGCAGACCTACCACCGGTACGCCAGGATCGGCGAGCTGCTGACGCCCGCCACCCGCTTCACGTCGTTGTCCGGGCCGAAGCGCACCGCCCTGGGCGAGGGCTACTTCGCCACCTGGAACGTCACCTGGTACGGCGACGACGACCAGCCGGTCGCCGAGATGCTCTTCCGGGTGCTGAAGTTCCGCCCGAAGGCGCCCGCGCCGCGCGCGCGGGAGCCGTACCCGCTGAGGCCGGCGGTCAACAGGGACACCGCGTTCTTCTGGGAGGGCGTGCGGGACGGCGAGTTGCGCGTGCAGAGCTGCGCGGACTGCGGCGAGCTGCGCCACCCGCCCGGCCCGATGTGCCCTGCCTGCCGCTCGGCGAACCGGTCGCACGTCGTCGCGAGCGGCCGCGGCACCCTCTACAGCTACGTCGTCCACCACCATCCGCCGGTGCCGGGGCGCGAGGTCCCGTTCGTGGTGGGCGTGGTGGACCTGCCGGAAGGAGTACGGATCGTGGGCAACGTCGTGGACTGCCCGATCGAGAAGGTGGAGGTCGGGATGGCTTTGCGGGTGACGTACCGGTCGATGGACGACGAGCTCGTCCTGCCGATGTGGACGCCGGAGCAGCCGTGACCCCCGCCACCGGTACGGCCCTGCCCGAGCTGGCCGTCGACCTGACCCCCACGACGGTGATCGCCACGGCCCTGGCCACCAGGGACTTCACCCCCGTGCACCACGACACCGCCAAGGCCCGCGCCCAGGGCTCGAAGGACATCTTCCTCAACATCCTCACCACCATGGGCCTGGTGGAACGCTACGTCACCGACTGGACGGGCCCGGAGGCGGTCATCACGAGCATCAACGTCAGGCTGGGCGTCCCGGCGTACGCGGGGGACCGGCTGAGCTTCAGCGGCGTGATCGTCGAGCGCGACGGCGACCGGTACACCGCGCAGGTGCGCGGCAGGGTGAGCCTGGGCGACCACGCCACCGGCACCGTCACCTTCGTCCTGCCCGGGAGCGCGTGATGCCGGGCGGGCGGGCCGCGATCGCGGGCATCGGCGCCACCGAGTTCAGCAAGGACTCGGGCCGGTCGGAGCTGCGGCTGGCGGCCGAGGCCGTGCTCGCCGCCCTGGACGACGCCGGGGTGCCGCCGTCCGAGGTGGACGGCATGGTCACCTACACCCAGGACTCCAACCAGGAGATCGCCGTCGCCCGGGAGACCGGCGTCGGCGACCTCACCTTCTTCTCCCGCGTCGAGTACGGAGGCGGCGCGGCCTGCGGCACCGTCGCGCACGCGGCCATGGCCGTGGCCACCGGCATGGCCCGCACGGTGGTCTGCTACCGGGCCTTCAACGAGCGCTCCGGCCGCCGCTTCGGCCAGCCGAACGCCCGGCTGACCGGGGAGCCCACCTCCCAGGGGCTGGAGATGAGCTGGCACGTGCCGTTCGGGCTGATGACCCCGGCCGCGTGGGTCGCCATGTTCGCGCGGCGGTACATGCACGAGTTCGGGGCGACGTCGGAGGACTTCGGGCGGGTGGCGGTGGCCATGCGCCGGCACGCCGCCACGAACCCGGCCGCCTGGTTCCACGGGCGGCCGATCACGCTGGAGGAGCACCAGGCGTCCAGGTGGATCGTGGAGCCGCTGCACCTGCTCGACTGCTGCCAGGAGAGCGACGGCGCGGTGGCCCTGGTCGTGACGTCCGCCGGACGCGCCCACGACCTGCGCAGGTCGCCCGCCGTGATCACAGCGGCGGCGCAGGGGGCGGGCGCGGGCCAGATGATGATGACGAGCTACTACCGGGACGACATGAGCGGCCTGCCGGAGATGTCCGTCGTCGGCAGACAGCTGTGGGAGATGTCCGGGCTGTCCCCGGCGGACATCCAGACGGCCATCCTGTACGACCACTTCACCCCGTTCGTCCTGGCCCAGCTTGAGGAGCTGGGCTTCTGCGGGCGCGGCGAGGCCCCGGACTTCCTGCGGGACGGCGGCATCGAGCTGGACGGCCGCCTGCCCGTCAACCCGCACGGGGGCCAACTGGGCGAGGCGTACATCCACGGCATGAACGGCATCGCCGAGGCGGTCCGGCAGATCCGGGGGACGGCCGCCAACCAGGTGGCCGGGGTGCGGAACGTCCTGGTCACGGCGGGGACCGGCGTGCCGACGAGCGGGCTGATCCTGTCGGCCGTGTAACTTTGTGTTACTTGTATGATACTTAGGGTAATTGCGTCTGTATGAGTGGAATCTGGGTGGTCCTGGCGGAGCCGGAGCTGAAGATCGACTGGACCAGGATGCCCACGTACAACACGATCATGGCGGTCGCCGCCGGCGTCGGGTTGCTGCTCGTGGTCTCCTTCGGCCGCCGGCTGCTCAGGGGCGACCCGCTGGAGCACGTGGAGGGCTGGGCGCTGGCGTTCGGCGCGGTCGGGGCCATCCTGGCGGTGACGGGGCTGCACATGACGCTCACCTGGCCGCTGGCCGGGCAGGGCTTCCCGTTCGACAACATCATCTTCGGGGAGCCCTCGCTGGCGTTCGGCGTGCTGCTGCTGGCCGCCGCGCTCTACCTGTGGAAACGCTGGGGGCTGGTCGCCGTGGCGCCCGACCGGCGCAAGCTCGTGGCGCGTACGGCCGGGCCGATCGCGCTGTTCGTCTTCGCCATGGGGCTGGCCTGCTTCGGGATCGCCGCGGCCGGGTGGACGTACACGCTGTTCGCCGCGCCGCCGCAGGAGCCGATCTCGGGGGCCTTCGCCGGCATGCCCCTGCTGGAGGCCACCTTCATCTCCGGCCTGTACGTGCTGGTCGGCGTGGGGGCGGTGCTGTTCCCGTTCGCGCTGCGGGCCAGGGGCGGCCCGGTCACGACCGTGACCGGGGTGTGCTGGGGGATCGCCGGGGTGGCGTTCCTCCTGTTCGGCGCGCTGAACTACTTCACGCACATCGGGCTGATCGTCAACACCATGTAGGCGCTCACGGGCCCATGAACATCGGCACGGAGAAGAACACGATCATCGCGATGGCCACGCAGATCAGGAACCCGATCAACTCCCAGGCCCAGTCGTGGTGCCGTTCCCTGCGCCGCTTGAGCGCCTTCTTCCTGGCCGCGGCCTTCTTCTTGCCCGCCGGCTGCTTGCGGGCGCCGGGCTTGGCGCCTGGTTTGGCGCCTGGTTTGGCGCCGTCTCTGCCCGGTGAGCGGGCCGGCTCGGCGCCGGGACCGCGGCGGGACGGGCGCTGGAGGTCGCGGATCGGGTCCGGGTGGCGTTCGCGGTCGGCTTCGAGCTCGCGGGCGAGCTCGGCGGCGAAGTCCGCGGCGCGGCTCCGCCCGGACGGCGCCGGGCCGGAGGGCGCCGGGTCCGGCTCGGGCTCGGGCATGCGGTAGACCGGCTCGGCGGTGGCCCTGGACCTCGGGGTGAACAGCGGCGCGGCCTCCTTGCCCGGCTGCTCCGCCGCGAGGGGACGCTGCGGGGGGCGGGGCGGGTCCTCGCGTACCGGCACGTCCCTGATGGCGGGCATCTCCTGCGTCACCGGCTCGTCGTCCAGCACGTCGGCGGGCACCGGCGCGGCCAGGAAGAAGGGCCGCTCCCCGGGCGGCGGGACGGCGGCCCGCTCCACGCGGGCCTCGGCCGAGGCGTCCGCCGCGGAGGGCTGGGAGGCGGGCGGGGCGGTGAAGTCGCCCGTGCTGAAGGGCCGGGCGGAGGGACGCGCGGGCTCGGCCAGGGCCTGCGACGGCTCGGCCAGGCTCCGCGGGGGCTGTGGCGGCTGCGAGGGCTTCGAGGGCTGTGACGGCTTCGGGGGCGTGGACAGGAACGGGCGTACGGCCGCCGCCCGCGCGGCCGGGTCCCGCAGCGGCCCCATCGAGTCCAGCGCCCCCAGCGGATCGCGCAGCTTGGGCATCGGCGCGGTCGTCGCCTCGTGCACGGACGGCCGCCCGGCGGCGGGCGGCACGAGCAGGTCCGCCGGGAAGATCCCGGTGCTGGTCGCCGGGTCGGCCTCGGCGAGCGGCAGCGGCCACTGCGGCGGCGCGGGCCAGAGCGGCTTGACGAACAGCGGCCCGGGCTCGGCCGGCACCGACCCGGCGAAGTGCACGCGCAGGATCGCGGGCGGCTCCGGCCAGGGCAGACGTCCGAGGACGTCCCGCAGCGGCGCGACCGCGAGCGCGCCGTACACGTCGGAGAGCGGCTTGGGCACCCGCCCGTCGGCCAGCGCGGCCAGGGCCATGCCCAGGACCTGGCGGAAGCGGTGGCTCGCCCCGACGACCAGCTCCTCGGCGGTGTCGGGCGCGATGTCGAGCACCCAGGCCAGCTCGGCCCTGCTCAGCGCGCACACCGCGGACAGCACCAGCACCTCGCGCTGTTGCGGACGCAGCTCGCGCAGCACCCGCTCGACCAGCGCCGAGGCCGGATCGACCAGCGGGTCCACGACCGGAGGGGCGTAGACGACGTCCCGCCGGCGCATCTGGCGGCGGGCGTAGGCGTACAGGGCGGCGCGGGGCGGGACGGCGTCGGGGACGCCGGCGAGCACGGACGCCAGGACGTCGGACGCCGTGCCCGGATCACCGAGCTGGTCGGCGCAGTACGCGAACAGCCCGGCGGCATGGCGGTCGTAGAGCTCTGCGATCAGTTCGTTGCGGGGGCGCTGACCGGTGAGCGGCTGGGACACGGGGCCGATCCTCTTGCTAAATGTGCGGACGCTGAGGTGAGGGGTACGCGTCTGGAGATTGTGGAGGTAATCATGCCAACTCACCCAGGTCCGGCGCACCACTTGATCGGAAATTCCGGTAAATCTCCCTGGTCAGTGAAACGTTTAAGCCGTCCCCCGTGAGGACACAGGGGTCCGGGCCGCCGTAGTCTTGTGGGCCACCGAGATCATGCGGCGGTCGTGGCACGGGGGCCGCGGCCCTGCCATCGAGCGAGAGGTCACGCGTGATCACATTCGACGCTGTCACCAAACGCTATCCAGACGGCACCACCGCCGTGGACGCTCTCAGCCTTGAGGCGCCCACCGGCGAGATCACCGTGCTGGTGGGCCCTTCGGGCTGCGGGAAGACGACGTCCCTCCGGATGATCAATCGCATGATCGACGCTTCCGAGGGACAGATCCTCCTCGACGGGGTGCCCGTGAGCGGCATCGACCCGCCCACGCTGCGCCGCGGCATCGGGTACGTCATCCAACAGGCGGGCCTGTTCCCGCACCGGAAGATCGTCGACAACATCGCGACGGTCCCGTACCTGCTGGGCTGGGACCGGAAGAAGGCCCGCGCGCGGGCCATGGAGCTGCTCGAACGCGTCGGGCTCGACCCGGCCTTCGCCGACCGCTACCCGTTCCAGCTCTCCGGCGGGCAGCAGCAGCGCGTGGGCGTGGCCAGGGCGCTGGCCGCCGACCCGCCCGTGCTGCTCATGGACGAGCCGTTCAGCGCGGTCGACCCGATCGTCCGCACCAGCCTCCAGGACGAGCTGCTGCGGCTGCAGGCGGAGCTGAACAAGACCATCGTGTTCGTCACCCACGACATCGACGAGGCGATCAAGCTCGGCGACCGCGTGGCCGTGCTGCGCGTGGGCGGGCGGCTGGCCCAGCTCGCCGACCCCAAGACGCTGCTGTCGGAGCCGGCCGACGACTTCGTCCGCGAGTTCCTGGGCCACGACCGGGGGATCAGGCGGCTGCAGTTCATCTCCACGAAGGGGCTGCGGCTGCGTACCGACCTGACCGTGCGCGAACGGGCGGCGAGCGACGAGCCGTGGCTGCTGGTCGTGACCGACGACGACCGGCCCGTGGGCTGGTTCGCCGGGTCGCGGCCCGAGGAACTGGAGCCGTACGGGACGTTCGTGCTCGGGCGCGACTCGATGCGGTCGGCGCTGGACGCGGCGCTGCTGTCGCCCTCCGGCTGCTCGGTCGCCGTGGACGAGGACGGCCGGGTCATCGGCGTGGCCACCAGGGAGGCCCTGGACGAGGCGCTGGCGGAGGCCGCCGATGCGTGAAGGTCCGCCCAGCATCTGGGAATGGATCGCCCGCAACTGGGACACCGGCCGCGCCGACAGCATCAGGAACCTGCTGACCGACCACCTGACCATGTCCCTGGTGCCGATCCTGGCCGCGCTGGTGCTCGCGTTGCCGCTCGGGCTGGCCTGTGTGCGCTGGCGCTGGCTCTACCAGCCCACCTCGGGCCTGATGAACGTCGTCTACGCGCTGCCGTCGCTGCCGGTGTTCATGCTGCTGATCTCGGTGACCGGGCTGTCCCAGACCACCGTGATCATCCCGTTGACCTTCTACGGCATGGCCGTGCTCATCCCCGCCGTGGTCGACGGGCTGAACTCGGTGCCCGACCACGTTCGCCAGTCGGCCGTGGCGATGGGGTTCACGCCCATGCGCCGCCTGCTGCAGGTCGAGCTGCCCATCGCCACGCCGGTGGTGCTGGCCGGGCTGCGCGTGGTCGCGGTCTCCAGCATCAGCCTGGTCAGCGTGGGCGCGCTGATCGGCCAGGGCGGGCTCGGCGGGCTGTTCACCCGGGCCTACCAGAACCCGTTCATGCCGCCGGTGGTCACCGGCATCGTGCTGATCGTCGCGCTGGCGCTGGTCGCCGACGGCCTGCTGGTCCTGGCCCAGCGACTGCTCACTCCCTGGGTACGCGCGCGGAAGGGGACGTCGTGAGCTGGTTGGGCTCGTTCTTCGGCTGGCTGGCCGACTTCTTCGGCACCGGGGCGAACTGGGCCGGCCCCGACGGCATCCCGGCGCGGCTGCTGGAGCACCTGGAGTTCTCGGTCCTGGCGCTGGCGCTGGCGATGCTGATCGCGGTGCCGCTGGGGCTGGCGATCGGGCACACCGGCCGGGGCGAGGTCGTGGTCGTCATCTCGGCGAACCTGGCCAGGGCGCTGCCGACGCTCGGCCTGCTGGTGCTGTTCGTGCTGCTGCTGGGCACGTCCTCGATCTGGCCGGTGATCATCCCGCTGGTGCTGCTGTCGGTGCCGCCGATCCTGGTCAACACCTACGAGGGGATCAGGGGCGTCGATCCGGAGCTGCGCGACGCGGCGTACGGGATGGGGTTGCGCGGCGGGCAGGTGCTCGGCCGGGTGCTGGTCCCGGTGGCGCTGCCGCTGATCCTGCTCGGGCTCAGGCTGTCGGCGATCCAGGTGGTCTCCACCACGACGGTCGCCGCGTACACGGGGCTCGGCGGGCTCGGCCGATTCGTGATCGACGGTTTCGCGACGAAGGATTATGCAAGCGTCGTGGGGGGTTCAGTACTGATTGTGCTGTTCGCGCTTGTCGTGCAGATCGTGTTCGCCCTCATCCAGAGGGTGACCGTTTCGCCGGGGGTGAGCCAGAGACTGAAGGTTCGATAGTCTCCGGTATTACCTGCCGCTTTAGAAGGGAAATTCGAGATGAGACGCATGATCGGCACCGCGGCGGTGCTCGTGTCGGCGACGCTGGCGCTGGCCGCCTGTGGTGGCGGTGGCGGCGGTGGGGGCAACCCGCTCGACACCACGAGCGCGGCGCCCAGTGGGTCGGCCGCGGCGGCCGGGGGCAAGGCCGTCATCGGCTCCTTCGACTTCGACGAGAGCGTGCTGCTCGCGTCGATCTACGCCCAGGCGCTTGAGGCCAAGGGCGTGCAGGTCGAGGAGAAGCCGCGCATCGGCAGCCGCGAGGCGGTCTACGACCAGGTCAAGAACGGTGGCCTGACCATCGTTCCGGAGTACAACGGCAACCTGCTGGCCTTCATCGACCTGAAGAACACCGCCTCGACGACCGACGAGGTCAACGCGGCGCTGAAGGAGAAGCTCCCGGCCGAGCTCGAAGTGCTCGACTCCTCCCCGGCCGAGGACAAGGACAGCCTCTCGGTCACCAAGGAGACCCAGACCAAGCAGTCGCTGAACACCATGGAGGACCTGGCCAAGGTCTCCAAGAACATGGTCGTCGGCGGCCCGCCGGAGTTCAAGAAGCGGTGGGAGGCACGCTTCAAGGAGGTCTACGGCATCGAGTTCAAGCAGTGGGAGCCCAAGGGCCCGGCCACGGCCGACGCCCTGAAGGACGGCTCGATCCAGGTCGGCAACGTGTTCACCACCGACCCCAAGATGCTGGCCAACAACCTGGTGCCGCTCCAGGACACCAAGAACATCTTCCCCGCCCAGAACGTCACGCCCCTGCTGTTCAAGGCCGGCGCGAGCGACACGATCCGCACCACGCTCAACGGCGTCTCGGCCAAGCTGAGCACGCAGTCCCTGCTCGACATGATGCAGAAGATCTCCGTCAACAAGGACGAGCCCGCCACGGTGGCCAAGGAATGGCTGACCTCCAACGGCCTCGCCTGACGCCCGCGGCGGGGGCCTCCGGGCGGAGGTCCCCGCTGTGAGCGAGTTCACGGAGGCGATGGCGCAACTGGCCGCGGGCGTCGCGGTGATCACCGTCCGGGACGGGCGCGACGACCTGGGCGTGACCGTCTCGACGCTGATGTCCGTCTCGGCCGAGCCGCCGCTCGTGCTGGTCAGCCTGGCCTCGCGCGGCTATCTCTGCGAGGTGCTGCTCCGGCGGGACCGGTGGGCGGCCTCGCTGCTGTCCTCCGGCCAGGCCGCGGTCGCCAGCCGCTTCGCCACCGCCGGCCGTCCCAGTGCCCGCCTCCTGCTGGCGGGCACCCCCCACCACCGGGGGGCGCACACCGAGGCGCTGGTGGTCGAGGGCGGTGTGGCGGCTCTGGAGGTCGAGACGACCCAGGTCGTCCCGGCCGGGGACCACACGCTCTTCGTCGCCCAGGTCCTCGCCGTCCCCTATGTCACCCCCGCGCTCCAGCCGCTGGTACGGCTGCGCGCCCGCTACCGGCCGATGGGATGCTGAATGCGCAGTTTCCTCTTCCTCCTGGGCAGCAGTCGCCGCGACGGCAACACCGAGACCCTGGCCAGGCACGCCGCGGCCACGCTCGCGCCGGACGTCCGGCAACGCTGGCTGCGCCTCGACGACCACCCGCTGCCGCCCTTCCAGGACATCCGCCACTCCGGCGACGGCGTCTACCCCGTCCCCGAGGGCGCGGAGAAGCTGCTGGCCGAGGCCACGCTCGACGCCACCGACCTGGTGATCGTCTCCCCGCTCTACTGGTACAGCGTCTCCGCCACCACCAAGCTCTACCTGGACTACTGGTCGGCCTGGATGCGCGTCCCCGGGTACGAGTTCAAGGCGCGCATGGCGGGCAAGACCGTCTGGGCGGTCACCACGATCAGCGAGGAGGACGAGTCCGTGGCCGATCCGCTGGTCGGCACGCTGCGCCTGTCGGCCGAGTACTTCGGGTCGTGGGGCGGCGCGCTGGTGGGCTACGCCAACCGCCCCGGCGACATCCTGCGCGACACCGGCGCCCTGGAGCGGGCCGCCACCTTCTTCGGCCGGACGGCCACCACGCCCGCGATCACCTGATGATGTACCAACCGGGCAACGCGAGCGGGCCGGCGGCGGGCAGGCCCAGCTCGGCCGACAGGCGGGCCAGCGGCCCCCAGGCGTCGAGGCGCATGCCTGCCAGGGCGGCGGACTTGTCCTCGCTGGACTCCGGCCCCCGCAGGCGCTCCAGCGGGTTGAGCCTGGGGTAGACGCGCACGGGGGCGTCGTCGGTGAGCCGGGCGCGCTCGCGGGCCAGGCCGAGGGCGTGCTCAAGGCCGCCCAGCTCGTCCACCAGGCCGTTGGCCTGGGCGTCCGCGCCGGTCCAGACCCGGCCTCTGGCCAGCTCGTGGACGCGTTCGCGGGTGAGGTCGCGGCTCTGTGCCACCTTGCCCACGAAGTCGTCGTAGATGCGGTCGAGCCAGGCGTTCACCCGGTCCCACTGCTCGGGGGAGAAGCCGCGGGCGGTGGAGAACATGCCGGCGTTGACGCCGTCGGCGACCAGTTCAGTATTTATCCCGATTTTTTGGAGCAAGTCAGTCATGACGGGCTTGCCGCCATATACGCCGATCGAGCCGGTCAGCGTGCCGGGCTGGGCCACGATGACGTCGGCGCCCATCGCCACGAAGTAGCCGCCGGACGCGGCCAGGTCGCCCATGGACACGATCACCGGCTTCACCCGGCGGGTCAGCGTCACCTCGCGCCACACCGTGTCGGAGGCCACGTACGAGCCGCCGGGGCTGTCCACGCGGAAGACCACGGCCTTGACGTGCTCGTCCCGGCGGGCCGCGCGCAGCGCCGCGCTGATCGTGTCGGAGCCCATCGCGCCGCCCCCGCCGAGCGGGCTGCGTCCGCTGCGGCCGCTCCTGATCTGCCCGCTGCCGTGCACGAGCGCGATGCTGTCGGCCATGGGGTGCGGCAGCTTCCGCACCGCCGCGCTCCTGGCGTACCGGGAGACGAACAGCAGGTGGGCCTCGCCGCCCGCGGCCCGCCTGACCTCGTCGTACACCTCGTCGCGGTAGGCGAGGGCGTCCACCAGGCCGGTCTCCCGCGCCTCGGAGGCGGTGAAGGGGCCGCGGTCGATCAGTTCACGCACCTTGCCGGGGTCGAGCCCGCGGCCCTCGGCGATGCCGCGTACGAGCTGCTCGGCGACCGACTCCACGATGCGGGTCATCGACTCGCGGTGGGGCTCGGTCATGTGCTCCTGGGTGAAGGTGTTGACCGCGGTCTTGTACTCGTGCCGCTGACCGGCCTCGACCTCCACGCCCAGCTTGGTCAGCGCGCCCTTGAGGAAACGCTGCTCCATCGCCACCCCCGTGAGCCCGACGTCGCCGCTGGGCTGGAGGTAGACCCGCTCGAACGCGGTGGCCAGGTAGTAGGGCACCGTGCCGCCGCTGAACTCCCCGAACGTCTCGGCGTAGGCCACGGTCAGCTTGCCGGAGGCGCGGAAGCGGGTGACGGCCTCGCGCAGCTCCTGGACCATGGCCAGGCCCAGGGGGTTGCCGCCGAGCTTGACCACCAGCGCCTTGACCCTGGAGTCCCGCCCGGCCCGCCGGAGCCCCGACAGCACGTCGGACAGGCGGGTCTTGCGCATGGACAGGACCGCGGCGACCGGGTCGGCCGGCGGTCCTTCCGTGAGGCCCTCGGTGAGATCGAGCTCCAGGACCAGCGGGCCGGTGCGCCGCTGGCGAAGCTTGTCGACGGTTTCGAAGATCGCCCTGCCTGCGTCCATATAGCCACCCTAAGCGACGCATTTCGGATGAGGCTCAGAAGAGGCTGAGGCCGGGTTCCAGGCGGACGTGCCGGGCGACGTCCGCCTGGGTCTCACGGTGAGGGTCAGTGGCGGTCGCGGAGGGCGGCGTGGACGTCGATGCGGGGGGTGGTGAGCTGGGTTCCCGCGCTGACGTACGCGATGGGCTTGCCGGTGCGCTTGAGCGCGTCGAGAAGCTGGTCGGACGTGGCGTGCGCGCGCTTCTGCCGCAGCAGCGCGAACGAGCCGGCGACGTGCGGGGAGGCCATCGAGGTGCCGTTCAGCGCGGCGTAGCCGTTGCCGCTGATGGCGGCGGTGATCGCGACGCCGGGGGCGAAGAGGTCGAGCAGCGTGCCCCGGTTGGAGAAGGGGGCCACGGCGTCCTGCTTGTCGGTGGCGCCCACGGTCACGACGTTGGAGACGCAGGCGGGCCAGGAGACGGAGGCGTCGAAGCCGTTGTTGCCCGCGGCCACGACGGTGGCGACGCCCTTGGCCTGGAGGTGGTCCACCTCGGCCTTGAAGTCGGCGCCGTCGCCCTCGTCGCAGTACGCGTCGTACTTGCCGCCGCCCAGGCTCAGGTTGACCGCGGCGAGGTCGTACTGGTCGGCCAGCACGTTCGCGTACGCCATGCCGGTCAGGACCGAGGAGTCGTAGGCGAGCACGCACGCGGCGGCGGCGCCGCAGTAGGGGGAGTTGTCGAAGCGGCTGAAGACCTGGATCGCGATGATCCTGGCCTTGGGGGCGACGCCGGGGTACGGGAAGTCCTTGGTGGCCTGGCCCGCGGTGATGCCCGCGACGTGGGTGCCGTGGTAGCACAGGCCGTACTCGGGCCGGGGGGCGTTGCGCAGGCACGCCTCGGTCTCCGAGTCGGCGGCGCCGTCGCCGATCTGGAACTGGCTGCCGTTGGGGCACAGCGGCGTCGAGCCGTCGGCCGGGTCGGTGGCGGAGAAGCATGCCTGGGCCACGATGCGGCGGCCGAAGGCCGGGTGGTCGCCGTCGATGCCGGAGTCGATGATCGCGACGGCGGTGCCCTTGCCGGTGTAGCCCTGCCGGTGCGCCCGGTCGGCGCCGATCAGCGGGACGCTCTGCGCCAGCGAGGGCTCGTTGACCCGGTCCTCGCGGATCGAGACGACGTCCGCCTGCTCGGCGACCTTCTCCAGCTCGGCGCGGGTGCCGCGGTAGACGAAGAAGTCGAGCTTGCCCGCCACCTCCGCGGGCGGCGTGGCCGTGACGTTCCGCCTGTCCTGCCTGACCCCTTCCGCGCCGGCCCGGGCGGACTGCACCTGGGCGGGCTGGCGTACGCGGACGATGACGCGGTGCTCGCCGGTCGAGGTGATCGCCGGGTCGATCTTGGACGCGGGGTCGGCCAGGGCGGGGGTGGCGACCAGCGTCGCAGCGGTGGCGGCGAGCGTGATCGCACCGGCCAGCAGAGACGGAAGTCTCAACTGATCCTCCGGGGGGTCGGGGGGTGTTTGTGTAAAGAAGTGTAGATATTGGACAAGAGATGTCAGAGAGGTGCTTGTGTTCTGTTACCGCTTCTTGTTCTGGTACGCGAAAGGGCCGGATCGTCCCATCCGGCCCTTTTCGTCGCGCTGAGCTCAGACCTTGGGAGCTCCCTGGGCTGTGGCCGCGAACACGTCGATGCGCGCCGTACGCACCTGGGCGCCGCCGGAGGCGTAGCCGATGCTCCGGCCGGTGGCCTGCAACCGCTGCAGGCTTTGCGCCACCGTGAGGTTCGGGTACGCCTGCCGCATCAGCGCGAACGCCCCCGCCACGTGCGGCGCGGCCATCGACGTGCCGCTCTTGTCGGCGTAGGTGTCGTCCGGGACCGAGGACCTGATGCCCACGCCCGGCGCGAACAGGTCGAGCAGCGTGCCCCGGTTGGAGAAGTCGGCCACCGCGTCCCGGTCGTCGGTGGCGCCCACCGCGACCGCCGACGAGATGCAGGCGGGCGCCGAGACGCCGTCGGAGAAGCCGTTGTTGCCGGCCGCGACCACGGGCGCGACCCCGAGGGAGACCAGCGTGTCGAAGTCCGGCTTGAGCCCCGCCGCGCTCGGGTCGGAGTCACAGCTCTCCCGGTAGGGGCCGCCGCCGCCCAGGCTCAGGTTCGCCGCGGCGACGTGCTGGGCCGCGGCCACCCGCGCCACGTACTCCAGCGCCAGCTTCTGGTCGGAGGTGTAGCTGAGGAAGCAGGGCGACTGGGTGCCGATGACCGCGCAGGTCATCGCGTTGTCGATGCGGCTGAACACCTGGATCGGCAGGATGCCCGCGGCGGGCGCGACGCCGTCGGAGGGGGCGCCGGTCGTCATCCGGCCCGCGGCGATGCCCGCGACGTGGGAGCCGTGCGAGCAGGCGTTGACGCCGTTCACGACGCACTGGGCGGTCTCGGCGTCGGCCGCGCCCGGGCCGGTCTGGCTCGGCTGGTTGTTCGGGCACAGCGAGACCGAGCCGTCGCCGGCGTCGGAGGAGGAGAAGCACGCCTCGTCCACGATCCGGCCGGCGAAGAACGGGTGGTCGCGGTCGATGCCCGTGTCGAGGATGGCCACCGTCAGGCCCCTGCCCGTCCAGCCGGCCGCGTTGGCCCGGTCGGAGCCGATGAGCCGGGTGCTCGCGTCCAGGACGGCCGGGCGCAGCTCGTCCTTGTAGACCGCCTGGACGCGGTCGTCCTTCCTGAGCTGGGCCAGGGTCTTGCCGTCCAGTTCGGCGACGAAGAAGTGGGTGGACTGGGCCGCCTCCAGGACCCGGCTGCCCTCGGAGGCCTGTTCGAGGTCCTTGGCCACGGCCTGCA
This sequence comes from Nonomuraea sp. NPDC052265, assembly GCF_044547985.1. Taxonomy (NCBI): domain Bacteria; kingdom Bacillati; phylum Actinomycetota; class Actinomycetes; order Streptosporangiales; family Streptosporangiaceae; genus Nonomuraea; species Nonomuraea sp. NPDC052265. Next base: position 131,377 of record NZ_JBIUBJ010000005.1, read on the forward strand.
CGTTCTGACCCGGCTTGAGCTGGATGATCGAGCGCACCTTGCTCTTGGCCTTGACCTCCGCGACCAGGGCGGGGCTGATGACCGGGTCGCCGCTGTCATGCGCGTCGGCGTGCAGCGGTGGCGTCGTGCAGAGCACGGCGGATGTCGTGGCCAGCGCGACAGCGCAGGTCAACAGGGACCGTAGCCTCACTTAGTCCTCCGAGGGTCAGACCGTCCGGTGTGAGGTGACCATCCCCGGGTGTGACAAGTGTGATGTCCGTGACGTATGTGAAAGCAGGGAAAGCTGAGCGGCTTTTTGCCTTGTGCCGGGAAAAGGGAAAGAGCCGGTCGGACAGGACCGGCCCTTTCCTTGGTGAAGCCGCTCAGAGTGATCTGAGCACGTTCCTCGTCGCCTTCTTCAGCGCCGCCTTGGACGCCGAGCCGCTCAGCCGCACCTTCTCGGCGGCGGTCAGCACGGTGGTGCCGTTCGTGCCGTGCGCCCAGTTCAGCCAGGCCGTCAGCAGCGCGCCGTCCAGCTTGTCCCGAGTCGTCTTGGTGCCCTTCAGCACCCGGTACGCCTTGCCCAGCGACGACGCCTTGGTCAGCTCGGGGAACACCTTGCTGGCCTTGCCGATCAGCTTCAGATAGCAGTTGAGCGTGCTGTCGGGGATCGTCCCGCTGCTGCGGTGGATCTCCACGGCCCACTTCGCGGCCGTCATCCTGGCGCCGGAGGTGCCGCGCGTGCAGACGGCGGCGGCCGACGGGGCGGGCGTCGGCGTGACGGTCACCGTGACCGTGACCGTGGGCAGCGGGACCGGCGTGACCGAGGACGTCGGGGCCGGCGCGGGGTTCTGGTCGTCGGGGTCGGGCTCGGGCGTCGGGCCGCTGCCGTCCGTCGGGTCGGGCTCGGGGTCGGCGGTGGGGCCGGTCGTCGGCGCCTGGGTGATCGGCGGCTGGGTGCCGGTGCCGGCCAGGGCGGCGCCCACGTCCAGGCGGGGGGTGGTGACCTGTGTGCCGTTGGCCTCGTACTGGTAGGGCCTGCCCGTGGTCTTCAGCGTGTTGATCAGGTCGGCCATGGGCGTCTGCGGCGAGGCAGCCTTCATCAGCGCCAGCGCGCCCGCCACGTGCGGCGTCGCCATCGAGGTGCCGCTGTGCACGGCCATCTGGTTGTCCGGCACCGAGGACGAGATGTCCACGCCCGGGGCGAAGAAGTCGACCAGCGAGCCCCGGTTGGAGAAGTCGGCGATGGCGTCGGCGCCGTCGTTCGCGCCGACCGCGACCGCCGAGGAGACGCAGGCGGGGTAGGAGGCGCCCTCGAAGAACTCGTTCCCGGCGGCGACCACGGTCGCGATGCCCTTGGCCAGCAGGGCGTCGATCTTCGGTTTGAAGACCGCGCCCTCCTCGGTGGCGTCGCAGTCGGTCTCCGACAGCGCGCCGCCCAGGCTCAGGTTCACCGCGGCGACGGGCTGGGTCAGCGTGGCCACGTAGTCCATGGCCAGCCGCAGCGACGATTCGAAGGCCAGCAGGCACGACGACTCGCCCATGCAGATGTCCTCGTCGTTGACCCGGCTGAACACCTGGATCGCGATTATCCCGGCGCCCGGGGCCACGCCGCCGCCGCCGGCCGCGATGCCGGCGACGTGCGTACCGTGCTCGCACAGGTTCACGCCGCCGGACAGGCACTTGGCGGTGGTGGCGTCGGCCGCGCCCTCGCCGGTCTGCTGGGGCTGCCCGTTGGGGCACAGCGACTCCACGCCGCTCTCCACCGCCGAGAAGCACGCCTCGCCCGCGAGCCGGCCCGCGAAGTACGGGTGGTCGCGGTCGATCCCGGTGTCCAGGACGACGACGTTCTGGCCCGCGCCGGTGAAGTTCTTCTCGTGGGCCTTGTCCGCGCCGATCTGGGTGATGTTGGAGCCCACCTCGGCCGGCGCGTACGTCCGGTCGCGGTGGATGGAGGTCACGCGCGGGTCCTCGGCCAGCCTGGCCAGCTCCTCGGCGGTGCCCTCCACCACCATGAACGGCTGGCTCTGCGGCTGCAGCAGCACGTCGACGCTCTGGGCCGCCGCCGCGCCGGCCACCGGCTCGTGCTGCGCCGCGTCGGTCAGCTCCACGATGGCCCGGGTGGTGTCGCCGTCGAGCGCGAGGCCCTCCTCCAGCTTGCCCTGGGAGGGCGCCGGCGTCGGCGTCGCCACGGGGTCGTCGGCGAACGCCGGGAGCGAGACCGATGACAGGGCCAGCACGATCGAGCACACGATCAGGGGGCGAAATCGCACGCGTCCTCCGAGGGGGATGATCTCGGAGTTTAGGGCGATTTATCCCGCCAGCACAGGGCCCAGCCCTGTTTCTCACCGAACTTTCAGCGCACGCACCTCACGTGTTCAGCGGACCGGCCGGCCTCACGTGTTCAGCGGATCGGCCGGCGCCTCCCTGGTCAGCCACACCGCGCCCATCGGCGGCACCCGCAACGTCGTGGAGAACGGCAGCCCGTGCCACGGCTCGGCCTCGGCCTCGACCCCTCCCATGTTGCCCACGCCGCTGCCCCAGTAGTCGTAGGCGTCGGTGTTGACGACCTCCGCCCAGTGGCCGCCGTACGGGAGGCCGAGCCGGTAGCTCTCGTGCGGCCCGCCGCTGAAGTTGACCACGCAGGCCGCCGCCGACCCGTCGGCCGCGTACCGGACGAACGAGAACGTGTTCCCGGACGCGTCGTCGGCGTCGATCCACCGGAACCCCTCCGGCCTGGCGTCCTGCTCCCACAGCGCCGGGGTCTCCTTGTAGAGCCTGTTCAGGTCGCGGACGAGCCGCTGAACGCCCTTGTGTCCGTCGAACTCCAGCACCCACCAGTCGAGCCCGCGCTCCTCCGACCACTCCGAGCCCTGGCCGAACTCGCCGCCCATGAACAGCAGTTGCTTGCCCGGATGCGCCCACATGAACGCCAGCAATGCCCTGAGCTGGGCGAAGCGCTGCCATTCGTCCCCCGGCATCTTGCCCAGCAGCGAGCCCTTGCCGTGCACGACCTCGTCATGCGACAGCGGCAGCACGTAGTTCTCGGAATAGGCGTAGATGAGCGAGAACGTCATCTGATGGTGGTGGTACTGGCGGAAGATCGGCTCGCGGCGCAGGTATTCGAGCGTGTCGTGCATCCAGCCCATGTTCCACTTGAACCCGAAGCCGAGCCCGCCCAGGTGCACCGGCCGCGACACGCCGGGCCAGGCCGTCGACTCCTCGGCCACGGTCGAGATGCCCGGAGCCTCCCGGTAGCAGACCGAGTTCATCTCCTTGAGGAACTCGACCGCGTCCAGGTTCTCCCGGCCGCCGTAGACGTTGGGGGTCCACTCGCCCTCGCGGCGCGAGTAGTCGAGGTAGAGCATCGAGGCGACCGCGTCCACGCGCAGGCCGTCCACGTGGAACTCCTGCAGCCAGTAGAGCGCGTTCGCGACCAGGAAGTTCTTGACCTCCCTGCGGCCGAAGTCGAAGACGTACGTGCCCCAGTCGGGGTGCTCGCCCCTGGCCGGGTCGGCGTGCTCGTACAGCGGGGTGCCGTCGAAGCGGGCCAGGGCCCATTCGTCCATGGGGAAGTGGGCCGGCACCCAGTCCAGCAGCACGCCGATGCCGCGCTGGTGCATGCGGTCCACGAAGTGCCGGAACTCGTCGGGCGTGCCGAACCGGGCCGTCGGCGCGTAGTAGGACGTCACCTGGTAGCCCCACGAGCCGCCGAACGGGTGCTCGGCGACCGGCAGCAGCTCCACGTGCGTGAACCCCATGTCGGCCACGTAGTCGGAGAGCTGGTCGGCCAGCTCCAGGTACGACAGCCCCGGCCGCCACGACCCCAGGTGCACCTCGTAGGCGCTCATCGGCCCGAGCTGCGCCGGCCGGTCGCGCCGCTCGGCCATCCAGTCGTCGTCCGCCCAGGTGTAGGTGGACCGGTCGATCACGGAGGCGGTCATCGGGGGCACCTCGGTGCGCCGGGCCATGGGGTCGGCCTTGTCGCGCCAGAGCCCGTCGGCGCCCAGGATCTGGAACTTGTACCGCTCACCGGCGTCCAGCCCGGGGACGAACAGCTCCCACACGCCCGACCGGCCGAGCGAGCGCATCGGGTAGGCGGTGCCGTCCCAGTGGTTGAAGTCGCCGACGACCCTGATGCCGCGCGCGTTCGGCGCCCAGACGGCGAACGCGGTGCCGCGCACGTCCTGGTGCTCCATCACGCGGGCGCCCAGGACCTCCCACAGCCGCTCGTGCCGCCCCTCGCCGATGAGGTGCAGGTCCACCTCGCCCAGCGTCGGCCAGTGCCGGTACGGGTCCTTGACCTCATGCGGCTCGCCCCCGGCGTACCGGACGCGCAGCGTGTAGTCGGGTACCTTGTCCAGCCCGCCGACCGTGGTCTCGAACACGCCGTGGGCCTGGTGTCTCATGTCGTGGGCCGTGCCGTCGTCGAGCACCACCTGCACCCGCTCGGCCAGCGGGCGCAGCGCGCGGAACACCACGCCGCCCGCGACGGGGTGCGCTCCGAGCACGGAGTGCGGATCGTGGTGCGCCCCGCCAGCCAGGCGGTCGAGCTCTGTCCTCATGGGCATGCTCCCAACCCTGCCTTATGATGACCGTCCATCCCAGGCACTGCCCGCTTTCACGGCGACAATCACCGAATGTGCAAAATCCCGGGATGATCGCAGAAGTATGCGTGATCGTCATGGATGTTCCTTGGCCGTGTCGTGGCCGGACTCCTCCTGGAGGAGGTCGTCCACCGGCGTGCCGGCGCCTTCGGCGAGCCCGGTCGCCAGTGCCGCCGCTCCCAGGGCCGTCGTCACCAGCGCCGTGATCCGGTCCACGTCGCCCCGCTCGCCCGCCGGAAGCGGCGCACCGACCGACGCCCTGAGCGCGGCGGCCTTGCCCAGCAGTCGCGCCGCGTCCTCGTGCCGCCCGCCGAGCGCCCGCGCCCCGGCCAGGCCCTCCAGTCCGAGGGCGGTCGCGCGCGGGTCGCCGACCTTGCGTGCGGCGGCCAGCCCGCGAAGCTGGAACTCCAGCGCGCCCGCCGCGTCGCCGCGCAGCTCGGCCACGAACCCCAGCTCCGCCAGGATCAGCGCCGCGCCGGGCTCGCCGGAGACGTCCAGCACCCAGTCCAGCCAGGTCCGCAGCAGCCGTTCGGCCTCGTCGAGCCGCCCCTGCCGGCGCGCGCCGAGCGCCAGACCGATCTCCGCGAACTCCTCGGCCGGACGGTTCGACTGCGACACCGCCAGCCGTCTGGCCCGCTCGTGGTGGTCCTCGGCCGCCGCGTGGTCGCCCCGCAGCATGGCGATCCGGCCCAGGCGGGACAGTGCGTCGGAGACCGAGCTCCACAGGCCCAGCTCCTCGGCCATGCGCAGGCCCTGCGCGCGCAGCCCGGCGGCGCGGTCGTAGTCGCCGATGATCTCGGCGTGGCTGCCCAGGCATTCCGCCGCCCGCAGCTCGCCCCAGCGGTCCCCGGCCCGCCTGAACAGCGCGAGGCCGCGCTCGCCGTCGCGCCGCATGCCCTCCAGGTCGCCGCGCATCCCCGCCCACCTGGCCCTGATGGTCAAGGTGGCGGCCATGCCCCACTCGTCGTCCAGCTCGTCGAACTCCGACAACGCCGTCTCGACCATCCCGGCGCTGACCGACAGGTCGTCGTACCCGAACAGGGCGAACCCGACGAACCACCGCGCCCTGGCCCGCTCCCGCGCGTCCTCGACCGCCGCGAACAGCTCCGTCACGTCCGGGCCCGGCGGCTGCCCCACCAGCAGCCGCATGCCCGCCAGCCACGCCCTGGCCCGCGGGGCGCCCGGATCGTCGTCCGCCGGGATCGCCAGCGCCGCCTCCAGCGCGCGCTTGCCCTCGCCCAGCCGGCCGCGCAGCACCCAGTACCAGGCCAGGGCGTTCACCAGCCGCAGAGCCTCGGCCGCCGCGCCGAGCCGCACCGCCGTCTCCAGCGCCGCGCGCAGGTTGCCGCCCTCCGCGTCGAGCCGGGCGAGCGCGCGCCGCTGCCCGTGCCCCCGCAGGTACGGCTCCGCCCGCTCGGCCAGGCCCGTGTAGTGGCGCACGTGCCGGAGCCGGACCTCCTCCAGCTCGCCCGCAGCGCCCAGCCGCTCCACGCAGTACGCCGCCACCGACTCCAGCAGCCGGAACCTCGGCTCCCCGTCGCCCCACGCCCGCACCACCAGCGAACGGTCCACCAGCCTGGCCACCGCGTCCAGGACGTCGACGCCCGGCTCGGCGCAGACCTCCTCGGCCGCCTCCAGCGTGCACCCGTCGGCGTGCACGGCCAGCCGCCGCAGCACGACGCGCTCGTCCTCGCCCAGCAGCTCCCAGCTCCAGTCGATCATCGCGCGCAGGGTCTGCTGCCGCGCGGGCGCGCCGCGCCGGCCGGAGGCGAGGACCCTGAACCGGTCGTCCAGCCGTTCGGCGAGCTGGCGCGGGGTGAGCGTGCGCATCCGGGTCGCGGCCAGCTCCAGGGCCAGTGGGATGCCGTCCAGCCGGGCGCAGATCTCGGCGACGTCGTCGTCCGGCTCGATGCCCGCGCGCGCGGCGAACAGCTCCGCCGCCGCCTCCCGTCCCAGGGGCGGCACGCTCCACAGGGCCTCGCCCTCGATGCGCAGCGACTCCTGGCCGGTGGCCAGGATCCGCAGCCCGGGAGCGGCCCGTAGCAGCCGTCCGGCCAGCGCGGCGACCTGCTCGACGACGTGCTCGCAGTTGTCCAGGACGAGCAGCGTCCGCGTGCCCTCCAGGACGCCGGCCAGCCGGGCGGTCAGGTCCTTGTCGGCGCCGGCCACGTCGTCCCGCAGGCCGAGCACCCCCGCGACCGCCTCGGCCACCTCGACCGCCGGCGCGCCGGCACGCAACCCCGCCAGCTCCACCAGCCACACGCCGCCGCCGAAGCCGGCCGGGCCGGGGGAGTCCGCCGCCGCGAGCGCGAGACGGGTCTTGCCGACCCCGCCGGGGCCCGTGAGCGTGACCAGCCGGTTGGCCCGCAGCAGGGCGCGCACCTCGGCCACCGCCTCCTCCCGCCCCACGAGGCCGGTGAGCGGCGCGGGCAGGTTCGTACGCCGCCGTCCCGGCCCGTCGAGCGCCGGGTCCTGCTCAAGGATCGCCTGGTGCAGCGCCACCAGCTCGGGACCGGGGTCGAGCCCCAGCTCGTCGGCCAGCCGCGCCCGCAGGTCGGCGTAACTGGCCAGCGCCTCGCTCTGCCGCCCCGCCCGGTACAGAGCCCGTACGTGCGCGGCCCGCAGCCGCTCCCGGAACGGGTGCTCGGCCACCAGGTCGGCCAGCTCGGCCGCCAGCAGCCCGTGCTCGCCCAGTCCGAGCCGCGCCTCGGCCAGCTCCTCCACGGCCACCAGCCGCTGCTCGTCGAGCCTGGCCACGGCCGTCCTGGCGAACTCCTCGTCGGCGAACTCGGCGAACGCGGCCCCCCGCCACAGGTCGAGGGCCTGCCGCAACAGCACGGCGCGGGCCCCCGGGTCGGCGCTGCGCTGCGCCTGCCCGACCAGGGCCGCGAACCGCCCGGCGTCCACGGCCTCGGGCTCCACCCGCAGCACGTACCCCGGCGCCCGGTACGCCACCAGCTCTCGGTCGCCCAGCACCCGGCGGAGCTGCGAGACCTTCACCCGGAGCGCGGCCAGGGCGTTCGCCGGCGGCCTGCCGCCCCACAGGTCCTCGATGAGCCGATCGGCGGAGACCGGCCGCCCGGCGTGGATCAGCAGGTCGGCCAGCAGCGCCCGGACCTTGACCTCCAGCACCTGGACGGGCTCGCCCCCCGGCCCCCACACGGTGAGCGCCCCCAGCACCCCGAACCGCACTCCGCCCCCCATAAGCAACTCCGAATCAGACCATAACCCCCCACGTGCAGGGTGAACGCATCCGTCAAACACTAAGGAATCCCGAAATGTCGCAAGAAATTTCGATTATTGGTCTCGGCCTCATGGGCGCGGCGCTCGCCGGCAGCCTCCTGGACGCCGGGCACCGCGTCACCGTCTGGAACCGTTCGGCCGACAAGGCCGACCCCCTGGTCGTCAGGGGCGCCACCCGCGCCGCGACGGTGGCGGAGGCGGTCGCGGCGAGCCCGCTGGTGATCGTCTGCGTGCTCGACTACCCGGCCGTGTACGAGCTGCTGGCCGACGTCCCGCTGGAGGGCCGCGTCGTGGCGAACCTGACCACCGGCAGGCCCGTCGAGGCCCGCCAGGCCGCCGGCTGGGTGGCCGAACGCGGCGGCGAGTACGTGGACGGCGGCATCATGGCCGTGCCCCAGATGATCGGCCGGCCCGGCGCGCTCGTGCTCTACAGCGGTTCGCAGGGGGCCTTCGACCGCCACGAGGATGCGTTCCGCGCGATGGCCGAACCGCGCTTCGTGGGCCCGGACCCCGGCATGGCCCCGCTCCTCGACCTGGCCATGCTGACCGGCATGTACGGCCAGATCGCGGGCTTCCTGGAGGCGATCGCGCTCGTGGACGCCGCCGGTTACCCATTGACCGACTTCACCGGCACCCTCCTGGTCCCGTGGCTCAACGCGATGGCCGCGCTCCAACCGGAGTGGGTCAAGTCCGTCGAGTCCCGCGACTACACGACCCTGGTGTCGAACCTGGAGATCAACCGGTCCGGCCTGGAGAACCTGGTGCGCGCGTTCAGGGAACAGCAGGTCAAGCCCGACCTCCTGCTGCCGCTGAAGACCATCGTGGACCAGCGCGCGGCCCGTGGCCACGGCGCCGAAGGACTGCCCGGCCTGGTCGAAGAGCTCCGCTGACCCCCGCGTCCGCGCCGGGACCGGAGGTCAGGAGGGGCGGGGACGGAAGGCGGCCAGGGGAATGGAGACCCAGGACGGGCGGTTGCGGGCCTCGTAGACCACTTCGTACACCGCCTTCGACAGCTCGAACGCCCGCAGCAGCGCCGCGTCGCCCACCGTGATCACGCCGCCCCCCTCCCGGTACCCCTCCAGGAAGGCGGTGCGGTTGCGGTCGGCCCAGGCCTCGGCCCGGGGCAGGAGTCCGGCGGCCTGCGGGTGGTCGGCCAGCAGGTGCCTGGCCGCGTAGTCGAACGAGCGCAACATCCCCGCCACGTCCCGCAGCGGCGACGACAGCGCCCGGCGCTCGGCCAGCGGCTGCCCCGGCTCGCCCTCGAAGTCCAGCACCACCCAGTCGGTGGGCGTACGCATCACCTGGCCGAGGTGGTAATCCCCGTGAACGCGTTGCACGGGCACTTCCCTGGTGAGCAGCTCCACCTGGTGGTAGGCGTCCTCCAGGGCCGGCATGTGCGGCCGCAGTTCGGGCACCTCGGCCACGGCCCGGCCGAGCTGCCGCCGGAAGCCCTCGGCCATGCGTTTGACCTCGTGGATCTCGACCAGCTCGGTGGGGAAGGCCTCGGCCAGCTCGTGGTGGACGCGGGCGGTGGCCACGCCGAGCCGTACGGACTCGGCGGCGAAGTCGCCGCCCGCCTCGGCGGCGGTGACCTCCGGCAGCGAGGCGTACAGGTCGCGGACGCTGGCCAGCGCGAGGTCCCAGCCGTCGTTGGCGTTGGACAGGTACTCCTGCATGAAGGCGAGCGTGGTGTCCGTGCCGTCCACGTCGGCCTCGATCCACCCGTACGGCTGGGCGATGTTCGGCGCGTGCCGGGCGGCCAGGGCGGTGATGATCTCCAGCTCGGGGTTGACGCCGGGGATCAGCCGCCGGAACAGCTTGCAGATGTAGGCGTCGCCGTACACCAGCGAGGTGTTGGACTGCTCGGCGCCCAGCACCAGGCTGCGCTGGCCGGTGTCGATGGTCACGCCGGGCGCGTGCCGCATGCGCAGCCCGCTGCGGGTCTCGTCGCCCGCCATGCCCTCCAGCAGCCAGCTCATGCTGTCGGCGTCATGGACGGCGTCGTAGAAGAAGGTCTCGCCGAGATTGCCGATGAGGGCGTGGTTGAGCCGGTCGGGCAGGTCACGCCGCTCGCCCATGAGGATCTGGTACCGGTCCCGCGAGCCCTCCTGCCAGACGGTCACGATGAGGTGCCGGAGCCCTGGCGTCAGCTCGACGTCCGATTCGATCGACAAACGGTCGATCGGGCGCCCCTTGCCGCCGAACCATCGTTGGCGACCGATCCATGCGGCAAGGAGCTCGTCTATCACGCCCTACTCCTCCTGGGTGTGTGCCGGTGGGAGTGTGAACCAATAGAACCCATGCCCGGGAAGCGTCAAAAGATACGGTAGTTCGCCAATTGCCGGGAATGGGACCCCTCCCATGGTTTCCACGGGGGAGACGCCGACGAATCTGCGCAGGTCAAGCTCGACCGGCTGCGGGAAGCGCGACAGGTTGTTGACGCACAACATCCGGTCGTCGCCCAGCTCCCGGACGAACGCGAGCACGCTGGGGTTGGAGGAGTTGAGCTCGGCGAACTCGCCGAGCCCGAAGACGGGGTGGCGCTTGCGGATCTCGATCATCCGCTTGGTCCAGTGGAGGAGCGAGCCCGCGTTCTTCTGGTGGGCCTCGACGTTGATGGCCTGGTAGCCGTAGATCGGGTCCATGATCACGGGCAGGTACAGCCGGCCGGGGTCGCAGTCGGAGAACCCGGCGTTGCGGTCGGGGTCCCACTGCATCGGGGTACGGACGCCGTCGCGGTCGCCGAGCCAGATGTTGTCGCCCATGCCGATCTCGTCGCCGTAGTAGAGCACGGGAGATCCCGGCAGTGACAGGAGCAGCGCGGTGAACAGCTCGATCTGGTTGCGGTCGTTCTCCAGCAGGGGCGCCAGACGTCGGCGGATGCCGACATTCGCCCGCATACGGGGATCCTTGGCGTACTCGGTGTACATGTAGTCGCGTTCTTCGTCCGTCACCATTTCGAGCGTCAGCTCATCATGGTTGCGGAGGAAAATCCCCCACTGGCAATGTTCCGGAATTTTCGGCGTTTGTGCCAAAATTTCGGAGATGGGGTAACGGGACTCCCGGCGGACCGCCATGAAAATGCGGGGCATGAGCGGGAAATGGAAGGCCATGTGGCATTCGTCCCCGCCGCCTACTGGATCGCCGAAATATTCCACCACGTCCGAAGGCCACTGATTCGCCTCGGCGAGCAGCACCCGGTCCGGGAAGAGGCGGTCGACCTCGCGCCTGATGCTCTTGAGGTATTCGTGCGTCCTCGGCAGGTTCTCGCAGTTGGTGCCCTCCTCCTCGAAGAGATAGGGCACCGCGTCGAGGCGGAAGCCGTCGATGCCGAGGTCCAGCCAGAACCGCAGCACCTCCAGCATGGCCTCCTGCACGTCCGGGTTCTCGTAGTTGAGGTCGGGCTGGTGGTGGAAGAAGCGGTGCCAGTAGTACTGGCCGCGCACCGGGTCGTAGGTCCAGTTGGACGTCTCGGTGTCGACGAAGATGATCCGGGCGTCCTGGTACTTCTCGTCGGTGTCCGACCAGACGTAGAAGTCGCCGAACGGGCCTTCCGGGTCGTGCCTGGACGCCTGGAACCAGGGGTGGGCGTCGCTGGTGTGGTTCATGACGAGGTCGGCGATCACCCGCATGCCGCGTTTGTGCGCCTCCTCGACCAGCCGCACGAAGTCTCCCAGGTCCCCGAACTCGGGCAGGATCTTCATGAAGTCGGCGATGTCGTAGCCGCCGTCACGCAGCGGCGACTCGTACAGGGGCAGCAGCCACAGGCAGTCCACGCCCAGCCACTGCAGATAGTCGAGTTTGCTGATCAGACCTCTGATGTCTCCGGTCCCGTCGCCGTTGGAGTCGGCGAATCCCCTGATCAGCACCTCGTAGAAGACGGCGCGCTTGTACCAGTAAGGATCGCGCGGCTTTTCCTCGTCAAAGGTGTTGGGAATGGGTGTGGAGCTCATGGGCTCCCCCACGAGGGGCTCATGAGGAGGGCGCTTTCACACACGTTGAAGACTCCCCGCTGAATTCTGTTCTACCGTGGCGCGGCTCGTACGGTGAGAATGTGGGCAGGCTGGATGTGAGGGTCGAGACGCACATAGTTGCTCTGCCTCCAGCGGTAGGACTCGCCCGACAGTTCGTCGTCCACGACGAATTCGGCGTTCCAGTCGAAACCGATGGCGGGCAGGTCGAGATCTACCGTCGCCTCATGGGTGTGGTGAGGATCCAGATTGACAACCGCCAGAACGACGTCGCCCAGGCCGTGCCTTCGTGTGGCCGTGTCATAGGCGCCCGGAAGCCGTTTGGAGAAGCAGACGATGTCCGGATGGTCGACCCTGTGGAACCGTAGGTTACGCAATTCCTGCAGCGCCGGATGCGCTCTTCGGAACAAATTCAGATGGGTGATGAGCGGGGCGAGGGTCCTTCCTTCGCGTTCCGCCGCCGCCCAGTCGCGCGGCTTGTACTGATATTTCTCACTATCAAGGTATTCCTCACTCCCCGGGCGCACCGGAACGTTCTCGGCGAGCTCGTACCCGGAGTAGACACCCCAGGTCGGCGACGCGAGAGCGGCCAGCACGGCCCTGATCCTGAACGCCGGCACGCCACCGTGCTGCAGGTACTCGTGCAGGATGTCCGGGGTGTTGACGAACAGGTTCGGCCGCAGGAACGCGGACGTCTCGTGCGCGAGCCCGGAGAGGTACGTCTCCACGTCGAACTTGGAGTTCTTCCACGTGTAGTACGTGTACGACTGATGGAACCCGGTCTTGGCGAGCGTCTGGAGCATCGCGGGCCGGGTGAACGCCTCCGCCAGGAACACCACGTCCGGGTCGGTCGCGTGGATGTCGGCCAGCATGCGCTCCCAGAACGACACCGGCTTGGTGTGCGGGTTGTCCACCCGGAAGATCCGCACGCCGTGGTCCATCCAGTGCCGCAGCACCCGCCGGACCTCGGCGAAGATGCCCTCGGGGTCCCTGTCGAAGTTGATCGGGTAGATGTCCTGGTACTTCTTGGGCGGGTTTTCGGCGTAGGCGATCGTCCCGTCCGCCCGGATCGTGAACCACTCCGGGTGCTCCTTGACCCACGGGTGGTCCGGCGCGCACTGCAGGGCGAAGTCGAGCGCGACCTCCATGCCCAGGGCGCGGGTGCGGCTGACGAACTCGTCGAAGTCCTCAAGGGTGCCCAGATCGGGATGGATCGCGTCGTGGCCGCCGTCCTCCGAGCCGATCGCCCACGGCGAGCCGGGCTCGTCGGGCTCCGGGCTGAGCGTGTTGTTGCGGCCCTTGCGGAAGGTGTGGCCGATGGGGTGGATCGGCGGCAGGTAGACGACGTCGAAGCCCATCTTGGCGATGGCCGGCAGCCGCTTGGACGCGGTCTGGAAGGTGCCCGACTGCGAGACGCCGGCCTCGCTGACGACCGCGCCCTCGGACCTGGGGAAGAACTCGTACCAGGAGCCGTAGAGCGCCCTGCGCCGGTCGACCCTGACCTTGTACGGCTTCGCCCTGGTCACCAGCTCGCGGAACGGATGCGCCGCCAGCAGCGCGGCCGTCTCGGGGAGCTGGGCGATGGACAGCCTGGCCCGCGGGTCGAGCTCCTCGTCACGCAGCGTGGCCGCGACCGACAGCAGCGCCGCCCGGTGCCCGCACGCGCTGTCGCCGTTGCCGTTGCCCTTGCTGTTGCCCTTGCCGTTCCTGGAGTGGCCGTTCGCGGCGCCCGTCTGGCCGCCGGGGGCGGGGCAGTCGGCCGTACGGACGGCCTTGGCGGCCCGCTCGAACAGGCGGGCCCCCTCCTCGCACATCAGGTCGCTGTCGAGCCCGCGCGGGATCTTGATCTCGGCGTCGTGCAGCCACGAGCTGATCGGATCGCTCCACGCCTCCACGCGGAACATCCAGTCACCCTCGGCCGGCAGGCACACGTCCACACCCCAGCGGTCGGTGCCGGGGGCGAGCTCGCGCATGGGTCTCAGGCGGCCACGCTGTCCATCGGGCGAGGTGAGCACCACGCCCGCGGCCACGGCGTCGTGGCCTTCTCGGAAGACGGTCGCCGAGACCTGGAAGGTCTCGCCGGCGACCGCCTTGGCGGGCCACTGCCCGCAGTCGACGACGGGGGAGATGTCCGTGATGGGAATTCGTCCGATCATCGCAATCGCAGGGTTTGCGACGGCGCGCTCGGCGCCGCCGGAGGCTTTCCGTATGTGCAAGATTCCGCAACCACGGGGACCGCTGGATACGGCCTACCCCGGCAGTAACGATCCTTGCACGTAAATACTGGACAGCAGCGGATAGACCTCCCGAGTGTGTTCCCGGGAGAGCCAACAAAGAGGAAAGTTGCCCCAATCGTCCGGCTTCATGCTTGTTACGGGCTGGGGTTTGAAGGGCCTTCTTGGGGGTGAAGGACTGAGAGGTCCCTCCTAGCCCGTAGGGTGCAGAAACGTGAGAGCTATCCGCCGGTTTACCGTCCGCACCGTCCTGCCCGCGGAGCTGGCCGCCCTGGGCGAGCTCGTGCACAATCTCCGATGGTCCTGGCACCCGGAGACGCTGGACCTCTTCGCCGAGGTCGACGCGGCCCTGTGGGAACAGGTCGGTCACGATCCCGTGGCCCTGCTCGGCGCCGTCACACCGGCCCGGCTCAACGAGCTGGCCGCCGACCGCCGTTTCCTCCGCCGTCTCGCCGACGCAGCCGACGACCTGCGCGAATACATGACCTCGCCGCGCTGGTACCAGACGCTGCCCGACGTCGCACGCGCCATCGCCTACTTCTCCCCCGAGTACGGCATCGCCGCCGCGATGCCCCAGTACTCAGGCGGTCTCGGCATCCTCGCCGGCGACCACCTCAAGGCGGCCAGCGACCTGGGCGTGCCGATCCTCGCGGTCGGCCTGCTCTATCGCCACGGCTACTTCACCCAGTCGCTCTCGCCGGAGGGCTGGCAGCTTGAGCACTATCCGGCGCTCGACGCCGGCGGGCTGCCGCTGACCCTGCTGAAGGACGGCGACGAACCCGTCAAGATCCGGCTCGGGCTGCCCGAGGGCCGCGTCCTGCACGCCCAGGTCTGGGTGGCGCAGGTGGGCCGGGTGCCGCTGCTGCTGCTCGACTCCGACGTGGCCGACAACGACACCGCCGCCCGCGACGTCACCGACCGCCTCTACGGCGGCGGCACCGACCACCGGCTCATGCAGGAGTTGCTGCTGGGCGTGGGCGGCGTACGCGCGATCAGGGCCTACTGCCGCATCACCGGCCACGCCGAGCCCGAGGTCTTCCACACCAACGAGGGCCACGCCGGCTTCCTCGGCCTGGAGCGCATCCGCGAGCTGACCGAGTCGCGCATGTCCTTCGACGAGGCGCTGGAGGCCGTACGCGCGGGAACGGTGTTCACCACGCACACGCCGGTGCCCGCGGGCATCGACCGCTTCCCCTGTGACCTGATCGAACGCCACTTCGGCGGCGACTCCGCCTGGCCGACCGTGCCCGTCGAGCGCATCCTGGCGCTGGGCGCCGAGGCCGAGCCCGGCCGCTTCAACATGGCGGTCATGGGCATGCGCCTGGCCCAGCGCGTCAACGGCGTCTCCGAGCTGCACGGCGCGGTCAGCCGGGAGATGTTCAAGGATCTGTGGCCCGGCTTCGACCTCGACGAGGTGCCGATCGGCTCGATCACCAACGGCGTGCACGCGCCCACGTGGGTCGGGCGCGAGTTCATGGAGCTGGCCGGCCGCGAGCTGCCCTCGCTGATCGAGCGCGCCCGCGGCTGGGAGGGCATCCAGAAGATCTCCGACCGGGAGATCTGGGAGATCCGCGGCAAGCTGCGCGGGCGGCTGGTCGAGGGCGCCCGCGAGCGGCTGCGCAGGTCGTGGCGCGAGCGCGGCGCCTCGGTCGCCGAGCTGGGCTGGATCGACGACGCGCTCGACCCCGACGTGCTGACGATCGGCTTCGCCCGGCGGGTGCCGTCGTACAAGCGGCTCACGCTCATGCTGCGCGACCCCAAGCGGCTGGCCCGCCTGCTGCTCGACCCGGACAAGCCGGTGCAGATCGTGATCGCCGGCAAGGCGCATCCGGCCGACGAGGGCGGCAAGAAGCTGATCCAGCAGATCGTCAAGTTCGCCGACCAGCACAACGTGCGCCACCGGATCGTCTTCCTGCCCGACTACGACATGACGCTCGGCCAGCTCATGGTCCAGGGCTGCGACGTGTGGCTGAACAACCCGTTGCGGCCGCTGGAGGCGTCCGGCACCTCGGGCATGAAGTCGGCGCTGAACGGCGGGCTCAACCTGTCGATCCGCGACGGCTGGTGGGACGAGTGGTACGACGGCACCAACGGCTGGGCCATCCCGACCGCCGACGGGGTCAGCGACCCCGACCGGCGCGACGAGCTGGAGGCCGGCGCCCTGTACGACCTGATCGAGCACGAGGTGTCCGACCGTTTCTACGACCGGCCCTTCGACGAGCTGCCGCGCAGGTGGATGGAGATGGTCAAGCACACCCTGGCCTCGCTGGGGCCCAAGGTGCTGGCCGGGCGCATGCTCCGCGACTACGTCGTGAATCTGTACACCCCGGCCGCCAAGTCGGCCCGCGCGCTGTCGGCCGACTCCTACGCCGCGGCCAGGGCGTTCGCGGCCTGGCGGGTGCGCGTCACGCGGGCCTGGCCGGGCGTGCGGGTCGAGCACGTCGAGGCGTCGGGCGTGGGCGACACCCCTGAGGTGGGCGCCGCGGTCGAGCTGCGGGCCACGATCGCCCTCGGCGACCTGGAGCCCGGGGACGTGCTGGTCGAGGCGGCGTACGGCAAGGTCGGGCCGCACGACGAGCTGGTCCACCTGCGGTACGCGCGACTGGCCGTGGAGTCGCTGGAGGACGACGGCCACGCCCACTTCACGGGCCGGGTGCCGCTCGACCGTACGGGGGCCTTCGGGTACACAGTCCGGGTCGTCCCGCATCACCCGTTCGCTGCCACTCCGGCGGAGTTGGGGCTGATCGCCGTCCCCGAGGAGCCGGTGGGAATGACGAACGGTACCTTGCGCTGATATATCCGGACGAGGTCGGCCCGGTGGCCGGGCGGTGCATAATCAGGACCGTGGACGACAGCGGGAACGGCCTGCGGGCCGACAATCTGGTGGCCACGGTCCGCGGTGTCCTGCCGTCCCTGACGCCTGCCGCGCAGACCGTCGCCCGGCTCATCCTGGAAGATCCGGCGACGGTCGCGCGCAGCACCATCACGGAGCTGTCGGCCGCCTCCGGCACCAGCGAGGCCACGATCGTGCGCACCGCGCGGCTGCTCGGCTTCGCCGGATATCCCCAGCTCAGGCTGGCCCTGGCCGCGGCGGCCGCGCAGCCCGACCGGCTCGTGCCCGGCGACCTGGCGCCCGACGACCCGCTGTCGGAGGTCATCCAGAAGGTGGCCAGGGCCGAGTCCGAGGCCATCAACGACACCGTCGCCCAGCTCACCAGCGAGCGCCTGGGCCTGGTCGTCGACGCGATCGTGGGGGCCAGGCGCATCGACGCCTACGGCGTGGGCGCCTCGGGATTAGTCGCCGAGGACGTCGCCCAGAAGCTGCTGCGCATCGGCCTGTCCAGCCACGCCTTCCAGGACGCCCACCTGGCCCTGACCAGCGCCGTCCTGCTGAAGGCGGGCGACGTGGCGATCGGCATCAGCACCTCGGGGGAGACCCCCGACGTGATCGAGCCGCTGCGCCGGGCGGGCGAGGCGGGGGCCACCACGGTGGCCGTCACCAACAACCCGCGCTCGACGATCGCGGAGCTGGCCGAGCACGTGCTGATCTCGGCCGGGCGCGAGACGGAGTTCCGTCCCGGCGCCCTGGCCAGCAGGATCAGCCAGCTCCTCGTCGTCGACTGCGTGTTCGTCGGTGTCGCCCAGCGTACGTTCGACTCCTCTCAGGAGGCGCTCGCGAGCACCAGGCGCGCCGTCAAGGAGTTCACCCGGAGAACGTCACCTGTACGTCGTCAGCCTTGACGTACATCACGCGGTGCCCGAACTGGATCTCCAGGTACTTCGTCTTGCCCTTGACCACCTTGTGGTCCTCCAGGTTGAACGTGACCGCCCGGTAGTACTCGGCGGCGGCCGGCCCGGCCAGCGTGTACTGCTCACCCGCCGAGAACGTGTACTGCAGCGGCGTCACCGCCTGGTACGGAACACCGGCCGGGTACGCCTCCTGCTCCGGATACGCCCGCCCGTACACCGGTACGGTCGCCTTGCCCGGCTTCGGCGTGACGACGAGCCCCATGGACGGGATCGCGGTCGGGGCGCTCGCCGGGTTGTGGAACCACGCCTTCTGGCCGAGGTACCAGATCGCCGTCCAGTCGCCCTGGCGGTCGGCGACGGCGAAGCGCTGGCCCGTGCTGGCCCTGGCGCTGTGGTCGTACACGCTGTAGAGCGAGCCGCCGGTCGGGTGCTTGCCGATGTCCTTGATCAGCGGGGCGTCCTCGCGCGGCTCGGTGCGCAGCCACACGGTGCCGGCGCTGAGCGGCGGGCAGGCCGCCTCGGGGTTCTTGCGGTCGCAGCCGTAGAAGTAGGGCTTGTTGGTGGCGAAGTCCGGCTTGATCATGACCGAGCCGGCCCGCGGCCCGCCGAACTGGTGCAGCGGCGCGCCCATGAGCTGGAAGTAGTGCGCCCAGTCCCAGAACGGCCCCGGGTCCTCGTGCATGCCGCGCACCGTGCTCGGGATCGTGCCCGGGACGTTGTCGTGGCCGAGGATGTGGGCGCGGTCGAGCGGCACGCCGTGCTTGAGCGCCAGGTAGCGGACCAGCCGGGCCGACGAGCGGTACATCGCCTCGGTGTACCAGGTGCTGCCCTCGGCCAGGAAGCCTTCGTGCTCGATGCCGATGGACTTGGAGTTGATGTACCAGTTGCCGGCCTGCCAGCCGACGTCCTTGGTCTTGATGTGCTGGGCGATGTGCCCGTCACTGGAACGGACCGAGTAGTGCCAGCTCGCGCCGTAGTTCGGGTCCTGGTTGAGCCTGATCGACGGGAGGAAGTAGCCCTCCATGTCGTGGATGATGATGTAGTCGACCTTCTGGCTGACCGGCCGGTTGGCCAGGTCGTAGTGGCCGTAGTCGTCCGGCGGGAGCTCCTGGTAGGCCGAGGGGATCCACTCGCAGGAGATCGAGGCCGGGCACTCGACGCCGTCGCGCCTCGGGGGCTTCAGGCCGAGCTTCTCCAGCCACTTCTCGATCTTCTCCAGGTCCGGGACCTTGGGCAGGGTGACCTTCTGCCCGTCGTCCGTGGTGCGCTCGGCGCCTTCCTGGATGGTGGCGTAGACCTCGTCGGCGAAGAACTTGGCCGCGTCGGCCTCTTCGGCGCCGGAGTACTTGGCGACGGCTCCGTACCATTCGCCCGGGTTGGCGCTCAGGGGCGCGCCGAGGCTCTTCTGGTAGTCGGCGAGCAGCGCCGCGCCGCCGCGGATGTTGGCCGCGTCGTCGGCGCGCAGCCGCTCGTGGCTCTCGCCGGTGAGCTGCGCGGCCCGCTCCATCGTGCGCAGCGAGGCGGGGATCTCCGCCGGGACGGGGACCGGGGTGGGCGCGAGCGGCCTGGTCTCGTCGCCGCGGGCGTCCTCCTCGCCCTCTCCGTGGTGGTTCGAGTCGGTGTAGGCGGCCGCGTCGGTCAGGTGCATGGGGCCGAACCCGGCGTCGCTCGACGGCTGGCCCGCGTGTGCGTCCCAGCGCGACTCCAGGTACGAGACCCCGAGCAGCACGCTCTGTGGGACCTTGAACTCGTCGGCCGCCGCGGCGAAGGCCTGCTGCCGGTCGGCGGGTTCTTCGGCGTTGGCCGAGGGCACTTGGGTTAAGGGCAACAAGGCGACGACGGCGATCGCCAGCGCTCTGCGCATGAACCGCTCCTTGACTGGGGGGCGTGGTGCGGGTTCAGCGTCTCAACATTTTCCTTCTCTGGCGAGAACTTTGCGAAGATATTTTTCATCCCTTAACAGAGTGTCCGGTCGCCGCTCCGGGGGGCACACCGTGCCGGGCGGCGGGAGGCGCGGCTCCGGCAGGCCGGGCGCGATAGGCCCGCCCGGCGGCCGGCCCATAGGTGCCAGGACTACCGCGCGGGGGGCTGGGTAGCGGGCCCGGGAGGAGAGGGGGAGCTGTAATGCCTCGACCCGGAAGTCACTCCTACGACAACGAGCGCCGCCGGCTCCGCAAGCAGCTGGACCGGCAGGGGCTGAGCGAGCAGGAGCTCAAGAAACGCGTGGCCAGGAAACTCCAGTCGGACCCGGCCAAGAGCCCGCGCAAGGTGGGCGGCGACCGCGCCGAAGGGCCCAAGTCCGAACGGCCCCACGGCGGGGAGCGCTGAGCGCCTCATGACGGACATCATCGACCGCGAGGGCGTCCAGGACCTGCTGGCGACGCGCGGGGCCCAGCTCGCCGAGGTGCTGCCCGAGCGGGAGTACGCCTGGGCGCACCTGCCCGGCGCCGTGCACCTGCCGCTCGGCTCGCTCGACCGGCTGGCCGACGACCTGCTGGACCGTTCGCGTCCGGTCGTCGTCTACTGCCACGACTGGCTCTGCGACCTGAGCCCGCGCGCCGCCCACCGGCTCGCCCGGCTCGGCTTCGCCGACGTGCACGACTACGGCCCAGGCAAGATGGACTGGCTGTCGGACGACCTGCCGTACGAGGGGGAGGCCGTCCTGGTGGCCTCCGGCACCCGGCGCGATCCGGTCACCGCCGATCTGGAGGATCCGCTGGAGGAGCTCAGCGAGCGCATCGTCGCCGACCCGGCCGGGCTCGCGGTCGTGGTGGACAGGGACGAGGTGGTGCAGGGCGTCATCGGGTCGCGCCAGCTCAAGGGCGCCGACCTGACCGGCACCGCCGAGGCCGCCATGGACACCGGCGTCACCACCGTACGGCCCAGCGAACAGCTCGACGCCCTGGCCAGGCGCATGGAAGGCGCGAACGTCGACCACGTCGTCGTCACCCGTGCCGACGGGACCCTGGTCGGGCTCTACGGGCTCGGCGACCTGCGCGAACCCGGCTGGGAATCCGATCTCGGATAGCGGACGGGATTTGGAGCGGTCACCCGGCGTCTGCTAGCGTCAACAGCATGTCAGTGATCAGCCGATTTTGGCGCTATGTGGCGGCTCCGGGTGGAGCCGAAGGTCACGTGCGCTGACTTACTGATCACCCGGAGCCCAAAGGCAGAGACGTCCCGTCTCTGCCTTTCGTCGTTCAGGCGGACGGCTCCGGGGGCCACGGACGTGGGCCGTACCGCCTTCCGACTCCCATCGAAAAGCGGAGGACACAGCTCATGACCACGACCAGCGACCTGCGCATCACCTCGTTCGAACCCCTGCCCACGCCCCACGAGCTGATCGGCGAACAGCCGCTGGGCCCCGAGCGCGAGGCCCTGGTGGCGGCGAGCAGGAACGCGGTGCGCGACGTGCTCACCGGCGACGACGACCGCCTGCTGCTCATCGTCGGCCCGTGCTCGGTGCACGACCACGAGGCCGCGCTCGACTACGCCCGCCGCCTGGCCGCCGCCACCCGCGACCTCGGCGACGCCCTGTGCGTCGTCATGCGGGTGTACTTCGAGAAGCCGCGCACCACCATCGGCTGGAAGGGCCTGATCAACGACCCGGACATCGACGGCGGCCACGACGTCCAGCGCGGCCTGCGCCTGGCCAGGACGGTGCTGCTCGACGTGCTCGACACCGGGCTGCCGGTGGGCTGCGAGTTCCTGGAGCCCACCAGCCCGCAGTACATCGCCGACGCCGTCACCTGGGGCGCGATCGGCGCCCGCACGCCCGAGAGCCAGGTGCACCGCCAGCTCACCTCCGGCCTGTCCATGCCGGTCGGCTTCAAGAACGCCACCGACGGCGACGTGCAGGTGGCCATCGACGGCGTGAAGGCCGCCTCGCACCCGCAGGTGTTCTTCGGCATCGACGACGAGGGCCGGGCCGCGGTCGTCTCGACCACCGGGAACCCCGACTGTCACGTCATCCTGCGCGGCGGGCGCACCGGCCCGAACTACGACCCCCAGTCCGTCGGCGACGCCCTGGCGCTGCTGGCCAAGGCCGGGCTGCCGGAACGGCTGATCATCGACGCCAGCCACGGCAACAGCGGCAAGGACCACGTACGGCAGGCGGCGGTGGTCCGCGAGGTGGCCGGGCGCCTGGCGGCGGGCGAGAAGGGCGTCGCGGGGCTGATGGTGGAGAGCTTCCTGGTGCCGGGGCGGCAGGAGCCCGGTCCGGCGGAGGGCCTGACGTACGGGCAGAGCATCACCGACGCCTGTGTGGGCTGGGAGGAGACCGAGCGCCTGCTGGTCGAGCTGGCCGACGCCGTGCGCGCCGGCCGCGAAGCGGGCTGACGGCCCCCGGCGGCCCCGAGGTGCCGGGCCGGGCCGCCGGGAGCGGCGGTCAGGTCCGGCGGTCCAGCCGGAACGTCGGGTGACCCGGCGTGCCCGGCTGGGCGTCCAGCGACTTGTCGTCGAGGATGGGCGCCGCGTCCTCGGCCACGAAGACGCGGACGTCCCCCTGCTCGATGACCTGGTCCCCGGCGTACGGCGTGCTCGCGAGCGACACCTCCAAGGTGCCCGCCTCGTCCGGCTTGGGAGAGATCCGCAGGCCGGCGTTCGCGGGCACGTCCTCGCCGACCATCAGGTCACGGATGGCGACCACGGCGTTGTCAGTCAATGTCAGCACGGTGAGCTCCTTCTCGCTGGAGAACCCCCGCCTCCCCCGCGACCAGGGCGGCAAACGCGCCGGGCCGGGATGAGCGCCCGCCATGGGGGTAGCGGAGCTTCATGGCTGACAAGGACAAGGGCGTGCTGGACGCCCTGCTCGAACAGTGCGGCCAGACGTTCGCCGGGGAGGCGGGCATCAGGCTCGCCGACCGGCCGCGGCCGCTGTACCAGCTCCTGGTGCTGGCCACGCTGCTCAGCGCGCGCATCTCGTCCGGAGTGGCGGTGGCGGCGGCGCGCGAGCTGTTCGCGGCCGGGTACCGCACGCCGCGGGACATGGCGCGGGCGAGCTGGCAGGACCGCGTGGACGCCCTGGGCCGCGGCCACTACCGGCGTTACGACGAACGCACCTCGACCATGCTCGGCAGGGGCGCCGAGCTGCTGCTCGACCGCTGGAAGGGCGACCTGCGCAGGTTGCGCGACGAGGCGGGGGGCGACCCCGGGCGGATCGGCGAGCTGTTGCGGGAGTTCCCCGGCATCGGCCCGACCGGCGCCGACATCTTCCTGCGCGAGGTCCAGGGCGTCTGGCCGCAGGTCGCGCCGCACCTGGACAGGCGGGTGCTGGACGGCGCGGCCCGGCTCGGCCTGCCCCGCCAGGAACGCGGCCTGGCCCGCCTGGCCCGCTCCGGCGACGAGCTCGCCCGCCTGTCGGCGGCACTGGTACGCGTGTCGACCAGTGAGAAGACCGCCGACGAGGTGAGGTCGGCCGCGGCGGGGTGAGCGGGGAGCGCTCTGTTAGGTTCGCCTCATGGGTGAGTTTGTGAGCGTCGAGGTGGCCGACCAGATCGCCACGATCCGTCTTGACCGTCCGAAGATGAACGCGCTCGACGTTCAGACGCAGCGGGAGCTCGTCGAGGCGGCGCTTCAGGTCGATGCCGACGACCAGGTGCAGGCGGTGATCCTCTACGGCGGCGAGCGGGTCTTCGCCGCCGGCGTGGACGTCAAGGAGATGGCCGACATGTCCTATGCCGACATGTCCACCCACTCCCGCACGCTCCAGGCGTGCTTCACCACGGTCGCGCGCATCGGCAAGCCGGTCATCGCCGCCGTCACCGGCTACGCCCTGGGCGGCGGCTGCGAGCTGGCCCTGTGCGCCGACTTCCGGGTCGCGGGCGAGTCGGCCAGGCTCGGCCAGCCGGAGATCCTGCTCGGGCTCATCCCGGGCGCGGGCGGCACCCAGCGCCTGCCCCGCCTCGTCGGCCCGTCCCGCGCCAAAGACCTGATCTTCACCGGCCGGCACGTCCCCGCCGCCGAGGCCCTGGCCATCGGGCTGGTCGACCGGGTGGTGCCGGACGAGCAGGTCTACACGGCCGCCCTGGAGTGGGCGGCCACGTTCGTCGGCGGCCCCGCCGTGGCGCTGCGCGCCGCCAAGCAGGCCGTCGACCAGGGCGTCGAGGTCGATCTCGACTCGGGCCTGGAGATCGAGCGCCTGCAGTTCTCCGGCCTGTTCGCCACCGACGACGCCCGGATCGGCATGCGGGCCTTCACGGAGAAGGCCAAACCCAGGTTCACCGGACGGTGACCGCCCGGCCGCCATACGAATGCGACCCTTTGGAGTAGGCCGTCCAAGGGGAAGCGGGTTTGCCAGTATGGTGGCGTTTCATGATGCGCGTCCCGGTCCCCGCCCGGCTGCGTAAAGCCGTGCGTACGTGGTTCGACTCCCGTTACATCTCCGTCGCCGATCACCGGCAGGACATCCGGGACGCGCTCTGGGAGGTCCAGACGCTGCGCCGGGAGATGGCGGCCCTCCAGGGCGAGGTCGAGCGGCTGCGGAACGCCCGGCCGCCGCTGGTCGCCCCGCTGATCGACAAGGCGAGGGTCGACGACACGTACCGGCTGGCGCAGGAGACCGCGAAGGCCCTCGACGGCGTGCTCCAGAACGAGGTGCTCGTCTGGCAGGCCATCGACGACCTGAGAGGCCGCGTCCCGGGGGCCGCCGAAGGGGGCCGGCCGTGCGTGTGACCTGGTCCGACGGCGAGCTGACCTTCCGTCTCGACCCCGAGGACGAGATCACCGGCAGGGCGGCCGACGACCACCCCGTCAAGCTGGCCACCAACTCCTGCTCGATCGGCGGCGTGCCCGCCGAGGCCCACCCCGACCTGTTCGCCGTGGCCGCCTGGACGATCGTGGCGCCCTGGACCAGGCGGCGGATCACGTTCGACCGGGCGATCTCCGCCGAGGTGGCCGAGGCCCTGCACGACGGCTGGGGCATCGAGGCCGGGCCGGTCGGCGCCGAGCCGCGCCGGGCCGGGGACAGGCTCGCCCTCTCCTACAGCGGCGGCGCGGACTCCGTGGCCGCGGCGGCCATCCACCCGTCGGCGCCGTTCGTGCACTTCCGGCGGGTGCCGCATCCGAGGGTGCCCAACCGGTGGCCGCACTACCGCTCCGACGTGCTGGCCAAGCTCGCCGAGCGGACCGGCCGCGAGCTCACCACCGTCACCTCCGACCTGGAGTTCACCCTCGCCGAGCCGCGTCCGGGCTATCCGGAGCACCACGCCGTCGCGGCGGGAGCGCTCCTGCTGGCCGACCGGATGAACCTCGGTGGCCTGGGCTTCGGCTATGAACTCGGTTCACGCTGGCTCGGCGGTGACCGTTACTTGTTGCGGTTCACGCCTGACAACCCCATGTGGGCGCCGCACGGCGCGTGGGGCCGGTTGTTCGCCGCCGCGGGCGTGCACATCGTGCTCCCGGTCGGCGGGGTGAGCGAGGCCGTCACCATGCGGCTGGCCCTGAACTCCGAGCTCAAGGACCAGGTGCGCTGGTGCCTGCGCGGTACCGACGGCCCCTGCCGCACCTGCGGCAAGTGCCTGTACAAGGAGCTCATCCAGGCCGCCGTCGAGCGCCGCCCCTTGGACACCCCCGTCACCGCCGACCGTCCCGTGGCCCGCAAGTGGCTGCGGCCGCCGCCCTTCGGCGGCCAGGAGATGATCGAGTACGGCCTGGCCCGCATCCCCGGCGTCGAGCACTCCCTGTTCGCCAAGGCCCTCGACCACTTCGAGGCCACCGAGGAGTCCACGAGCTGGCTCGACCACTGCTACCCGCCGGCCATCGAGGAGATCCCCGAGCCGTGGCGGGCCGAGGCGGCCGCCTTCCTGACCTCCCAGGTCGGCATCATGACCGAGGCCGAGGTACGGCGGGTGGAGACGTGGGGCGCGTGACCGTCCACGGGACGGATCCGGCGAAGGACGAGGAGTTGACTGCGTGAAGGTTTACCTGTCGGTGGACATGGAGGGCGTGACGGGGTTGACCGACCCCGAGGAGATGCACGCCGGCAAGCGCGGCTACGACCGCGGTTGCGAGTTGATGACCGCCGACGCCAACGCCGCCGTCGAGGGCGCGTTCGCGGCCGGCGCCGGATCGGTGCTGGTCAACGACGCCCACGGGTCCACCAAGAACCTGCGGATCGACCTCCTCGACCCGCGGGCCACCCTGATCCGGGGGCCGGGCAAGGCCCAGCGCATGGCCCAGGGGCTCGACGGCACGTTCCAGGCCGCGTGCTTCGTGGGCTACCACGCCAGGGCCGGCGTCCAGCACGGCGTGCTCAACCACACGTGGATGGGCAAGGAGATCCAGAACGTCTACCTCAACGGCGAGCTGTGCGGCGAGACCCGGCTGGTCGCGGCGTGCGCGGGCTTCCACGGCGTGCCCGTCGTGCTGGTGACCGGGGACGAGGCCGTCGGCGAGGAGGCGCGCGAGCTGCTCGGCGACGTCGAGACGGTCGCGGTGAAGAAGGGGATCGACAAGTTCTCGGCCGAGTTGCTGCCGCCGAGCGTCGCCCAGGCGAAGATTTGTGAGGCCGCCGCTCGCGGGCTCTCCAGGTTGAGCGACTTCACGCCCTATCGGGTGGAGGCGCCGTACACGCTGGGGGTGGAGTGGAACTCGACCGCCATCGCGGCGGCGGTGGCGCTGGTGCCCGGTGTGAAGACCGTCGGCTCGCGGCACACCGAGTTCACCACCGACGACTTCCGCCAGATCATGGCGCTGCTCGGGATCTTCGCCACCATCGGCGGCCAGGTGGCCTGCGGCAGCGGGCCCTACGGCTGAGATGTCGGTAACTGCTGACCTAGGGAGCGGGTGACGGTGGAAGGCGCGGCGCTGACCCGGCGGGGGCTGCTCGTCGGGATCGGGGCGGTGGGTGGCGCGGGCGCCATGTACGCCGCCATGGGCGCGCTCGGGCTCGCCCCCTCCGAGCAGGACAAGGAGTTCGCCGCGCCGCGTCCCGGCGACTTCTCCCTGCGCGGCAGGGGCGCGGCCAAGGTGGTGATTCTCGGCGCGGGCGTGGCCGGGCTGACCGCCGCGTACGAGCTGGGCAAGGCCGGCTACGACTGCACCCTGCTCGAAGCCAGGGACAGGGCCGGCGGCAGGAACCTCACGCTGCGCGGCGGCGACCGCCTGACCGAGCTGAACGGCCCGGCCCAGGACGTCAGGCTCGGCGAGGGGGTCTACTTCAACGCCGGCCCCGGCCGCATCGCCCCCTGGATGGTCACCCTCGACTACTGCCGCGAGCTGGGCGTCCCGATCGAGACGTTCGTCAACAACAACGCCGCCGCGTACGTCCACACCAACGGCAGAACCGTGCGGGCCCGGACCGCCCGAGCCGACATGTACGGATATGTCGCTGAATTGCTGGCCAAGGCCACAAATGTCGGCGCGCTCGACAAGGCGATCACCGCCGACGACCGGCAACGCCTGCTCGAATTCCTCCGCCGGTTCGGCGACCTGGGACCCAAGCTCGACTACGAGGGCTCACCCCGGCGCGGCTTCACCAAATACCCGGCGCTCGACACCGGCACCCCCATCCCGCCGCCCGGGACCCTCCACGACGTCCTGGCCGCCGCCACCGGCCGCGCCATCACCAACGACTTCGGCTACGACATGGCCACCCCCATGTTCCAGCCGGTCGGCGGCATGGACGCGATCGTCACGAAGCTGACCGAGGCCGTAGGGGCCGACCGCATCAGGACGGGCGCCAAGGTCACCAGGATCACGACCCTGGACGACGGCGTCGAGGTGGCCTACAGCGGCGGCAGCGTCAAGGCCGACTACTGCGTCGCCACCCTCCCCCCGCACCTCCTCGCCAAGATCCCGCACAACCTCGGAGCGCAGGTCACCAGCGCCCTGAGCACCCCCATCCCGATCGCCGCCGGCAAGATCGGCCTGGAGTACGGCAGGCGCTGGTGGGAGCTGGAGGACCGCATCTACGGCGGTGTCACCGAGACCGACCTGGACATCACCCACATCTGGTACCCCTCCCACGGCTACCACTCCGAACGCGGCCTGATCGTCGGCTACTACAACACCGAGCAGAACGCCGAGCTGTACGGCTCCCTCACCCCCGAGGACAGACGGCGCAAGGCCCTCACCCAGGGCAGGAAGATCCACGGCGACAAATACCGTCAGGACCTCCTGTCCAGCGTCTCCATCGCCTGGCACCGCCAGGAGCACATCCAGGGCGGCTGGATGTACTGGCCGTCCTTTGATTCGTCCTTCACTCTTCTGCAACGCCCCGCCGGAAGGGTGTACTTCGCGGGTGACTGGCTCACCCACCTGATCGCCTGGCAGGCAGGCGCCATGGAGTCGGCCCGCAGCGTCGTCACCCTGCTGCACCAGCGGGTGCTGCAGTCCACGTGACGTCGCACGCTACTTCCGCGACCGGCATAGGGTCGGTCGAGGAAGAGCGATCGAGGAGACGAGGATGACGTTGCACTGGGTGCCCGCGAGCGACCGCGGTGACCTGCTGGCCGATCCGGTGGCGATCGCCGTCACGGGCATCGAGGGTGCCGAGGTCACGGAGATCGACCCCGGCCTGGCCGACACGGCCGCGTTCTGCGAGCGCTACGGCGTACGGCTCGACGAGTCCGCCAACTGCGTGGTCGTGGCCGCCAAGCGCGGCGGCGAGACGCGCTATGCCGCCTGCATGGTGCTCGCGACGATGCGCGTCGACGTCAACGGCGTGGTGCGCAGGCACCTCGACGCCCGGAAGGCGAGCTTCGCGCCGATGGCCGACGCGGTCGAGCTGACCGGCATGGAGTACGGCGGCATCACCCCGCTCGGGCTGCCCGGCGACTGGCCCGTCCTGGTGGACAAGCATGTCGCCGACCATCCCAGAGTGGTCATCGGCAGCGGCCTGCGCAGGTCGAAGCTCGCCGTGCCGGGCGCCACGCTGGCCGGGCTGAAGGGCGCCGAGGTGCTGTCCCTGACGACCTGAAGGCCCCGAAGCCGAACTGAAGCCAATTCGAGACCGTTGGATGGGAAACCGATGAGGCCGTATCGGACGTTGTACGAGTGGGAATGTGGCCTCATGGTTCATCTCGTGGGCGGGGATTAAGCCGGTATGGTGCTTCATGCCATGAACGATGACCGACTAGGGCCTTACCGGCTGCTCAGGCGGCTCGGTGAAGGCGGGATGGGCGTTGTCCACCTCGCTGTCGACCCCCAGGGGCGGCAGGTGGCGGTCAAGGTCCTGCGCGGAGAGGTCGCCGGTGACGAGGTCGCCAGGCGACGGCTTTCGCGTGAGGTCGAGACCATGCGCCGAGTCCGCAGCAAATTCATTGCAGAAGTGGTCGATGCGGACGTAACCGGTCATCGTCCCTACATCGTCACGCGTTACGTGCCCGGCCGTCCCCTCGACGAGATCGTCAAGGACGACGGGCCGCTCGACCTGCCCGCGCTGGTCCGGCTGGCCCACGGCGTGGCCTCCGCGCTGTCCGTGGTCCACTCCGTCGGCGTGATCCACCGCGACCTCAAGCCGGGCAACGTGCTGATCCTCGACGGCGAGCCCGTCCTGATCGACTTCGGCATCGCCCAGGCGGTCGACGCGACCCGGCTGACCCAGACCGGCATGTTCATCGGCACGCCCGGCTACCTCGCGCCCGAGATCATCGAGGGCCAGGAGGCGGGCCCCGAGGTCGACATCCACGCCTGGGCGGGCACGCTGCTCTACGCCGCCACCGGCCAGCCGCCCTTCGGCAAGGGCACGCTGGAGATGATCTTCTACAACATCACCGCCGGCAAGGCCGACATCAGCGGCGTGCCGGCCGAGTTGCAGCCGCTGCTCAAGGCGGGCTTCCAGCGCAGCCCGGCCAAGCGGCCCAAGGCCGCCGACCTGGCCGAGCAGACGGCCCGGATGTTGCCGAGGCCGCCGCAGGGCGTGCCCGACGAGATCTCCACCGTGCCGCGGCCCGACGCGCCCGACGACTTCCCGACCAGGCGGCCGCCGTTCGTGGGGGAGAAGCCCTCCTACGACGTCTCCACGCCGCCGATGACGCCGCGCCGGCTGATCGACGGCCAGGAGCAGCCGGTCGCGCCGCCCGCCGATCCGCACTTCGTCTCGCTGCTGCCCAGCCAGGGGCTGCCCGGCCAGGGGCTGCCCAGCCAGGGCGCCGCGCTGCCCGACCACGGTGGAGAGCTGCCCGGCCAGGGCGCGGGCGACCCGTGGCCGACCCGCCGGGTGTCGCCGGAGGAACTGCGCCAGATCCAGCGCGAGGCCGGGCCCAGCCAGCCCTGGCCGCACCAGCAGCCCCCGCTCCACCCCCAGCCCCAGCAGCACTCCCACCCCCAGTCCCAGCAGCAGTCTCAGCCGCAGGTCGACTGGCACGAGGCCGACGTGCCCACCCGGCGTGTGCGTCCGGACTCGGCCGAGTTCGGCCGGCTCAGCTCCGGCCCCCAGCCCGTGGACCACCGCCTGGCCGGCGCCGGGCCCGAGCAGCCCGACTACGGCAGGCCGGGCCCGGTGCCCGCGCAGCCGCCGCCCTACATCCCGGCGCGGCCGCAATATCCGCCCCAAGACCCGCAGACCGCCCGTGACCCCTACAACCCGGGCGCGCATCCGGGGCCGACGCTGCAACGCTCGAAGGCGTACGGGGTGGCGAGCGCGATGTTGCTGATCCTCCTGATCGTGGCGGCGGTGACGGCGCCCGTCCTGGTGGCGGTGGTGGCGATCCCGATCGCGGTGCTGCTGCGCGCGGCCGACCTCGCCCAGCCGGAGCTCAACGGCCGCAGGCCCGCCGGGGCCGCCGCGCTCGACGTGCTCAGGGTCTTCGCCCGGCCGCAGGCGCTGGCCAAGTCCGTCGGCATCACGTTCGCCCTCGTCCTGTACGCCCTCATCCTCGGCCTGCCGGTGACGCTGCTGCTCAGCGTGGTGGTCAAGATGAACTCGGCCAACGCCCTCGCGTGGGGCGCCGCGGTCGCGCTCTGGACCCTCTGCGCGGGGCCGGGCGTCGAGGGCCCGGGGCGGCAGATGCGCAGAACGCTCTCATCGCTCGTACCCTCGAGAACAGCGGCCATGGCGATGGCGGGAGTCCTGGCGGCGGGCGCCGCGCTCTCGCTGATCCTCGCCTACGGCACGTTCGGGGACACGCCAAGGGGGAGTGTATGGAGTCCACTGGACGTCACACCCGTGACAGAGCAACTCACCAGCCTGAAGGGCGGCTGAGCCGAGGAAGGTGGCGATGAGCATCCAAGCGCCGGAACGCCTCGGCCCCTACCGCATCGTCCGGAAGATCGGCGAAGGCGGCATGGGGGTCGTCCATCTGGGTCTCGACGGTGAAGGCCGCGAGGTCGCCATCAAGGTGCTCCACCCGCACGTGGCAGCCGACCTCAAGGCCCGCGACCGGCTCACGCGCGAGGTCGAGACCATGCGCCGGGTGCGCAGCCCGCACGTCGCCGAGGTCATCGACGCCGAGCTGGTGGGGGGCCAGCCCTACGTCGTGACCCGCTTCGCCCCCGGGCGCACGCTCGAGGAGACCGTCCTGAGCGAGGGCGCCCTGGAGGCGCGGCAGGTCATCAGGCTGGCCCTGGGGCTGTGCCAGGCGCTGGTCGCCATCCACGCGGCCGACGTGATCCACCGCGACTTCAAGCCGTCCAACGTCATGCTGGTCGACGGCGAGCCGCTGGTCATCGACTTCGGCATCGCCCACCTGGTGAACGCGACCCGGCTGACCCAGACCGGCATGTTCGTCGGCACGCCCGGCTACCTGGCGCCCGAGATCATCCGCGACAGCGACATCACCCAGGCGGCCGACGTGCACGCGCTGGCCTCGACGGTGTTCTTCGCCGCCACGGGCGCGCCGCCGTTCGGCACCGGGACGTTCGAGGCGGTCTGCTTCAACATCATGGAGGGGCGGGCCCAGCTCGACCGGGCGCCCGCGTGGCTGCGCGGCTGGTTGTCGCGCGCTCTGCGGGTCGACCCGGCCGCTCGCCCGAGCGCGCAGGAGCTGCTGCGCATGGCCAGGGAGCTCGACCCGTCGGTGACGACGTTCAACGAGTTCGAGGGGCCGACCGGCACCAAGCGCATCGGCAGCGGCACGCGCGCCATGGACACGTTCTCCGACCTGCTGCCGCCGGTCGAGTACCGCAAGCCCACGCCGCCCCCGCCACCGCCGCCCGCGCGGCGGGACGAGCGCCCGCCGCCCTACGTGCCCGCGCCGACGTCGGCGCGGCCGGTGCCGCGCACCGACCAGCGCGTGGCGGGCTACCCGGCGCCGCCGCCGCAGCCGCGCCCCCACACGCCGCCGCCCCAGCCGCGCGGCCACGTGCCGCCGGCGGAGCGGAGGAGGTATCTGTTCGGCGCCCAGGTGACCGGGCTGCTGCTGCTGGTCACGCTGGTGGCGTTGACGGTCATGATGCCCGTCGTGATGGGCGCGGTGGCCGTCGCGCTCGCGGTGGTGCTGCGCGTGGGCGAGTACCTCTTCGGCGACATGGTCAAGCGGCGCCAGATCCGCGGCAGCAGCTCGGCCGATCCGCTGCTCGCGCTGGTCGGCACGCCGTGGGCGCTGGTCAAGGCCGCGCTGGTGACGCTGGTCCACGTGCCGCTCGCGCTGCTGTTCGGCGCGTGCGTCTGGGGAGCGCTCCACTGGGCCGGCGGCATGGGCACCAACCAGGCCGCCGCCTACGCCGCGGGCGCGTTCGCCGGCGGCCTGTTCGTGCTGCCGGGCGGCGGCGCGCCGCGCAAGGCCGTGACCCGCACGCTCACCGGCGTGCTGCGCAGCCCCGGCGCCGCGCTGGTCGCGGTCGTCGCGGTGGGCACGGCGGCGCTGTTCGCGGCGATGTTCGCGCTCGGCCAGGACCCGGTCTGGACGCCCTGGCGGGCCCCGCAGAGCGTCATCGACGACCTGGCGAGCGACGCCAGGCAGAGCACGATCGGGCTGATCACCGGACTGATCGAAAGTCTGCTCGACGGGCTGGGGTTGGGCTTCCTGACTCCGTGGTCCTGAGTGTCCCCGTCGGCCCGGCGGGGGAGAGATGAGGTATGAGCGAGCGCCTCGGTCCCTATGAGCTTCTCTCCAGGCTCGGCGCGGGCGGTTTCGGCGAGGTCCATCTGGCGCTCGACGCCCAGGGGCGCACGGTCGCGGTCAAGGTGCTGCATCCACACGTCGCGGCCGACGGCCTCGCGCTGGCCAGGCTGGACCGCGAGGTCGAGACCATGCGCCGGGTCGGCGGGCCGCACGTCGCCGAGGTGCTCGACGCCTCGCTGGAGGGCCCAAGACCCTACCTGGTGACCCGCTACGTCCAGGGCCGCCCGCTCAGTGCCGTGCCCGTGCCCGTCGCCGACCTGGCCCCTCTGGCCTCGGGGCTGGCCGACGCGCTGCTCGCCATGCACGAGTCCGGGGTCGTCCACCGCGACCTCAAGCCGGCCAACGTGATGATGAGCGAGGACGGCCCGGTCGTCATCGACTTCGGCATCGCCAGCGCGCTCGACTCGTTGTCGGTCACGGCCTCGGGCGCGGTGGTCGGCACGCCCGGCTACCTGGCTCCCGAGATCCTCGAAGGCGGGAGCGCGGGCGCCGAGGCCGACGTGTTCTCCTTCGGCGCGACGCTCGCCTACGCCGCGACCGGGCGGCAGCCGTACGGGCAGGGGCCGGCCTCGGCGGTGGCCTACCGGGTGGTGCACCACCCGCCCGACCTGGAGGGCGTGCCGGAATGGCTGGCGCCGCTGTTACGCGAGTGCCTGGCCACCGACCCCGCCGCGCGTCCCACGGCCGCGCGGATCTGCGACCGGCTGGGCGTCGCCTCCGTCCCGCACGTACGCCCGACCGGTCCCCGTCCCTCGGCCACGGCGGTGCGTCCGCGGCCGGCCGACGACATGAGCACCAGGGAGTGGCGGCCGGGCGACGGCCGCCGCGGGTCGGTCGGGGAGTCCAGGGCGCGGCACCGGGAGAAGGTGCGCAGGCGGTGGCTGATCGGTTCGGGCCTGTTCGTGTCGCTGCTGGCGGCGGCCGCCCGCGAGCCGCTGCCCGAGGTGGCGCTCTTCCTGCTGGCCGCCTACGCGCTGGGGGTGGTGAGCGACGCGGGGGTGGCGCTGTTCTCGCGCGGGCCGTTCCGGCAGAGCCGGATGGTGACCGACGTGGTGAGCGTGGCGGGGGTGGTGGGGCTCTGCTTCGGGCTGGCCGCGGTGTTCAGCACGTTCACACTGGCCCTGTTCGCGGGTACGGCCCTGGTGGTGGGCATCGTGTTCCTGTTGTCCGCCTGATTTCCCCGGGGGGCGATCGGACCATACCGAATAAAGTTCGGTATGGTGGGGACGGTACGGCTTTTCGCGGGAACCGCTGGTTTGCGCGTAAGCTACCCACGGGTAACATGACCGCGGGAGCCAGGGCACGACTCTGACCCACCCCGTGTCAGGAGCCCGTCGGGAACCTGGCAGTCTGGTCAGCATTGCATTCGGCGCCCATCGCAGCGACGCGGTGGGCGCACGCGAACACGGGAGGTCGGCCACCGGCCATGAACATCGTCGTCTGCGTGAAGCAGGTCCCCGATACGGCGACCGAGCGCAAGCTGCGGTCCGATGACAACACGCTCGATCGTGACGCCGTCGACGGCGTGGTCAACGAGCTTGACGAGTACGCGGTCGAGGAGGCGCTGAAGCTCAAGGAGGCGCACGGTGGCGAGGTCACCGTGCTCACCATGGGTCCGGGCAAGGCCACCGAGACCATCCGCAAGGCCCTGGCGATGGGCGCCGACAAGGCCGTCCACCTGAGCGACGACGCGCTGCACGGCTCCGACGCGCTGTCCACCTCGTACGCGATGGCCCAGGTGCTCAAGAAGATCGGGTTCGACCTGGTCGTCCTGGGCTCCGAGTCGACCGACGCCCGCACCGGCGTGCTGGCCGCGATGCTGGCCGAGCGCCTGGGCACGGCCCAGCTCACCCTGGCCAACAAGGTGGAGGTCGAGGGCTCCTCGATCAGCGTCCAGCGCATCACCGACTACGGCTTCGACAAGGTCCAGGCCTCGCTGCCGGCCGTCGTGTCCGTGGTCGAGAAGATCAACGAGCCGCGCTACCCGTCCTTCAAGGGCATCATGGCGGCCAAGAAGAAGCCGGTCGAGACGCTGGCCATCGCCGACGCCGAGATCGACGCCGCCCAGGTCGGCCTGGGCGCCGCCTGGTCCGAGGTGGTGGACTTCGCCGCCGCGCCGCCGCGCGCCGCCGGCACGATCGTCAAGGACGAGGGCGACGGCGGCTCGAAGGCCGCCGACTTCCTCGCCTCCAAGAAGTTCATCTGAGAACGGGGGGTTACTGATATGTCGGAGATTCTCGTTCTCGTGGAGCAGGTCGACGGCGAGGTCAAGAAGGTCACGCTCGAACTGCTGACCCTGGCCCGCTCGCTCGGCACGCCCGCCGCCGTCTGGGCCGGCCCCGGCCTCGGCGACGCCGCCAAGGCCAGGCTGGCCGAGTACGGCGCCGAGAAGATCTACAACGCCGGGTCCGCCGACATCGTCGACCACGTGGTGGCGCCCAAGGCCGAGCTGCTGGCCCAGCTCGTCGCCGAGAAGTCGCCCGCCGCGGTGCTCGTGGCCGCCACGGCCGAGGGCAAGGAGGTCGCCGGTCGCCTGGCCGTCAAGACCGACTCCGGCGTCATCACCGACGCCGTGGGCCTGTCCGAGGGCTTCGTGGCCGACCAGTCGATCTTCGGCGGCGGCGTCAACGTGCACTCCAAGGTGCGCAGGGGCACCCCGATCGTCGCCGTACGTCCGAACTCGACGGCCCCGCAGGCCGCCGCGGGCGCCGGCGCCGTCGAGGAGGTGTCGGTCGCGCTGAGCGAGGCGGCGAAGGCCGCCCGCATCGTCGAGCGCGTCAAGCAGGAGAAGGGCGCCAGGCCCGAGCTGACCGAGGCCGCGATCGTGGTCTCCGGCGGCCGGGGCGTGGGCTCCGCCGAGAACTTCTCCGTCATCGAGGGCCTGGCCGACGCGCTGGGCGCGGCCGTGGGCGCCTCGCGCGCCGCCACGGACGCCGGCTGGTACCCCCACCAGTTCCAGGTGGGCCAGACGGGCAAGACGGTCTCGCCGCAGCTCTACATCGCGGCCGGGATCTCGGGCGCCATCCAGCACCGGGCCGGCATGCAGACCGCGAAGACCATCATCGCGATCAACAAGGACCCGGAGGCGCCGATCTTCGAGCTCGCCGACTACGGGGTCGTGGGCGACCTGCACCAGGTCGTCCCGCAGCTCACCGAAGAGGTCAGCAAGCGCAAGTAGCGTCAAGGGAAGGCGGCGCCGCACGACGTGCGGCGCCGCCTTCGCCGTCTCGGGCGGGCCGGGCGGGCGAACGCGCCGCCGTCCTGGACGACGAGCGCCGTCCCGCTCGGCATGACGAACGTCCTACGCGGCGACCTTCACAGGCTCGCGCACGGGAACGGCTCCGAACACCGGGGCCTCCCGCCGGGGCAGGAACCGCGACGCCACCGCGATCAGCACGCCCAGGACGACCGCGATGCCGAGCGCGCCGCGCAGCGAGGTGGCGTCCGACAGGAAGCCGATCACCACCGGGCCGAGCAGCAGGCCGGCGTAGCCCATGGCGCCCGCCTGGGCGATGGCCGGTCCGGGGGCGTCGGTCGCGGTGCCCGCCAGGGACAACGTCAGCGGCGCGATCGTCGCCACGCCGAGCCCGACGAAGAACATCGCCGGCACCGCCACCAGCGCCGCCGGAGCCATCAGCACGACCGCGAAGAACCCGGCCGTGGCCACGCCCGACACGCCCAGCATGCCGCGCACCCCGAACCGGGAGCGCAGCCGGTCACCGGTGAGCCTGGCCAGCAGCATGCCGGCCTCGAACACCGGGTAGCCGAGCGCGGCCAGCGCCTCGGGGGCGCCGAGCTCGTTGCGCATGTACAGGCCGTTCCAGTCGGCGACCACGCCCTCGACCATGAAGGCGAAGAACATGATCGCGCCGAGCAGGTAGACGACGGCCGGCATGCGGTGCCGGGCCGTGCGCGCCGCCCCCGTCGCCGGGGCCTCCCGCAGGTACGTACGCCCGACCAGCAGCGCGACCGGCAGCGAGACCAGCGCGACCAGCGCCAGGTTGGCGGTGAACGACAGGCCGGCGGCGATCGACACGCTGCCCAGGGCGCCCGCCGAGATCGCGCCGACGCACCAGCCGGCGTGCATCCCGTTCATCAGCGGCCGGCCGTACGCCTGCTCGACCGTGGAGCCCTGGGCGTTCATGGCGACGTCCACGGTGCCGAAGGCCATGCCGAAGAACGTGGCGGCCACGATGAGGAGGGGGAGGTTCGGGGCGAAGGCGACGGCCAGCAGGCCGATCGCGGTGAGTGGGCCGCCGATCCGCAGAACCGCCCTGCTGCCCGCGCGGGCCATGATCCGTCGCATGGACTGCATGGTCACGAGGGCCCCGAGGCCCCATGCGAGGAGCACCGCGCCGACCGTCGCCTCGGACAGGCCGAGTTTGTCGGTCAGGGCGGGGATGCGCACGGTCATCGTGCCCACCATCAGGCCGCCAAGGACGAAGGTGAGGATCGCCCCGTAGCGGGCCGTCCTCAGGTCGCGGGTCATAAAGCACACCTCTCACAAGATCGTTCGTTCGCCACAAATCAGGCGCTCCCGTGTGGGGGCGCCTGCAGAATCTGAATTCGAAGGGACAAGACCACCAACCCGGCCCACCGACTGGCCTGGCCCGGCTCGTCCCACCGGCCCGGCCTGGCTCGGCTGACGGACCCGTCCCGTCGGCCCGCTGAGCGGTCTGGCTGGTGGCCTACCCGTTTGCCGGGCCGGAGGGGAGCGGTTGGGCCGGCCGACAGGGAGGCCGGTTTTGGGCGTGGCCTGCCAAGCCGGTGACCGGCCGAGGTGGGCCGGTCGGCTTGGGGTGTTGGTGGGGTTGTCGAGCGGTTGGGGCGGTTGAGTGGGGCGGCTCGGGCGCGGCGACCGGCTGGTGCCGGTCGGGCTTGCCTCGTGCCGGTCGGCGACCGTGCCGGGCCCTTGGGGCAGGCGTCCGGATGCGGGCGGTCCGCCTGAGCGGGGTCACCGGCCAGGACGGCCGCGCCGCTCGACCGGCCCCTCCAGTGCCCGGGGCTACCGGTCGCCCGACGCGAACCCGCTCGTCAGTCCGGCAGGGGCCGGACCGGCGGGTGTCGCCGAGGCGTTGGGTCTTGACGGTGGGCGGCTGGAAGCCGGGGGACAGGGGTCGTGGGTGCGGTGAATCGTCATCGCAGGCCCGCCCTCCCATCCATCCCGTTCCGCCGTGGAAGAGCTTCGGCGAAGAAGCTCCGACAGCTGAACCAGAAGTGACCCAGGAGCATTCCCGGGGCCAGGGTGACCCGCGACACAGCCGCACATACGGCCTGATGGCGGGGGTCAGCCGGGTTTGAGCAGGGCTCTCAGACGGGTTTCGAGGGCCCGCAGGTCGGCTTCCGTGTTGAGCTGCGGATCATGGCTCGCCACGTCCCACAACCCCTCGCACGCCAGCCGTACGATCTGCGAGGCCAGCGGGTCGGGCTCGTCGCCCAGCCCCTCCCGATGCCATCGGGACATCGCCTCCCGCAGCGGCGCGAGCAGGAAGAGGTTCCCCGACGCGCCCGTCACGACCGCCCATCTCCGTAGCCGGCCCGAGCGCACGGCGACCAGCGTGGCCCCGAGGTACCGCTCGGTGTACGTGCCCTCCGGCTGAGCGGCCATCAGGTCGTCGAACTCTTCGATCAGCCGTTCGACCATGCCCTTGATCAGGGCCTCTTTGGTGCCGAAGTGGTAAAGAAGGCCGCCCTTGCTCACCCCGGCCCGGTCGGCCACGGCGGACAGCGTCAGCGCGGCCGACCCCTGGTCGCACAGGAGGTCTTCCGCCGCGTCCAACAACTCGTCCCTTCTCATGCGTCAACTGTACCGTCCGGACGGTACAGTAGCAAACGAGATACCCTGGCTGGGTGACACGACCGTCGGCCTATCTTGATCATGCGGCTACCACGCCCATGCTGCCCGAAGCGATCGAGGCCATGACGGAGCAACTCAAACGCGTCGGCAACGCCTCCTCGCTGCACGCCGCGGGCCGTCAGGTGCGCAGGGTCGTCGAGGAGTCGCGCGAGACCATCGCCGACGCCCTGGGCGCCCGGCCGAGCGAGGTCGTGTTCACCTCGGGCGGCACCGAGGCCGACAACCTCGCCATCAAGGGCCTCTACTGGGCGCGCAGGCCGCGCCGGCGCATCCTGATCAGCTCCGTCGAGCACCACGCCGCGCTCGACCCGGCCACGTGGCTGGCCGAGAGCCAGGGCGCCGAGGTCGAACTGCTCGACGTCGACGAGTACGGCCGGGTCCATCCCGACACGCTGCGCGCCGCCATCGAGCGCGACCCCGACGACGTCGCCATGATCAGCGTCATGTGGGCCAACAACGAGGTCGGCACGATCCAGCCCGTCCACGTGCTGGCGGCCGTCGCCCACGACCACGGCGTCCCGTTCCACACCGACGCGGTGCAGGCGATCGGGCAGCTCCCGGTGTCGTTCGCCGACTCGGGCGCCGACGCCCTCACGCTGACCGGCCACAAGGTCGGTGGCCCGATGGGCGTGGGCGCGCTGCTCCTGGCCAGAGGGCTGACGCCGGTGTCGGTGCAACACGGCGGGGGCCAGGAGCGCGACGTGCGCTCCGGCACGCTCGACGCGCCCGCCATCGCGGGCCTCGCCGCCGCCGTACGGACCGCCGTGAAGGAGCAGGAGGCCCTGGGCCGCCGCCTGACGGCGCTGCGCGACGAGCTCATCCAGCGCGTCCGCCAGGCCGTCCCCGACGTCGTGCTCAACGGCGATCCGGCCGGCCGGCTGCCGGGCAACGCCCACTTCTCCTTCCCCGGCTGCGAGGGCGACGCGCTGCTCATGCTGCTCGACGCCAAGGGCGTGGAGTGCTCGACCGGCTCGGCCTGCTCGGCGGGCGTCGCGCAGCCCTCGCACGTGCTGCTCGCGATGGGCGCCGACGCGGCCGCCGCGCGCGGCTCGCTCAGGTTCACCCTGGGCCACACCTCGACCGGCGCCGACGTCGACCGCCTGATCGAGGTGCTGCCCGCGGCCGTCGAACGCGCCCGCAGGGCCGGGCTCAGCTGAGGAAGGGGGAGACCGCGGCCCAGGCGGGGTCACTGCTGACGTCCACCCGCGGCTCGCCCTCCTCCCAGCTCCCGATCAGCTCCCTGGCGTGGGTCGCCGCGTCGGAGGCCGGGTCGGCGTAGACGTGGACGACCCGCTGGCCGGCGGCGCTCAGGTGCGCGGCCAGCAGGGCGTCGTCGCGCAGCGTGAGCAGGAGGCCGGTCAGGCGTTCCTCGTAGTCGCGCAGGGCCGTCAGCGACTCGCCGGCGGGCAGGCCGTCGTCGTCGCGGTGGGCGTACGGGAGCGTGATCTCGATGTGCTGGTCGAACAGCGGGTGGTCGACGGGCCGCAGCGGGAAGCGCGCGGTGGCGGCCAGCGGCGCGCCCTCGCCGGTCCGGCCTTCGAGCATCAGCCACTCCTCGTCCTGGTAACCCGAGGCCAGGTCGGCGATCACGGCGGGCAGGTGGACGGCGGCGACCGCGTCGATCGGCTGGAACGTGGCGGGTGTGATCTCGCCCACCCACCTGGCCACGTCGTCCTCGCCCAGCAGCCGGTCGAGGGCGAGCAGCGCCGCCTCCAGGCGGGTCTCCTCGTCGAGCTCGCTGAAGATCGGGTGGTGGGCGGCCACGTCGACCCGCGGCTGGTCGCGCGGCACGCGCAGCCCGAACACCAGCTTGTCGAGCGCGAACTCGAACCCGCCCACGTCGAGCGTCAGCTCCAGCGCCTGCGGATTGGCCTGCCGGGACGGGTGGAACTCCCACAACAGGTCGGCCGGCGGCGCGGCCCTGGCCCAGCGGTGGGCGAGCGAGCGCAGCTCGGCGTCGCCGGCCGCGGTCACCACCAGGATGTGGGCCGCGTTCCTGCCGGGCGCCACCTCCCAGACCAGGCCGGGATGGATCGCTTCCACGGCGGGGGCGACCAGCTCCTCGATGCCCTCGGCCGCGCCCGCGGCCACCAGCGGGTCGAGCCGCGGCCTGGCCTCCTGCCACCACGCCCAGAACCCGGCCACGCCGTCGCCGGGCCGGCCGGCCTCGTCCTCTTCGTCCTTGCGCCCGAACAGTCGCATGCGCTGAATCCTTCCAGACGGAGCCGATGGCCGCGCACTCCCCGCCGGACAGTACGCTGGAACGGTCATGGGACTGCGTGTGCTTGCCGCCATGTCGGGCGGCGTCGATTCCGCCGTGGCCGCCGCCCGGATCGCCGAGGCCGGTCACGACGTCACTGGTGTGCATCTGGCCCTGTCGGCCAACCCCCAATCCCACCGCACGGGCGCGCGGGGCTGCTGCACGATCGAGGACTCCCGCGACGCGCGGCGAGCCGCCGACGTGATCGGCATCCCGTTCTACATCTGGGACATGGCCGAGCGGTTCCAGCGCGACGTGGTGGAGGACTTCGTGGCCGAATACGCCGCGGGCCGCACCCCCAACCCGTGCCTGCGGTGCAACGAGAAGATCAAGTTCGAGGCGGTGCTCGACCGGGCGCTCGCCCTCGGCTTCGACGCCGTCGCGACCGGCCACCACGCCAAGCTGTCCGACGGCGTGCTGTCCAGGAGCGTCGACCAGGGCAAGGACCAGTCGTACGTGCTGGGGGTGCTCACCCGTGAGCAGCTCAGCCACGCGATCTTCCCGCTCGGCGGCTCCACCAAGGCCGAGGTGCGCGAGGAGGCCGCCCGGCGCGGCCTGACCGTCGCCGACAAGCCCGACAGCCACGACATCTGCTTCATCGCCGACGGCGACACGCGCGGCTTCCTGGCCGGCCGGCTCGGCGCCGAGGAGGGCCCGATCGTCGACCAGGAGGGCGAGGTGGTGGGCACCCACCAGGGCGCCCACGGGTTCACGGTGGGCCAGCGCAAGGGCCTGCGCATCGACCGTCCGGCCGCCGACGGCAGGCCGCGCTACGTGTTGTCGATCGAGCCGGTCTCCAACACGGTCACGGTCGGCCCGCGCGCGGCGCTGGAGGTCACCTCGATCACCTGCGTCCGCCCGGTCTGGAACGGCCCGTCCCGCTCCGACGACCTGACCGTGCAGCTCAGGGCCCACGGCGAGGTCTACGGCTGCCGCTTCGAGGAGGCCGGGGGCGGCCTGCGCATCGACCTCGACCGCCCGGCCACCGGCGTCGCGGCGGGCCAGGCGGCCGTGCTGTACTCCGGCGACACGGTCATCGGCTCGGCCACCATCGTCTCGGCCGCCTAGGGGAGCGTCACCGACTCGCCGACCTTGAGCCGGCGCATGTCGGCGCCCTGCTTCTCGGACTCCAGCTCCAGGTAGTTGTCCACCAGCGACAGGCCGATGTCGTTGAGCAGGCCGTCATGCGTGGAGAACGCGCGGGCCGGGCGCAGCGTCCGCAGGTATTCGACCATCTCGCTGAGCTTCATCCAAGGAGCGTTGGTGGGCGCCAGCAGGGTGGGCACGTCGACGCCGGGCAACGTGAGCGCGTCGCCCGGGTAGAACACCTCGTCGTCAAGCATGAAACCGACGTTCTGGACGACAGGCGCATCCGGGTGGTTCTTGGTGTGCCACTCGCCGAACGCCTTCACCCGGAAACCCGCCGCGTCGAAGGAGTCGCCGTGCCGGACCACCTGGACCTTGACCGGCACGTCGGTCAGCTCGGCCGCGACGCCCTCGCAGGTCCAGACCTCGATCCCGGCCGGGGCGGCCTTCAGCTTCTCGATGTCGAAATGGTCGAAGTGCTGGTGGGTGATGAGCACCGCGTCGACCCCGTCGAGCACCGGCTCCTGCGAGAAGGTGCCCGGATCGATGACCAGGACCTTGCCGTTCTTCTCAAGGCGTACGCAGGCGTGCGTGAGTTTGGTGAGCTCCATTCGGCAGAGCCTACGCTTGTGACCATGTCTACGTGGGAAGCCACCGGGGTCGGGTCGCATCCGGGTGAGGATCATCTTGAGGCGATCCGTGTCGTGTTCGGAGAATTGCTCGGTCTGCCGTACCTGCCGGAGCTGCCGGCCCGAGGGGTCGGCGCCGACATGATCGGCAGGACGGCCGGGCTGCTGGTGGATCTCCCGGCCGAGGTGCAGCCGTCCGGGTGGCGGCTGGCCGACCGGCCGGGTCGCGACCACCGGCGGGCCGTCGATCACCTGCGCCGCGACCTCGACGGGCTGGAGGAGGTCGCGCACGACTACTCCGGGCCGCTCAAGCTCCAGGTGTGCGGGCCGTGGACGCTGGCCGGCGCGCTTGAGCTGAGGTTCGGCGACAAGATGCTCTCCGACGCGGGGGCCGTGCGCGACCTGGTCGCGTCGCTGGCCCAGGGGGTCGCCGACCACTGCGCCGAGGTGCGGCGGCGGCTGCCCGGCGTCACCGAGATCGTGCTCCAGCTCGACGAGCCGGGGCTGCCGGGCGTCCTGGCGGGCACGGTCCCGACCGCGTCGGGGTTCGGGCGGCTCGCGGCGGTCGAGGAGTGGCGGGTGGAGGATGCGTTGCGGCTGTTCCCCGATCCGGTGGTCCACTGCTGCGCGCCCGGGGTGCCCTACGCGCTGCTGCGGCGGGCCGGGGCGCGGGCCGTGTCGGTCGACGCGTCGCTGCTGCGCCGCCGGGACGACGAAGAGCTCGGCGAGCTCTTTGAAGCCGGGGCGGGGCTGTTGCTGGGCGTCGTCCCGGGCAGGGACGTCGCGCTGCCGGACGCCGGGGTGGTCGCCAGACCCGCCGTCGAGCTGTGGCGGCGGCTCGGGTTCGCGCCCGAGGGCCTGGCCGCCAAGGTCACGCTGACGCCCGCCTGCGGCCTCGCCGGGGCCTCGCC
Source organism: Nonomuraea sp. NPDC052265 (assembly GCF_044547985.1). Taxonomy (NCBI): domain Bacteria; kingdom Bacillati; phylum Actinomycetota; class Actinomycetes; order Streptosporangiales; family Streptosporangiaceae; genus Nonomuraea; species Nonomuraea sp. NPDC052265. The sequence goes on from NZ_JBIUBJ010000005.1 coordinate 174,909, forward strand.
CCGGTATGCGCGGGCGGCCCTGGCGGCGTGCAGGAAGGCCGCCCAGGTGCTCAAGGACGATCCGGCAAGCGGGATGCAGGGCGGCTGAGCAGCGTCCCGCGAGGACGATCCGGCGAGCGGGCAAGGCGGTTGAGCAGCGTCCCTCAAGGGAGATCCGGCAAGTGGGATGCAAGGCGGCTGAGTAGCGTGCGGGCCATGATTGTTCGCTCGCTGGCCGTCGGTGCCACCATGCTGATCGCGTCCGCCTCGATCGCCGTCCCCGCCGAGGCCTCGGCCAACCCCGAGGTCTGGAGCTGGGGGTCGATCTACTCCGCCGACCGGGCCGGTAAGGCCAAGGGCAAGGTCCTGCTCGACCGGCCCGGGTTCGTGGTCAGCGGCAGGCTGTACGACTTCCCCGGCCGTACGGGGTGCTCGTGGTTGCAGTTCCGCTGGGTCAAGGACGGCGGCGGCGACGGGCACAAGACGTACCGCAACTGCTCGGGCACCGAGCCGCTGGAGTTCTCGGTCAAGACCGGCTACATGCTCTCCATCGAGGGCAGGGTCTGCCGGGGCACGGCAAGGAAGATCACCGGTAACTGCTCGGTCTGGGAAGGCGTCTGGGCCCAGGGCGGCTGACCGGGGGAGTCGTTCCTGTCGGGGCCCGGCGGTAGCGTTTGCTCAGCGTGTCGGACGTGGAAGGAGACCCAGCGTGAGCGAGCGTGACACCGAGGTCGGGGGCGTGCCCGTGGCCGCGCTCAAGCGGCATGCGGAGCTGAGCGAGCTGGTCGAGGACGCGCGCTGGCGCTACTACGTGCTCGACCAGCCGACGGTCAGCGACGCGCAGTTCGACGAGTGGTTCCGCGAGCTGCTGACGCTGGAGGAGGCCCATCCGGAGCTGCAGACGCCCGACTCGCCCACCCAGAAGGTGGGCGCGCCGGTCTCGGGCGACTTCGTCAAGGTCGGTCACCTCAACCGCATGGAGAGCCTCGACAACGCCTTCGACGGGGCCGACATGGCCGCCTGGATGGCCCGCGTCGAGCGGCTGGCCGAGCGCGACCCGGGGCCCTACCTGTGCGAGCTGAAGATCGACGGGCTGGCCATCGCGCTCGTCTACCGCGACGGCAAGCTGGAGCGCGGCGCGACCCGGGGCGACGGGCGCGTCGGCGACGACGTCACGGCCAACGTCCGCACGATCAAGGGGGTGCCCCACCGGCTCAAGGGCGAGGGCGTCCCGAGCCTGGTCGAGGTGCGCGGCGAGGTCTACATCCCGGTCGAAGGCTTCAGGCAGCTCAACGAGCAGCTCGTGGAGCAGGGCAAGCAGCCGTTCGCCAACCCGCGGAACTCGGCGGCGGGCACGCTGCGGCAGAAGGACTCGCGCGTCACCGCGCAGCGTCCGCTGCGCATGCTCGTGCACGGCATCGGCATCTGGGAGGGCTCGGCCGTGCCGCGCGCCCAGTCCGAGGTCTACGAGCGGCTGCGCGAGTTCGGGCTGCCGGTCAGCGACCTGTTCAAGGTGGTGCCCGGCCTCACCGAGGTCGAGGAGTTCATCGAGCACTACCGGGTGCACCGGCACGATCCGGCGTACGAGATCGACGGGGTCGTGGTCAAGGTCGACGACTTCCGTACGCAGCGGGAGCTGGGGTCCACCTCGCGGGCCCCGCGGTGGGCGATCGCCTACAAATACCCGCCGGAGGAGGTCAACACCAAGCTGCTCGACATCCAGGTGGGGGTCGGCCGCACCGGCCGGGTCACGCCGTACGCGGTGATGCAGCCCATCGTGGTCGCGGGCTCGACCGTCGAGCGGGCCACCCTGCACAACGCGGCCACGGTGATCAAGAAGGGCGTGCTCGTCGGCGACACCGTGGTGCTGCGCAAGGCGGGCGACGTCATCCCCGAGATCGTCGGCGCGGTCACGGCGTTGCGCGACGGCTCCGAGCGGGAGTTCGTCATGCCGACCCACTGCCCGGAGTGCGGCACCGAGCTGGCCTACGAGAAGGAGGGCGACGCCGACCTGCGCTGCCCCAACGCCCGTAGTTGCCCCGCGCAGATCCGCGAGCGCCTCTACTTCGCGGCCGGGCGGCGCGCGCTCGACATCGACGGGCTGGGCTACGTCGCGGCGACCGCGCTCACCCAGCCGGTGCCGCCGCAGGAGCCCGTCCTGCGCACCGAGGCCGACCTGTTCGACCTGACGATCGAGCAGCTCATGCCCATCCGGTCGGTCGTCCGCGACCAGGACACCGGGCTGCCCAAGCTCGACCCCGAGACCGGCGAGCAGAAGGTCGTCTCCCTGTTCGCCAACCTCGACGGCGGGCCCAGCCAGGCCGCCCGCACGCTGGTCGACGAGCTCGCCCGGGCCAAGGCGGCGCCGCTCGCGCAGGTGCTGGTCGCGCTGTCGATCCGGCACGTCGGGCCGCCGACGGCCCGTGACCTCGCCGATTCCATGAGGTCGATCGACGCCATCATGAACGCCTCGGAGGAGGAGCTGGCCTCGATCAAGGGCATCGGGCCGCGGGTGGCGGCGACGATCCGGGAGTGGTTCGAGGTCGACTGGCACCGGGAGATCGTCGAGCGGTGGCGGGCGGCCGGCGTGCGGATGGACGACGGACCCGCTCCGGAGAAGACGGAGCCCCAGATTTTGGAGGGGCTGACGTTCGTGGTCACGGGGACGCTGGAGGCGTACACGCGTGACACCGCGTCCGAGGCGCTGACCGGCCGGGGCGGGAAGGTGGCCGGATCGGTGTCGAAGAAGACGTCGTTCCTGGTGGCGGGGGAGAACGCTGGGTCGAAGTATGACAAGGCGGTCAGCCTGAAGGTGCCGATCCTCGACGAGCAGGGGTTCGAGGTGCTGCTGAAGGAGGGCCCGGAGGCCGCGGCGCGGGTGGCGGTCACCGAGGAGGCGTAGCGAACGGGCCGGCTCGCCCTTGCGCCGGGGCTCGTGTTCGGTGACTTCGCGGATGCGTGCCCGGCGGGCCGGGGATCAGGATGGTGTACGGACCGTCGATGTCCGCGCTACCCATAGTGGTTTTTGGGTATATGTCGGAAAGGAGAAGTGACGGAACGTACGCGCTTGGTTTCGCGAAGTGGGGTGAAGGTCGTACCCTCCCATAGTGACCTAATGGGGGTTCTGTTACCGATGACTGACCCAACCGACACCCGTGACACCGGACCGCGCGTCGGCACGCCGCTCTGGGCGTTCCTCGCGGGCATCACCGTGATCGGCTTCACCGCACTGGTCGTGGCGCTGCTCCGGCTGGATTTGGTCGCGCTGGCGGAGCTCGCCCGTACACCGTTGTTCTGGGTGCTGGCGGTTCTCGTGGTGCTGGGCGAGCTGCGGCCCGTCATGGTGTCCTCGGCGACCGCGGTCGGCGGCACGTACCCGTCGACCATGTTCACCTTCGCGGTCCTGCTGCACTTCGGGCTGTCCACCGCCGTGCTCATGCAGGCCGTCGCCATCGCCATGAACGGCGTCGTGACGCGCAAGGCGTGGCACCGGGTCATGTTCAACGTCGCCCAGTCCACCCTCGCGCTCACCGCCGCCGCCGTCGTGCTCGGGCTGTTCGGCATCGTGCCGGGTCCGGCCGTGCCGTGGGTGCCGAGGGGGGCCGACCTGCCGGCCATCGCGCTGGCCGGGGTGGCCTACTTCGCCACCAGGGCCGCGCTGGTGTCGGGGGCGGTCGCGCTGCACGAGCGGCGTTCGATCGTCCGCGTGCTGCGGGTCACCGCCGGTCCGCAGGGGCTCGTCTACACGGCGTTGCTCGGCCTCGCGCCGCTGGTCGTCGTGGTGATGGACCATTCGCCCGGTCTCGTGCCGCTCTTCGTCGCCCCCCTGGCCGCCGTCTACTTCACCGCCACGCTCTCCATGCGCCGCGACCACCAGGCCCTGCACGACGAGCTGACCGGCCTGCCCAACCGCAAGATGCTCATCGTCAGCACGGAGGAGGCGCTGGCCGAGTCCCGCCAGGACGAGCGGGTCGGTCTGTTCCTCCTCGACCTCGACCGGTTCAAGGAGGTCAACGACACGATGGGCCATCCGGTGGGCGACCGCCTGCTGCAGATGGTGGCCCACCGGCTGACCCATTCCGTACGTCCGGGCGACGTGGTGGCCAGGCTCGGCGGCGACGAGTTCGCCGTGCTGCTCCCCTCGATCAGGGACGCCAACGCCGCCAGGGAGGTGGCCGCCAGGCTGCGGGCCGCCCTGACCGAGCCCGTACGCCTGGAGGGCATGAGCTTCGACCTCGACGGCTCGGTCGGCATCGCGCTCTACCCCGACCACGCCCCCGACTTCGAGCTGCTGCTGCAACGCGCCGACGTGGCCATGTACCTGGCCAAGGAGGGGCGTACCGGGGTGGAGCTCTACCAGCCTGACAAAGACCGTAACTCGCCCGAACGGCTCAACCTGCTGGGCGACCTGCGCCGCGCCATCGACAACCGCGAGCTGCAACTGCACTACCAGCCCAAGATCGGCCTGACCGGCGGCGCGGTGACCGGGGTGGAGGCCCTGCTGCGCTGGCGCCATCCGGTGCACGGGCCGATCCCGCCGTCGGACTTCGTCCCGCTGGCCGAGCAGACGTACCTGATGCGCCAGCTCACCGAATACGTCATCGAGGCCGCGCTGGAGCAGGCCGCCCGCTGGTGGCACACCGGCCTGCACATGCAGATCTCGGTCAACATCTCCGCCCGCGACCTGCTCGACGCGGCGCTGCCCGAGCAGTTGGAGGTGGGCCTGACCCGCTACGGCCTGCCGCCCGCCGCCATCCAGCTGGAGGTCACCGAACGCATCCTGACCGGCGACCAGGCCTACACCCAGGAGACCATCAAGGCGCTGGCCGCGCTCGGCGTGCCCCTGTCCCTCGACGACTTCGGCACCGGCTACTCCTCGCTGATCAGGCTCCAGCGCCTGGCGGTCTCCGAGGTCAAGATCGACGCCTCGTTCGTCCGCCGCATCGCCGAGTCCGAGGACGACGACCGCATCGTCCGGTCGATCGTCGACCTGGTGCGCTCGCTGGGCCTGCGCTCGGTGGCCGAGGGCGTGGAGTCCGACGAGGTCGCCCTGCGCCTGGCCGAGATGGGCTGCGACCTGGGCCAGGGGTGGTTGTTCTGCCAGCCCATGCCGGCTTCCGAGGCCACAGTCTGGCTGAGGGACCACTGCGAGGCGGCGTCGGCGGTCGAGTTCGGCTTCCAGCCCGAGGTCACCCAGACGGCTTGAACGATTACAGGACTCGACTTCGTCGCCCGCGGCTGGCCGTCAGCTGCATGCGGTGACCGGAGGAACGCCCGCCTACCCGCCCTTGGTCGACAACGACAGGCCGAAAGACCTCGGTGACTTCGACGACTGGGTGCGGCGAACGGTGCTCCGGTCCACGACCCCGCTCTTCAAGGAAGCTCGCCATGTCCTCGAAGAGGAGACGGAGACGCGGGACTCCATGGGGCTTGCTGGAGAGCGGCCTGGCCACCAACGCCTGGGAGAACGCCAGGGCCAGTTTCAGCGACCAAGTGCTCGGCCCGCACTTCGAGGAGATGTGCCGTCAGTTCCACCTGCTGGAACTCGAGGTCCTGGGAAAGTCGCCGGGCGAGATCGGGGCCGGGATCGTCCAGGAGAGCGACGTGCTGGCGATCGGCCTGGACCAGCTCTACGGATGAGCGTGTTTCCGCCGGGTTAAGGGTTCGGGCCTGCGGCGTCAAGCCCTCTAGGATGGCAGTGTCCCAAACTCCATCCACGAAACGGGTTCAACGACTCATGTCCGCCATAACCCGCGACGAGGTCGCGCACCTGGCCCGGTTGTCCAGGCTGGCGCTCACCGACGACGAGCTCGACCACTACGCCACCCAGCTCGATGCCATCATCGAGTCGGTCGCGAAGGTGGCCGAGGTCGCCGCCGAGGACGTGCCGCCTTCGTCGCACGCGCTTCCGTTGACCAATGTCTTCCGTGCCGACGAGGTGCGACAGTCCCTGACGCCCGAGCAGGCCCTTTCCGGCGCTCCCGCCGTCGAGGACGACCGCTTCCGTGTGCCACGCATCCTCGGGGAGGAGGCATGAGTCTGATCCGCAAGACCGCCGCCGAGCTGGGCGCGATGATCGCCGCGGGTGAGGTGTCGGCCGCCGAGGTGGCCGAGGCGCACCTCGACCGCATGGCCGAGGTGGAGCCCAAGGTCCAGGCGTTCCTGCACGTCGACCGGGAGACGACCCTTGAGCAGGCGCGGGCGGTCGACGCCCGGCTGCGCGCGGGCGAGAAGCTCGGGCCGCTGGCCGGGGTGCCCGTCGCGCACAAGGACATCTTCGCCACCCGCGACATGCCGACCACGGCCGGGTCCAGGATCCTCGAAGGCTGGCGGCCGCCGTACGACGCGACCGTGACCGCGCGCCTGCGCGAGGCCGGGCTGGTCATCCTCGGCAAGACGAACCTCGACGAGTTCGCCATGGGCTCCTCCACGGAGAACTCCGCCTACCACCCGACCCGCAACCCGTGGGACCTGGACAGGATCCCGGGCGGCTCGTCCGGCGGGTCCAGCGCGGCCGTCGCCGCGTACGAGGCGCCGCTGTCCACCGGCACCGACACCGGTGGCTCGATCCGGCAGCCGGCCGCCGTCACGGGCATCGTGGGCATGAAGCCCACCTACGGCGGTTCTTCCCGCTACGGGCTGATCGCGTTCGCGAGCTCGCTCGACACGCCGGGGCCGTTCGCGCGGAACGTGCTCGACGCGGCGCTGCTGCAGGAGGCGTTCTCCGGGCACGACCCGATGGACTCCACGTCGGTCGACGCGCCGGTCCCGAGCGTCGTCGAGGCGGCCAGGAACCCCGACGTGGCCGGCATGCGCATCGGCGTGGTCAAGGAGTTCGCCGGCGAGGGCTACCAGCCGGGCGTGCTGGCCCGCTACCACGAGGTCGTCAAGCTGCTCGAGTCGCTGGGCGCCACGGTCGTCGAGGTGTCCTGCCCGTCGTTCACGACCGCGCTGCCGGCGTACTACCTGATCGCGCCGTCGGAGTGCTCGTCCAACCTGGCCCGCTTCGACGCCATGCGCTACGGCCTGCGCGTCGGCGACGACGGCACCCGCAGCGCCGAGGAGGTCATGGCGCTGACCAGGGCCGCCGGGTTCGGCCCCGAGGTCAAGCGGCGCATCATGCTGGGCACGTACGCGCTGTCCAGCGGCTACTACGACGCCTACTACGGCCAGGCGCAGAAGGTGCGCACGGTCATCTCGCGCGAGTTCCAGGCGGCCTACGAGCAGGTCGACGTGCTGGTCTCGCCCACCACGCCGACCACGGCCTTCCGGCTGGGCGAGCGCACCGACGACCCGATGGCGATGTACCTCGCCGACCTGTGCACCATCCCGTCCAACCTCGCGGGCAACGCGGCCATCTCGGTGCCGTGCGGCCTGGCCGACGAGGACAACCTGCCGGTCGGCCTGCAGATCATGGCCCCGGTTCTGGCCGACGACCGTTGCTACCGCGTCGGCGCCGCCGTCGAGAAGGCCCTGGAGAGCCGCTGGGGCGGCCCGCTGCTGAAGGAGGCCCCGTCGCTATGACCATGGTCTATGACGAAGCGCTCGACAGGTTCGAGCCGGTGCTCGGGCTGGAGACGCACGTCGAGCTCGGCACCAAGTCGAAGATGTTCTGCGGTTGCAAGACCGCCTTCGGCGCCCCGGCCAACACGCAGGTCTGCCCGACCTGCCTGGCGTTGCCCGGCTCGCTGCCCGTGGCCAACGCCATGGCCATCGAGTCGACGATCCGCATCGGCCTGGCGCTGAACTGCTCGATCGCCGAGTGGTGCCGCTTCGCCCGGAAGAACTACTTCTATCCGGACATGCCGAAGAACTACCAGATCTCCCAGTACGACGAGCCGCTCTGCTTCGACGGCTACGTCGACGTCGAGATCGGCGGCGAGATCGTGCGCATCGAGATCGAGCGGGTGCACCTGGAGGAGGACACCGGCAAGTCCACCCACATGGGTGGCGCGACCGGCCGCATCCACGGGGCCGACTACTCGATCGTCGACTACAACCGCGCGGGCATCCCGCTGGTGGAGATCGTCACCAAGCCCATCCCGGGCACCGACCGGCTCGCGCCGGAGGTGGCCAAGGCGTACGTCACCGAGCTGCGCGAGATCATGCGCTCGCTCGGCGTGTCCGACGTGCGCATGGAGGAGGGCTCGCTGCGCTGCGACGTCAACGTCTCGCTCATGCCGCGCGGGTCGTCGGAGTGGGGCACCCGCACCGAGACCAAGAACGTCAACTCGCTGCGCAGCGTCGAGCGGGCGGTGCGCAGCGAGATCGAGCGCCAGGCGGGCGTCCTCGCCGAGGGCGGCAAGATCATCCAGGAGACGCGGCACTTCCACGAGGACACCGGCACCACCACGTCCGGCCGGTCCAAGGAGGAGGCCCAGGACTACCGGTACTTCCCGGAGCCCGACCTGGTGCCGATCGAGCCCGACCCGGCGTGGGTGGCCGAGCTGAAGGCGGCGCTGCCCGAGCTGCCGTCGGTCAAGCGCAAGCGGCTGCAGGCCGAGTGGGGTCTGTCCGACCTCGACATGCAGGCCATGCACAACGCCGACGCGATCGACCTGGTCGAGGCCACGGTCGCGGCCGGCGCGCCGGCGGCCGACGCGCGCAAGTGGTGGATGGGCGAGCTGGCGCGGCGCGCCAACGAGAGCGGCGTCCCGCTGGCCGAGCTGCCCATCACGCCGGCCCAGATCGCCAAGGTCACCGAGTTGGTGGCCTCGGGCGCGCTCAACGACAAGCTCGCCCGGGAGGTGCTCGAAGGCGTGATGGCCGGTGAGGGCACACCCGACGAGGTGGTCGAGGCGCGCGGCCTGAAGATCGTCAACGACGAGGGCGAGCTGTCGGCGATCATCGACCAGGTGCTGGCCGACAACGCGGACGCGGCCGAGAAGGTGCGTTCCGGGAAGATCGCCGCCGCCGGTGCGCTGGTCGGTGGCGTGATGAAGGCCAGTCGCGGCAAGGCCGACGCGGCCCGCGCCCGGCAGCTCATCCTGGAGAAGCTGGGCGTCTCGGAGTAGGTCCGGCACATCGGCGGGACCCCTGGTGGTCCCGCCGATCCGGACATATCGACGGGGCCACCGAGGAGCCGCGCCCGTGAGCACCGCGCCTCCGGGAAGGGAGGCACCGGCCCCAAGAACCACCGGGCGTCGTTCCCGGTGGGCGGGCCGGTCAGTCCTCGCGTGACACGGGTGTGACCGCATCGACGCCCCGGCGTGCCATCAGCCGCCGCAACAGCGGCGTGAGCAGCGCGAGCAGGGCCAGGGCGAGGAGCACGGCGGCGATCGGGCTGCGTACCAGCACGCTCACGTCGCCCGCGCCGATGGCGAGCGCGCGGCGGAGCTGGATCTCGGCCATCGGCCCGAGGATCATGCCGATCACCGCGGGCGCGACGGGCAGGCCGAAGCGGCGCATGGAGAACCCGAGCAGGCCGAGGACGTACAGGACGAACAGGTCCACGACCGTGCCGTTCAGGGCGTAGACGCCGAGCGCGGCGAACAGCACGATCCCGGCGTACAGGTACGGCCGGGGGATGCGCAGGACGCGGGCCCACAGGGGCGCCAGCGGCAGGTTCAGCACGAGCAGCATCGTGTTGCCGACGAACAGCGAGGCGATCATCGCCCACACCAGGGCCGGGTTGTGGTCGAAGAGCTGCGGGCCGGGTTGCAGGCCGTACTGCTGGAAGGCGGCCAGCAGGATGGCGGCCGTGGCCGACGTGGGCAGGCCCAGCGTGAGCAGCGGGACCAGGGTCCCGGCCGCCGAGGCGTTGTTGGCCGCCTCCGGGCCCGCGACGCCCTCGATCGCGCCCTTGCCGTACTCCTCCTTGGCCACGCCCTTGGCCAGGCGCTTCTCGGCCGCGTACGACAGGAAGGTCGGGATCTCCGCGCCACCGCCGGGCAGCGCGCCGAACGGGAACCCGAGCGCGGTCCCGCGCAGCCACGGCAACCACGAGCGCCGCCAGTCGGCGCGGCCCATCCACGCCCGGCCCACGGGCACCACCTCGGGGGTGGCGTGCCGCAGCCTGGAGGCCACGTACAGGGCCTCGCCGACGGCGAACAGGCCCACCGCGACGATCACCACGTCGATGCCGTCGAGCAGTTGCGGGACACCCAGCGTGAGCCGCGCCTGACCGGTCTGCTGGTCGATGCCGATCAGGCCGATCACCAGCCCCAGCCCCAGGGAGGCCAGCCCGCGCACGATCGAGCGGGACAGCACCGACGACACGGCGGTGAAGGCCAGGATCGCCAGCGCGAAGTAGTCCTCGGGGCCGAACGAGATCGCGAAGCTCGCCACGGCGGGCGCGGCCACCACCAGCAGCGCCGTGGCGATCGTGCCCGCCACGAACGACCCGATGGCCGCCGTGGCCAGGGCCTGCGCCGCCCGCCCGCGCCTGGCCATCTTGTTGCCCTCCAGGGCGGTGATCATGGAGGACGACTCGCCGGGCGTGTTGAGCAGGATGGAGGTGGTCGAGCCGCCGTACATGCCGCCGTAGTAGATGCCGGCGAACATGATGAACGCGCTGGCCGGCGGCACGGTGAAGGTGATCGGCAGCAGCAGCGCCACGGTCATCGCGGGCCCGATGCCGGGCAGCACGCCGACCAGGGTGCCGAGGGTGACGCCGATCAGGGCGTACAGGAGGTTGACGGGGGTGAGCGCGGCGGCGAAGCCGTCCATCAGGAGGTCGATCGAGCCCATCTCAGATCACCCCGCCGAGCGGCCCGGCCGGCAGCGAGACGCCGAGCCCCTTGACGAACAGCAGGTACGTCGTCACGCCGAGGACCAAGGCCACCACGGCGGCCCGCAGTTTGTGCTCGGCCCCGAGCGCGACCGACAGGCCGAAGAACAGCAGGCCGGAGCCGATGACCCAGCCGAGCACGTCCAGGAGCGCGGCGAAGGCCAGGAAGACGCCGCTGACCAGCCCGACGCTGCGCCAGTCGGTGGGCGCGTCCGCGTCCACGTCCTCGCTCTCCTCGGGGTCGCCGGCGCCGCCGCGCAGCACGTCGATCACGTAGAGCGCGCCGATCAGCACCATGGCCCCGCCGACCAGCATGGGGAAGAAGCGCGGCCCGAGGCCGAGCTGGGAGGCCGCGGCCGAGACGTCGAGCGTGCCGACCAACACGAACACGCCCAGCCCGAGCACCACGACCGCCAGCCCGAGTTCGGGCCGCCACCAGCGAGCCATCAGGACACGAGCCCCATTTCGGCGATGATGCCCTTGACCTTGGTCTCCTCGGACTTCAGGTAGTCGGCGAACTGCTGCCCGGTCTGGAAGGAGTCGATCCAGCCGTTCTTGGCGACGGCGTCCTTCCACGGCTGGGAGTCGTGCATCTTGGTGACCAGGTCGGTGAGGGACTTCTTGGCGGCCTCGTCCAGGCCGCCGGGGGCGACGAAGCCGCGCCAGTTGGCCAGCTCGACGTCCAGGCCGCCCTCCTTGAGGGTCGGCGCGTCCAGGCCGGCCACGCGCGAGCCGCTGCTGACGGCCAGCGCCCGCAGCTTGCCGGACTTCACGTGCTCGGCGAACTCGCCGACGCCCGAGATGCCCGCGCTGACCTTGCTGCCCAGCAGCGCGTTGAGCGCCTCGCCGCCGCCGGAGTGCGCGATGTAGTTGACCTGCTTGGGGTCCACGCCGGCGGCCTTGGCCATCAGCCCGGCCACGATGTGGTCGGTGCCGCCCGCCGAGCCGCCCGCCACGGAGACCTTCGCCGGGTCGGCCTTCCACGCGGCGACCATGTCGGCCAGCGTCTTGAACGGGGAGTCCGCCGGGACCACGACGATCTCGTACTCCTCGGTCAGCTTGGCGATGGGGGTGGTCTCGGCCAGGGTGACCTTCGACTTGTTCTGCTCGATGGCGCCCACCATGACCAGGCCCATGGTCATCAGCAGGTTGCCGTTGCCCTTCTCGCCGGCGAGCTGGGCCAGGCCGATCGTGCCGCCCGCGCCCGGCACGTTGTAGACCTCGACCTTGCGCTTGGGGTCGGCCGTCTTGAGCGCCTGCTCGGCCGTGCGGGCGGTCTGGTCCCAGCCGCCGCCGGCCGCCGCGGGGGCCATGATCCGCAGGGACGCGTCGCCGCCTGAGGCGCCGGTCCCGCCGCAGCCGGACAGGGCGGTGACGGAGAGTGCCGCCAGGGCGGCGGCGAATACGCGCAAGCGCATGATCACTCCAAGGGGGGATTCTCACAGTCGTAGGGCTGCGATGGTGATGCCCGTTCCCCGCGCGGTCGAGGCTTTGGGCGATTGCCGTCATAGTGGTCGTATTGGTCGCGACCTGGCCGTGACCTGGCTTTGTTTCCATGTGGGCGTGCGCAGGGTTACCGATGCCCCCCTCGGCACCCAGTTGTTCGTGCTCCAGATGGTGATCGTGCTGCTCGCCGTCGGCGGCACGGCCGGTGTGTGGGCCGGGCACACACGGGAGCAGCTCGACGCGCTGCACCAGCAGCGCGCCTTGGCCATCGCCCAGTCGGTGGCCGCCCTTCCGCAGGTACGCGACGCCTTCCGGCTGGAGAACCCGGAGTCGGTGCTGCAACCGCTGGCGCTCAGCGTCCAGCACGAGACCGGAGCCGACTACGTGGCCATCGCCAACGCCGAGCAGAAGCGCTACGCCCATCCCAACGCCGCCCTGATCGGCAAGCGGCTGTCCACCGACGGCACCGCGGTCCTGCGTACGGGCCGGAGCTGGGTGGGCACCGAGACCGGCACGATCGGCACCACGGTCAGGGGCAAGACCCCCATCCGCGACGAATACGGCAACGTCATCGGCTTGGTGTCGGTCGGCGTGCTCCAGACCACGGTCACCGGCCAGCTCGGCGGCGCGCTGCCGCCGCTGATCTGGACCGCGCTGGCGGTGCTGCTGGCCGGTCTGGCGCTGGCCGCGCTGATCACCGCCCGGGTGCGCAGGCAGACGTTCGGGCTGGAGCCGCGCGAGATCGCCGCGCTGCTGGAGCAGCGCGAGGGCGTGCTGCACGGCGTGAAGGAGGGCGTGCTCGCCCTCGACCTGGCCGGGCGCGTCACGCTGGTCAACGACGCGGCCCGCGACCTGCTCGGCGACCTGGGGGCCGACGTGACGAGCATGCCGGTCTCCGAGCGCATGCGCGACGTGCTGACCGGCGCCGACCCTGGCGAGGACCGCGTGGTGCTGCACGGCGACCGCGTGCTGGTGCTCAACAGGACCCCGGTCGCGGTACGCGGCCGGCACCGCGGCTGGGTCGTCACCCTGCGCGACCGCACCGAGCTGGTGCGCCTGGCCCGCGAGCTGGACGACAGCAGCAGCGCCACCGAGGCCCTGCGCGCCCAGGCCCACGAGTTCGCCAACCGCATGCACACGGTCGTCGGCCTGCTGGAGCTCGGCGAGCACGAGGCCGCGATCGGCTTCATCACCCGCACCACGGGCGGCGCGTACGCCACCGGCCTGCGCGAACGCGTCCAGGACCCCACGCTGGCCGCGCTGCTGCTGGCCAAGTCGGCGGAGGCGGCCGAACGCGGGGCGCGGCTGGTGCTGGCGGAGGACTCCGCCGTGCCCGAGGGCGCGCTCGGCGACCCGCAGGACGCCGTCCTGGTGGTCGGGAACCTGGTCGCCAACGCGATCGACGCCCTCGACGGCGCGGGCGGGACGATCGAGGTGTCGGTCGTGGCCGACGCCGAGGGCCTGCACGTCCGCGTCGGCGACTCCGGCCCCGGCATCACCCCCGAGCTGGTGGAGGAGGTCTTCAGGGAGGGCTTCACGACGAAGGCCGCCCATTCGGGGCCGCGCGGCCTGGGCCTGGCCCTGACCCGGCAGGCGTGCCTGCGCAGGGGCGGCTGGGTCCGGGTCCGCAACGCGGGAGGCGCCGTCTTCACCGCCCTGCTGCCCGCCGAGGCCCGCGGATGAACGACGTACGGGTCCTGGTGGTGGACGACGACTTCATGGTCGCCCGCATCCACAGCGGGTACGTCTCGCGCGTCCCCGGCTTCGAGGTGGTCGCCGTGGCGCACGGCGGGGCCGACGCGCTCGCCGCCGTGGCCGAGTTCCGGCCCGACCTGGTCCTGCTCGACATCTACCTGCCCGACATGTCCGGCCTGGAGGTGCTCAAGTCCCTCACCGACGTGGACGTCCTGATGATCAGCGCGGCCCGCGACGTGGCCACGGTCAGGGAGGCCATGCGCGGCGGCGCGGTCAACTATCTGATCAAGCCGTTCACCGCCGCCGCGCTCACCGAACGCCTCCGCCAGTACGCCGACACCCGCAGGCGGCTCACCGCCATCGGCCCCCAGGCCCGCCAGGACGACGTGGACCGGCTCTTCGGCGCGCCCCAGCAGCCCGTCCCGGTGCCGAAGGGCCTGTCGCCGGCCACCTGCGCGCTGGTGGCCGGGGCGCTGCGTGAGTCCGGGCGCGACCTGTCGGCGGCCGAGACGGCCGAGCTCACGGGCCTGTCGAGGGTGAGCGCGCGGCGGTATCTGGAGCACCTGTGCGCCTCGGGCCGGGCCGGGCTCCACCCCAGGTACGGCACCGCGGGACGGCCGGAACATCGCTACCGGTGGCTAGGTTGACACACTTCCGTATTCGTTTCTCGTGACATAGTCGGATACTCGTGCCTTACTGTTGCCTGAGACTTGGCTGCGGACCGGGAGGAGATTGAGGCGTGCGAAACGCCGGACCGATCGAATCACCGACCGACCCGTTCGCCTCGGTGCCACTGCCCACGTCGGGTGTCTCCAAGAAGCCGCGGATCGAAGGATTACCTCCGGGCGTGTCCCGTGACATCTTCGGCCCGCAGGACCAGCAGGAGCCCCGGCCGGCCCCAGGACCGAGCGCGCCCGGCGGTCAGACCGGCGGGGCGCTGCCACCGAAGGCGCCGCCCGCGCAGCCGTGGCCGATGAGGGACAAGGACCCCGCCGCGTCCGCCCCGGTGTTCGGGGGGAGCGGCGGCGACCGGCCGTCCTCCTTCGAGCCGGAGCCCGCCCGCCGGCGCCGTCTGCTGCCCGGGGTGCTGGTGCTGGTGCTCGTCCTGGCCGCGCTGGCGTACGTGGTGCCGGCCGTGATGATGTCGGGGGCCGTGCTGCGCGGCACCCGCGTGGGCGGCGTGGAGATCGGCGGCCTGACCGTCACGCAGGCGGCCGACAAGCTGCGCACCGAGCTGGGCGCCCGGCTCAGCCGGCCGGTCACGGTGGACGTCGGCGGCAAGAAGGACACCATCCAGCCCGACGAGGCCGGGCTCGAACTCGACGTGGTCGGCACCATCGGGCAGGCCCCCAGCGGCTTCCCCGGCCCCGTCGAGGTCTGGCACGGACTGACCGGCACGACCGACGTCCCGCCCAAGGTGACCATCGACTCCTCCCAGCTCACCAGGACCGTCGAGGGCCTGGCCGAAGGCGTGGACAAGCAGGCCCGCGAGGGCAGGGTGGTCTTCTCCGGGCTGACGCCGAAGGCCCGCATGCCCGAGGACGGCGTGCTCCTCGACCGGGACGACGCCGTACGCCGGATCGGCGACACCTTCCTGCGCGGCGGCGGCGCGGTGGTGCTCAAC
The DNA here is from genome assembly GCF_044547985.1 of Nonomuraea sp. NPDC052265. Classification (NCBI taxonomy): domain Bacteria; kingdom Bacillati; phylum Actinomycetota; class Actinomycetes; order Streptosporangiales; family Streptosporangiaceae; genus Nonomuraea; species Nonomuraea sp. NPDC052265. Next base: position 190,382 of record NZ_JBIUBJ010000005.1, read on the forward strand.
ATGCGCCCGGCCAAGCCCGCCACCACGACGGAGGCCGTCGAGTCGGCCCTGGCCGAGGCCAGGAAGGCCGTCTCCGCGCCGGTCACGCTGACCCTGGCCGGCAAGCAGGCCCAGCTCACCCCGGCCGTGATCGCCGCCCACCTGTCCTACGTGCCCGACGGCGAGGGCGCGCTCGTCCCCGCGTTCGACGCCGAGGCCGCGCTCGCGCCGGTGGAGAACAGCCTCGTGGACGCCACACAGCAACCGCGCGACGCGACGTACCAGATCGTCGGCGACAAGCCGGTGCTGGTGCCCGCGCGCAAGGGCAGGGGCGTGAACGCCAAGCTGCTGGCCCGCGACATCGAGAAGCTGCTCACCTCGGACGGCCCGCGGACCGTGGAGGTCAAGCTGGGCGTGGTCACCCCGGAGGTCACCACCGGCCAGATCCGCGGCCTCGGCATCAAGGAGAACGTCGGCACGTTCAGCACGACCTTCGACTGCTGCCCGCCCCGCGTCACCAACATCCGGCGCATGGCCCAGGAGCTCGACGGCAGGCTGGTCAAGCCGGGCGAGACGCTCTCGCTCAACGAGGCGACCGGCGAGCGCACGATCGAGGACGGCTACGTCCGGGCCGGCCAGATCGTCGGCGGCCGGATGGTGGACATCGTCGGCGGCGGCGTCTCCCAGTTCGCCACCACCATGTACAACGCGGCCTTCCTCGGCGGCTTCGACCTGGTCGAGCACGAGCCCATGGACTACTACGCGCCCTCCTACCCCGCCGGGCGCGACGTGGCGCTGCTCTACCCCGACCGCGACCTCAAGTGGCGCAACGACTCCGAGTACGGCGTGCTGATCAAGACCGCGACCACCTCCACGACGGTCACCGTCACCCTGTGGAGCACCAAGCGGTACGACAAGGTCGAGGCGGTCGAGTCCGAGCGGCGCGACTTCAAGCCGTTCGGCCGGGCGACCAGCGGTGAGCCGGGCTGCGTGGCGGCCATGGGCCAGCAGGGCTTCACGATCGACGTCACCCGCGTGTTCTACAAGGACGGCGAGGCCGTCAAGAAGGACAAGAAGCTGGTCACCAAGTACCGGCCGCAGACCGCGCTCACCTGCGGCACGACCGGCTGAGTCAGTACGGCTATGTCCCCACGGCTAGGGCATGGGGACCGAGATGATCCGGTCGTCCCCGGGGCGTGGTGAGCCGCGGCCGTCCTTGTTGCTGGTGCCCACCCACAGGGTGCCGCCGGGTGCCGCGGTGACCGCCCGCAGCCTCCCGTAGCGGCCGGTCAGGCGGGCCACGGGCGTGCCCGGCGAGCCGTCCCGGCCCAGCGGCACCTGCCACAGCCGCTGGCCGCGCAGCGTGCCCACCCACAGCCCGCCGTCCGCGTACGCCATGCCGGACGGCGACGCCTCGCCGGTGGACCAGGTGAGGATGGGGTTGACGAAGCGGGCGTCGTGCCCCTTGCCCTCGACCACCGGCCAGCCGTAGTTGGCGCCCGGCCGGACCAGGTTGATCTCGTCGTAGGTGTTCGCGCCGAACTCGGAGGCGTACAGGCGGCCCGCGGTGTCCCAGGCCAGGCCCTCGACGTTGCGGTGGCCGTAGCTGTAGACGAGCGTGCCGAACGGGTTGCCGGGGGCGGGGGCGCCGTCCACGGTCATGCGCAGGATCTTGCCGCCGAGCGAGTCGCGCCGCTGGGCCAGCTCGCGCTCGCCGGTCTCGCCGGTGGTGGCGTACAGGTAGCCGTCGGGGCCGAAGGCGAGCCGGCCGCCGTTGTGGATGCCGCCCTTCGGGATGCCCCGCACGATCACCTGCTCGTCGCCGAGGCCGTTCTGGCCGAGCCGGTAGCGGACGATCCGGTTGTCCTGCTCGGCGGTGTAGTAGAGGAAGACCTGCCGGTCCTTGACCGCCACGCCCAGCAGGCCGCCCTCGCCGCCGGGCCGCGCGTCGGCGATCCGGCCGAGCTCGGTGACCTTGCCCGCGGGGGTGACGCGCAGCAGCCTGGCCGTGTCCCGCTCGGTGACCAGGGCGTCCCCGCCGGGCAGGAAGGCGATCGCCCACGGCACGGCCAGGCCGGTCACCACGTCCTTGGGCGCGCCGGGCGCGACGGCCGCCGGGACGGAGGCCGTAGGGGCGGCCGTCGTGGCGGCGGTCGTGGCGGCGGTGGGGGCGGCGGTGGGGGCGGCGGCCGTCAGGCGCGTCTGGCCGTCGCCCGAGCAGGCGGCCAGCGCGGCCAGCACGGCCGGCGCGGTCAGGAGCACGATCGTCCGGAGCTTCCTCATGTGTTCCATACTTCCCCGCGGGTCGTAAGGTTCTCGGCATGAAGATCTGGGTTCCGTCCGAAGCGGCGGCGGAGGTCCTGTCTGACCTGCCGGGCGTCGAATTCGCTGTTTACGATGGTTCGTCCATGCCGGACGGCCTCGAGGACGTCGAGGTCTGGATCCCGCCGCTGGTCGTGGTGCCCGACGTGCCGGGGACGCTGGCGCGGATGCGCTCGCTGCGGCTGGTGCAGACGGTCACCGCGGGGGTGGAGCCGTACCGGCCGCACCTGCCCGAGGGGGCGGTGTTGTGCAACGCCCGCGGCGTGCACGACGCCGGCACCGCCGAGTGGGCGGTCGGCGCGATGATCGCGGTGCTCAGGGAGTTCCCCGGGTTCACCGACGCCCAGCGCAGGGGCGAGTGGACCTACCACCACACCGGCGTGCTCGCCGACTCCACCGTGCTGATCGTCGGCCACGGGTCCATCGGCGCGGCGGTCGAACGGCGGCTGAGCGGCTTCGAGGTCGAGGTCGTCCGGGTGGCCAGGAGCGCGCGCGAGGGCGTGCACGCGATGGAGGAGCTGCCCGCGCTGCTGCCGGGAGCCGACGTCGTGGTCCTGCTCGTGCCCGCCACGGCCGACACCGCGGGCATGGTCGACGGCGCCTTCCTGGCCCGCATGAAGGACGGCGCCGTCCTGGTCAACGCGGCCAGGGGCGGCGTGGTCGACACAGAAGCGCTGATCGCCGAGCTCAAAACCGGTAGGCTACGCGCCGCGCTCGACGTCACCGCGCCCGAGCCGCTGCCCGAGGGCCACCCCCTCTGGAGCGCGCCGGGCGTGCTGATCACACCGCACATCGCGGGCAGCACCCCCGCCTCCGTGCGGCGCACGCTCCGGCTGATCCGCGAGCAGCTCGGCCGTTACCTCGCAGGTGAACAGTTGATCAACGTCATTTCCGACTCGTATTGAGAGGATTCCGGAACGTGGCTGGTCCGTGACCTTTCGTGCGTACGGTGGCGTCTGCAGGGAGTTCCTGACTCGCTGTCAAGGAACTCTTGGCGGAAATTGGTCTGTGTGGTTATCAGATCGGTGACGACATCGGCGTTGTCACCACCCGCGCATCCGCGACCGCACACACTGGCGATGTGCTCGCCGGGCTTCGGCGGTCACTGGTGCAGGGTTCAAGACGGGATGGGCAACGACTGTGATCCGCTGGCGTGATCCACGGGCGCCGCTGGCCGCCGCAGGGGCGGCCGGAGTGGTGGCGTTCGCCGCCGCGCTCCTCGCGGGCGGGCCGGCCCTGCTGACCGGGGCCGTGGCCGGAGGCGTGGCGGCCCTCGTCGTCGCCGCCTCGCTGCTGGTGGTCTCGGTCAGGTCGGCCGAACACCGCTCGACGGCGATGGCCGCGCGCTGGATGGGCGGCGGCACCGTCGTGTGGGCCGCGGGCGTGGCGCTCCGTTCGGTCGCCACGAGCTTCGTCGTCAGCTTCGCCGACCTGTTCGTCCTGCTCGGCACCGTGATCATCGCGGGCGGCGCGCTGATCGCCGCCGACCGCAGGTTCCCGGCCAAGGTCGCTCTACGGCATCTCACGGACGCGTACCTGTGCGCGGCCTCGCTCTTCCTCATCGGCTGGGTGGTCGCGCTGCGCCACTACTACGAGGACACCGGCGACGCGCCCACGTTCACGTTCGCCATGGTGCCGCCGATGATCGCGTTGCTCGTCACCTGCGGGGTGATCCCCTCGGTGCTCACCAGCAGGGCGGGCTCCTGGCTGCTCGGCCTGGCCGGGGTGGGCGTGCTCGCCACCATGACCGTGGGCGGGCTGTCGGCCGCCATGGCCCGCCTGTCCGGCGACCAGCCGCCCATGTGGACCGTCATGCTCGTGCCCGTCGCGCTGCTGCTGCTGGCCGCCGTGCCCTGGGGGCCGCGGGCGCGGCCGGTCGGCGGTCCCGTCGTGCGCAACGTGGTCGCGATGATGCCGCTCGCGCTCGTCGCCGTGGCCACCTGCACGCTGCTGGCCCACCTCGCCGGAGCCCGTGCCGCGCAGCCGGTGACCGGCGTCGTGGTGGTCGCCGTCTCCGTGGTGCTGCTCCTGCTCGTACGCCTGTTCGTGCTCTCGGCGGCCTCCATCCGGCTGCGCGGCCTGGTCTCGCTGGGCGAGCGGCAGCTCAGGGAGCTGGCCGAGAGCACCGGCGACGTGGTGCTGCTGTGCGACTACGAGGGCGTCGTCCACGAGATCGGCGCCGGTGTCGAGGTCACCTACGGCTACACCCCGGAGGAGCTGGTCGGCGGCTCGATCTTCGACTACATCCACCCCGAGGACGTCCCCGGCATCCAGGCCGCGATGCGCGCCATGACCACCGACGAGGAGGGCGCCGCGCCGGGCGCCTGCATGATCGCCTGCCGGGTGCGCGCCGCCGACGGCACCTGGCGGCCCACCGAGTCCGTCGCCACCCGCCACATCGGCGGCGACGACCTCATGCTCGTCACCACCCGCGACGTCAGCGACGAGGAGGCCCTGCGCAACCAGGTCGCCCACCTGACCTTCCACGACGGCGTCACCGGGCTGCCCAACCGCGCCTACTTCGAGGAACGCACCCGCGAGGTGCTGTCGGGCCGCACGTCCGGCAACGTCGCGGTCATCTTCCTCGACCTCGACGGGTTCACCTCGGTCAACGACTCGGTGGGGCACGCCAGCGGCGACTACCTGCTCGGCCAGGCCGCCCGGCGGCTGCGCGGGGCCGTACGCGCCGACGACACGCTGGCCCGGTGGGGCGGCGACGAGTTCGCCGTGCTCGTGGAGACCGGCGGCGACGCGCAGATGGCCGTGGACATGGCCGAACGCCTGGTACGCGCGGTCTCCCAGGAGCCGTTCCGGGTCGCCGACCGCGACGTGGCGCTGACCGCGAGCGTGGGCGTGGCCTTCACCGAGGACGGCCTGCCCGCCGGCGACCTCATGCGCAACGCCGATGTGGCGATGGCGCGTTCCAAGGAACTGGGCGGGCGGCGGGTCGAGGTGTTCGCCGCGCAGATGCACGCCGACGTGGTCCGCCGCCTGGAGCTGGCCGCCGACCTGCAGCGGGCGCTCATCGAGCAGCAGTTCGCCATCGAGTACCAGCCCGTGGTCGACCTGGCCACATCCCGGGTGACCGCGGTCGAGGCGCTGGTGCGGTGGTGGCGCGGCTCGGTGTTCGTGCCGCCCGAGCAGTTCCTCGGCCCGGCCGAGGACACCGGGCTGATCGTGCCGCTGAGCGAGTGGATCCTGCGCGAGGCGTGCCGCGAGGTGGCGGCCTGGCGGGCGTCCTCGTGGGACATCGGCCTGTCGCTCAACCTGTCGGCGCGGCAGATCACCGCCCCCCGGTTCGTCGAGACCGTCGAGCAGGCGCTGGCCGAGAGCGGCCTGCCCGCCTCCGCGCTCACCCTTGAGGTGATAGAGGAAATGCTCGTCGAGGACGCCGAGGAGACCATCAAGCGGCTGTCGGAGCTGCGGTCGCTGGGCGTGCGGCTGGCGATCGACGACTTCGGCACCGGCTACGCCTCGCTGGCCTTCCTCAGGCAGCTCCCGGTCGACATGATCAAGATCGACCCGTCGTTCGTGTCGGGGCTGGGCAGGGACGACACGCTGACCCTGCTCACCCGTACGATCGTGCGGCTCGGCCACGACCTCGGGCTCACCGTGGTGGCCGAGGGCATCGAACGGCCCGAGCAGCTGGAGCTGCTGCGCGAGATGGGCTGCACCAGGGGGCAGGGATTCCTGGTGGCACGTCCCATGGCGGCCCGCGGCGTGGACAGCCTGATGCGTACGAGTCTCACTGTTTGAGACTCGTGTCCCGCCAAGTTGACACCGGGGCGTTCTGAGCGGCTATGGTGTAAGCCATGCTTCGCAGTGAGATTCTCGTAGTACTTCGCCGGCGCGCAGGCCGATAGCGAAGCACTCCGACCTGCGCGCCGCCCCAGACCCACCCCCGCCGGTGGGAAGGGGCATTTTTTATGTCCTTAAGTGAGTAGCCACGCAAGGAACGAGCCGATGACCGAACGGATGACAGGTGCACAGGCCCTGGTGAGGGCGCTGGAGCACGTGGGAGTCGACACCGTGTTCGGGATCCCGGGCGGCGCGATTCTGCCCGCCTACGATCCCCTCTACGACTCGACCAAGGTCCGGCACGTGCTTGTACGGCACGAGCAGGGCGCCGGCCACGCGGCCGAGGGTTACGCGCAGGCCACCGGCAAGGTGGGCGTGTGCATGGCGACCAGCGGCCCCGGAGCCACCAACCTGGTCACCCCCATCGCCGACGCCTTCATGGACTCGGTGCCGATCGTGGCGATCACCGGCCAGGTCGCCGCGCCGATGATCGGCACGGACGCGTTCCAGGAAGCCGACATCTCCGGCATCACCATGCCGATCACGAAGCACAACTTCCTGATCACCGATCCGGCGGACATCCCCCGCACGATCATGGAGGCGTTCCACATCGCCTCGACCGGCCGTCCGGGGCCGGTGCTGGTGGACATCTCCAAGGACGCGTTGCAGGCCCAGACCACCTTCAGCTGGCCGCCTGTCATGCAGCTCCCGGGCTACCGCCCGGTCACCAGGCCGCATTCCAAGCAGATCCGCGAGGCCGCCAAGCTCATCGCCGAGTCCCGGCGGCCCGTCCTGTACGTCGGCGGCGGCGTCCACAAGGCCGGCGCGTCGGCCGAGCTCCTGCAGCTCGCCGAGCTGACCGGCATCCCGGTCGTCACCACCCTGATGGCTCGTGGCACGTTCCCCGACAGCCACCCCCAGCACATGGGCATGCCGGGCATGCACGGTAGCGTCTCGGCCGTGGGCGCGCTGCAGAGATCCGACCTGATCATCGGGCTGGGCGTGCGCTTCGACGACCGGGTGACCGGCAACCTGTCCTCGTTCGCGCCGCAGGCCAAGATCGTGCACGCCGACATCGACCCCGCCGAGATCTCCAAGAACCGGCACGCCGACGTGCCCATCGTGGGTGACTGCAAGGAGGTCATCAGCGATCTCGTCGGCGCGATCCAGGCCTCGGGCCAGAAGGGCGACTACACCGACTGGTGGACCGTCCTGAACGGCTACAAGGAGACCTACCCGCTGGGCTACGAGACGTTCGAGGACGGCACGCTGGCCCCCCAGTACGTCATGGAGCGGTTGAGCGCCATCGCCGGGCCCGACGCGTACTACGTGTCCGGGGTCGGGCAGCACCAGATGTGGGCCGCGCAGTTCATCGACTACGAGAACCCCGGGACGTTCATCAACTCCGGCGGTCTCGGCACGATGGGCTTCGCCGTCCCGGCCGCCATGGGCGCGAAGATGGGCCGGCCGGAGGCCACGGTGTGGGCCATCGACGGCGACGGCTGTTTCCAGATGACCAACCAGGAGCTGGCCACCTGTGCCCTGGAGGGCGTGCCGGTCAAGATCGCCGTCATCAACAACGGCAATCTCGGCATGGTCCGCCAGTGGCAGACGCTCTTCTACGAGGAGCGTTACTCCAACACCAACCTGCAGACCGCGCGTCGCATCCCCGACTTCGTCAAACTGGCGGAGGCCTATGGTTGTGTGGGCCTGCGGTGTGAGCGCGCCGAGGACGTCGACGCGACCATCAGGAAGGCCATGGAGATCAACGACGTGCCGGTCGTGATCGACTTCGTCGTCCACCAGGACGCCATGGTGTGGCCCATGGTCGCGGCCGGCACCAGCAACGACGACATCAAGATCGCCCGGGACATGGCGCCGAAGTGGGAGAACGAGGATGAGTAGGCACACGCTGTCCGTGCTCGTGGAGAACAAGCCGGGCGTTCTCGCACGTGTTTCCGCGCTGTTCAGCAGGCGGGGGTTCAACATCGACTCGCTCGCCGTCGGGCCCACCGAGCACGACGACATCTCGCGCATCACCATCGTGGTGAGCGTCGAGGAACTGCCCCTTGAGCAGGTCACCAAGCAGCTCAACAAGCTGGTCAACGTCCTGAAGATCGTCGAGCTGGACCCGTCACAGTCGGTCCAGCGCGAACTCATGCTGATCAAGGTCAAGGCCGACGCCGAGAACCGGTCGCACGTCCTAGAACTCGTCAACCTCTTCCGCGCCCGCTGCGTGGACGTCGCGGCCGACGCGGTGACCATCGAGGTCACCGGCACCCCCGACAAGCTGGACGCGTTCGTCAAGGTCCTTGAGCCGTTCGGGATCAAAGAACTCGTCCAGTCGGGCATGGTGGCCATCGGCCGCGGCGCCCGTTCCATTACCGACCGGTCCCTCAGGGCACTGGACCGTACCGCCTGAAAGGTTTTATTCAAGTGACCGAGATCTACTACGACGACCAGGCCGACCTGTCGATCATCCAGGGGCGTCACGTGGCCGTGCTGGGGTACGGCAGCCAGGGCCACGCCCACGCGCTCTCCCTGCGTGACTCCGGCGTCGACGTGCGCGTCGGCCTCCCCGAGGGCTCCAAGAGCCGCGAGAAGGCGGAGAACGACGGGCTGCGGGTCGTCACCCCGGCCGAGGCGGTGGAGGAGGCCAACCTCACCATGATCCTCGCGCCGGACCACATCCAGCGCCACCTGTACGCCGAGCACGTCGCCCCCAACCTCGTCGAGGGCGACGCGCTGTTCTTCGGCCACGGCCTCAACATCCGTTACGGCCTCATCGAGGCGCCCGAGGGCGTCGACGTCTGCATGGTCGCCCCGAAGGGCCCGGGCCACCTGGTCCGCCGCCAGTTCGAGGCCGGCCGTGGCGTCCCGTGTCTGGTCGCCGTCGAGAAGGACGCCTCCGGCAAGGCTCTGGACCTGGCGCTGTCGTACGCCAAGGGCATCGGCGGCACCCGCGCCGGCGCGCTGCGCACCACCTTCACCGAGGAGACCGAGACCGACCTGTTCGGCGAGCAGGCCGTGCTGTGCGGCGGCGTCTCCGAGCTGATCAAGGCGGGCTTCGAGACCCTCATCGAGGCCGGCTACCAGCCCGAGGTCGCCTACTTCGAGTGCCTCCACGAGATGAAGCTCATCGTCGACCTCATGTACGAGGGCGGCATCTCCAAGATGTACTGGTCGGTCTCCGACACCGCCGAGTACGGCGGCTACACCCGTGGCCCGCGCGTCATCACCGACGAGACCCGTCAGGAGATGCGCCGCATCCTCGGCGAGATCCAGGACGGCACCTTCGCCCGGCAGCTCGTCGAGGAGTTCGACGGCGGCCAGAAGGAGTTCACGCGCCACCGCGAGGAGCTGGCCGAGAACCCGATCGAGAAGACGGGTGCCAAGCTGCGCCCGATGATGAGCTGGCTCAAGGCCTGACCTTCACGCGTCGCCCGCCCGCTGCACCGTCATCGGGCGGGCGATGCTTTTCCCCCGACTCCGGGGGGCTCGGGCGGTCCGATGGCATGATGCCGGAATGCCTTTCGATCACAACGATCACTACCACCGGACGATGGCCCGGCTCGTGCCCGGGGGAGCCCGTACGGCGCTCGACGTCGGCTGCGGCACCGGGCGGTTCGCGCGGCGGCTCGCGGGCCTCGGGATCGAGGTCGACGCGGTGGACCCGGCCCCCGAGGTGATCGAGGCCGCCTCGGCGGCGCCGGTGGACGGCGTGCGGTTCCTGTGCGCCGACGTCACGCGCATGGAGCTGCCCGCGGGGCGCTACGACTACATCTCCTGCCTGGCCAGCCTGCACCACATGCCGTTCGGGACGGTGGCGGCTCTCCGGGACGCGCTGGCGCCCGGCGGGGTGCTGGCCGTCCTCGGCTGCTACCCGGAGCGGACGACCGCCGACTTCGCCTGGAGCCTGGCCGCCGTACCGGTGAACGCGGCGGCGCGGGTGGCGGTGGCGGCGGCGGAGCGGGCGAGGGGCCCTCGTCCCCGGGCCGTGCGCGCGCCCGTACGGCCGCCGGAGATGTCCCTGGAGGAGATCCGGCGGGAAGCGGCGTCCCTGCTCCCCGGTTTCTCCCTGCGCAGGCGGCTCTTCTGGCGCTACCTGCTGACCTACCGGAAGCCGTCCTGACCGTCACCCGGGCGGGCGCGGTCTCCCTCGGCGGTCGGCGGTGAGGACCCAGGCGGCGGTTGCGGCGGCGACCGTGGCCGGGGCGATGAGCGGGGTGACGGCGGCGTGCAGGCGTAGCGCCGAGGCCGCGATGACGGCGCCCGAGGCCACGGAGAGCACCACGGCCAGCGGGCGCAGCACCCCCGAACGCGGGCCGACCGCCCGGCCCGCCAGGCTGGTCAGCGTGCCCGTGAGGTAGGTCGTGGACAGCCCGGGGCCGCCCGCCCAGCGCGTGACCGCGCTCTGCAGGCCCATCGCCGTCCCCGAGGCGGCGATCAGCGCCGGGCGCGGCAGTACGTGCGCCGCCCATCCGGCCGCCACCAGCACCAGCAGCGCGAGCTCGGCGAGCAGCACCGCCAGCGGACTCACCGGCACCCCCGCCGGTGGATCCCGTCCGGCGGGCGGGGCGCGGCCCAGCAGGGTGAACCCGGCGGCCAGGCCCAGGCAGAACGTGGCCAGGGCGATGCCCGAGCGGATGACGTGCGAGGTGTCGCCGGTGCCGAGGGCCAGGCCGAGAAGGACGACGTTGCCGGTCATGTTCGCGGTGAACACCTGGCCGAGCGCGAGGAAGCTCAGCGCGTCGACGGCCCCAGCCGCGAGCGCCAGAGCGAGCATCGAGAACCGTCCGAAACGCATACTCTGAGCACTATAACGGTTACTCTGTGTGATTAGTCAATGAGTAAGCCCTGATTGACCTCGCCCGCGGTCTTGAAGCTCTTGGTAAGCGTGATAATAATACCGGTATAGTTATCGCGTCGAGGGCTGGGAGGCCGTTGTGATCACGCTCAAGACCGCCGGGGAGATCGACGCCATGCGGGAGGCGGGCCGCGTCGTGGCCACCGTGCACGCCGCCGTCCGGGAGCGGGCCGCCGTCGGGGTGTCGCTGCTGGAGCTCGACGAGGTGGCCCGGGAGGTCATGCACGAGGCGGGGGCGCGGTCGTCGTTCCTCGGGTACCACCCGTCGTTCGGGGCCATGCCGTACCCGGGGGTGGTGTGCACGTCCGTGAACGGCGTCATGCTGCACGGGTTGCCGACGCCGTACCGGCTGCGTGACGGCGACCTGCTGAGCGTGGACTTCGGCGCGCACGTGGACGGCTGGCACGCCGACGGCGCGGTGAGTTTCTCCGTCGGGCACGCGCGGGCCGAGGACCTGAAGCTCGTCCAGGTGGCCGGCGAGACGCTGGCGGCGGGCATCGCGGCCGCCGTGCCCGGAGGCCGGATGGGCGACATCGGCCACGCGATGTCGCTGGTCGGCCGCGGCGCCGGCTACGGCATGCAGAACGACTTCGGCGGCCACGGCATCGGCCGGGCCATGCACGAGTCGCCGTTCGTGCCCAACGAGGCGCGCGCCGGACGAGGGCTGCGGCTGCGCCCCGGCCTGGTGATCGCCATCGAGCCGAGCCTGATGGCGGGCGGCGACGACGAGTACAGCATGGCCGAGGACGGGTGGTCGGTGTGCTCCGCCGACGGCAGCAGGAGCGCCCACGTCGAGCACACGGTGGCCATCACCGCCGACGGTCCGGTGGTTCTCACCGTCCTCTGAGCGGGGTACCGTCAGTGGGGGGTCATGGCGGGGCTGGATATTCCTCTGCCGCGTACACCGGTCGGTCAAGAACGGCGAGCTGTGTCACCCCTTCTCCCACGCCGCGTTTTTGCGCTGGTAAAGACAGAAATACTGGCGTTTGTTGAAAGAGGGCCTAGGGCAAATCTCCTCCCGATAGCTACGGAGAGTAGTCGATAGGTATCAAGGAGAATCGATATGTTCAGACAAGGGCTCATCCTGGCCGGGCTCGTCGGCGGGATGGTCATGGTCGGCGGCTCGGCTCTAGCGGCGACCCCTCACATGGCCTTCGTCCCTCACTCCGACGAGGACCCGGGCCGGGTTCTCTTCGTCTGCGGTGACGAGAACATCTTCGCCCGTGGCGAGGTCGACAACAGCACCAGCGGTGTGCTCGTCCTCGAGACCGGCGACATCCTGAGCCAGATCCTCGGCATCAAGAGCAAAGACACGAAGTGCGCCGTCAGCTGACGTCATTCCTCAGCGACTGAACTGCGTGTCTAAGGGGCCTGCCCATCGGGGCAGGCCCCTTTGTCGTGCCGTGACGCGGCAGGGCCCGTGACGGGTCCGGCGGCCCGTCCCCGGGCGAGGGGGGCGGGCCCGGCCGCGGTCCTGTGTGCGGGGGACGTGCGGCGCGGCCTCTCGCGCGTCCGGAGGCCGCCGGGTCGTCTAGCGGTCCGCTAGCACTGGGCCGGCTTCAGCCACGAGCACTCCAGGTCGCCCGCCGCGCCCTGGTCGGCGGCCTTGAGCTGGGCGGTGACGTCGGTCGCCGTCGTCCGCGAGAACTGCGCGAGCCGTACGGCGATCTTGTCCTCGATGTCCTTCAGCGAGCCGGACAGGAACTGGTTCAGCATGATCGAGAAGACCAGCGGTTCGCCCTCGGCGCTGGTCACGTAGCCGGAAAGCGAGGTCACGCCGGTCAGCGAGCCCGTCTTGGCGTGCACGTTGTTCGCCGCGGGGGTGTTCCGCATCCGGCTGCGCAGCGTGCCGCCGGTGAAGCGGTCGGAGTTGCCGGCGATGGGCAGGGCCTCGTACCAGGTGCCGAACCACGGCTTGGCCCGTACGGCGGTCAGGAGCCGCACGATCGAGTCCGGCGAGAAGCCGTCCCGGCGCGACAGCCCCGAGCCGTCCCGCATGTTGATCACCTGGACGCCGTTGGCCTTGGCGAAGTCCGTGGCGACCTTCAGGCCGGCCGACCAGGTGCCCTGGTTCGCGGCCTTGCGGCCCATGGCCTTGGTGAGGATCTCGGCGTGCATGTTGTTGCTCAGCTTCAGGAACGGCACCAGCAGCTCGCCCAGCGTCATCGAGTCGTGCCTGGCCAGTTCGGCCGCCCCGGCGGGGGCCGCAGCCGTCGTCGTCGGCCCGAGCACCCGTACGCCGTGCGCGGCCAGCGCCTTGCGGAACAGCGAGGACACGTACGCCGTGGGGTCGTCCACCGCCACCCACTCCTGGTACGGGTCCGCGACCGTGCCGGTGATCACGACCGTCCGGGAGGCGTGCTGCCGCTCGATGAGCACGTCGGTCTCGGCGCCCACGGTGGCCTTGTTGACGATCTTCAGGTAGTCGGTCTCCGGGGTCGTCGAGACCTTGACCTGGCCGCCGTCGGCCGCCACCGAGACGATCACCGAGCCGGCGTCGTAGTCGCGGTCGGGGGAGGCGGTCAGCGCGGAGATCGGCGCCGCGTAGTAGGCGGTCTCGTCGTCCCACGCCCAGTCGGTGCCGAGCCGCTGGCCGTCGAACCAGGTGTCGTCGGCGATCAGCTTGCCCGTCACGACCTTGACGCCGGCCGCGGCGACCTTGGCCGCCAGCGCGTCGTAGTCCTCGGCGAGCATGGTCGGGTCTCCGGTGCCGCGCAGCACGAGGTCGCCGGTGAGCACCGAGCCGACCTTGCGGCCGGCGTTCAGCACGGTGGTCGGGAAGCGGTAGTCCAGGCCGAGCGTCTCCACGGCCGCGGCCGAGGTGAACAGCTTGGTGTTGGACGCGGGGGTCAGGAGCTTGCCGGCGTCGGTGGCGTAGAGCTGCTCGCCGTTCGCGGCGCTCTTCACGACGACGCCCGCTCTGGCGATCGTGAGCCGGGAGTCGCCGAGGATCTGGTTGATGTCCTGGGTCAGGTCGGCCACGCCGGGCGAGGGGTCGAGGGCGACCGCCGGTGTGGAAGGGCCGGACGCCCACGCGAGTGCCGCGACGAGCGTGCCCGCGAGGAGGGAGGCTGAGGTGCGCCGCATGTGGTCTCCAAGGGACTGGGGGATCGCATGTGAGCATGAATCAGCGTGGTCGCCGTGTAATCCGCAAATATCCGTATTTCTGGAGCGGGCTGCGGCGGCGCGGGGTCAGGAGGACGGGTGGTCCGAGGCGAGCAGGAAGCCGCAGTCGCCGAAGGAGATCTCGTCGCCCGACTTCACCCGGGCGGGCCCCACCAGCCGCCACCCGTTGAGCCGGGTGCCGTTGAGCGAGCCGAGATCGACCAGCATCCAGCCGCCGTCGCCCTCCCGCCGCAGCTCGGCGTGCACGCGCGACACCGTCAGGTCCGACAGGACGAGGTCGCAGGCCGAGCCCCGGCCCACGACGTAACGCAGCCGGTCGTCGTCCGGCAGGGCCAGCCGGGGGAGTCGTGGCCGCCGCCAGGCCGACTGGAGCCGCGTGGTGAACTCCGACACCGACGAGACCGCGTCCGTCAGCCGCTGCCGGATCGTGGGCCGCCGCGGCAGGTCGGCGACCAGCTCGTCGAGCTCGTGCTGGTTGCGTGCCCGCAGCACCTGGTCGACCCGGCCGACGAAGGTGTCGTGGGAGATCCGGCCCTCCACGGCCCGGTGCTTGAGCTCGTCGATCGCACGGTCGCGTTCCCCGTCGGAGGCGCGGAACGGCGGTTGCGTGGAGCTCATCTCCCGAGTATCGGCCTGAACGGCGTGCCGTGTCCAGAATACGCGGATCGGTTGCGATCGCCATACTCAGTATGCATACTCAGTATCCATGTCGATCAGACACGGACTGCTCGCTCTGCTGAGCAGCGCGCCGCGCTACGGCTATCAGCTCCGGGTGGAGTTCGAGGCGTCTACGGGGGCGACCTGGCCGCTCAACATCGGCCAGGTCTACACGACGCTCTCCCGCCTGGAACGTGACGGCCTGGTGGCGCCCGGCGGCGCCGACGAGCAGGGCAGAGCCGTCTACACGATCACCGAGGCCGGTCGGGAGGAGCTGGAACGATGGTTCAGCACCCCCGTCGACCACTCCGACCGGCCTCGGGACGAGCTCGTCATCAAGATCGCGATGGCCGTCGCCGCCACCGACGTGGACGTCGGCGAGGTCATCCAGGCGCAACGGATGGCGAGCATGCGCACACTCCAGGACCTGACCAGGGCCAAGAGGACCGCCGGGGACGGTCTCGCCCAGCGGCTCGTCCTGGAATCGATGATCTTCAAGGTCGAGGCCGAGCAACGCTGGCTCGACCACTGCGAGGCCGTTGCCAAGGAGAAGAACCAATGACTGTGGTGGAGCTGCGGGACGTTACCCGCGAGCACGGCCAGGTGCACGCCCTGCGCGGCGTCAGCCTGGAGGTGGGGCAGGGGGAGCTCGTCGCGGTCATGGGCCCGTCGGGCTCGGGCAAATCGACCCTGCTCAACCTGGCCGGCGGCCTCGACCGGCCCACGTCGGGCACGGTCCGGATCGAGGGCCACGACCTGGCCGAGGTCCGCGACCTGGCCGCGCTGCGACGCGGCAGCGTCGGGTACGTCTTCCAGGACCTCAACCTGATCCCGTCCCTGACGGCGGCCGAGAACGTGATGTTGCCCAGGGAACTGGGCGGCATCCGCGCCGGCCAGGCCCGCCGGGAGGCGCTGGCCGTCCTGGCCGACGTGGGCGTCGACCAGATCGCCGACCGGTTCCCCGAGGAGCTGTCCGGCGGTCAGCGCCAGCGCGTGGCCATCGCCAGAGCGCTGGTCGGCGAACGGCGGCTGCTGCTGGCCGACGAGCCGACCGGCGCGCTCGACACGGCCACCGGAGACGAGATCCTGAACCTGCTGCGCAACCGCTGCGACGAGGGCGCGGCGGTACTGCTGGTCACCCACGAGCCGCGCTACGCGGCGTGGGCCGACCGGGTGGTCTACCTGCGGGACGGCCTGATCGCGGAGGCGTCGGCGGTGCGGCTGGAGAGCTCGCGATGAGCGCCTTCCTCGCCGCCCTGCGCATCTCCAGGCGGAGCGCGCTGCGGGCCAAGGGCCGTACCGCGCTGATCATGGTGATGATCGGCCTGCCCGTCCTGGTGATCACGGCGGTGCTCACCGGCGCCGCCACGACCGGCGTCACCCCGCAGGAGAAGGCCGTGTTGGAGATCGGGGCGGCCGACGCGCGGATCAGCACCTTCCCGTTCCGCCTGCCGGTGAAGCAGAACTACGACGGTTTCTCCGCGTACCAGAGCCAGAGCACCGGCCCGATGCGCCCGTGGACGGTCGCCGAGATCAACACGCTGCTCCCCGGTCGCCTGCTGCGCTACCAGGAGAGCGTGGTCACCACCCGGCTGCCCGACGGCTTCAACCTGGCGGACGTCCTGGAGGTCGATCTGCGCGACCCCATGACGGCCGGGATGCGCCCCCTGAAGCAGGGCCGGTACGCCGCCGCGCCCGGCGAGGTGGCGATCTCGTCGAAGCTGGCCGACAGCGGCGTCCGGGTGGGCGACACGCTCGTCACGCGGCGGCCGGAGCGCACCGTGAAGGTGGTCGGCGTCTTCGACAACCCCATCCGGCCCGGCATCCTTGAGCTGACCGCCCTGCCGGAGGGCCTGCTCCCGCACCAGAACGACGGCAACAGCAGCGGCTGGCTGGCCGACACCGCCACGCCCGTCATGGGGTCGAAGGTGCAGCAGCTCAACCGGGCGGGTCTGGGCGTCACCTCCCGCGCGCTGCTCGACGCCCACACGGGGGACGACCCGCGCTTCGACGGCCCGGGAAGGGCGAAGGATCTGGTCGTGCTCGTCGTCGCGATCGTGCTCGTCATCATGGAGACCGTGCTGCTGGCCGGTCCGGCGTTCGCCGTGGGGTTGCGGCGGCGGCGCAGGGAGCTGGCGGTGATCTCCGCGCAGGGCGGGTCGGCGCGGCACCTGCGCATGATCGTGCTGGCCGACGGCCTGGTGCTCGGCGGCGCGGCGGCCGTGCTCGGGGTGGTCCTGGGCATCGGCCCCGGCCTGCTGGTCGAGTCGATCGCGGCCAGGGAACTGAACTGGACGCAAGGGCCGGCGGACGTGCCGTGGCTGCCGGTGCTCGGCGTGGCGGCGCTGGGCCTGCTCAGCGGGCTGGTCGCGGCGATCGTGCCCGCGGTGCAGGCGAGCCGGCAGAACACCGCGCTGGTGCTGGCCGGTCGGGCCGCGGAGGTCCGGGGGCGGGCCCGGCGTCCCGTGCTCGGGATCGTGCTGCTGGTGGTCGGGCTGGGGGCGACCGGCTACGCCATGACCAGGGGCGTGGTGTCGATGACGGCGGCCTTCGTGCCGTTCGTGCTCGGCATGGTCGCGTTGATGCCGTGGCTGGTCCAGGCCGGCTCGCGGATCGCCGCCCGGCTGCCGCTCCCGCTGCGCCTGTCCGTGCGCGACGCCGCGCGCCACCGCGTCCGTACGGCCTCCGCCGCGGCCGCCGTCATGGCGGCGACCATGGGGGCGGTCGCGCTCGGCATCGGCAGCAGCACCGCGTACACCCACCGGGAGGAGGCCAACATCACGGTGTTCCCGCTGGGCACCACGGTGATCGGCGGGGCCACGGAGATGGACGGGCAGACGTGGGCCCGGCTGAAGGAGGCCGTCCGCGTCCGCTTCCCCGGCACGGAGATCGTCGCCGGACATGAGGTGGCGGACGCCAAGGGCAGGACGTTGTGGCTGACCGTGAACAGGATGTGCGGGCCGGCGTGCCCGCAGCGGGTCTACGACCGCCCCCCGATCGGCGGCGCGGACCTGCTCGCCTTCCTCCAGAAGCGCCGGGACCCGCAGGCGGCCGCCGCGCTGGCGGCGGGCAAGGCCGTGGCCTTCAGCTCGGACGTGGTGCGCGACGGCATGATCGAGGTGACCGTCGACCGCCAGGAGGGGGACACGCGCACGACCACCAGGACGATCCGGATCCCGGCCGTGGTCTCCACCGGCGCCGACCCCCGTCAGGCGGGCGCCATGATCCCGCCGCAGGCGCTGGCCGAGGCCGGGTTCGGCGCGGTCGAGCGGCTGCTCTACACCGCGTCCCCGCCGCAGGACGAACGGCGCATGGAGGCCGACCTGCGGGGCGAGGTGGACGGCAACCTGTTCCTCTACGCCGAGCGGGGGAACGCGGAGGAGCGCGCCTTCGTCCTCATGATCCTGCTCGGTGCTGCGCTGGTCCTCGTCCTCGGAGGCACGTTCGCGGCCACGGGGCTGGCGGCGGCCGACATGCGTCCCGACCTGAACAACCTGTCGGCGGTCGGCGCGGCGCCCCGGGTGCGCAGGCTGGTGGTGGCCGCCCAGGCCGCCTACATCGCGGGACTCGGCGCCGCGGTGGGCCTGCCGGCCGGATCCGTCGCAGGGGTGGCGGTGACCTGGCCGCTGACCAGGTACGGCGGCGGCCGCTCGCGTGACTTCCTGGACGGTCCCGCCGTGATCGACGTCCCCTGGCTGTTCCTGGCCGCGCTCGTGCTGGGCCTGCCGCTGGTCGCGGCCCTGGTGGCCGGGCTGTTCACCCGGACGCGCCTGGTGCTGGCCCGTCGGGTGGCCTGAGCCGGTACCGCAGCGTCACCAGCACGGACAGGAAGATGATCAGCGCCGGGACCGCGGTCTGCCCGATGAGGACCGCGGTCACGGCGCTGTCCGGTTGCTGGACGGGCCTGCTCGCGTCGGACTCGACGAAGCCGCCGATCGACAGGATGACCCCGAAAATCAGCGCGCCGAACGAGCTGACGCCGCTCTCGATGGCCGTCCACAGCCCGGTCAGCACGCCCGCCCGCCGCTTGCCCGACTCCGACGCGTCCGTGGCGACCACGTCGGCCAGCATCGAGAACAGCATGAGCTCGACCCCGGCGATCCCGACGCCGACCAGCAGGATGGTCAGGTGGGCGTACAGGGGGCCGAACAGCGGGGTCGCCATGGCCGCCGCCGTGCCCCCGCCGAACAGCAGCGCGGCCAGGATCATCGCGCCGCGCTTGTCGAAGCGCCGGGCCAGCCACACCCACAGCGGCATGGTCAGCAGCATCGGCCCGACCAGCGCGGCGAAGAGCGTCTGCGTGCTCTTCGGCGACCCCAGCGTGTACGACGCGAAGTACGGCGCCGCGGCCAGCATCATGCTGACGGCCAGCATCTGCAGGCAGGCCATGACGGTCAGCCACAGGAACGCCCGGTTGCCCCTGATCGCCGCGAACTGCTCGCGCCACCCGCCGTGGTCGGCCTCCGGCGCGCCGGTCATGGGGGCGCGGGCGGTGCCGAAGAAGGAAGCGAGCATCGAGGCCAGCAGGATGAGGGCGATCGTCAGGCCCATCAGCCGGTAGCTGCCGAGCGTGCCCTCCTCGCCCTGGCCGGTGGCGATCATCGGGGCCAGCACGCCGCTGATCGCGGTGGCCGCGCCGATGAAGACCATCCGCCACTGCAACAGCGAGGTGCGCTCGTGGTAGTCGTCGGTCATCTCGCCGGGCATGGCCTTGTACGGCACCTCGTACAGCGCGTACGCCGTGGCCGTGGCCATGAAGCACAGCCCGACGTACAGGGCGGCCGGGACCCCGGTCAGCGGCGGCCCGGCGAAGACCAGGAAGAACGCGACGGGCAACGTCAGCGATCCGGCCAGCAGCCAGGGGCGGCGCGGCCCCATCCGCGAGACGGTCCGGTCCGACCACCGGCCGACCAGCGGGTTGATGATCAGGTCCCAGACCTTGGGCGCGGTGACCACCACGCCGGCCAGCCACGCGGGCACCGCCAGGAAGTTGGTCATGTAGTACAGCAGGAGCAGGCCCGGCACGGCGCTGACCGTGGCCGTGCAGAAGGAGCCCACGCCGTAGCCGAGGCGCACGCCCCTGGAAACCGTGGGCGCGCTCACCGGCGTTGTGATCATGGACATATTCAAGCCGAGCGAGAGCTTGTTCGGTAGGGCCCAGTTTTCCCGGTCGGCCGCGAACGCCCGCGTTCGAGGGCCCGGTTCCCCGGGCCCTCGCCACGGTTACTCCCGTACGTCGGCGCAGACCACGTGCGCGCCGATCTCGATCATCCGGCGCTCGCTGCGCGCGTCGGCGACCCTGGCCATGAGGATCGGCGCGCCGCTGGCCGCGAACTGCGGCAGGCGGGCGCGTACCAGGCGGTGCAGGTCGCGGACGACGTCCTCGGCGGCCGACATGTGCACCTTCACGTGCAGCATGATCCCGGTCGCCCCGGACGCGGTGCCGGCCTCGGAGATCCACACGTGGTGCACGAGCGGGAAGTCGGCCAGCAGTTGCGCGATGGCCTGCCGCAGCGCCGGCAGGATCGGGTGCGTGCACCGGCGGTAGCCGGGGTCCACCTGCTGCATCGGCCCCGACAGGTGGGGCCGGGGCGCGGGGACCCACGGCAGCGCGGGCGCCTGCGGGGCCGGCGGGGGCACCTGCGCCAGCGCGGGCACCCGCGAGACGGTGGCCATCGCGCCGGTCGCGTAGGCGGCGGGCACCGCCCCCGACAACACGGGTGTGGGCCCCGAGCGCGTGCCGGTGAGGAAGCGCTGGAGATCGTCGATGGGCACGGCCGCGGCTGCGGGACCCGCGGCGTCGATCACGATCTCCCGCACGCCCGTGACGCGCTGGATGTCCAGGATGGTGCCGGCGTCGCACGCCGTGAGGGAATGGCTGCCGCGGTGCCTGGCGTAGGTCGTAGGGCTGGTGTACCCGAGCAGAACCCGGTCACCCGCCTGGGTCGTCCCGAGGACGACCGATCGATCTGGTCGCACTGCCACCAGGACTCCACCGTCGGCGAGGGCCGCCAGCAGGCGATGGGGCATGCCATGCTGTGCGAGCACGTCGGCAAGCGCAGGGTTCCCGATGCTCATATGACGAACCATAGGTAGTCGGCCACGGCTTATCAGGCTAATGGCGAATAAATCTCCCGATCAAGACAAAGATGAGTGCAGAGTGGATGACTTTGTGTCGCGGGGGTACTCGGAGCCGTCTCCAGGGGCCCGCGACGCCGGTCGGCCGTCTCAAATCGTGGGTCCCTCGTGAACGCGTTCACAAGCGCGGATAGACTCAGAGGGATCCGAGGGACCCATCGACGTGTCCCTCCAGCCCGCCGCATGCCCCTAAGGATCCACGCCTGTGAACAAGCCCGTCGTTCTGGTCGCAGAGGAGCTGTCCGAGGCCGGCCTCGCCGTGCTCGGCGCCGATTTCGAGGTCCGCCACACCGACGGAGCGGACCGTTCCCAGCTTCTGCCCGCCCTCGCCGACGTGGACGCCCTGATCGTGCGCTCCGCCACGCAGGTCGACGCCGAGGCCATCGCCGCCGCGCCGAAGCTGCGCGTGGTCGCCCGCGCCGGCGTCGGTCTCGACAACGTCGACGTCGAAGCCGCCACCAAGGCCGGTGTCATGGTCGTCAACGCGCCGACCTCCAACATCACCAGCGCCGCCGAGCAGACCATCGCGCTCATCCTGGCCAGCGCCCGCAACACCGCCCAGGCCCACGCCGCGCTGAAGAACGGGGAGTGGAAGCGCTCCAAGTACACCGGCGTCGAGCTGGACGAGAAGGTCGTCGGCATCCTCGGCCTCGGCAAGATCGGCCAGCTCGTGGCCCAGCGGCTCCAGCCGTTCGGCGTCGAGCTGATCGCCTACGACCCCTACCTGCCGCCGGCCCGCGCCGCGCAGATGGGCGTCAAGCTGCTCAGCCTCGAAGAGGTGCTCAAGCAGGCCGACTTCATCACCGTGCACCTGCCGAAGTCGAAGGAGACCCTCGGGCTCATCGGCGACAAGGAGCTGCACGAGGTCAAGCCGTCCGTACGGATCATCAACGTGGCCCGCGGCGGCATCGTGGACGAGGCCGCGCTCTACTCGGCGATCAAGGAGGGCCGCGTCGCTGGCGCCGGCCTCGACGTGTTCGCCAAGGAGCCGTGCACCGACAGCCCCCTGTTCGAGCTGGACCAGGTCGTCGCCACGCCGCACCTCGGCGCCTCCACGCACGAGGCCCAGGAGAAGGCCGGCACGCAGGTCGCGCGGAGCGTGAAGCTGGCGCTGGCGGGCGAGTTCGTGCCCGACGCGGTCAACGTCCAGGGCGGCGCGGTGGCCGAGGACGTCAAGCCGGGCCTGCCGCTGGCCGAGAAGCTGGGCCGGGTCTTCACCGCCCTCGCGGGCGAGGTGGCCACCAAGCTCGACGTCGAGGTCCGCGGCGAGATCGCCTCCCAGGACGTGCGGGTCATCGAGCTGGCCGCGCTCAAGGGCGTGTTCGCCGACGTGATCGAGGAGCAGGTCACGTACGTCAACGCGCCGCTGCTGGCCAAGGAGCGGGGCATCAGCGTGGAGCTGGTGACCAGTTCCGAGAGCCCCGACTGGCGCAACGTGGTGACCCTGCGCGGCGTGCTCGCCGACGGCCGGCACGTCTCGGTCTCCGGCACGCTGTCCGGCCCCCGGCAGATCACGAAGATCGTCGAGGTCAACGGCTACGAGATGGAGATCGAGCCGACGGCCCACCTGTCGTTCTTCACCTACACCGACCGTCCGGGCATCGTGGGCGTGGTCGGCCGGCTGCTCGGCGAGGCCGGCGTCAACATCGCCTCGATGCAGGTGGCCCGTGACGTCAAGGGCGGCAAGGCGCTGATCGCGCTGACCGTCGACTCGGCCATCCCGGCCGCCATGATCGACCAGATCGCGGCCGAGATCGGCGCCGAGAGCGGCCGTTCGGTCGACCTGGAGGACTGACCCTCGCAGCCGGAGGACTGACCCTCAGATCTGGGGGAAGGCCGTCACCTGGACCGTTCCGGGTGGCGGCCTTTTCTTGTCTCAGAATGCGAGATAGTAGGACATCCAACGAGACAGCGAAACTGCCGCCGGGTACCGTTGATGGAGATGCGCCAGGTGCTCGTACTCATTACCTGCCGCGGCGGGGCCTGTTAGGGCAGGTCGACGACCCGCCGCGGTGAGTGGTGACGCCGTCGGCCGGTCAGTCCCTTCCCCTCGTCCGGTCCGTGACCCGGACCCGCGAGAGCAGGCCCGGTCGGATTCGCGACCGGGGTCCGACGCCCCTTTTTCTGGAACGCGCCCGCGAAACGAGATGAGCGACATGTACGAGATGTATGCCTGGAACCGTACCGAAGAGAACGAGAACGAGGCTGCCGAGGCCCTGCAGACCGCCCTGGACCGCAGGGACAACGGCGGCGCCCCCCAGAACTCGGCCCGGTAGCGCCCGTCCTCAGGCCCGCGCCGCGGCGTGGGCCAGGGCTAGCGCGCCGAGCAGCGGCGCGTCGTCCGTGAACCGGCCGGGCCGGATCTCCGGCGGGAACGGCACGGCGCGCCGCACCTCCCCGGCCAGCCTGGGCACGATCAGCCCGGCCGCGCCCATCATGCCGCCGCCCACGACCAGCCGCTCGGGGTCGAGCGTGACGCACAGGTTCGCCACGGTCATGGTCAGCACCCGCAGCGTCTCCTCCACCAGCTCCGCCAGCGGCCCGGAACGCGCGGCGAGCACCTCCTCCGCCGTGGTCGCACGGCCGAGCAGCGCGCCGCCCCTGGCCGCCAGCCCAGCGCCGGAGACCAGCTCCTCCAGCGGCACCCGCCCGTCGGCGAAGGCCGCCTGCCCCGGCGTGACCTGGAGGTAGCCGATCTCGCCCGCCGCGCCGTGCGCCCCGGCCACCACCCGGCCGCCGACCACCAGGGCCGCCGCCAGGCCGGTGCCGAGATTGAGATAGACGCCCGTGGAGACGCCGCGCAGCGCGCCCCACCGCAGCTCGGCCGCCGCCGCCGCGTTCACGTCGTTGTCGATGGCCACCGGTGTGGCGCCGAACTCCTCCCGCAGCAGCCTGGGCAGCTCCAGCCCCTCCCAGCCGGGGACGTTCGGGGCCAGGCGCACCACGCCGTCCCTGATCACCCCGCAGGTGGAGAAGCCGACCGCGGCCGGCCGCCCGTCCAGGACGCGGGCGGCGGCCAGGGCCCGGACCAGCGTGTCAGGCCCGGTCTCCAGCCGGGTGCGACCGGCGACCACCGGCCCGTCGGAGCCCGACACCCCGATCGCGACCTTCGTCCCGCCCACGTCGATGCCCAGGACCCGGCTCATCGCGCGGCGCCCCTGCGGGCCAGCGAGTCGATCGCCACCGCCAGGGCCAGCACGCCGGCCGTCACCATGAACCGGACGGAGGAGTCCACGCTCAGCAGGTACATGCCGTTGGTGATCGACTGGATGACCAGCACCCCGAGCAGCGCGGCGTAGGCCCGGCCCCGGCCGCCGAACAGCGACGTGCCGCCGATGACCGCCGTGGCGATGGCCATGAGCAGGATGTCGCTCCCGCCCGACCCCTGGTTGACCGCCGACAGCCGGCTGGCCGCCAGCACGCCGCCGGCCGCCGCCAGCGTGGAGGCCAGCACGAACGCCAGGATCCTGATCCTGGTCACGTTGATGCCCGCGCGCCTGGCGGCCTCGGCGTTGCCGCCGACGGCGTACAGGTGGCGGCCGAAGGTGGTGTGCCGCAGCACCAGGTCGAGCAGGACGACCAGCGCGCCGAAGAGCACCAGCAGCAGCGGCACGCCCCGGTCGGCCGACATGACCGCCACCGCCGCGCCGAGCACGACCGCCAGCCCGCCCGCCGTCACGGGGACCTGCCACGCCGGCGCCACGGGCAGCCCGGCGGCCAGCCGCGCCCGCCTGGCCAGCGTGGCGATCCCCGCGTGACCGCCCGCCAGCCCGATCACCAGCGCCCAGGACAGCCAGCCCGGCAGCCACGTGTCGCTCAGCCCGGAGATGAACCCGTTGAACGGCAGGTTGATCGTCCCGCCCTGGCGCAGCAGGTAGAGCAGCAGCCCGAGCCAGCCCATCAGCCCGGCCAGCGTGACCACGAACGACGGCATCCGCAGCTTGGTCAGCATGAGCCCGTGCAGCAGCCCGATCGCCGCGCCGGCGGCCAGCGCGAGCAGGATGGCGAGCAGGGCGTTCCAGCCCTGCTTGACATGCGCGATCGTCATGATCGTGGCGCACAGGCCGCTGACCGAGCCGGCCGACAGGTCGATCTCACCGAGCAGCAGCACCATGATGATGCCGAGCGCGATCGTGCCCGTGGCGGCCATCTGGAGGGCGAGGTTGGTGAGGTTCTCGGGCGACAGGAAACGCTCGTTGAGCGTGCTGAACACGATCGTGATCGCCACCAGGCCGCCGACCACCGGCCAGGCGCCGACCTCGCCCTGGCGCAGCCGTCCGGTCACCGCGATCGGCATCGCCGTCATTCGCCCGCTCCTGTGATCGCGGCCACGATCTCCTCGCGGGAGGCCTCGGCCGTACGGAACTCACCGGCGTTGCGCCCGAGACGCAGCACCACCACCCGGTCGCTCACCTCGCGCACGTCGGCGAGGTTGTGCGAGATCACCAGCACCGCGAGCCCGCGCTCGCGCAACCGCCGGATCAGCGCGAGCACCTGCGCCGTCTGCTCGACGCCGAGCGCGGCGGTCGGCTCGTCCAGGATGACCAGCCGGGGCTCGCCGAGCAGCGCCCTGGCGATGGCCACCGACTGCCGCTGCCCGCCCGACAACATCGACACCGGCACCCTGATGTCGCCGATGCGCACGTCGAGCTGGGCGAGCAGGTCGCGGGTCGCGCGTTCCATGCTCAGGTGGCGCAGCACCGACCAGCGGCGGCGTTCGGCGCCGAGGAACAGGTTGGCCACCACGTCGAGGTTCTCGCAGAGCGCGAGATCCTGGTAGACGGTCGAGATGCCGAGCGCCTGCGCGTCGTGCGGGGTGGCGACGCGCACCGGCACGCCGTCCACGGTGATCTCGCCCTCGTCCGGCACGACCGCGCCGGAGATGGTCTTGACCAGCGTCGACTTGCCCGCCCCGTTGTCGCCCATGAGCGCCACGACCTCGCCGGGACGCAGGTCCAGCCCTGCCCCGTCGAGCGCCCGCACCGCTCCGTACCGTTTGGAGATCCCGGTCGCCGCGATCATCTACTCGATGCCCGCCTTCGCGCAGGCGGCCTTGACCTCGGCCGTGCAGATCTGGTCGGCCTTGTAGAACCCGTCCTTCACGATGGTGTCCTTGATCTTGTCGGCGGTGACCGCGATGGGGTCGAGGAGGAAGGCCGGGATGTCGGCGGTGCCGTTGTTCACCTTGGAGGTGGCGGCGGGCTGCTCGCCCTTGGTCAGGGCGACGGCCAGCTCGGCGGCCTTCTCCGCCTCCGTCCTGATGTCCAGGTAGATGGTCATGTACTGCTCGCCGGTGAGGATGCGCTGCACGGCGGCCAGTTCGGCGTCCTGCCCGGTGATGGGCGGCAGTTCCTTGTAGCCGGCGCGCTTCATGGCCGCGATCGCGCCGCCCGCCATGCCGTCGTTGGCCGACAGCACGCCGACGATGTCGTCCCTGCCGATGGCGGTGATCGCCTGCTCCATCTGCTGCTGGGCCTTGTCGGGGCTCCAGTCCGGGGTGTCGAACTCCCTGCCGACCCTCACCTTGCCGTCCAGGACGTTCTTGGCGCCCTTCTTGTAGTCGGCCGAGCTGGGGTCGGTGGGTGAGCCGTGGAGCATCACGATCTGCCCCTTGGCCGTGGTGCCCCTGGCGTTCATGGCGTCGAGCAGCGCCTGGCCCTGCATCTCGCCCACCCGTACGTTGTTGAACGAGACGTAGTAGGCGTAGTCGATCCCCGAGATCAGGCGGTCGTAGGCGACCACGGGGACCTTCTTCTGCCTGGCCTGGTTGACCAGGGGCGCCACCGCGTTGGCGTCCACGGCGTCCAGGACGAGCACGTCGGCGTCCTGGGTCAGCGCGGCCTCGACCTGTTGCTGCTGTTTGGCCGCGTCCTGCTCGGCGTTGCCGTAGATCACCTTGCAGTCGGGGCACAACGCCTTGACCTTGGCCTCGAACAGAGGGCGGTCGAAGGCCTCGTACCGGGTGGTTTTGGATTCGGGCAGGAACAGGGCGATCGTCCCGCCCTGCCGGGCCGCGGTGGACTGGGTGGTGGTGGTCGTGCCGGTGGTGCTGTTCCCGCAGGCGGCGGCCAGCAGGACCGCCGCCGCGGGGATGAGTCGCCAAGCTCGGTGCATCGCACTTCGTCCTCTCAGAAGATGCCCGCCCCCGCTTGGTAAGAAAGGTAGTTTACTATCAGGCGAGTTGGCTAGAGTGCACCTCGGAGGGAGGCCGGACATGCGACGCGACCTGGCCAATCCACGGCTGCTGCGGGTGCTCAACGAGCGCCGCCTGCTCGACCAGCTCCACGAGCACGGCCCGGCCTCGCGCGCCGACCTGGCCAAGAGCACCGGCCTGTCCAAGCCCACGGTCTCGGCCGCCCTGGCGGGGCTGGAGGAGGACGGCCTGGTCCACCTGGTGGGGGAGGTGTCCGGGCGGCCCGGCCCGGTGTCCTCGCTCTACGACGTGAACGCCGCCTCCACCCACGTCGCCGGGATCGACATCGGTCGCGACTGGATCAGGGTGGCCGTGGCCGACCTGCGCGGCGCTTTCGCGGGGCGTACCGACGGGCGCAACACGGCCCGTACCTCGGCCGAGCTGGCCGGGCTGGTCGGCGAGCTGGCCAGGGCGGCGGCCCGCGAGGCGGAGGTCGAGTGGGGGGCGATCACCTGCGCGGTGGTGGGCTCGCCCGGCGTGTACGACCCCGTCCGCGGCGGCCTCGACTTCGCCCCCAACCTGCCCGGCCCGCCGGACCTGGCCGACCACCTGCGCGCGGCCCTCGGCGTCGACCTCGTCATCGAGAACGACATCAACCTGGCCGCCGTCGGCGAGCACGCCCACGGCGCCGGACGCGGCAAGGCCACCTTCGCCCTGGTGTCCATCGGCACGGGCGTCGGCATGGGCATCGTGATCAACGGCGAGCTGTACGTCGGGGCGCGGGGCGCGGCCGGCGAGATCTCCTACGTCCCGGCCCCAGAAGAACCGCCCGACCCCACCCCGCCCGACGCCAACCCCCACGCACGCAGCACCGACTCCCTCGCGCGGGGCACCGGCTCCTCGGCGCGCGACACCGACTCGTTCGTGCACGGTGCCACCGAGGCCGTCACCTCCGCGCCGGGTGTCGTGCGCGCCGCGCGGGCGGCGGGCCTGGAGCTGGAGACGGCCAGGGAGGTCTTCGCCGCCGCCGCCGACGGGAACGAGACGGCCAGGTCGGTGGTGGAGGCGGAGGGCCGCCGCATCGGCGGGCTGCTGGTGGCCGTGGCGGCGGTGCTGGATCCGGAGGTGATCGTGCTGAGCGGGGGAGTGGGCCGCAACCTCGACCTGCTGGGCGCCTCCGTCGAGCGCCGCATCGCCGAACTGGGGCCGCTGCGCCCGCGGGTGGTGGCCAGCATGCTCGGCGACAGCGGCGTACTGCTGGGAGCGGTCGCCCACGCCAAGTCCCGAGCCTGGGACCTCATCTTCGACGCCCGCAAACACTGACCGTTCCCAACGGCCCCGGACCGGCTTGGCCCCCCGGTTTCGTTCCCTGGTTCTGCTCTCCGGCCCCCTGGCCTGGCCCCTCAGTGGCCGGAGGCTTCGGGTGGTGAGAGGGCGGGGGTTGGTGGGGGTTTGGGGCTCTGGGGGGAGGAGGGGGGCCTTTACGATGAGGGGGTGGCCGCCCTCGTTCGTTCTGTGTGGCGCGAGCCTCGTCCTCCTGGCCCGCCGGTGCGGGTGTGGCGCGACTGGGCGCTCGTCGCGGTGCTCGTGCCGGTCGCGGTGATCGAGGGCGCGCTGCGGCCCGACCTCCGGTGGCCGGTGGTCTCGACGGCCGTCACCCTCGCGCTGATCCCCACGCTGCTGTGGCGCCGGACCAGGCCGCTGCTCATGGTCGCGCTCGTCTTCGGCGTCACCGCCCTGGCCCCGCTGCTGACCGGCGGCGAGCCGGTGGAGACGTACACGCTGGCTTTCGTGACGATCGTGCTCTACGCGCTGTTCCGGTGGGGTTCGGGGCGAGAGGCCGCGGCCGGGATGGCGGCCGGACTCGTCGCGGTCGGCCTGTCGCTGGTCGCCGGACGCATGGCGCCCGGCGACATCGTCCCGGCGCTCGGCGTGCTGGTCGCGACCGTAGGGCTGGGCAGCGCCTTCCGGTACCGGGCCGGCGCGCGGCTGCGCGAGCTCGACCAGGTCAAGCTGCTCGAACGCGAACAGCTCGCCCGCGACCTGCACGACACCGTCGCCCACCACGTCTCGGCCATGGCCATCCGCGCCCAGGCGGGCCTGGCCACCGCCGCCTCCGAGCCGGGCGCGGCCACCGACGCGCTACGGGTGATCGAGGCGGAGGCGTCGCGCACGCTCGCCGAGATGCGGGCCATGGTACGGGTGCTGCGCAGGAACGAGCCGGCGGAACTGGCTCCGGGCCGCCACCTCGACGACCTGCGGCAGCTCGCCGGACGCCCGCGCGTCGGCCCGGCGGTCGAGGTGGAGATCGCGGAAGGGCTCGGCCATCTGCCGCCGTCGGCCGGCGCCGCGCTCTACCGGATCGCCCAGGAGTCGATCACCAACGCCCGGCGGCACGCCCGCCACGCCACCCACATCACCGTCCGCGTCACGGCCGACGACGCCTCCGTACGCCTGACCGTGAGCGACGACGGCGACCGCGCCGGCGGCGTCGCCGCCCCCGGATACGGTCTCATCGGCATGATCGAACGCGCCGCCCTGCTCGGCGGCACCTGCGAGGCGGGCCCCAACCCCAACCGTGGCTGGACGGTCACCGCCGTCCTCCCCAAGGAGGCCGCATGAGTGCCGTGAGCGACCGGCTGGAGGCCGGGGTCATCCGGGTGCTCGTCGCCGACGACCAGGAGATCGCCCGTACCGGGCTCAGGATGATCCTCGACGCCCAGCCCGGCATCGAGGTCGTCGGCGAGGCCGGCGACGGCAGGCGGGCCGTCGAGCTGGCCCGCCGCCTGCGCCCCGACGTGTGCCTGTTCGACATCCGCATGCCCGGCCTCGACGGCATCTCGGCCACCCGGGAGCTGGCCGGACCCGACGTCGCCGACCCCATGGCGGTGGTCGTGATCACCACGTTCGACCTCGACGAGTACGTCTACGCCGCCCTCCGCGCCGGAGCCAGGGGCTTCCTGCTCAAGGACGCCGGTCCCGCGCTGCTCGCCCAGGCGGTGACCGCGGCGGCCGGCGGCGAGGCGCTCATCGCCCCGAGCGTGACCGCGCGTCTGCTGGCCGCCTTCGCGGGGGCCGGGCGTACCGAGGCGCCCGCGCAGCCGGTCGAGGCGCTCACCGGCCGCGAGGAGGAGATCCTGCGCGCCGTGGCCCGCGGCCGGACCAACAGCGAGATCGCTGCCGAGCTGCACATCTCGCTCAGCACGGTCAAGAGCCACGTCGCGAGCCTGATGACCAAGCTCGGCGTGCGCAACCGCGTCGAGATCGCCATGTGGGCCTACGAGACCGACCGCGTACGCACCTGACCCCGGCGGACGATCGTCTCGGCCACCGCCAGGTTGATCACCCAGCCCGCGCCGACGAGCAGCGCCCGGCCCAGCTCACCGGGCGGCCCGAAGGCGGCCGGCCCGAACGCCAGGGTGAACGCCTGCGTGCCCGCGCCGAGCCCGATCGCGTACCCGCGCGTCATCCAGGCGCGATGCCGGGCCACGTCGCGCCGCCGGATCGCGGCCAGGCCGAGCACGAGGCAGGCGGCCATGGCCGTCCCGAACAGCAGCCGGAACGCGGCCAGCAGCGCGCCGTCGCCCGCGGGAAGGTCGGAGAAGAGCGTCAGCCACAGCCCCGACAGCGCCGCGACCAGCCCGCTCGCCACCAGCACCCGCCCCGCCGCGCGATGCCACCCCGGCCGCCCGGCCCGGAACCCGGCCTGGAACTGGAACGCGCCGAGGACGCAGAACACCAGCGACGCCGGGATGTGCAGCAGCACCGGCAGGGGCATGGCGAAGAACCGCGCGTTGTCCGCCGTGACGGCGGCGCCGGAGGCCAGCTCGGTCACCCGGAGGGCGCCGGCGACCAGGGGGACGACGCTGAGCGTGAGCAGCCCGGCGGGTGCGATCCATCTCATGCCTGAGAGCGTGACCGGCGCGGCCCTGCCGGGTCATCGCGCGGACGGCCCCTCCCGGGTCGCACCATCGGCGGGACGGGCCGTCGTCCTTTCGGCCATCGAGCCGTCGCCTTTCGACCGTTGAGCATCCGCGCAGGTCGCGCCCACACTGGCGGCACGTCCACGAGGGAGGAAACGATGAAGGCCTACGTCCTGCGCACGTTCGGCTCGCCCGACCAGCTCGTCCTGACCGACGTCGAGCGGCCCGTGCCGCGCGACGACGAGGTGCTGGTCCGGGTGCGGGCCACGTCCGTGCAGCCCTATGACTGGCACTTCATGCGGGGAGAGCCGTACCTGGCCCGGGTCATGGGCGGCGGGGTCGGGTTGCGCCGGCCCAGGATCGCCGTCCTCGGGGCCGATGTGGCGGGGGAGGTCGAGGCGGCGGGCAAGGACGTCACGCTGTTCCGCCCCGGCGACGAGGTGTACGCGATGTCCCTTCAGGGCGGCTTCGGCGAGTACGTCTGCCTGCGGCAGAGCGAGGTGGCGCCCAAGCCGGAGTGTCTGTCGTTCGAGCAGGCGGCGGCGGTGCCGATGGCGGCCAACACCGCGCTCATCGCGCTGCGCGACGAGGGACGCGTCCAGCCGGGCCACAAGGTGCTGGTCAACGGCGCGTCCGGCGGTGTGGGCACGTTCGCCGTGCAGCTGGCCAAGGCGATGGGGGCCCACGTCACCGGCGTGTGCAGCGGGCGGAACGCGGACCTGGTCCGCTCGCTCGGCGCGGACGACGTCATCGACCACACCAAGGAGGACTTCGCGGCGTCGGACCGGCGCTTCGACGTCCTCCTCGACGTCGCGGGCGGCCGCCGGCTGTCGGACTGCCGCCGCGCGCTGACCAGGAAGGGCACGTACGTGCTGGTCGGCGGGCCGGCCGGCCGCTGGGTGCAGCCGGCCGGCCACATGTTCGCCGCGCTCGCGTCGGCGCCCTTCGTCCCGCAGCGGATCGT
This sequence comes from Nonomuraea sp. NPDC052265, assembly GCF_044547985.1. Taxonomy (NCBI): domain Bacteria; kingdom Bacillati; phylum Actinomycetota; class Actinomycetes; order Streptosporangiales; family Streptosporangiaceae; genus Nonomuraea; species Nonomuraea sp. NPDC052265. The sequence goes on from NZ_JBIUBJ010000005.1 coordinate 222,289, forward strand.
CAGGGCGGACGTGGTCCGCTGCGGGAGCAACAGGGCGAACCTGCTGACGCTGACCGGGATGGTCGAGCGGGGGGAGGTCACCCCGGTCATCGACAGGACCTTCCCGTTCGGCGAGATCCCGGCGGCCGTCCGCTACCAGGAGGAGGGACACGCCCCGGGGAAGGTCGTCGTCACAGGGTCGCGGTGAGCATGGCGGGGGCGGGGGCCTTGCGGAGCTTGGCGTAGTCCGCCCAGCGCTTGACGCCCTTGGGGTCGGGGCGTACCGCGCCGACGAAGGCCTGCCTGCGCCACTGCGACAGGCGTTCCTCCTTCACCACGTCGCCGGTGTGGGGGGAGTGGACCATGTAGCCGGGCTTGGAGATCATGCCGACGTGGCCGAGGCCGCTGAAGAACACCAGGTCGCCTGGTTCGAGGTCCTTCCAGGCGATCTTCTTGGAGAAGGCGCCGTACTGCTCCGCGGCGGTTCTGGGGAGCTCGATGCCGGCGTCCTCGTAGGCCCGGAGCATGAGGCCCGAGCAGTCGTAGCCCCGTTCGCTGGCGCCGCCCCACACGTACGGGGTGCCGCGCTTGTCCATGGCGTATTCGAGGGCGACCTTCCAGGCCGGTTTCGGCACGTGCCGTTCCTGGACCTGTTTCACCTGGGGGCCGGTGAGGGTGATGGCGGGGGAGGGGTCGGCGGGAGCTGCGGGCGCGAGACCTGCGCCGCCCGCTGCCACCGCCAGGAGAATGGCGATGCTAGACAGGGGACTGTCCTTCCACGTGGCCGGCCGGGTTAGCTGACGGGCTCGGGCCTGGAAGTAGCCCTACGGCGGTGCTTCCTGGAGGGAGAGCGGTGCCGATTCGCCCCGGGGGGAGAGATGGGTCCCCGGCTCCACGCAGCGGCTGCGTGGATTAGGCTCGTCGGACTCTAACGAAACGGTCAAAAGGTCGCAATCCCCCCAAAACGGATTGTCCGGAGGTTGAGATGATGTGTTCGTCAGCCGAGACGAGCCGGTAAGGTACCGCCCATGGAGTCGCGTAACATCCGCCTGGCCGTCATCCCTGGGGATGGCATCGGCGCCGAGGTCGTAGCCGAAGGGCTCAAGGCCCTGGAGGCCGTGGGCACGAAGATCGAGCCCACCCACTACGACCTGGGCGCAGCCCGCTACCACCGCACGGGCGAGACGCTGCCCGACGCGGTGCTCGAAGAGCTGCGCGGCTACGACGCGATCCTGCTCGGCGCCGTGGGCGACCCCAGCGTGCCGCCGGGCATCCTGGAGCGCGACCTGCTGCTCAAGCTCCGGTTCGAGTTCGACCACTACGTCAACCTGCGTCCGGTCAAGCTGTTCCCGGGCGTCGAGACCGCGCTGGCCGGCGCCACCGCCGAGCACATCGACATGGTCGTCGTCCGCGAGGGCACCGAGGGCCTCTACGCCGGCACCGGCGGCGTCGTGCGGCGCGGCACGCCGCACGAGATCGCCACCCAGGAGTCGCTGAACACCGCCCACGGCGTCGAGCGCGTCGTGCGCTACGCCTTCCAGAAGGCTCGGTCGCGGCCCCGCAAGAAGCTCACGCTCGTCCACAAGACGAACGTGCTCACCTTCGCCGGCGACCTCTGGCAGCGCACGGTCAACCGCGTGGCCGAGGAGTTCCCCGACGTCACCACCGACTACGGCCACATCGACGCGGCCTCGATGTTCTTCGTCACCCAGCCCGAGCGCTTCGACGTGATCGTCACCGACAACCTGTTCGGCGACATCATCACCGACCTCGGCGCCGCGATCGCCGGCGGCATCGGCCTGGCGGCCAGCGGCAACATCAACCCCGAGCGCACCTCGCCGAGCATGTTCGAGCCGGTGCACGGCAGCGCGCCCGACATCGCCGGTCAGGGCAAGGCCGACCCGACCGCCACCATCCTGTCCGTGGGCATGCTCCTCGACCACCTCGGCCTGCACGCCGAGGCCGCCAAGGTCGAGCAGGCCGTGGCCGCCGACATCGCCGAGCGCGTCACCGGCCGCGCCGGCCGCACGACCAGCGAGATCGGCGACGACATCTCCGCGCGAGTATCCGGCTAGGACCGTCTAGCCCCGTACGCGCCTGGCGGTCCCGGAGAGGGCTGCCAGGCGCTTTTTGCGTCCAGAGGGACCGAACCATCCCAACTGCCTCTTGCCATCCCAAATGGCAAGACAATAGGAAGTACGAATACTGCTCGTGGGCAGTAGCTTTCAGAATCGCAGATTCGCAGAGAGAAGGACCGTCGTCATGACCATCGCTCAGAAGCTCAGCTTCGACGTGCAGCATTCCGACCACGCTCGCACCGCGGCCGAGCGGGAGCAGGTACTGGCGAACCCCGGATTCGGGCAGGTCTTCACCGACCACATGATCTCGATCGACTACACCGAGGGCGAGGGGTGGCACGACGCCCGGCTCCTGCCGTACGGGCCGCTCTCGCTCGACCCCGCGACCTCGGTGTTCCACTATGCGCAGGAGCTGTTCGAGGGACTGAAGGCGTACCGGCAGATCGCCGGCTCGATCGTGACGTTCCGCCCGTACGCCAACGCCGCCCGCTTCAACCGCTCGGCCGAGCGCATGGCCATGCCGGAGCTGCCGGAGGAGGCGTTCGTGGAGTCGCTGGCGCTCCTGGTCTCGGCCGACAAGGAGTGGGTGCCCACCACCGAGGGCCACAGCCTCTACCTGCGCCCGTTCATGTTCGCCACGCAGCCCGGACTCGGCGTCAACTACCCGTCCAAGACCTACAAGTACATGGTCATCGCCTCGCCGGCGGGCTCGTACTTCACCGGCGGCATCAAGCCCGTCTCGGTGTGGCTGTCGACCGAGTACACGCGCGCCGCGCCCGGCGGCACCGGCTTCGCCAAGTGCGGCGGCAACTACGCCGCCGCCTTCGTCGCCCAGCGCCAGGCCGTCGAGAACGGCTGCGACCAGGTCGTCTGGCTCGACGCCCACAAGCACGAGTACGTCGAGGAGATGGGCGGGATGAACCTGTTCTTCGTCTTCGGCAACAAGCTCGTCACCCCGGCGCTCACCGGCACCCTGCTGCCCGGCATCACCCGGGAGTCGATCCTGGAGATGGCCGACGACCTCGGCCTGGAGACCGAGGAGCGGCTGATCTCGGTGGACGAGTGGGAGTCCGCCTGCGCCGCAGGCGAGCTGACCGAGGTGTTCGCGTGCGGCACCGCCGCCGTGGTGACCCCCGTGGGCTCGGTCAGGGGCGCCGACCGCTCCTGGACCATCGCCGACGGCACCCCGGGCCCGGTGACCATGCGGGTGCGCGAGGAGCTCGTCGGCATCCAGTACGGCGCCCGCCCCGACACCCGCGACTGGATTCACAAGATCGTCTAGTGCCCCGCCAGGGGGCCGGCGTTCAGGCGCCGGCCTCCGTCAGGGCCGCGGTGTCGACGTTGACGTTCCACGGCTCGGGCAGGAACACCGGCTCGCCCAGGGAGACCACGTTCTCGCTGCGGTAACGCGTCCCGCCGGGCCCGCCGTACAGCGTCACCAGCCGCTGGAACGGGTCGATCACCAGGTAGAGCGGCACCCCGCCGCGCGCGTAACCGCCGGTCTTGACGAAGTGCACGTCGTACGTCGTGGCCACCGAGACGACGTCGACGAGCAGGATCGTCGAGGCGCCGTGGACGGCGTGCTCCTCGTGCAGGCGCGGCCGGTGGGGGACCACGGCCAGGTCGGGCACGTAGAGGTCGTGGCCGGGCCCCAGGTAGACGGAGATGTTCGGCCAGATCTCCCAGCCCCGGCCGGCCATCGCGGCGGCGAGCTGGAACAACGTCCTGGACAGGATCATGTTGTGCTGCCAGGTGCCCGGTTCGTTCACCACGATCCGGCCCTGGACCGTCTCGATGCGGAACTGGGGGAAGAGTTCGCGCACGATGCGGTAGCGCTCTTCGAGGGGCCTGACCATGCCGCCGTCCTCATGTTTTCCGGGGGTCTCCTGAGGATCACTCAGAGTAATGGCGGCACGGTTCCGGCGTCCCGTGATCTAGTGGTTCTTCCTGATCATCGTGATCCCGTCGGCGACCGGCAGCATGACCACGCTCACCCGCGGGTCCTCGATCACCAGGTCGTTGAACTCGCGGATCTGCACCGTCGTCGTCTCCGCGTGCGCCGGGTCGGCCACGTGCCCGCTGCGCAGGGTGTTGTCGGCCAGCAGCAGGCCGCCCGGCCGCAGCCGCTCGACCAGCAACTCGTAGTAACCGGGGTAGTTGTCCTTGTCGGCGTCGAGGAAGGCCAGATCGACGGGCTCGTCGAAGGCGGCCAGCGTCTCCAGGGCGGGCCCGAGGGTCAGCGAGACGCGGTCGGCCACGCCCGCCTTCTCCCAGTAGCGCCGGGCGATCGAGGTCCACTCCTCGCTGACGTCGAAGCAGTGCAGCCGCCCGCCGGACAGCCCCCGCGCGATGCAGATCGAGGAGTAGCCGGTGAACGTGCCCACCTCGACCGCCACGGCCGGGGCCGCGAGCTGGGTGAGCATGGTCAGGAACCGGCCCTGGTCGGCGGAGATCTGCATGCCGGCGCGGTCGCCCGTCGCCTCGGCGGTCTCCCGCGCCAGCTCCTCCAGCAGGGAGTCGGGCGGGGTGGAGTGGTCGAGGATGTACCGGCCCACCGCGGGGTCGAGGAGGTTCGCCTTCATGAAGGTCATTCTCTCCTCACAGCGTTCTCTCACCGTCATCAGGTACCAATGAGAGGTCCGCCGACGGCCGCCGCGCCGGGCCCGGCCCTGGCGGCTGTCCGGAGAGCGGTTCTGTCGTTGGTAGGGTCTGCGCGATCGGTGAGCTGGAAGTGGGCGGATGATGAAGCGGTTGGTTGCGGTCGTGGTCGCGTGTGCGGCGCTGGTGGTGCTGGGTGTGCTGGCCTTCTCGGAGCCGGGTGAGACGGCCGGGTCGGTACGCCTGACCAGGCAGCTCGACGGTTCGATGGTCCTGGCGGACAGGTCCAGCGACGCGCCCGTGCTCGACGTGTACGAGGACTTCGACTGTCCGATCTGCAAGGAGATGCACTCCAAGGTCGACGGCACGATCCAGAAGCTGGCCAGGGAGGGCAGGCTCAAGGTCGTCTTCCACCCCGTGACGATCTTCCAGGACGAGCCCATGCGCTCCAACTCCATCAGGGCCGCGGCCGCCGCCCGATGCATGCCGGAGGACAACTGGCTCGCCTTCAGGGACGAGCTCTACGCGATGCAGCCCGCCCCGCACGGCACGGCCTCGGGCTTCACCGTGCAGGAGCTGGTCGCGGCGGCCAGGAAGGCCGGCGCCTCGGTGGACGAGTGCGTGACCTCGCAGTCGTACGCCAAGACGCACCTGGCGGAGACCGCGAAGATCCACATCCAGGGCACGCCGACCGTCCTGCTCAACGGGCAGCAGCTCGGCAACGAGGTGTTCGACCCGGCGGCGCTCGAACGCGCCGTCACCGGCGGCGCCGGCGTGCAAGTGTAAAGGTCGTGTCCACGAGTTGAGACCGATGTGCCAGATGGTGAATCCCTGTGGCAGACTGACAGGCACCATGTTCTACAGTCTGCTCATTATCGGCAGGCGCGCTGGCTGACACAGGGACACCGCCAGCGCGCAGACCTCTCACGTCCGTGAGGGGTCTTTTTGTTTTCCAGGACACGGATCCGAAAGAAGAGACTTCATGGCCGACGACCGCTTCCACGTCTACGACACGACGCTGCGCGATGGCGCGCAGCAGGAAGGACTCAACCTCACCGTCGTCGACAAGCTCGCCATCGCGCGGCACCTGGACAGCCTGGGCGTCGGTTTCATCGAGGGGGGCTGGCCTGGCGCCAACCCCAAGGACACAGAGTTCTTCAGGCGCGCTCGAACAGAGCTCGACCTGAAGCACGCGCAGCTCGCCGCGTTCGGCGCGACCCGCCGGGCCGGTGTGAAGGCCGCCGACGACCCATTGGTAGCCGCATTGCGCGAATCCGGCGCGCCGGTCGTGACCCTTGTCGCCAAGAGCCACGACCGGCACGTGGAGCTGGCCCTCCGCACGACTCTCCAGGAGAACCTCGCGATGATCCGCGACACGGTCTCTCACCTTCGTGCGGGGGGACAGCGAGTCTTCCTCGACGCCGAGCACTTCTTCGACGGTTACAAGTCCAACCCAGCCTACGCGCTCGAAGTGCTGCGGACCGCCGCCGAGGCCGGGGCCGACGTCATCGCCCTGTGCGACACGAACGGCGGCATGCTGCCCGACGAGCTGGCCGAGACCGTGCACGCGGCCGTCCAGACCAGCGCCCGCGTCGGCATCCACTGCCACGACGACACCGGCTGCGCCGTCGCCAACACCCTGGCCGCGGTCAAGGCGGGCGCCACGCACGTCCAGGGCTGCGCGAACGGCTACGGCGAGCGCTCGGGCAACGCCAACCTCTTCACCGTCGTCGCCAACCTCCAGCTCAAGCGCGGCTTCGACCTCGTGCCGCAGGAGGCGCTGGCGGACATGACCCGCATCGCGCACGCGATCACCGAGGTCACCAACGTCACCCCCAACTCCCACGCGCCCTACGTCGGCATGTCCGCCTTCGCGCACAAGGCCGGCCTGCACGCCAGCGCGATCAAGGTCGACCCCAACCTCTACCAGCACATCGACCCGGCCGCCGTCGGCAACGACATGCGCATGCTCGTCTCCGACATGGCCGGCCGCGCCTCCGTCGAGCTCAAGGGCCGCGAGCTGGGCTACGAGCTGACCCCGGAGCACACCAAGACGCTCGTCGAGCGCGTCAAGGAGCTGGAGTCGCAGGGGTTCACCTTCGAGGCCGCGGACGCGTCGTTCGAGCTGCTGCTGCGCGACACCGTCCAGGGGGCGCGCCGGCGCCACTTCGAGGTGGAGTCGTGGCGGGTGATCGTCGAGCGTACGAAGGGGGGCGAGCTGGTCAGCGAGGCCACCGTCAAGCTGCACGCCAAGGGCGAGCGCATCGTCGCCACCGGCGAGGGCAACGGGCCCGTCAACGCCCTCGACAAGGCCGTGCGGCAGGGGCTTGAGCAGCTCTACCCCGAGCTGGCCAGGCTGGAGCTGGTGGACTACAAGGTCCGCATCCTCGAAGGCACCCACGGTACGGACGCCGTCACCCGCGTCCTCATCACCTCCAGCGACGACACCGCCGAGTGGGCGACTGTGGGGGTGGCCGAGAACATCATCGACGCTTCCTGGCAGGCGTTGGAGCAGGCGGTCACGTACGGGCTGCTGCGCGCGGGCCGCGACTGCGGCTGACCCCGAGCCCTGGGGGCTCCACCCTCAGGGCCGCTCGGCCCGCCTTCCGCGTGGAACCCGGTGCCCGGGACCGGCGGCCCGGTCGGGGCCGCCGTCCTCGTCCAGCCAGGCCACGACGTGGGTCGTGAAGCTGTCGGCGAGGGTCAGCGGCCCGCCGTCGAGCACGAGCAGGGCGACGAGCTGGTTGACCCCGAACGCGCGCTCCCACGTGACCGCCCGCCGGTAGGTTCCGGCGTCGACGGCCGCGCGCAGGTTGTCCCAGCCGTGCCAGCCCATGAAGGCCGCGTCGATCGCCGGGTCGAACAGGTGCGCCCGGTCCCAGTCGAGGACGCCGACCAGCTTGCCGTTCTCGTCCCAGTGGACGTTCCCGCCGACGAGGTCGCCGTGGACCAGCGAGTCGGGGACCGCTTCCAGGGCCAGGGCGTCGTCCAGGCGTCGCCGTCCCTCGTCGCGCCACCTGGCGGGGAAGCGGGGGAGCACCTCCTCGGCGAGGATCGTGCTCCAGCTCGCGGGCCCGGCGTACGAGCGCGGGGCGGGCAGCAGGGCACGCAGCTCCGGGGTGACGGGAAGCTCGCGGAGGGCTCCGAGCAGGTCGCCGATCAGCGCCGGGTCGCCCCGGCCCTCGTCGAGCCCGGTCCCGTGCACCCAGGACACGGCCACGGCCGCGCGCTCCCCGAACGCCGTCACCGGCGTCAGCGGCTCGGGCACCGCGAACGGCAGCCCGGCGGCCGCGATCGCGCGCAGCAGCTCGGTCCGCCGCGGCAGCGCCTCGGACGCGTTCGGCCGCCGGGCCACCCGTACGGCCGCCACTCCGGGCACCAGGACGACGTCGTGCATCCCGCCACGGGCCAGCCGCGCCGTGCCGAGGGGGAGGCCGGGCACGAGCGCGTCGGCGATCTCCAGCAGATCATGGGGTACGGGCTCGCTCATCGGGTCATTTCTCTCGCGCCGGATGTCTCGCCCAGAGCCTACGCGGGTCCGGAGCGGTGCCCGGCTTCCATACGATGGTGCTCCATGAGCTTCAGTGTGCTGGGCGTGCACGCCCATCCCGACGACGAGGCGATCTGGACGGGCGGCACCCTCGCCAAATACGCCGACGAGGGCGCGAGGACGGCCGTCGTCACCTGCACCTGGGCCGAGGGCACCCGGCGCGCGCAGGAGCTGGAACGGGCCCTCGACATCCTCGGCGCGGGCAAGCCCCGGCTGCTGGGCTTCGCCGACGCGCGCAAGCCCGAGTCCGCCCCCGGCCGCCCGCGCTTCCTCGACGTGCCGTTCGACGAGGCGGTGGGCCTGCTGGTCGAGCACATCAGAGACGTCAGGCCCGACGTCGTGCTCACCTTCGACGGCTTCGGCGGCTACGGGCATCCCGACCACATCCACGTGCACCGCGTCACACTGGCCGCCGTCGAGGCGGCCGGCTACGACCAGCTCCACCGCGACGCGGGCGACCCCTGGCGGCCGCACGCGCTCTATCTGGCGACCATCCCGCGCTCGGTCGTGACGTCACACTGGCGGGCGGTCTTCGGCGCCGACCCGGAGCCCGGCCAGGCCCTGCCGGGCGTCCCCGACGACCAGGTCTCGGCCGCGATCGACGTGTCGCGCTGGTCGGAGCGCAAGTGGGCGGCGATGCTCGCCCACGAATCCGAGGTCGGGCGCGGCGCGTCGATGACCATGCTGACCGGCCTGCCGGAGCGGGCCCGCGCCCAGATGCTCTCCAACGAGTGGTACCGCAGGATCGCGTTCTAGAGCAGGCCGGCGGAGAAGGTCTGGCCCTCGACCTTGAGCTTGCCCCCCGAGCACGACACCTTCGGCGAGTCGGTCCCCGGCACGATCACCGTCAGCAGCGACCTGGCCGCCGGCGACACCACCACGTTGGTGGCCTCCTTGGCCAGGTAGGTGGGCGACACCCAGCCCAGCCTGCCGCCGCGCTCGACCTTCTGCCCGCCGACCCGCTCGCACGAGGAGAACTGCATCAGCGTCACCTTGAAGGCGCCGTCGGCCAGCACCACCTTGCCGCCGGAGTTCGAGACGACCTTGTACGAGGGCGCGAACCGCCACAGGTTCCTGACCTTCTTGCCCCCGGAGGCCGTGTCGAGCACCGCCATCAGGTCCTCGCCGTGGTTCACCAGCACCGAACGCGTCCGGCTCACGCCGTAGGCCCTGTCGGTGAGCCGGAAGGCCTGCCGGTCCTTGCCGTAGGAGGTCTTGGTCAGCTTGGACGAGGTGCGCGGCCGGAACCGGGCACCCTCGACCGTCGGCACGTTGTGCGCCTCGGGGGAGAGCGTCCAGTAGCGGTAGGCGCTCTTCTCGTAGGAGTGGAAGCCGCCGTCCATGAGGATGTCGCGGCCCTGGGCGTAGTACGTCACGCCCAGGTGGTCCTCGTGCCCGTGGAACTTCATGGCCGGGCCGAACCTGATCGAGTAGTACGACGAGTTCGGCTTGCCCCAGGCCGTCCGGCCGTAGACGTAGCCGGCCTTGTAGACCTTGACCTTCTGCTTCGGGGTGCCGGTCTCCATCTTGGGCTCGGTCTCGGCGCTGCCGTCGCCGATCGGGGCCATGTAGCCGTTGGGCATCGTGGAGTGGGCGATGAAGTCCTTCAGCGCCTCGGCCCGCCGGCTGATCTCGGCGGGCACCTTGCGGTCGCACGCCTTCATGTTGGTGATGGCGACCTGGAGGCGGCCGTACACGTAGACCGCGTAGCGGGGGGCCTGCTCCATGAGCGCGCCCTGGGAGTCGACGTCGAGCTTGACCGTGCCGGTCAGCCGCCTGGAGGCCAGGTTCGACCAGTCGGAGCGGCCGTAGCGGCAGCCGATGCCCATGAGGGCGATGTCCTGGTCGATGCCGTGGTTGTGGCCCTTCTTGTACAGCCGCGCGTCCGACAGCAGCTTGGCGTGGTCGGCCAGGCTGTCCTTCAGCCAGCTGTCCTTGACGTGCATGCTCAGGCACAGCAGCGGCTGCGTGCGCAGCGAGACCGGGTGGTCCTTCCACACGTACGGCTTGGTCGCGGCGGCGCCGCGCCGGTTGCTCGCCACCCAGTCCTTGGCGATCTCGGTGGCACGATCCAGATAACGCTGCTCGCCGGTGTTCTCGTAGGCCACGACCAGGGTGCCCATCCAGCGCAGCGACTGGAAGACGAACTCCCACGACCGGTTCCGGTACGGGCTCGCCCCCCAGTCGATGTCCTTGCCCAGCTTGTACGCCGGCAGCCCCACGAGGGAGATCTCGCCCTTCATGACGTCCTCGGCCGTCGGCGTGCCAGGCAGCCAGTCTCCCTGGCACTGCGCGGTGCGGGTCACCTTGTCGGCGGCCTGCGCCGGACTCACCAGCCCGCTGATCGCGAGTGTGAGGGCAAGAGGTATCGCGAGCCGGCGCACGCCAGGGTTCCTTCCGGACAAGAAAGTGAGGGCGGGACATGCTTTCGGAATCACGATCAAGCGGTCAAGTCGCGTGCCGGATCGTTAACGGCCCGATGCCTGCGGCGCCGCGGATGTCATGCTGGGAGCTGTGAGATTCGACGACATCGTGCTGCCCGACACGCCCGCCTGCCGCGGCGCGCTGGAGGTGGCCACGCGCTACCAGACGCCCTCGCTGCTCAACCACTGCGTGCGCGCCTACCTGTGGGCCGCCGCGTACGCCCGGAGCCGGGCGATCGACTTCGACGCCGAGCTGCTCTACGTGTCGTCGATGTTGCACGACATCGGCCTGGTCGCCGAGTTCGACAGCCAGACGGTGCCGTACGAGGAGGCCGGCGGTCATGTGGCCTGGGCCTTCTGCGCGGGGGCCGGCTGGTCGCCCGAGCGCAGGCTGCGCGCCTCCGAGGTGATCGTCCGCCACATGTGGGAGGAGGTGCCGGTGGAGGAGGACCCGGAGGGCCACCTGCTGGAGCTCTCCACGGGCATGGACATCTCCGGCCGGCGTACCGAGGACATCCCCGACGGCGTGCGGCGCGAGGTGCTGGAGCGCTACCCGCGGCTGGAGATCGCCAAGGAGTTCGCCGCCTGCATCTCCGACCAGGGCGCGCGCAAGCCGTCGAGCTTCGCCGGCCGGTTCGTCCGCGACGGGATCGCCGACCGGATCGCCGCCAACCCCCTCGACGCCTAACCCTTGGGCCCGGCGCTCTGCACGACGTCGAAGCTCCACACCTGGGAGTCCGTCGCCGCCGGGCCCTGACCGTGTCCGTGACCCTGCCCCTGACCCTGCCCCTGACCCTGCCCATGACCCTGCCCGCCGGCCGCGGCGGCGGCCTGGGCGTGGCCACGCTGGAACGCCTGCCCCTGCTGCCAGGTCAGGAAGTCCTCCTCGCTGCGCCAGCGCGTGTAGACGAGGTACTGGTCGGTGCCCTCGACCGGCCGCAGCAGCTCGAACCACTCGAACCCGTCGGCCGACTCCACCATCCCGGCCCGGCCCGAGAAGCGCTTCTCCAGCTCCTCGCGCATCTCGGCGGGCACGGTCAGGACGTTGATCTTCACGATGGACAACGGAGGACCCCTCTCGGCGAAGTCTTAGCGCACGACCCGCTGCGTCGCAGGTGAGGGCTCCAGGCTAACGCGGGCCACCGCCGGTACGTGATCCCTGTCCAGCGCGTCCCGCAGGTTCGGCAGGGTGACCCTGGACAGGTGCTCGCTCAGCTCGGCGATCGGGGCGGCCTCGTCGGCGGCCACGCGCAGCCGTACCTCCGGGTGGCCGCGCGGGCCGACCAGGTCGGCGTCGGCGTTCAGGACGGCGGGGCTGGCCTCGACGTCGGCGGCGACCGCGTGGGCCATCCCGCCCGCCGCGATCTCGGTGACGCCGTCCGGGCCGCTCTCCAGGCGCAGGCGGGTGCGGGCGTCCCTGCGGCCCTGCGCGACCAGCCAGCGCAAGGCCAGCAGCGCGACCAGGACCGACACGGCGGCCACGGCCCACCACACGAGCGGGCTGTTGCGGGCGAAGAACCCGCGCGTGCCCGCGTCCACGATCGGCGTGGACGGCCCCAGCAGGCCGCGGGCCAGCGCGAGAGCGCCGAGGACGGCCAGCGCCAGGCCGACCAGGGCCAGCCCCCAGCGGTTGCCGCGTCCGGTCCGCCTGTTCATCGGCGCTCCTTGACGTTGACCGCCACCCGGTACGGCTCCACCGGGTCCAGCCCGGCGAGCCTGGTGAGCACGGCCTCCCGCACGGCCCGGCCGAAGCCCTCGTCGTCCCAGCCGGACGTGGCGGGGGTGACGGCGACCGTGTGGCCGCGGAGGGTGGCGTGCGCCGAGCGAACCCCCGGCACCTCCTCGGCGGCGTGCTCCAGGGCCCTGGTGAAGCTCTTGGGACGCACCCCGATGATCAGGTCGGGGTCGCCGGTCCGTACGGGGACCATCCGCGGCCGTCCCGGCACCAGGGCGGTGACCAGCAGCGCCAGGCCGATCAGCGCCACGATCGCGGCCCCGGCCAGGACCAGCGGGTGCGACCACGGCGTCGTGGACGCCCACGCCAGCATCCGGTCGTACGGCAGCCACCGCAGCGGGCTGCCGACCAGCGCGGACACCGTCTCGGCGGCGACCAGCAGGCCCAGCAGCGTGAGCAGCACGGCGACCACGATGGCCGGCACCCGGCGCTGCGGCCGGAAGGCGCGCACCGCGGCCCGGTCGGCCCCCTTGTCCCGCGGCGGCGCCGCGCCCGGCTCGTCCCGATGCGCCCCCGCCCCGCCCGCCGGGACGGCCCCCCGCGTCTCCTCAGGCTCCTGGGACGGGAGGGGGCGGGTCATTCCGGGCCTCCCGCCAGATCGGTCATGGTCACGTCGAGGCGGGTGACGTTCAGGCCGGTCTGCATGGCCACCCGGGTGCGCACGTGCTCCCGCAGCCGCGCGGCCACGGCGCGCAGCGGGGCCGGGTAGCCGACGGTCACGTTCAGCCTCAGGGTGGCCCGCTCGCCGCGCACCTCGGCGCTGGACGAGCGCGTCCACGGCACGCCGCCCAGCCGCACGTCGCGCACCTCGGGAACCTCCCGCGCCGCGCAACAGGCGATCTTGGCGACCACCCGGTCGGCGATCTCGGTACGGCCCCGCCGCTCGGGCTCGTCCGCGGGCGCGAGCCGCTGCCGGGGAACCGTCACCTGGGGAGCGGTCGTGGTCATCGCCGCCTCGCGGTCAGGCCCGACAGGTTCAGCTCGCCGGTCTCGGCGACCTTGCCGACCAGGAAGCCGACCGCGCCGAGCACGAGGACGAGCAGGAACGCGCCGAGGCCGCCGAAGGCCCCCGCGAGTCCGAGGATGATGCCGACCGCCATGCCGATGACCGGCAGCCAAGGGACGTTGCTCATGATTCCTCCACCACGTCGTCGATGCGTACGTTGACGGGACGCCCGCCGGCCAGTTTCCACACCGCCTGGCGGACGTCCTCGGCGGTCTCGGGCAGCGGCCGTTCCAGGGTCGCCACGATGGCGACCTCCACCACGTCCCCGTCGGCCGAGACGCCCGTGACCCGCTCGCCGCGCAGGTACGTCGCCACCGTCCCGAACGGGCCCCCGGAGAGGCCCGCCACCCCGGGGCAGGCCCGTACGAGCTCGGCCAGCGCCCCGGCCTCCGCCTTGGCGTCGGATTCGGCGTCGGCCCTGTCGCAGGCCGGGGCGTCGGGCCGGGTCATTGGACCCGGGGCTCCGGCTGCTCGATGACCTCGCGGCGACCGTCGTCCCTGTCCCTGTCGCGGTCCTGGCCGGGCAGGTGCACGTCGTCGACCCGGATGTTGACCTCGGTCACCTCCAGGCCGCACATGCGCTCGACCGCCGCGATGACGTTCCTGCGCACGGCGGCGGCCAGGTCGGGGATGGCGGTGCCGTACTCGGCGACCAGGTCCATGTCCACGGCCGCCTGGCGTTCGCCGACCTCGACCGAGACGCCCTGCGCGACGCTGCGCTCGCCGCCGACCATGCCGCGCACGCTGCCGAGCGCCCTGGCGGCGCCGCCGCCCATGGCGTACACGCCGGAGACCTCGCGGGCGGCCAGCCCGGCGATCTTGGCTACGACGACGTCGTCGATGCTGGTGGTGCCCTTGTCGGTGACCAGCGAGGTCGCCGGTCCACCCTCCTGCGTTCTGGCCCGCGGTACGGCAGAAGTCTGGTTGACCATCGTGTCCGGCACGTTCCGTCACCTCCTAGAAGTCTCTGATAAGCAGAGATATCCGGTTAATCACCTCCGATGCCCCACAAAACGGACTCTGGGGGCATTTATGGAGGGTTCCTGACTTTTGCGGCGGTGGGCGGACCCCTGCGGCGGCGGCGATAGCCTTGTCAGGTGCGTATAGCGAGGTTCTCCACAGGCGAAGGCGTGTCGTTCGGCGTGGTCGAAGGCGGCCCTGGAGAGGAGTTCGTCTCCACGGTCTCCGGCCATCCGTTCGGCCAGGTGCAGTTCACCGGTGACCGCTTCCCGCTGTCCCAGGTGAAGCTGCTGGCCCCGATGCTGCCGAGCAAGGTCGTCGCCATCGGCAGGAACTACGCCGAGCACGCCCGCGAAATGGGCAACGAGGTGCCCGACGAGCCGCTCATCTTCATGAAGCCGTCCACGTCGGTGATCGGCCACGGCGAGGCCATCGCCTACCCGACCTCGCTGTCCGACCGGGTCGACTACGAGGGCGAGCTGGCCGTGGTGATCGGCAGGCTCTGCCGCGACGTGCCCGTCGACCGGGTCAAGGACGTCATCTTCGGCTACACCTGCGCCAACGACGTCACCGCCCGCGACCTGCAGAAGAAGGACGTGCAGTTCACCCGGGCCAAGAGCTTCGACACGTTCTGCCCGCTCGGGCCCTGGATCCAGACCGATCTCGACGCGAGCGACCTCGCGCTGACCACCACGGTCAACGGCGAGATCCGGCAGAGCGGCCGCACCAGCCAGCTCATCAACGACATCCCCGCGCTGGTCGCCTACGTCAGCGCGGTCATGACGCTGATCCCCGGCGACGTCATCCTGACCGGCACCCCGGCGGGCGTCGGCCCGCTGGAGATCGGCGACGAGGTCAGCGTCGGCATCGAAGGCATCGGCACTCTCACGAACAAGGTGGTCTCCCGTGACTGATCTACGGGTGCGTTTCGCCCCGTCCCCGACCGGCATGTTCCACGTCGGCGGCGCCCGTACGGCGCTGTTCAACTGGGCCCTCGCCGAACAGTCCGGCGGCCGCTTCGTCCTGCGCATCGAGGACACCGACGCCACGCGCAACCGTCCGGAGTGGACCGAGGGCATCATCTCGGCGCTCGACTGGATCGGCATCAACGGCACCAACCCGGTGTTCGAGGGCCCCTACTTCCAGTCGGCCTACGAGCCGCAGCACCGCGAGGCCGTGGCCAAGCTGCTGGCCGACGGCAAGGCGTACCACTGCGACTGCACCCGCGAGACCCTGGTGGCCCGCACCGGCTCCGAGCACAAGGGCTACGACGGGTTCTGCCGTGAGCGCGGCCTGACCGAGGGCGCGGTGCGCTTCCGCACCCCCGACGAGGACGTCACCGTCGTCGAAGACCTGATCAGGGGCAACGTCGAGTTCCCCAACGAGGCCCAGGAAGACTTCGTGATCGCCCGCACCGACGGCTCGCCGCTCTACGTGCTGGCCAACGCCGTCGACGACATCACCCAGGGCATCACGCACGTCGTGCGCGGCGAGGAGCACCTGGGCAACGCCGCCAAGCAGGTGCTGCTGTGGCCGGCGCTCGGCGCGACCCCGCCGGTCTGGGCCCACCTGCCGGTGATCGTCAACGAGCAGCGCAAGAAGCTGTCCAAGCGCCGCGACAAGGTGGCCCTGGAGGACTACCGCGACGAGGGCTACCTCGCCGAGGCCATGGTCAACTACCTCATGCTGCTCGGCTGGGGCCCCGGTGAGGACCGCGAGATCATGCCGTGGGCCGAGATGGTCCCGCTGTTCAGGCTTGAGGACGTCAACTCCGCCAGCGCCTTCTTCGACGAGAAGAAGCTGCGGGCCTTCAACGGCGAGTACATCAGGGCGCTGCCGCTGGAGACCTTCGAGGAGCGCTGCTCGCCCTACCTCGACCCCACCTGGGACCGCGAGCTGTTCAGCAAGGTCGCGGCGCTGGCCCAGACCCGCATCGGCGTGCTGTCGGAGATCAGGCAGAACGTCGACTTCCTCTTCCTCGACGAGCCCGTCTTCGACCAGCCGTCCTGGGACAAGGCGATGAAGAACTCCCCGGTGGAGATCCTCACCGCCTACCTCGACCGCCTGGAGACGGTCCCCTGGGACGCGGAGTCGCTCAAGGAGGCCCTGGAGGAGGTCGGCGCGCCGCTCGGGCTCAAGCTGGGCAAGACCCAGGCCCCCGTACGCGTGGCGATCACCGGCCGGACCGTGGGCCTGCCGCTGTTCGAGTCGATCGAGGTGCTCGGCCGCGAGCGTGCCACGGAGCGGATCCGAGCGGCGCTAGCGCGCCTGCGAGGCTGAGCGACGCCCCGACGGCCATCGACAGCCACACCCCCGTGACACCGAGCCACGAGCTCAGCAGGTAGGCGAGGGGCAGCTGCACCGCGAAGCCCGCCAGCGTGGCGGCGAGCAGGCGGCTGCCCCTTCCGCTCGCCTGGAGCACCCCGCCGACGGCGATCAGCCCGCCGAACGGCACCAGGTAGAGCGCCATCCACCGCAGGAAGCCCACGGCCACCGCCGGGTCGTCGGTGAACAGCCCGGCCGCGGGCGCGGCCACCACGTTGAGCACGACCGCGACCGCCGCCCCCGTCACCAGCCCGAGCCGCAGCGGCGACCCGACCGGCTCCGACCGCGCGGTACGGATCATCGCCGCCTGGCGCAGCGCGTAGAAGACCATGACCCCCGCCAGCATGATCTTCTGGCCGATGCCGTACCCGGCGACCTCGGCCGTGCCGAACCCGGCCACGATCTCCACCAGCGCCATGCCCACCAGGGAGCGGGCCAGGAAGTCGCCCGACATGGGCAGGCCGGTCCGCAGCACCTCGCCGGCGAGCAGGCCGTCCCCGGCGGGGGCGCGGAGCCGTACGACGGAGGTGACCGCCACTCCGAGCGTGACCAGCCGCGCCGCCACGGTGGCCAGCGCGGCTCCCTGGACGCCCAGGTCGAGGCCGTAGATGAACAGCGGGTCCAGGGCGATGACCAGGGCGTTGCAGATCAGCGCGTTCCGCATGGGGATCCTCGTGTTGCCCAGTCCCTTGAGGATCCCGTCCACGACCGTCTGGGCGAAGAACACCGGCAGCCCGCCCAGCGAGACCAGGAAGAAACCGGCCGTCAGCCGGGGATCGTCGGTGAACAGGGCCGCCAGCGGCTCGCGCAGCAGCACGCCCGGGACGGCGACGGCGACCGAGAACGCGGCCCACAACACCCAGCCCGTCCTGATCACGGGCCTGATCGGCGCGTGCCCGTCACGCCGCCCGATGAGCACGGTCACCCCCGTCGGGACGGCCAGGAACAGCCCGTAGGCCAGGTATTCGGCCGTGGTGCCCACGGTGACGGCCGCGATGGCGCCCTCCCCGAGCCCCGAGACCCACAGCAGGTCGATCACCCCCACGGCGACCACGGCCGTGAGCAGCTCCACGTAGATGGGGAGAGCCAGCCTGAGCATGCCAATACCTCGTTTCGTTGTACCTCTTTTAGAGGTATAGCGTTACGATGCACGCCATGGCAAGCGGCGGCGATCTGTCCCTCACCATCCTGGGATTCCTGAACGAGCGTCCGATGCACGGCTACGAGCTCAAGGCGCGCCTGACCGCGCTCACCGGCCACCTCCGCCCGGTCAGCGACGGCGCCCTCTACCCCGCCATATCGAGACTGGAGGCCAAGGGGCTGGTCGAGCGGCACGAGGAGGCGGGCGCGGCGGCGGCCCGCAGGCAGGTGCTCACGCTCACCGGGAAGGGCCGCGAGGAGCTGCTGCGGCGGCTGCGCGACCCGAGCGAGCTCGACATCAGCGACCAGACGCGCTTCTTCGCCCTGCTGACGTTCCTGTCGGCGCTGCCCGACCCCGCCGACCGGTCAAGGGTGCTGCGCCGCAGACTGGCCTTCCTGGAGGCCCCGGCGAGCTTCTTCCACGAGGGCGGCCGGCCGGTCCGGATCAAGGACGAGCCGGACCCGTACCGGCGGGGGATGCTGGAGATCGCCCGCGCGTCGAGCCGGGCGGAGAAGGAATGGCTCCGGCAGCGCATCGAGGAGCTGCCGGAGCCATAGGAGAAGCCCCATCGGAAAAGACGGGGGAGTGGCGGTCAGTCGAGGCCGCGGCGGGCCAGCAGCGGCCCGATGCCCGGCTCGCGCCCGCGGAAGTTGCGGAAGGCGGTCAGCGGGTCGAGGCTGCCGCCCCTGGAGAGCAGCTCGCGGCGGAAGTGGTCGCCGTTCGCCCTGGTCAGGCCGCCGTTCTCCTTGAACCACTCCACGCTCTCGGCGTCGAGCACCTCGCTCCAGATGTAGGAGTAGTAGCCGGCGCTGTAGCCGCCCGAGAAGATGTGGGCGAAGTAGTTCGTCCGGTAGCGGGGGCGCACCAGCGCCACGTCGATCCCGGCCGCCTTCAGCGCCTCCTGCTCGAACGCCTGCGCGTCGGCCACCTGCTCGCCGTCAGCCAGCCTGTGCCAGGCCCAGTCGAGCAGCGTGGCCGCCAGGTACTCGACCGTCGTGAAGCCCTGGTTGAACTTCTCGGCCGCGTTGAGCTTCTCCACCAGCTCGGCGGGCATCGGCTCGCCCGTCTCGTGGTGCTTGGCGTAGTTGGCCAGGACCTCCGGCCAGGTCACCCACATCTCGTTGACCTGCGAGGGGTACTCGACGAAGTCACGCGGCACGCTGGTGCCCGACACGCGCGGGAAGCGCACCTCGGAGAACAGCCCGTGCAGCGCGTGCCCGAACTCGTGGAAGGCGGTGTTCACCTCGTCGTACGTCAGCAGCGTCGGCCCCGAGGCCGGCTTGGTGACGTTGAGGTTGTTCATGACCACCGGCAGCTCGCCGAACAGGTGCGACTGGTCGACCAGGTTGTTCATCCACGCGCCGCCGCGCTTGTTCGCCCTGGCGTACGGGTCGAGCAGGAACAGGCCGAGCGGGCCGCCGTCCTCGTCGAACACCTCGAAGACGGCCACGTCGGGGTGGTAGCCGTGCAGGTCGGGCCGCTCGGTGAAGGTGATGCCGTAGAGCTGGGTGGCGGCGAAGAACACGCCGTCCCTGAAGACCCGGTTCAGCTCGAAGTAGGGCCGCATGGCGTCGGCGTCGAAGTCGTAGCGGGCCAGCCGCACCTTCTCCGAGTAGTACGACCAGTCCCACGGCTCGATCCCGAACCCGGCCTGCTCGGTCAGCGCCTCGGCCTCCTTGCCGGCGTTGCGCACGGCCGGGCCGACGAGCTGGCCGAGCATCTCCTCGACCGCCTCGACGGTCTTGGCCGTCTGGTCGGCCACCGAGTAGGCGGCGTGGTCGGGGAAGCCGAGCAGCGCCGCCCGCTCGGCCCGCAGCGTCGCCATCCTGGCGGCCCGCCCGAAGTTGGCCGGGGCGCGCTCGACGCTCAGCTCGTACAGGCGGCGGCGCACGTCGCGGTCGGTGAGCTGGGCCAGGCCGGGCTGGTTGGTGAAGTTCAGCAGCGGCAGCGCGTACGTGCCGTCGTCCTTGCGCAAGGACTCGATCCTGGCCTCGTCGAAGCCGTCGAGCTCCTTGGGGTCCGTGACGACCAGGGCCTCCTCGGTGGACGCCTTGAGCAGGGTCTGTGCGAACTCGGTCGAGAGCTTCGACAGCTCACCGTTGAGCTCGCGCAGCCGGTCCTGCTCCGACTCCGACAGGTCGGCCCCGGCCCGGACGAAGTCCTCCCGGTACTTCTCCAGCAGCCACGCCTCCTCGGCGTCGGACGTGCCGACCTGCTTGATCCGCGCCCACAGCGCCCGGTTGAGGCGGATCGCGTCGTTGTGCGCGGTCAGCTTCGGGGAGATCTCCTTCTCGATCTCCATGATCCCGTCGCTGGAGTTGGACGCGGCCATGCTGAAGAAGACCGTGGCCGTGCGGTCGAGGATCCGCCCAGAACGCTCCAGGGCCGCGATCGTGTTGTCGAAGGTGGGCGGCTCGGTGTTGTTCGCGATCGCGTCGACCTCGGCCAGGTGCTCGGCCATGCCGCGCTCGAACGCGGGCAGGTAGTGCTCCTCGCGGACGTCCGCGAACGGCGGCAGCTGGTACGGCAGGCTACTAGGGGCGAAGAACGGGTTCTCGGCCAACGCTGGGGCTCCTCCACGTGGTGTTTTGTCCTCTTCAGCTTGGCACGTCGGAGCCCCTGCCGCAGTCGGCCGGACACCGCTTCGGCAATCGTTTTGGTCTTACCCCCCTAGCTGGGCTATTCTTTCGGACGTCGCCAAGCGCGCTCCGCGAAGGGGTTCGCAGCGGTGGGGTATGGTGTAATTGGCAGCACGACTGATTCTGGTTCAGTTAGTCTAGGTTCGAGTCCTGGTACCCCAGCAAGTTCCTGAAACGGATGTCTCCTTGAGAGATGTCCGTTTTTTCGTTTCGTCAGGCCGTCCAGGATCTCGGTGATCCCGCGGTACTCCGCCGCCGTGGCCGCGTGCCCGGCGTCCACCCGCGCCGGCCAACGTCGCCAAGCACGCCGATGCCACCAGGGCGGCCCTGACTCTGTCGTACAGGGGCGAAGTCGGCATGTTCGACATCCCGTGACGACGGACGCGGGTTTCGTTCCGCAGGAGGCTGTTGAGGGCTTCGGGGCGGAGGGGTGCGGCGGTGGGCCCGCGCGAGCTCGACGTCCGCGACCGTGCCGACGTCGTGGCCGAGGGCTTCCGCCGCAGGCTGCCCGGCGGGTAGCGTCCCCCGGCTCATGGACGAATTCCGCATGCGCGAGGGCGGCCTGGCCCGCTTCGTCGCCCCCCTTCGCCGCGCCGCTCGGGCTCTTCTTCGCCGTCTGCCTGCTCCTCGGTGCGATCCTCACCGGCAGCTCCGCGCTGGGCGTCGTGATCGGCGCGGTGGCCACGGCGGCCCTGTTCGGCGTGCTCGTCGTCAAGCACCGCCGACTGGTCGCGGGCACGGTGGTGCGGTTCACACCGGAGGGCGTGGAACTGGCCGACGCCCGCGGCTTCCGGGTGCGCCTGCGCTGGCCCGACATCTCCAGGATCGACGTGGTGGACACCCAGCCGGCCGACCCCGTCACCGGACGGCCCGAGGTCGCGATCCCGCTGGGCGAGATCGACCCGCTGTGGGAACGGGGGCCGATGGGCGACTGGGTCCGCCGCCTCAGGCCCGATCTCATGCGCTGACAACGGGTTGGTTGTGGTCTGCGGGGTGCGGTAGAGTTACCTGCGTCGCCGGGGAGACCCGGCACCAGCTTGTGAACAGGGTCCCGTCGTCTAGTGGCCCAGGACGCCGCCCTCTCAAGGCGGTAGCGCCGGTTCGAATCCGGTCGGGACTACCACTGTCACAAGCTGAGCGAAGGTCCCGTCGTCTAGTGGCCCAGGACGCCGCCCTCTCAAGGCGGTAGCGCCGGTTCGAATCCGGTCGGGACTACGTTCACCCAAAACGCTCCGATGCGTCAAGCATCGGGGCGTTTTCGCGTTGTACGGGCCCGTCCGCGAACGGGAACAGGGCCCCACGCGGAACGCGCGGAGCCCTGGCCGTTGCGGGGTCAGGCCGAGGAGCGGGCCTTGAACAGGGCGCGGCGGGCCGCCTTGGCGACCTGCTTGTCGGGGTGGACCTGCGAGATCAGGTCGAGCAGCTCCTCCACGTGCGCGTGCGGGATCTTCCAGATCACTTCGAGAAGCCCGTTGACCATGTCGGGGCCGATGTCCCGCAGGCTGCTGACGAACTCGGAACGCCCCAGCCCGGCCGAGATCGTCCACATGTCGAGGATCAGCCAGTGGGTGTCGTCCTGGGTGGGCTCGGGCGCCCCCTCGACCTCCAGCTGGCTCAGGTGCGTCGCCGCGTACGGCCGCAGCGACGGCTGCTTGAGCACCGCCTGCCAGGCCGGGACGGCGGCCTCGCCCAGGGTGCCTACCACGCTGGCCGCCTGCACCCGGATCAGGGCGTCGCTCTCGTCCTCGGCCGCCGCGCCGAGCAGTTCCTCGGCGGCCTTGGCCGGCTCCCTGAGCCGCATCCAGGCCGCGAACTCGGCGTCGGCCTCCTCCTCGGGCAGCTCGGCGCTCAGCGCGAGCAGCTCGTGGGCGCTCATCGACTCGATCGCGGGCCGGGCGTCGACCTCGATGTCGGCGTCGTCCACCAGGTGGACGACCCCTTCGGTGCCCAGCGGGGTGAGGCGCACGGTCGTGCCCTCGACCTCGATCATGCCGTAGCCGACCAGCCAGTCGATGGCGGGGACCAGCGGGTCGCCGGCCGCCTCCCAGGCGTCGCCGCCCAGCTCGTCGAGGTCGGCGGCGGCCTCGGCCAGCTCGCGGGCCAGGTCGTCGCGCTCGCGCGAGCCGCCGGCCAGCAGCAGCCTGACCAGCAGGCCCCGGGTCAGGCCGGCCAGCGCCATCGTCAGGTCGTCGTCGTCGAGCTCGGGGTCGCCGTAGTCGACCGAGTGCAGGCCGAGCATCCAGGCGTCGAGGACGTCCTCGTCGTCGTCGAACGGCCACTCGGAGGTGTCGTCCTGGACGGCGACGGTGTTGCCCTCGCCCGGTTCGAGGAACTCCAGGTCGACCGCGAGGTTCCAGATGTTCCAGAGTTGCGGGACCACCTCGGCCACCGGGCCGTCGGTCTCGGGCCTGGGCAGGCCGACGGTGGCCAGCGCCTCCTCCACCTCGGCGTCGGTGAGCAGGGTGTCCTCGCCGACGCGGCGGCCGGAGCCCACCCACAGCGCCAGGTCGCGGGCCTTGGCGACCAGCGGCGCCTGGCGGGCGGCCGCGGCCAGCTCGGAGTCGGGCCGCAGCCTGATCGTGTCGAGCTCGGCCAGCTCGTCGGCGAACGCCTCGAAGTCGCCCAGGTCGCCGGTCTCGTCCTCCTCGTCACCCGCGCCGTCGTCGTCGAGCAGGTCTTCCATGAGCTCGACGAACTCGTCCTCGACGTCGTCCAGCTCGGCCTGAAGGTCGGCGAGGGAGTCAGAGCCCTCGGCGAGCCTGCCGGTCTGGGAGAGGAACGTCAGGTACGCGTCGACGGCGGGCAGCATGCCGTCGGCGGCGGCGTCGGGATCCTCCACCACCTTCGGCATGCGGTCGAGCAGCAGGTTGCGCAGGTCAGCACGCTTCCACGTGCCGAGGTCCTGCGAGAAGGCGAGACGGTGCCAGAGTGCGGCAGGCCCCACGAGCTCGGGGTCGCTTCCGGGCGCGTTGGAGCGGGCCCACATGATGAACTCTTCGAGCAGGGGTCGCAGCTCAGTGGCGGCTACCTCGATGCGATCTGTCACGCACTCAGGCTAGTGCGCCCACGAGGCAGTCGGCCCCCGAAATACGAGCTTTCGCCGATCATGACGTGCGGCGCATGGCCTCGGTGATGCGTTCGGCGGCCGCCATGACGGGCACGGCGTGCAGCCGGCCGGGCGCTCTGGTGAGCCGCTCGATGGGTCCGGAGACCGAGACGGCGGCGATCACCTTGCCTCCGCTGCCCCTTATGGGAGCGGACACGCTGGCCACCCCCTGCTCGCGCTCGCCGACGCTGTGGGCCCACCCGCGGCGTCGTACGGAGGCGAGGGTGGCGGCGGTGAACTTGGCGCCGCGCAGGCCCCTGTGCAGCCGGTCCGGCTCCTCCCAGGCCAGCAGGATCTGGGCGGCCGAGCCCGCCGTCATCGGCAGCGCCGAGCCCACCGGGACGGTGTCGCGCAGGCCGCTGGCCCGCTCGGCCGCCGCCACGCAGACCCGCTCGTCACCCTGGCGCCGGTAGAGTTGCGCGCTCTCGCCGGTCAGGTCGCGCAGCTGCGTCAGCACGGGCGAGGCCACCGCCAGCAGCCGGTCCTCGCCGGCCGCCGTGGACAACTCCGAAAGCCGCGGCCCGAGCACGAACCGGCCCTGTGTGTCGCGGCTCACGATGCGGTGGTGCTCAAGTGCGACGGCCAGCCGGTGGGCCGTGGGGCGGGCCAGGCCGGTGGCCTGGACGAGCTGAGCCAGGGAAGCGGGCCCCGCTTCGAGGGCATTGAGTACAAGAACGGCCTTGTCGAGTACTCCGACTCCGCTAGAGTTGTCCATACACCGATACTGCCGTCTCGACATATGAGAAAGCAAGTCGGAGGCAATCTCAAGGAGGAGATCATGGGCCGCACACTGGCCGAGAAGGTCTGGGAGCAGCACGTCGTCCGCCGTGCGGAGGGCGAACCCGACCTGCTCTACATCGACCTGCACCTCATTCACGAGGTGACCAGTCCGCAGGCGTTCGACGGACTCCGTCTCGCCGGCCGGAAGGTGCGAAGGCCCGATCTCACCATCGCCACCGAGGACCACAACGTCCCGACCGTCCTCGGCCCGATCTCCGACCCCGTCTCCAAGGGCCAGGTCGAGACGCTGCGCAAGAACGCCGCCGAGTTCGGCATCAGGCTGCACCCGATGGGCGACGCCGGCCAGGGCGTGGTGCACATCATCGGCCCGCAGTTCGGCCTGACCCAGCCGGGCATGACGATCGTGTGCGGCGACTCGCACACCTCCACCCACGGCGCCTTCGGCGGCATCGCGTTCGGCATCGGCACCTCCGAGGTCGAGCACGTCCTGGCCACCCAGACGCTGCCCGCCTACCGGCCGAAGACGATGGCCATCGAGGTCTCGGGCGAGCTGCCCGACGGCGTCACGGCCAAGGACCTGATCCTGGCGATCATCGCCCAGATCGGCACCGGCGGCGGCCAGGGCTACATCGTCGAGTACCGTGGCGAGGCCGTGCGCAAGCTCTCCATGGAGGGCCGCATGACCGTCTGCAACATGTCCATCGAGGCGGGCGCCCGCGCCGGCGTCATCGCCCCGGACGAGACCACGTTCGCCTATCTCAAGGACCGCCGGCACGCCCCCAAGGGCGAGCTGTGGGACCAGGCCGTCGAGTACTGGAAGTCGCTGCGCACCGACGACGACGCCGTCTTCGACAAGGTCGTGGAGATCGACGCCTCGACCCTGACCCCGTACGTCACGTGGGGCACCAACCCCGGCCAGGGCCTGCCGCTGGGCGAGTCCGTGCCCAGCCCCGACAGCTTCGCCGACCCGGTCGCGCGCTCGGCCGCCGAGCGCGCGCTGGAGTACATGGGCCTGACCGCGGGCACGCCGCTGCGCGAGATCGAGGTCGACACCGTCTTCGTCGGCTCGTGCACCAACGGCCGCATCGAGGACCTGCGCTCGGCCGCGGAGATCCTGCGCGGCCGCCAGGTCCGCACCCGCACGCTGATCGTGCCCGGCTCGATGCTGGTCAAGCTCCAGGCCGAGCAGGAGGGCCTGCACGAGGTGTTCAAGGCCGCCGGCGCCGAGTGGCGCGAGGCCGGCTGCTCGATGTGCCTCGGCATGAACCCCGACACGCTCCAGCCCGGCGAGCGCAGCGCCTCCACCTCCAACCGCAACTTCGAGGGCCGCCAGGGCAAGGGCGGCCGCACCCATCTGGTGTCGCCGCAGGTCGCCGCCGCGACCGCCGTCACCGGCCGCCTGACCGCCCCCGCCGACCTGTAAGGAGAACCGACCGATGGACGCCTTCACCACCCACACCGGTACGGCGGTGCCGCTGCGCCGCAGCAACGTCGACACCGACCAGATCATCCCGGCCGTCTGGCTCAAGCAGGTCAGCCGCACCGGCTTCGAGAAGGGCCTGTTCGCCGCCTGGCGCGAGGACCCGACGTTCGTCCTGAACGACCCCTCCTACGAGGGCGGCTCGATCCTGGTCTCCGGCCCCGACTTCGGCACCGGCTCCTCCCGCGAGCACGCCGTGTGGGCCCTGCAGCAGTACGGGTTCCGCGCCGTGATCGCCGCCCGGTTCGGCGACATCTTCCGCAACAACTCCACCAAGATGGGCCTGCTGCCGGTCGTCCTGCCCGGCGAGAAGGTCGAGGCCCTGCAGTCCGCCGTCGAGGCCGACCCCACGCTCCAGGTGACCGTCGACCTGCTGGAACGCCAGGTCCGCTGGGCCGGCGAGGTCGTGCCGTTCGAGATCGACGACTACACCCGCTGGCGCCTCACCGAGGGCCTGGACGACATCGGGCTGACCCTGCGTCACGCCGACGACGTGGCCGCGTACGAGAATGGTCGGCAGCCATGGCTGCCGACGACCGTCTAGAGGACGACCAACTGGCGCGGCGGTTGCGCGAGGCGCACCGCCGCGTCCGCCTGCTCCCCGCCGCCGACAAGGAACGCGCGGCCCGCCGCTACCTGTCCATCTGCGATCTCGCCAAGCGCGATCCGGAAAGGGCGGCCACCCGCCTCGACGCCTTTTTGAGCGCGCTCGACACGCCACGCGAGGGGGAAAACACGCTGGGTGATTGAGTTCCCCCGCGATCCCGCCTACTTTCGAGCGCGTAAGGGGTTTCTACGTCGAACTCGAGAGCTGGAACCCCGAGCCGTCACTGGGGGAGCAGGACTTTCATGAACAAGCGAGAGCTCGTCGACGCCATCACCGATCGGGTGGGCGACAAAAGGACGGCCACCGAGGCCGTCAACGCGGTCATCGAGGCCATCCAGAAAGCTGTGGCGAGCGGGGACAAGGTCTCGATCACGGGCTTCGGCGCGTTCGAGATGGTGAACAAGCCCGCCCGCACTGCCAGGAACCCGTCGACCGGCGCCGAGATCAAGGTCGCCGAGAGCTGGGCGCCTAAGTTCCGTCCCGGCTCCGAATTCAAGGACCTGGTGAACGAGGGCGGCAAGCAGATCGGCAAGAAGAAATAGTCTCAGCGGACATCACGCCCGGGCGGCCCACGCCCGGGCGTTCGCTGTTTTCCGGGACCCCGCCGTCATTCAGGCGCCGGGAATCGGGAACGTCGACAGCGTGATGTAGGTGATCTCCCCGCCGTCGGTGGCCAGATTCACCCGTTGACCCGTGCGCAGCAGCCGCAGCGGCCCCGCGTCGAAGGCGCGCGTGCCGAACTCCAGCACCGTCCCGTCGTCGAGGAAGACCGAGCCGGAACGGGTGACCTCGTCGAAGCTGCGTACCGTCGCCTGCACGCCGACCAGCCTAAGCCGACCGCCGCCCGGCGGGCGAGAGGCGGCCCGCAGGATCACTCCCGCGGCCACAGGTCGGCGACCACCGCCGCCGTGTGCCGGCCCAGGCCCAGGGCGAGGGCCGCGCGCAGGTCGTCGGGGGTGTCCACGTCCCGCCGGAGCGAGTCGATGCCCGGCACGCACAACTCCTTCGCGCCGCCGGCCAGGTGCTTGGCCCGCGACTCGCCGCCGAACCGCGGCGTGAACGGCCGCCCCGGCAGCACGCCGTAGAACGTCGTGCCGACCTCCTGGGCGTCCGGCACGAACGACTGGTCGAACTCGGCCGCCGCCGTCAGCGCCGTCGCCAGCTCGGCCGGTCGCAGGGCCGGCAGGTCGGCCTGGAGGGCGCCCACCGCGTCGCCGGGCGCGACGCGTACGGCATGGGCCGCGCCCGTGCGCAGCGCGGTGTTGAGCCCGCGGTCGGGATCGTGCACCACCTCCGCGCCCAGCGCCCCCAGCGGCCCCGCGGCGGCCGGATCGGCGGTCACCACGATCACCCGCGCCACCGCCGGGCACGCCAGCGCCGCCGCCACGGTGTCGCAGGCCACGGCCACGGCCAGTCGCGTACGGTGCGGTCCCGTCGCGGCGGCCAGCCGGGTCTTCGCCGCGACCAGCGTCTTCACCGGAATGACCAGAGACCAGCGGTTGCTCATAGGCTTAAGCATCTCGCCTCGACATCCCACGCGGCCAACCGGGAGACTTGGGGCGAATACCGTACCGGTTGGAGGAGACCATGAGCCGCCCCACGAGACCTTCGCGTTTCTGGGAGTCATTCGCAGTAGCGGTGGTGAAACCGCTGTCGTGGCTCCTGGTGAAGAAGGACTGGCGCAACGGCGAGCGCCTCCCGCGCACCGGCGGCATCATCATCGCGGCCAACCACCTGTCCTGGGCCGATCCCGTCCTGCTGTCGCACTTCCTGTTCAACAACGGCCGCTGGCCGGTCATCCTGGCCAAGGCCGCGCTGTTCAAGGTGCCCTTCCTGGGCCGGGCGCTCAACGGCCTGCTGGCCATCCCGGTCGAGCGGGGCAGCAGCGAGGCGGCCAGGTCGCTCAGCTCCTCGGCCCAGCGGCTGCGCGACGGCGCGGCCATCCTGTTCTACCCCGAGGGCACCTGCACCCGCGATCCCGGCCTGTGGCCCATGGTGGGCAAGACCGGCGCGGCCCGGCTGGCGCTGGAGAGCGGCGTGAAGGTCATCCCCATCGCCCACTGGGGCGCCCACGAACTGCTCCCGTACGGCGCGAAGAAGCCCAGGCTGTTCCCGCGCAAGACCTTCCACGTGACCGTCGGCCCACCGGTCGACCTGTCCAAGTACGAGGGGCAGCCCCTGCGCGCCAGTGTGCTGCGGGAGGCGACCGCCGACATCATGGCGGCCATCACCGAGCAACTGACCGAGCTGCGCGGCGACAAGGCCCCGGAGTCTCCCTACGATCCCGCCGGGCGGTGATGGCATGACAAAGGTAGCCGTTTTCGGCACGGGCTCGTGGGGCACCACGTTCGCCATGGTCCTCGCCGAGGCGGGCAACCAGGTCACGCTGTGGGGGCGCAGGCCCGAGCTGGTCGAGGCGATCGACAAGGACCACGCCAACCCCGACTACCTGCCCGGCGTGACGCTGCCCGAGTCCCTGCGCGCCACCACCGATCCCGTACGCGCGCTCGACGGCGCCGACTTCGTGGTGCTCGCCGTGCCCTCGCAGATGTTGCGGCCCAACCTGACCGCCTGGCGCGAGCACATCCCGTCCGGGGCGGTCCTGGTCAGCCTCATGAAGGGCGTCGAGCTGGGCACGACCAAGCGCATGAGCGAGGTGATCCGCGAGGTCGCCGAGGTGCCCGAGGAGCGCGTCGCTGTGGTGTCCGGGCCCAACCTGGCCAAGGAGATCGCCCACCGCCAGCCCGCCGCCACGGTCGTCGCCTGCACCGACGAGTCCGTCGCCGAACGCCTTCAGGCGGCCTGCCATCTGCCGCCGTGGTTCCGGCCGTACACCAACACCGACGTGGTCGGGGTCGAGCTGGGCGGCGCGGTGAAGAACGTGATCGCGCTGGCCGTCGGCGTCTCGGCGGGCATGGGCATGGGCGACAACGTCAGCGCCATGCTCATCACCAGGGGCCTGGCCGAGATCTCCCGCCTGGGCGCCGCGCTCGGCGCCGACCCCCACACCTTCGCCGGGCTGGCCGGCATGGGCGACCTGGTCGCCACCTGCACCTCGCCGCTGTCGCGCAACCGCACCTTCGGCGAGAACCTGGGCCGCGGCATGACCCTCGCCGAGGTCGTCGCCGCCACCAAGCAGACCGCCGAGGGCGTGAAGTCCTGCGAGTCCGTCCTTGAGCTGGCCAGGAAGCACGACGTCGAGATGCCGATCACCGAGGTGGTCGTCGGGGTCGTGCACGACGGCATGTCGCCGTCGGAGGCGGGCATGCTGCTCATGTCCCGCTCGCCCAAACCGGAACGGTACGGCGTGTGAATCCGGACGTCACCGCGCGCTCGACTCGCTGTCAGGGGGACACCCCGGTAGATTCGGACGTCATGAGCAAGCCACGCGTCGCCGTCGTTTTCGGAGGTCGCAATTCTGAGCATGCCGTGTCCCTCATGGGCGCGGGCAGCGTGCTGGATGTGATCGACAGGAGTAAGTACGAGGTGATCCCCGTCGGGATCGCCCAGGACGGCAGGTGGGTGCTCGCCGCGTCCGACCAGCGGTTCGCCATCGAGGCCGGGGAACTGCCCGAGGTCGACACCTCGGGCGCCGCGCTCGCGCTGCCCAGCGGCGGCGCCGGGCTGGTGGCCTACGACCCCGGGAGCATCCCGGTCGAGCTCGGCTCGGTCGACGTGGTCTTCCCCGTCATGCACGGCCCGTTCGCCGAGGACGGCACCATCCAGGGCCTGCTGGAGATGGCCGGCGTCCGCTACGTCGGCTCCGGCGTGCTGGCCAGCGCCGTCGGCATGGACAAGGCCCACATGAAGACCGTGATGGCCGCCGCCGGGCTGCCGATCGGCCGTTACGTCGTCGTCCGCGACCGCGACTGGCGGCTCAACCGCGAGTGCGTGCTGAAGGAGGCCGAGGAGCTCGGCTTCCCGGTGTTCGTCAAGCCCGCCAGGGCCGGCTCCTCCCAGGGCATCTCCAAGGCCCACGACCGCGCCGAGCTGGAGGCGGCCGTCGAGTCCGCCCGGCTGCACGACCCCAAGGTGCTCATCGAGGCCGCGATCGAGGGCCGCGAGATCGAGTGCGCGGTGCTGGAGTCGCTCGGCGACGAGCCCGCCGCCGCGTCGATGCCCGGCGAGGTCAGGGTCGAGGGCGGCCAGGAGTTCTTCGACTTCGAGGCCAAGTACTACCCCGACCAGATGTCGCTCACCGTGCCCGCCGACATCCCGGCCGAGACCGCGGAAGAGTTGCGCGCGATGGCCGTACGCGCCTTCGAGGCGCTGGAGTGCGAGGGCCTGTCCAGGGTCGACTTCTTCTACACGCCCGACGGCCGGCTGGTCTTCAACGAGATCAACACGATGCCCGGGTTCACCTCGCTGTCGGTCGCGCCGCAGCTCTGGGCGGCCTCGGGGTTGTCCTACCCGCAGTTGGTCGACCGGCTGATCCAGCTCGCGCTGTCGCGCTCACCCGGACTGCGTTGACACGGCCCGCCCGATCGGCCCCGACAGCTTGGCGAGCACGTCGGACGCCGCGTGGTCGCCGCCGACCGTGACCTCCACGTACGTGGGCGCGGCCACGGCGGTGAACAGGATGGGCCTGTCCGGGTCGGCGAACCAGCCCACTCCGTCGATCTCCTGGAGCTGGTCGGTCGGCGCCATCCGGGCAGGACGCGGCACGCCGCAGCGCAACGCGATGGACGACTCACCCCAGACCGCCACGTACGGCGAGGCCGGCTCCGACGTGCCGCGCTCGGCGCCGTCGAGCGTCTTGGGCAGCAGGGGCGCGAGCCGGTCACAGGCCGCCGCCGCCTCCCCCGAAGGCTTGGGCGGATCGACCCGTACGGCGCCGCCGCAGCCGGCGAGTGCCAGAAGAACGAACAGAACGGCGGCGGCGCGCATGGAACCCGGTCCTCGAATGTGTCAGATATGAACGATCGGACACGTAAGAGTACGCGTGATCCCCTCCACCGCCTGAATCTGCGCCACGACCAGCTTGCCGAGCTCGTCGACGTTGCGCGCCTCCGCGCGGACGATCACGTCGTAGGGCCCCGTCACGTCTTCCGCCTGGGTGACCCCCGGAATTCCGGAGATCTCCTCGGCAACGGCGGCGGCCTTGCCGACCTCGGTCTGAATAAGGATGTAGGCCTGCACCATCACGTCCTCCCGGGCGATTGGATCACGCCGAAGGGCCACCGTACCCTGTGTGCGTCAGGAGGTGCGTCATCACAGTCGGAGATCTCGGCGAATTCGGTGTCGTAAATCGTATTGCCGGACGCCTGCCCCAGGGAGAGGGAGTCATGCTCGGCCCCGGCGACGACGCCGCCATGGTCGCCGCGCCCGACGGCCGGGTGGTCGTGTCGACCGATCTGCTGGTCGAGCGCAGGCACTTCCGGCTCGACTGGTCCGGCGGGCGCGACGTGGGCCGCAAGGCCGCCGCCCAGAACCTGGCCGACATCGCCGCCATGGGGGCCGTGCCGACGTCCATCGTGGTCGGGCTCGGCATCCCGGCCGACCTGCCCGTGGCCTGGCTCGACGCCCTGACCGACGGGTTCCGCGAGGAGTGCGCGGTGGTCGGCGCGAGCGTGGTCGGGGGCGACATCACCCGGTCCGACCTGGTGGTCATCGGGGTGACCGCGCTGGGCGACCTGCGCGGGCGGGCGCCGGTGACGCGGTCCGGGGCGCGGCCGGGGCAGGTGGTGGCCGTGGCCGGGCGGCTGGGGTACGCCGCCGCCGGGCTGGCGCTGCTGGAGGCCGGGGTCGCCGCGGAGTCCGCCGTGCTGGAGGAGGCGGTGACCGCCCATCGGCGGCCCTGCCCGCCGTACGAGGAGGGGCCGCGGGCGGCCGTTCTGGGCGCGAGCGCGATGCTCGACGTCAGCGACGGCCTGGTGCAGGACCTCGGGCACGTCGCCGCGGCCAGTGGCGTACGCGTCGAGCTCGATCCCGAGGCGTTCACCGTGGGGGAGCCGGTGGCGGCGGCGGCCAAGGAGCTGGGGAACGATCCACTCGAATGGGTGCTCACGGGTGGCGAGGATCACGCGCTCGCCGCGGTTTTCCCCCCGGACGTACGGCTGCCGTCGTCGTGGCAGGTCGTGGGCCGGGTGGTCGAGGGCGAGGGCGTCCTGGTGTACGGCCGTGACATGGGACAAGGTGGCTGGGATCACTTTCGGTGATGACTTGTCCTGATTTACGTGAAATTTTCCTGGTTTGGGGTGGCACTATCGGGATTATTGTGACAAGGACGTAGTAAAGGTGTTATGAAGATTGGCGGCCACTGCAACCGCGAGAAAGGGCAGCCATGGGCCGCCACGGCACCGGTGGATCCGACGATGGGGATGAACGGGGGAACGGCAGCGCTTTCTGGGGTCCCGACGATCCGGCCGAGGCGCCGGGCTGGCCGGCGTTGCCGGACCAGGTCGAGGTGACGGGGCAGTGGGCCCCGATGCCGCGCCGCGAGGACGGCCCGCCGCGGCCCGGCAGGCAGCCCGAGCCGTTCGAGACCACGGGGGCCTTCGCGCTGCCCGCCGACGCCACCCCGGGGTTCACGCCGTCCGACGACCCCGCAGGCTCCTTTCCGCCGCCGTCCGGGCCCGCCTTCTCCGGGTCTGCGTATTCCGAGCCGTCCGGGTCCGCGTTCTCCGGGCCCGGGTACTCCGAGCCGAACAGGCCCGCCTTCTCGGGGTCTCCCTATCCCGAGCCGAACGGGGCCGGGCCGTTCGAGGTGACGGGCGCGTTCGCCCGCCCGGCCGACTGGGACGCCGTCGGCCCCTCCGCCGGGCCCTCGTCCCAGCCGGACGCCACGGCCGCCTTCGGCGCCCCGCCGAGCTTCGACGCCTCCGGCCGCACCACCGGCCCCTTCGACGCCCCTCAGCGCAACACCGGCCCGTTCGACGCGTCCGGTCGTAGCACGGGCCCGTTCGACGGTCAGGGCAGGAGCACCGGGCCCTTCGACGCACCGGAGCCCGGGAGCACGGCCAGGTTCGACGTTCCCGAATCCGGCGGCACCGCCAGGTTCGACGTGCCCGGCGGTTCCGACGCGGCCTTCCCGGGAAGGCCGCCGGAGCCCGGTGACGTGAAGGTGGCCGGGGAGCCCACCGCCGTGCACACCCCCGCCTGGGCGGAGGCCGAGACCGGCTTCCTGCGCTCGGGCTGGTCCTCCGACCAGGACCTCGACGACCTCGACGAGCCCGACGAGTCCCGCGGCCGCCGCCGGGGCGGCCGGCGCAAGTCGTCCAGGGGCGGCGGCGGTGGCGACGACGACGGCCCGGACGCCCCCACCGGCGGCGGCAGGGGCAAGGGCAACGGCAAGGGCCGCATGGCGCTGCTGTCGGTCGCCGCCGTGGCCGTCGTGCTCGGCGGCACGGTCGCCGGCGTGAAGCTCATGAGCTCCTCGGGCGACTCCGGCACGTGCGCGGACGCGAGCTGCGCCGCCGTCCACACCAGCACCAGCCCCACGACCGCCGCGGTCTCCGACCCCACCGAGGACGAGGAGGAGCCCACGGAGGAGCCGTCGGAGGACGAGGAGACGAGCACGCCCTCCGACGCCCCGACGACCACCGCCCCCACGTACGGCAACCGCCCCCCGCGCCGCACCTCGGCCCCCACCCCCACGCCCACCAGGACGAGGCCGAAGCCCTCGGCCAAGCCGACGCGCGCCCCCGAGCCGTCCACCGAGGAGACGATCTCCGAGACCCCGACCGACGACGCCACGTCCATGGGCAACTCCGACACCGGCGTGGTGCCCACGGTGGGCAGCAGCGCCGTGCCCGAGACCACCTCGACGGCCGGGTCCGGCGGGAGCGGCGGTTCGGTGAACGTGCGGCAGACGGTCAAGCAGCGGCTCACCACGTACTCGGCCAAGCTGCGCGTCACCAACCAGTCGCAGGCCCCGCTGGACGACGCGACCTTCTCCCTCCCGGTCGAGGGCCGCGTCATGGACGTGAACGGCGGCACCTGGACCCAGGACGGCGACCTGCTGATCATCGACCTGTCGGGCTCGCTGGCCGCCGGCGACTCGGTGGACGTCACGTACTCGGCGACGGGCAAGGCGCAGGAGCCCGGCGCGTGCGGGCTGGTCGGCGGGGAGTGCGCCATCGGCTGAGTGCCGGATAAGTGCCGGTCGAGTGGTTGGATGGGGTCATGACGACCCCTCCACGTGTGCTGACCGTCGCGGGCTCCGATTCGGGAGGCGGCGCGGGCATCCAGGCCGACCTGAAGACCATGATGGCGATGGGCGTGCACGGCATGAGCGTGATCGCCGCCGTCACGGCCCAGAACTCGCTGGGCGTCCAGGGTTACTGGGAGCTGCCGCCGGAGGCCGTGCGCGCGCAGCTCGACTCCGTGCTGGGCGACATCGGGGCGCAGGCGGTCAAGACCGGGATGCTGGCCTCACCGGTGCTGGTGGAGACGGTGGCCGAGGTGCTGGGGGCGTACGACGCGCCGGTGGTGGTCGATCCCGTCGGGGTGTCCAAGCACGGCGACTCCCTGCTCGCCCCCGAGGCCGTGGACACGCTCAGGACCCGCCTGCTGCCCGTCGCCACCGTCGTGACGCCCAACCTGTGGGAGGTGGAGCAGCTCACCTCCGTCAAGGTCGAGAACGAGGACGACCTGCGCAGGGCCGCCGACGCCGTGCTCTCGCTCGGCCCGGCCTGGGCCCTCATCAAGGGCGGCCATCTGCCCGGCGCCCCCGTCGACCTCCTGACCGACGGCACGACCGAGCACCGCTTCGCCGCCGAACGCCTCGACAACCGCCACACCCACGGCACGGGCTGCACCCTCGCCTCGGCCCTCGCCTCCCGGCTGGCGCTCGGCGACGACGTCCCGACGGCGGTGGGGAAGGCCAAGGAGTACGTGACGGGCGCGATCGCCCGCGGCTTCCCCCTGGGCGGCGGCATCGGCCCGGTGGACCACGCCTGGCTCTGGCGCTGACCCCCGGCCCCTCCACGCCCGGCTCCGGCGCTGAGATCCGCCCTCCACGCCTGCCCTGCCCCCGCCACAGCGGGGTCGGCGCCGGGGTCGGCGGGGGCGGGCACGACGAAAACCCGTCACTCCTACGACCAGGAGTGACGGGCTTCGCGAAAGACGAGAACTAGCGGGTGACCTTGCCCGCCTTGATGCACGAGGTGCACACGTTCAGCTTCTTCGGCGTGCCGCCGATGACCGCGCGGACCGTCTGGATGTTGGGGTTCCAACGACGACGGGTACGGCGGTGGGAGTGGGACACGTTGTTGCCGAAGGTCGGCCCCTTGCGGCAGACATCGCAGACGGAAGCCACGGTATCGCTCCTTAAAACAGTCGATGTAGCCCTGTCCGCTGATGCATTCCGGGCGGAGGGCATGCCGGGACAACCGGCCAGCCAGACGAGAATATCTGATCCACACCATTGGGCGCGAACCAGAGCACTGGACGGTGGCCGGTGCGGGGATATTCTCCTCCAACAAGGTAGCGCATGCGGGGAGGTCGAAGGAGCGCAGATGAAGGCCCTCGACCCGCCCGCGGTGCGACGCTGGGCCCGCCTGGCCGCCGACGCCCTCGGCAGCGCGAGGTCGGAGATCGACGCCCTCAACGTGTTCCCCGTGGCCGACGGCGACACCGGCACGAACCTGCACCTCACCATGCTGTCCGCGGCCGAGGCCGTCGAGTCCCTGCCCGACGACGTGGACGCGGCCGTGGTGTGGCAGACGCTCGCGTACGGCGCGCTGGTCGGGGCGCACGGCAACTCGGGGGTCATCGTCAGCCAGGCGCTGCGCGGGCTGGCCGAGGTGCTCAAGGACGGTCCGGACCTGCGTGCCGGGCTGCTCAGGGCGTCCACGCTCGCCAGGGAGGCCGTGGCCAGGCCGGTCGAGGGCACGGTGCTGAGCGTGCTGGAGTCGGCCGCACGGGCCGCCCAGGACGTGGACGGCGACGCGTGCGAGGTGGCCCGGCAGGCGGCGCGGGAGGCGCGGGCCGCGTTGCGCCGTACGCCGGGGCAGCTTGAGGTGCTGGCCCGCAGCGGGGTCGTGGACGCGGGCGGGGCGGGGGCGGCGATCATGCTGGAGACCCTGGCCGCCGTGCTCACCGACTCCTACAGCGACCACTACGACGTGCCCGCGCCGACCGCCCGGGTGACGCCGATGACCGAGGTGGGGGCCGGTTACGAGGTGATGTACCTGCTGGACGCCGACGAGCGGGCGGTGGCCGTGCTGCGCGACGAGCTCGACGCCATGGGCGAGTCGCTGGTCGTGGTGGGCGGTGAGGGCCTGTGGAACGTGCACGTCCACGTGGCCGACGCGGGGGCGGCCGTGGAGGCGGGGTTGCGGGCGGGGCGTCCGTACCGGATCAGGATCACCTACCTGGCCGAGCGGACGCACCGGGGCAGGGCGGGCAGCGGCGTGGTGGCGGTGGCGGCGGGCGACGGGATCGCGGCGCTGTTCGAGGAGAGCGGCGCGGTCGTGGTGCGCCGCGCGCCCGGCACCCGTCCGGTGCTGCCCGAGCTGCTGGCCGCGATCAGGCAGGCGGGCGCGGAGGTGGCCGTGCTGCCGAACGACGAGGGCGTCCTCGCGGTCGCCGTCGCGGCGGCCGAGATCGCCCGCGAGGACGGCGTGGTCGTCAGCGTCCTGCCGACCAAGGCGACCGTGCAGGGGTTGTCGGCCCTGGCCGTGCACGACCCGCTGCGCCGGTTCGACGACGACGTGGTGGCCATGACGGACGCGGCCGGCCACACCAGGCACGGGCATCTGACGGTGGCGGACAGGGAGGCCTTCACCAGCGCGGGCGTGTGCAGGCCGGGCGACGTGCTGGGCCTGATCGACGGCGACGTGGCGGTGATCGGCGGCGACCTGGAACGCGTGGCGAGGCTGATCGTCGACAGGATGCTGGCGGGCGGCGGCGAGCTGGTGACCCTGGTCACGGGCTCCGGCCTGCCCGAACGGCTCGCCGTCCGCCTGGAGGACCACCTGCGGCGCACCCGGCCGGACGTGGACCTGGCCGTCTACGACGGAGAGCAGGGCGGCTACCCGCTGCTGATCGGCGTCGAGTAGCGGTCCTGGCCCCTTCCGCGGGCGACTCCGGGGCCCGGTGCGGGATTCCTGTCGGCCACAGGCGGTAGAACTGGATCCCGTGAGCCGTTTCGACGAGCCCCTGACCAAAGCGCTCGACCCGAAGACCGCCAAGCTGCTGCACAGCGTGCTCGGCCTGGAGACGGTCGGCGACCTGCTGCGCCACTACCCGCGCCGCTACGCCGAGCGCGGCGAGCTGACCTCGCTCGACGCGCTGGAGGTCGACGAGCACGTCACCGTGGTCGGCGAGGTGACCAGGCTGATGCGCAAGCCCATGCGCAACCGCGGCGGCACGTGGCTGGAGGCCGAGGTCGTCGACGGCAACGGCAACCGGATCTACCTGGCGTTCTTCGGCAAGGGCTCCCATGTGGCCGAGTCGCGGCTCAAGCCGGGGCGGCGCGGCATGTTCGCCGGCAAGGTGGGGCTGTTCGGGGCGCGGTCCAAGCCGCGCTGGCAGCTCTCGCACCCCGAGTTCGAGCTGTTCGAGGAGGGCGAGGCGAGCGCCGAGGAGTTCGCCTCGGCGCCGGTGCCGATCTACCCCGCGGGCAAGGACCTGACGCCGTGGGCGATCAGGCGGGCGGTCGGCGTGGTGCTCGACACGCTGGGCCCGCTCGACGACCCGCTGCCCGCCGAGCTGCGGGCCAGGCACGGCCTCCAGCCGCTGGCCGAGGCGCTGGTGGCCATCCACCGGCCGAAGGACTTCGCCGAGGTGGGCCGGGCGCGCAAGCGGCTGAAGTTCGACGAGGCGTTCGTGCTGCAGGCGGTGCTGCTCCAGCGCCGCCAGGCGGCCACGGCGTGGCCGGCCAAGGCGCGTCCGAGGCGTTCGGACGGCATGCTGGCCGACTTCGACGCGCGGCTGCCGTTCACGCTCACCGAGGGGCAGGCGCAGGTGGGGGAGGAGATCGCGGCCGACCTGGCGCTGGAGCACCCGATGCACCGGCTGCTGCAGGGCGAGGTGGGCGCGGGCAAGACGGTCGTGGCGCTGCGGGCGATGCTCCAGGTGGTCGACGCCGGCGGCCAGGCCGCGCTGCTGGCCCCCACGGAGGTGCTGGCCCAGCAGCACCACCGCTCGATCACGAACATGCTGGGCGAGCTGGCCCAGGGCGGCATGTTCGGCGGCACGGCGGTCACCCTGCTGACGGGTTCGATGGGCGCGGCGGCCCGGCGTTCGGCGCTGCTCGACGCGGCCTCGGGCACGGCGGGCATCGTGGTCGGCACGCACGCCCTGCTCCAGGAGCACGTCCAGTTCGCCGACCTGGGCCTGGTGGTGGTCGACGAGCAGCACCGCTTCGGCGTGGAGCAGCGTGACGCGTTGCGCGAGAAGGCGGGCGGCGGCCGTCCCCACGTGCTGGTGATGACCGCGACCCCGATCCCGCGCACGGTCGCCATGACCGTCTTCGGCGACCTGGAGGTCTCGACGCTGTCGCAGCTCCCGTCGGGGCGCGCGCCCATCACCACGCACGTCGTGCCCGCCGCCGAGAAGCCCCACTATCTCGAACGCACCTGGCAGCGGGTGCGCGAGGAGGTGGAGCTGGGCCGGCAGGCGTACATCGTGTGCCCGCGGATCGGCGACCTGGAGGGCGACGAGGGCGACCTGGCCTCGGGCGGCGACGACGAGCGGCGTCCGCCGCTGGCCGTGCTGGAGGTCGCCGAGCTGCTGACCCAGGGCCCCTTCCAGGACCTGCGCGTCGAGACCCTGCACGGCAAGCTCCCGCCGGAGGAGAAGGACGCGATCATGCGTTCCTTCACGAAGGGCGAGGTCGACGTGCTGGTCGCGACCACGGTCATCGAGGTGGGCGTCGACGTGCCCAACTCCTCGGTCATGATCATCATGGACGCCGACCGCTTCGGCGTCTCCCAGCTACACCAGCTCCGCGGGCGGGTGGGCCGGGGCGGCCTGCCCGGCCTGTGCCTGCTGGTCTCCGACTTCCCCGAGGGCACCCCGGCCCGTGCCCGCCTCGACGCGGTGGCCATCACGCTCGACGGCTTCGAGCTGTCCCGCGTCGACCTGGAGCAGCGCCGCGAGGGCGACGTCCTGGGGGCGGCCCAGTCGGGCAAGCGCAGCTCGCTGAAACTCCTCCAGCTCCTGCGAGACGAAGACCTCATCACAACAGCGAGGGACGAAGCCGCAAATCTCCTGTCGGATGATCCCGAACTGGCCCACCATGAGGGCCTGCGCGCCGAGATAGCCCGCCTCCTGGAGGACGAGAAGGCGGAGTACTTGGAGAAGACGTGAGGGCCCGGGAAACCGCGGAGCCGGTCAACAAGGGCTCGCGTGACGGCGGCGAGCCGGTGAAGGGTCAGAGGCCGTTACATGGACGGCCATCAGCCGAAGTAAGGCGAGTGGGAGACCACGCGAAGCCGTAAGAGAAGAAGATGTGAAAACCCAGCCGCGGGGACGGCCTCCCCCCGAATGCCGTCCCCGGCTGGGCCCACCCTCGGGTCAGGTGCCGAGGGAACCGGCGTGCGGAAGGGCTCACGATCACGCCGGTCGGCCTTCATGTGGGTCACCTTGAAGGCCGCAGACTCATCATGCGGGCCGATCCGCCCGATGTGAATCACCCTTGCGCAGTCGAGGCCGACACTTGTCCACTCTTGACCTGCGCGAACATGCGGAACAATGGTCCTTATGACTCGGATCATCGCGGGGAGCGCGGGTGGGCGGCGGTTGGCCGTGCCGCCGGGGCGCGGCACGAGGCCGACCAGCGACAGGGCCAGGGAAGGCATCTTCTTGACCCTCGACTCCCTCTACGGCCTGCGTGAGGCCCGCGTGCTCGACCTGTACGCCGGTTCTGGCGCCGTGGGCCTGGAGTCGCTGTCCAGGGGCGCGGCCCACGCGCTGCTCGTCGAGTCCGACGCCAAGGCGATCCGGACGATCAGGGCCAACATCCGGTCGCTCGAACTCGAAGGCGCCGAGCTGGTGGGCGACAAGGTGGAACGGGTCCTGGCCAAGCCGCCGGAGGAGCCGTACGACATCGTCTTCGCCGATCCGCCGTACGCGCTGGGCGACGGCGAGGTGACGCGGGTCCTGGAGCTGCTGCGCGACAACGGCTGGCTGGTGGACGACGGGCTGGTGGCATTCGAGCGGGAAACCAGGGGAAAGTCCTTGATATGGCCGGAAGGTTATGTTGAGGAGAGGGTCCGTAGATACGGCGAAGCATCCGTTTGGTACGGTCGCGCCGCCGGGAACCCGTAGACCTGGGAGGCGTCTTGCGCCGCGTTGTCTGCCCGGGGTCGTTCGACCCCATCACCAATGGCCACCTCGACATCATCGGCCGATCCGCCCGCCTGTACGACGAGGTGGTCGTGGCGGTCCTCATCAACATCGAGAAGAGCAGCCTGTTCACGGTCGACGAACGGATCGAGATCCTTCAGACCGTGACCAAGGAGTACCCCAACGTCAAAGTGCAGAAGTTCCACGGCCTGCTGGTGGACTTCTGCAAGAACAACGACATCCCCGCCATCGTCAAGGGCATCAGGGTCGTCAGCGACTTCGACTACGAGTTGCAGATGGCCCAGCTCAACTACCGCCTCTCGGGGGTCGAGACGCTGTTCATGCCCACCAATCCCGAGTACTCCTTCCTGTCCTCCAGCCGGGTCAAG
Source organism: Nonomuraea sp. NPDC052265 (assembly GCF_044547985.1). Classification (NCBI taxonomy): domain Bacteria; kingdom Bacillati; phylum Actinomycetota; class Actinomycetes; order Streptosporangiales; family Streptosporangiaceae; genus Nonomuraea; species Nonomuraea sp. NPDC052265. The sequence goes on from NZ_JBIUBJ010000005.1 coordinate 263,281, forward strand.
GAGATCGCGCGGTATGGTGGCGACGTGTCCGGCCTGGTCCCTGACCTGGTGCACAAGCTGCTCATCGAGCGTCTCAGGGGCTGACCGCGACCTGGTATCCTTTCATTTCGGCCTTGTACGACGGCGAACGTCTTCGCCATGCCTAGCGAGAGCAGGATGACTCAGCACCTCGACCCCCGCTCCCCTTGGGTGCTCTCCACTCATGATCTGGGGAAGCGACCGGGCACGATGCGGCAGATGACCCTGTCCCTTCCGGCACCGGCTAACCTCGGCGTCGACATGATCGGTGTCCCCAAAGACGCCGAAGTCGAGCTGGACCTCCGGCTCGAAGCAGTGATGGAAGGCGTGCTCGTCTCGGGCACGGCGCACACCCCGCTCGCCGGGGAGTGCGCGCGGTGCCTTGACCCGATCACCTCGGACATCGAGGTCGATCTGCAGGAGCTGTTCTTCTACTCCGACGAGGACGCCTCGGAGGAGGACTCACTGCTCGACGGAGAGCTGCTCGACCTCGAGCCGACGTTCCGCGACGCGGTGGTGCTCGCACTGCCGCTGAGCCCCGTGTGCCGCGAGGACTGCGAGGGGCTCTGCACGGAGTGCGGGATCAAGCTGGCCGAGGCCGGCGCCGATCATCGGCACGAGAAGATCGATGCCCGCTGGGCGTCGTTGCAAGGTCTGGTTTCCGAGAACGATAACGATCAGGAGAAGTGACGTGGCCGTCCCGAAGCGAAAGATGTCGCGGAGCAACACCCGCGCCCGTCGCTCCCAGTGGAAGACGACTGCTGTCGCCCTGGTGAGCTGCCCGCAGTGCCGTTCGCCCAAGCAGCCGCACATCGCGTGCCCCACCTGCGGCACCTACAACCGTCGTCAGGTCATCGAGCCGTCCGCCTGATCACACTGACAGCAGGCCCGCCCGTCACACCGGCGGCGGGCTCACCGTCAGCAGTTGACGTGATGCCGACCGGGTGCCATTGTGCCTCGGTCGGCGTTAACGTCTGTAGAAGCGTACGGCGGCGGTTCGCCCGCGGCCGTGGTGGACGCCGGGGCTAACGCGTTACCCCGACGCCCACCACGTTTTCGGGCATCTTCCGCGGCCGCCTTGTGAAGATGTCCGAGGAGGAAACACGTGGGCGCAGGTCCTAAGCCGGTGGCCGTGGAGGTCGCCAGGGAAGAGCTGCAGCGGGTCCTGGTCGTCGGCCTCGACCCCGACATCCTGGAGCGGGCCCTGACGCACCGCTCCTACGCGTACGAGAACGGCGGCCTGCCCACCAACGAGCGCCTGGAGTTCCTCGGCGACTCGGTGCTGGGTCTCGTGGTCACCGACACCCTCTACCGCAACCACCCCGACCTGCCCGAGGGGCAGCTCGCCAAGCTGCGCGCCGCGGTGGTCAACATGCGCGCGCTGGCCGACGTCGCCCGCAACCTGGGCCTCGGCCGGTTCCTGCGGCTCGGCAGGGGCGAGGAGGGCACCGGCGGGCGCGACAAGTCCTCGATCCTGGCCGACACGCTTGAGGCGCTGATCGGCGCGATCTACGTGGACAAGGGCCTCGACGAGGCGTTCCGGGTCGTCCACCTGCTGTTCGACCCGCTGATCGTGCGTTCGGCCTCGCTGGGCGCGGGGCTCGACTGGAAGACGTCCTTGCAGGAGCTCACCGCCTCCGAGGCGCTCGGCGTGCCCGAGTACCACGTCGAGGAGAGCGGGCCCGACCACGCCAAGTCGTTCACGGCGATGGTCCGCGTCGGCGGCGAGTCCTACGGCTCGGGCACCGGGCGCAGCAAGAAGGAGGCCGAGCAGCAGGCGGCCGAGGCGGCCTGGACGCGCATCCGGGCCCGCCGGGAGCAGCGCGAGAGCCAGCCCGCGAGCTGACCCCGGCGCTCGGGAAGCCCTGCCGGGCGCCCGGCGTTGTGCCTGGGGGTCCACGCCCGCCGGTCCCCGCGCGCCCAGCCGGTCCGGGCGTCGGGGGCGTCGAGGGCGCGGAGTCGAGAGAACGGGTGGTGCACGGTGCCTGAGCTGCCGGAGGTCGAGGTCGTCAGGCGCGGCCTCGCGCAATGGGTCGTCGGCCGCGAGATCGCCGCCGCGGAGGTGCTGCACCCGCGCGCGATCAGGCGGCACCTGCCGGGGGCCGACGAGTTCGCCGCCCGCCTGAAGGGCCGTACGGTCCTGTCGGCCGAGCGGCGCGGCAAATACCTGTGGCTGCCCCTGTCGGGCGCCGAGGAGGCCCTCCTGGCCCATCTGGGCATGAGCGGCCAGTTGCTCGTCGTCGATCCCCAGACGCCGCCCGAGAAGCACCTGCGCGTACGCCTCCGCTTCGAGGACGGCGGCCCCGACCTGCGCTTCGTCGACCAGCGCACGTTCGGCCACGTCATGCTGACCCCGCTCGTCGGCGGTGTGCCCGCGCCGATCGCGCACATCGCGCCCGACCCGTTCGAGGAGTCGTTCGACGAGGCGGAGTTCACCCGCAGGCTCAGGGCCAGACGCACCGAGATCAAGCGGGCGCTGCTGGACCAGTCGCTGATCAGCGGCGTCGGCAACATCTACGCCGACGAGGCGTTGTGGATCGCCCGGCTGCACTGGGCGCGTCCCACCGAGACGCTGACCCGTCCGAAGGTCGCCGAACTGCTGGCCGGGGTCCGCATGGTCATGGGCGCCGCCCTCCGGCAGGGCGGCACCTCCTTCGACAGCCTCTACGTCAACGTCAACGGCGAGAGCGGCTACTTCGACCGTTCCCTGGAGGTCTACGGCCGCCGCGACCTGCCGTGCTCCCGCTGCGGAACGCCCATCAGGCGGGAGGCGTTCATGAACCGGTCGTCGTACTCCTGCCCCAAATGCCAGCGAAAGCCGCGGTGAGCAGGGCCAGCGCGGCGCCCAGCCACATCACCGACGAGATCGACACGCCGTCCACCACCCGGCCGCCGGCGAACGAGCCGAGCGCGATCGAGACGTTGAACGCGCCCACGAACAGCGCGGTGCCCAGCTCGCCCCCGCCCGAGCGCATGATCCACAGCTGTAGTGCCACGCCGACGCCGCCGTAGCCGAGTCCCCACACGACGAGCATGACCAGCGGCAGCCCGACCAGTGCCAGCGCCGCCGTGGACACGGCGATGAGCAGGGCCAGGACGATCAGCACCGGCTTGGGGTTCCTGGCCGCCCTGGCGCCCGCGACGAAGTTGCCGACGACGCCGGCGGCGCCGTACACCAAAAGGGCGACGCTGACGAGCCCGGGACCGGCGTCGGAGACCTGCTCCAGGAACGGCCGGACGTAGGTGTAGGCCGCGAAGTGCCCGGTGATGATCAGCACGGTCGCCGCCAGCACGACCCTCAGCGCGCCCGGCAGCGGCGCGCGCGAGCCGCCGGCGGCGTCCTCGCCCGGCATGGGCGGCAGCACGGCGGCGAGCAGCCCGAGCAGCACCAGCGCCAGCCCGCCCATGACCCCGAACGACGTGCGCCACCCCGCCGCCGAGGCGATGAGCGTGGCCGCGGGCACGCCGAGCACCGAGGCCACCGCCACGCCGCCCAGGATGACCGACGTGGCCCGGCCCACCGAACGCTCGGGCACCAGGCGCAGGCCGAGCCCGGCCGCGAACGCCCAGAACCCGCCGATGCTGATCCCGGTCAGCACCCGCGCGCCCAGCATGACGGGGAAGCTCGTCGCGAACGCCGCCGCCAGGTTGGCCACCGCGAGCAACGCCATCAGGCCGAGCAAGGGGACGCGCCGGTCCAGCCGCCGGGTGGCCAGGGCCAGCACAGGCGCCGAGACGGCGGCGACCAGCCCCGGCAGCGACACCATCAGCCCGGCCGTGCCGTCGGACACCCCCAAGGCGGAGGCGATCGAGGTCAGCAGGCCGACGGGCAACATCTCGCTGGTCACGATGGTGAAGGTGCCCACCGCGACGGACAGCACGGCGAGCCAGCGGGCCCGCGCGACGGTGGAGGTCTCAAGAGTCGTCATGCCGTTCAGCCTGGTCATCGGCGGGGGGCGGAACAATGACGAAGCTCGAAGCCTTGCTTTAGGCAGGCTAAGTGATCGCGTCCGGGGAGTGGCATGGAGTTCAGGGAACTGGAGTGCTTCGTCGTGCTGAGCGAGGAGCTGCACTTCGCGCGTACGGCCGAGCGCCTGTATCTGTCGCCCGGCAGGGTGAGCCAGCTCATCGGCGCGCTGGAGACCCGGATCGGCGGCCGGCTGTTCGACCGCACCAGCAGGCGGGTGCGCCTGACGCCGCTTGGCCGGCGGTTCCTGGCCGACCTGCGGCCCGCCTACGACGGCATGGCGGCGGCCGTGTCGCGGGCGACGGCCTCGGCCCGGGAGGTGGCGGGCCTGCTGCGGGTGGGGTTCCTGGCCACGCCGACCGAGATCGTCACCGGGAGCGTGGCGGCGTTCGAGCGCCGGTATCCGGGCTGCATGGTCGAGCTGGTGGAGGTGCCGCTCTCCGACCCGTTCAGCAAGCTGCGCGAGGGGCGGGTGGATCTGACGTTCACGCTGCTGCCCCTCGAAGAGCCCGACCTGGAGGGCGGCGCGGAGCTGAACCACTGCCCGGTCGAGCTGGGGCTGTCGGTACGCCATCCGCTGGCCGCCCGCGCCGGCGTGGACGCCGAGGAGCTGGCCTCGGTCGCCCTGTTCGGCCTCGACGACCCCGCCCCGCGCCGCTGGCAGGAGCACATCGCCCCCACCCTCACCCCTTCGGGGCGGCGAATCGCGCGGGCCGGCTCGGTGGCCACCACCCAGGAGGGCCTGACGCAGGTCGCGCTGAACCGCGGCGGCATGCTCTTCTGCAAGCCGAGCGCCGACCACCATCGCCGGCCCGACATCGCGTTCGTGCCGGTCACCGGCCTGCCTCCGTCGATCCTGGGCCTGGCCTGGCTGCGGGCCGGACGTACGGCCGCGATCCTGGCCTTCAACGAGTTGGCCATGGAAGTCGTACGGCGGCATGAGACGGTGGCGGCATGACGGATACGAAGAGTAATGGCGATAAAGCTTCGGAAAACGTCCGAGTAACCGCCTGGGTGCGGGGGAGGGTCCAGGGAGTGGGCTTCCGGTGGTGGACGCGCGCAAGGGCGTTGGAGCTCGGCCTGACCGGCTGGGCGCGGAACACCGACGACGGCCGGGTCGAGGTCGTCGCCGAGGGGCCGAGGGAGGCGTGCGTCAAGCTGTTGGAGCTGCTCAAAGGTTGCGACACGCCGGGAAGGGTCGATGGAGTGGTGGAACGATGGAGTGAAGCCCGAGGTAGTTTGGCCGGTTTTGTAGAGCGGTAGTCGCTTTTGCTAAACGGCCCAAATAGGGTATAGTTGTATGTCGGGAGTGCCTATCAGTAGGGCGTTGCGGTTGGATCGACTTGACCGCCCACACTGCCGGTGCGACTCTTGTTAAGTACCACGCGCACCCCTCCCGCGGAATAGAAGTGCGCGAACCAGTCTGGTCACTCAGCGTGGAGGACCCTTTACCATGGCGAAGGCTCTATTCGGCCACGTCGGCGGTCCTGACCCTCGGATGGTCTCGGAGATGCGCCGCTTGCAGCAGCGTATCCGGGATCTGGAGGCAGAACTCATCCGACTTCAGGCCACGAACGACGCTCTTGCGGCGCAGACCCGCGACGAAGCGCTCAGTCGCTTGCAGGAGCGCGAGCCGGCACTCACCTGAGAGTGATCGGAGCGCAAGACCCAGGGACGTCTCGAAGAGGCGTCCCTTGTTATTTTCCCTGGTGAAAAAGCGCTGGTCATCGACATGCCCACGACGGGCGGCCGGGACCAGTAGGCTTTTCCGAAGCCCGTTCAGCCGGAGGGCGGGGAGACAGGGGGTCGGCGTTTGTACCTGAAGACCCTCACCCTGCGCGGCTTCAAGTCCTTCGCCTCGGCGACCGCCCTGCGTCTCGAACCGGGCATCACGTGCGTCGTCGGCCCCAACGGCTCGGGCAAGTCCAACGTCGTCGACGCCCTGGCCTGGGTCATGGGCGAGCACAGCGCCAAGTCGCTGCGCGGCGGCAAGATGGAGGACGTCATCTTCGCCGGCACCTCCTCCAGGCCGCCCCTGGGCCGCGCCGAGGTGACGCTGACCATCGACAACTCCGACGGCGCGCTGCCGATCGACTACACCGAGGTCACGATCAGCCGGCTGATGTTCCGGTCGGGGCAGAGCGAATACGCCATCAACGGCGACACCTGCCGCCTGCTCGACATCCAGGAGCTGCTGTCCGACTCGGGCATCGGCCGCGAGATGCACGTCATCGTCGGCCAGGGCCAGCTCGACGCCGTGCTGCACGCCGGCCCCGAAGACCGCCGCGCCTTCATCGAAGAGGCCGCGGGCGTGCTCAAACACCGCAAGCGCAAGGAAAAGGCGCTGCGCAAGCTCGACGCCATGCAGGCCAACCTCACCCGGGTCCAAGACCTCGCCACCGAGCTGCGCCGCCAGCTCAAGCCGCTCGGCCGCCAGGCGGAGATCGCCCGCAAGGCCGCCGTCATCCAGGCCGACCTGCGTGACGCCCGGCTGCGGCTGCTCGCCGACGACCTGGGCATCCTGCGCGCCACGCTCGAACGCGAGGCCGCCGACGAGGCCGCCGTCATGGCCAGGCGCCACCAGGTCGAGACCGAGCTGGCCGAGGGCCAGCAGCGCGAGGCCGCCCTGGAGGCCGCCGAGGCCGAGGCCCAGCCGCGGCTGAGCGCCGCCCAGGAGACCTTCTTCAGGCTCTCCTCGCTGCGCGAGCGCATCACCGGCCTCGAACAGCTCGCCGCCGAGCGCCACCGCCACGCCCTCGACGCCGCCGCCATCGAACGCCGCGGCCGCGACCCCGAAGACCTCGAACGCGAGGCGGGCGAGGTGCGCGAGCAGGAGCACATGCTGGGAGCCGAGCTCGAGCACGCCCAGGAGCTGCTGGAGGAGGCCGTCCAGCGGCGGGCCGCGGCCGAGGCCGAGCTGAGCGCGGAGGAGCAGCGCCTGGCGATGGCCGCGCGGGCCGCCGCCGACCGCCGCGAGGGCCTGGCCAGGCTGCGCGGGCAGGTCGGCTCCGTACGCAGCAGGGCGCGGGCGGCCGAGGAGGAGATCGGGCGGCTGGAGAAGGCCGTGGCCGACGCCGCCGAGCGCGAGCGGCAGGCCCTGACCGACCTGGAGACCCAGCAGGAGGAGGAGCCCGCGGCCGATCCGGCGCTCGCCGAGGAGCTGGCCACCGCGCAGGCCGTGGTCGAGGAGGCCAGGGCCGCCGCCGACGAGGCCCGCGTGGCCGCAGACGAGGCCAAGGCCGGGCTCGACGGGCCGCGTGCCGCCCTCCAGGTCGCCAAGGCGGGCGTCACCACGGCCCGCGCCGCCGACCAGGAGGCCCAGCGCTCGGTGGCCGCGCTCCAGGCCCGCCGCGACGCCCTGGAGCTGGGCCTGGCCAAGGGCGACGGCGGCGCCGCGCTCCTCGACGCCGACCTGGCCGGGGTGCTCGGCCCGCTGGCCGCCTCCATGCACGTCACGCCGGGCGCGGAGCTGGCCGTCGCCGCCGTGCTCGGCCCGGTCGCCGAGTCCGTCACCGTCAAGACGCTCGACAGCGCCGTCGAGGCGCTCGATCTGCTGCGCGGCACCGACGCGGGGCAGGTCACGCTGCTGGTGGCCGAGGCCGGGGTTTCGGACACCGCCGATCACTCCCAGGTTGCGCGATCGCGGCCCGAGGCGCCGCCGGGCGGGCGGTGGGCCGCCGATCTGGTCGTCGTGCCCGACGAGCTGAGGCCCGCGCTCGACCACGTGCTGGCGGGGGTCGTGGTGGTCGGCGACCTCGAAGCGGCCCGCGAGCTGGTGGGGCGGCGTCCCGGCCTGCGCGTGGTGACCGAGGGCGGCGACGTGCTCGGGGCCCATCTGGCCAGTGGCGGGTCCGCCGGCGGCACCTCCGTCCTCCAAGTGCGGGCGGCGCTCGACGAGGCCGTCCACGACCTGCGGGAGGCCGAGTCCAGGGCGGAGGCGACGGCCGAGGCGCTCGACCAGGCGATCGAGGCCGAGCAGGCGGCCCAGACGGCCGTCGAGGCGGCCCAGGCGCACGTCAACGAGGCCCAGAGCGCGGTCACCACCGCCCAGGCCGGCGTGAGCGCCGCGCAGGGCGTCCTCGACCAGGTCAGGGCCCGCCAGCGGGAGGCCGACCAGCGCAACGCGGCGGCGGCCAGGCGGCTGGCCCAGCTGGAGGCCGCCGCGCACGCCGCCCACGCCGAGGCCGAACGCCTGGCCCGCAGCGTCACCGCGGCCCAGGACGCCCGTACCGAGGGGCTGGAGGAGCTGGCCGAGCTGGAGATCCGGCTGGCCGAGGCCGAATACGCCCAGGAGCTGGAGACCGAGCCCACCACCGACCTGCGTGACGAGCTGGCCCTCACGTGCGAGGCCGTCCGGCAGCGCGAGATGGACACCCGGCTGCAGGTGCGCACCGCCGAGGAGCGCGTCAAGGGCATCGAGGGCCGCGCCGACGGCCTGCTGCGGGCCGCCCAGCGTGAGCGCCAGGAACGCGCCCAGGCCGCCGCTCAGCGGGCCAGGCGCAGGCGGCAGGCCGTGCTCGCCGAGGCGGTCAGCAAGGGCGCCAGGCAGGTGCTCAGGGGGCTAGCCTCCTCGATCCAGCTCGCCTCCCGCGAGCGCGACGACGCCGACCTCGCCCGCGTCGCCGTCGACGCCGAGCTCAAGCAGGTGCGCGTGCGCGTGCGCGAACTGGGCCAGGAGCTCGACAAGCTGGTCAACCGCGCCCACGGCAGCGAGATGGCCCGCACCGAGCAGCGCCTGCGGCTGGAGCAGCTCCAGGAGCGGGCGATGGAGGAGTTCGGCGTCGACGTCGAGACGCTGGTCTCCGAGTACGGCCCCGGCGCCCCCGTCCCCGGCGATCCGCCCGTCCCGTACGTGCGCGAGGAGCAGGAGAAGCGGGCCAGGGCCGCCGAACGGCAGATGACCCAGCTCGGCAAGGTCAACCCGCTGGCGCTGGAGGAGTTCGCCGCGCTGGAGGAGCGCCACGCCTTCCTGACCTCGCAGCTCGAAGACCTCAAGAAGACCCGCCGTGACCTGATGACCGTGGTCAAGGAGGTCGACGACCGGGTCGAGCAGATGTTCGCCTCGGCGTACGAGGACGTCGCCCGCGAGTTCGAGCAGATCTTCACCCGGGTCTTCCCGGGCGGCGACGGGCGGCTCGTGCTCACCGACCCCACCGACATGCTCACCACGGGCATCGAGGTCGAGGCCAGGCCGCCGGGCAAGAAGGTCAAGCGGCTGTCCCTGCTGTCGGGCGGCGAGCGCTCGCTGACCGCGGTGGCGTTCCTGATCTCCATCTTCAAGGCCCGGCCCTCGCCCTTCTACGTGATGGACGAGGTCGAGGCCGCCCTCGACGACACCAACACCCAGCGCCTGCTCACCTTGTTCGAGGAATTGCGGCAGAGTTCCCAGCTCATCGTCATCACCCACAACAAGCGCACGATGGAGATCGCCGACGCCCTCTACGGCGTGTCGATGCGCGGCGACGGTGTGACGCAGGTGGTCAGCCAGCGGTTGCGGGAGCGCGAATCCGCCTGATCCGGCCTGTCATCATCCGTGTGCCTTGGGCATGACCATGCCGGTCGATCTGGAAAACTGACATCTTGTGGATGGTTACCTCGGCGTCATAGTGATCGTGGTCGTCGTCGCCCTGCTGGCGGCCGGCGGCCTCTTCCTGCTGTTCAGGCCGGGTGGCAAGGCGGCGCCCCCCGTGCCGCCGCCGCAGGCGCCGCCGCTTCCCGAGGAGGAGAAGCGGCCGGCCGGCCCGGTCGAGGAGGTCGACGGCGCGGTCACCACGGTGCCGCCGCCGGTCGCGCCGGCCGAGCCGATGGTCATCGCGCCCGAGGTCGAGGTGCCGCCGCCGTCCGCGGGGCGGATGGTGCGGCTGCGCTCGCGCCTGGCGCGTTCGCAGAGCGCCCTTGGCCGCGGCCTGCTGGAGCTGCTGTCCCGCGACCGGCTCGACGACGATGTCTGGGACGAGATCGAGGAGAGCCTGATCACCGCCGACGTGGGCGTGGCCCCGACCCGCGTGATGGTCGAGGAGCTGCGCACCAAGGTCAAGGTGCTGGGCAGCCGTACGCCTCAGGAGGTCAGGGCCCTGCTGCGCGAGCAGCTCCTGACCCAGGTCAACCCCGACCTCGACCGTGGCCTGCACGTGCAGAAGCACGGCGAGCGGCCCGCCGTGGTCCTCGTCGTCGGCGTCAACGGCACGGGCAAGACCACCACCACGGGCAAGCTCGCCCGCTCGCTCATCGGCGACGGCAAGAAGGTCGTGCTCGGCGCGGCGGACACCTTCCGCGCGGCGGCGGCCGACCAGCTCCAGACGTGGGGCGAGCGGGTCGGCGCCGAGACGGTGCGCGGGCCGGAGGGCGGCGACCCGGCCTCGGTGGCCTTCGACGCCACGGCCAAGGGCATCGAGGACAAGGTCGACGTCGTCATCGTCGACACCGCGGGCCGCCTGCACACCAAGACCGGCCTGATGGACGAGCTGGGCAAGGTCAAGCGGGTCATCGAGAAGAAGGCCACGGTCGACGAGGTGCTGCTCGTGCTCGACGCCACCACCGGCCAGAACGGCATGCGCCAGGCCCAGGTGTTCGCCGAGGTGGTGAACATCACCGGCATCGCGCTCACCAAGCTCGACGGCACCGCCAAGGGCGGCATCGTGATCTCCGTGCAGCGCGAGCTGGGCGTGCCGGTCAAGCTGGTGGGGCTCGGCGAGGGCCCCGACGACCTGGCGCCCTTCGACCCCGAGGTGTTCGTGGACGCGATCCTGGGCGACTAGCCCCTTTTTACGGCCATGTCCTAATTCATACCGAAATGGCCATTACCAGAAAAGTCTTGAGTCGTTAGTTAGCTTTGTGCTGACATGTTCGGGTTATCCGCGATCACCTAAGGGATGCCCATGAAGAAGATCGTCGTTCATCGTCCCGGGACTGTCAGGCCCTCCACGCTCGCCTCACCGCGACACGGCGTTTGACCTGTCTCTGGGTCGGCGTTTCCACCCGGGAACGCCGACCGTTGGGAAGGGGGCGGTCGTGAGGACGATCGCCCTGGACGCGGACCGCCGGGCCGCCGGGCCCTACACGATGGCCGCCGCGCTGCTCGACCTGCTGGTCCCCGAGGCGCTCGACCGGCGGCCCGACCTGGTCGCCGCGCACGACGTGGAGCTGCGGGTCGCGGCGCCACGCCTGCGGCCGCTCGTCCCCGTACGCAGGCGCTCGCTGGCCGACGACCTGCCGAGGGCGCAGCGCATCCTCATCCCGGGGGCGCGCCGCAGCCTCAGGATCGCCAACGGGCTGGCCGAGTTCGTCCGTGGGCTGCTGACCGTCACGGGGCCGCTCACGCTCGTCGTGTCGAACCTGGGCGAGGCCGACCACACCGACGCCGAGCTGGTCGAGGTGCTGCGCCGCCGGATCGACCCGGGGCTGCTGCGCGTCGAGGAGGGCCCGTCCTCGCCCGGCGAGGGCCCGTTGTGCGCGGACTTCGACCGCTACCGCGACGAGGGCTTCCACCACGCGATGGCGGAGTCGGGGACGGAGGCGCTGCGCGGCATGGCGTACGAGGACGACCCCGAAGGGTGGCGGACCCTCGTGCAGCGCGTCGCCGCGGCCATGGAGGCCGTGGAACGAGAGGAGGAGGCCCGCGCGCTCTACGACCGGGCCCGGCGCGTCAGCACCGACCCCAAGCACCGGGCCACGATCGCCTACGCCACCGCCATGATCCTGGTACGCCACCACGACCCCGCCCGCCGCGACCCCGGCGAGGCGATGGCCTGGATCAACGAGGCCGTCACGATCACGTCGTTGCTGCCCGACCCCCGCGAACGGGCCTTCCACCTCGGCTTCGACCTCAACGGCAAGGCGCTGGTCGAGCTGCGCGCCGGCCGCGCCGACGCCGCGCTCCGGCTGGTCGAGCAGGCCATCGCCCTGGCCGACGAGCACCTGTCGGGTGAGCACCCGGTGCACCGGCTCGTGCTGCGCGCCAACAGGGCCCAGCTGCTGGCCCAGGCCGGCCGGTACGAGGAGGCGCTGGTGGACTACACCGCGGCGATCGACGCCGATCCCGGCTATCCGGACTACTACCTCGACCGGGGAAACCTGCTGAACAAGCTGGGCAGACCGGCCGAGGCCCTGGCCGACTACGAGGCCGTCATGCGGCTCAGCCCGCCCTTCCCCGAGGCGTACTACAACCGCTCGGAGCTGCGGTTCGCGGCCGGCGACCTGGAAGGCGCCCGCGCCGACCTCGACCGCACGCTGGAGCTCGACCCCGACTTCGCCCCCGCGTACGTCAACAGATGCGGCCTCCTCGCCCTCCACGGCGAGTACGAGCGGGCCAGACGGGACGTGGAGCGCGGCCTCGCGCTCCGGCCGCGCGACGCCCACCTGTTGTGCGTGCTCGGCCAGGTGGAGACGGCCCAGGGCCGCTACCCGGAGGCGTACACGGCCTTCGACACCGCGCTGGAGATCGACCCCGACCTGGCCGCCGCGTGGGGGAACCGGGCCGTGGCCGCCTTCGAGCGCGGCGACCACGACGGCGCGCTGTCCGACCTGACCCGCGCGCTGAAGCTGACGGAGACGGCCGAACTGCTGTTCAACCGGGCGATGGTCTACCGGGAGCTGGGAAGGGCGAAGGAGGCCAGACAGGACCTGCTCAGAGCCGCCGAGCTGGCCCCGGACGACCAGGACGTCGGGCGGGCGCTGGCCGAGGTCTGAGGGGATGGGTGGCCGGTACTGGCTCCTGCTGGGGGCCTTCCTCGCCTCCTCGCTCGGCACCTGGATCCACCGGCCGGCCCTCCCGCTGCTCGTCTACGACCTGACCGGGTCGGCGCTCGGCACGGGGCTGGTGTACGTGACCGAGACCTGCCGTACCTGCTGCTGGGGATGTTCGGCGGGGTGATCGGCGGCGCGCTGGTGGTGAACCTCGGCTACCAGGTGGCCGTCTACGCCGACGCGGGCACGTTCCTGCTGTCGGCGCTGCTGATCTCGCTGGTCAGGACCGCGCCCGCCACTGCTGCGGCGGTGCGGAAGTGGTCGGTGCTCGCGACATGCGCGAGGGGCTGCGCTTCCTGACCGGCGGCGACAGGGTGGTGCTCACCACCGCACTGTCCGCCCTGGCCTGCAACTTCGGCGTCGTGTACGCCTTCCAGGGCGCGGGCGCGGTGATCGGCGCGGTCCTGGGCAGCAGGCTGGTGGCCAGGTGCCGGCCGGGCCCGACCATCTGCTGGGACGGGTGCTCGGCACGGCCCGGATGATCGCGTTCTTCTCCATCCCGATCGCGTCGCTGGTCACGGGGGTGTTCGAGTCGGCGGTGCGGAACGCGTACGCGCTGATGGCCTTCGCCGGGGTGAGCTGGCTGGTCATCGCGGCGGGCGTGGCGCTGTCGCCGGTGCGGCGGGTCAGCCTCGCGGAGCTGCGAGCGGCCCGATCGGCACCACGAGAGGAGTCCCCGCGACCGGATCCTCGATGATCTTCGCGTCCAGCTCGAACACCTCGCGCAGCAGCTCCTCGGTCAGCACCTCGTGCGGGGTGCCGGCGGCGACGACCTTGCCGGCGCGCATGGCCACCAGCCGGTCGGCGTAGCGCGCGGCCAGGTTGAGGTCGTGCAGGACCATGACGACCGTGCGGCCGGCCTGCTCGTGCAGATGCCGGACGAGCTCCAGCACCTCCACCTGGTGGGCCAGGTCGAGGAACGTGGTGGGCTCGTCGAGCAGCAGCAGGTCGGTGCCCTGGGCCAGGGCCATGGAGATCCACGCGCGCTGCCGCTGGCCGCCCGACAGCTCGTCGAGGGGACGTTCGGCGAGGTCGGCCAGGCCGGTCATGGACAGCGCCGCGGCGACCGCCGACTCGTCGTCGGAGGACCACTGCCGGTACCACGTCTGGTGCGGATGGCGTCCTCTGGCGACCAGGTCGGCCACGGTGAGCCCTTCGGGGGCGGTGGGGGCCTGCGGCAGCACGCCGAGGATCTTGGCCACCTCGCGGGTGGGGATGGCGTCGATGCGCTTGCCGTCCAGCAGCACCTGGCCGCCCTGCGGCTTGAGCAGGCGGCCCAGCGCGCGCAGCAGGGTGGACTTGCCGCAGCCGTTCGGGCCGATGATGGTGGTCACCGTGCCCGCCTCGATGCCCAGGTCGAGGCCGTCCACGATGGTCCGGTCGCCGTAGCCGAGCTTGACGCCCGCGGCCTGCAGCCTCATTTGCGTGCCCTCCAGATCAGGTGGATCAGGTACGGTGCGCCCAGCACGGCCGTGACGATGCCGACGGGCAGCTCGATCGGCGAGAAGACGGTCCGGGCGATCAGGTCGGCCCCGGCGGTGAGCACGGCCCCGATGACCGCCGAGCACAGCAGCGGCGGCCGGGCCGAGCGGGCCAGCCTGAGGGCGATCTGCGGCGCGGCGAGCGCCACGAACGCGATCGGCCCGGCCGAGGAGGTGGCCACCGCGGCCAGCAGCACGGCGGCCAGGATCAGCAGGGCGCGGGCCGCGTTCACGCGCACGCCGAGGGCGGTCACCACGTCGTCGCCGAAACGCAGCGCGTCGAGCGAGCGGGTGCCGAGCAGGGTGGCCGGGATCAGCACGGCCAGCGCGAGCGCCACGGGGACGACGTGCTCCCAGCCCCGGCCGTTGAGCGAGCCGCTGATCCAGACCATGGCCCGGCCGGTGTCGTTCACGTCGCCGACGGTCAGCAGCCAGAACTTCACGTTGGTGAACACCGCGGCCACGCCGATGCCGACCAGGACCAGGCGGTAGCCGTCCAGGCCGCGCCGCCAGGCCAGGCCGTAGACGACCGCCGCGCCGAGCAGGCCGCCGAGCAGGGCGAGCGCGGGGACGCCCAGGCCGGCCAGCAGGCCGCTGGTGCCGCCGTAGACGCTGCCGCTGGCCACCACGCCGGCCACGACGGTGACCGAGGCGCCGGTCGTGACGCCCAGGATCTCGGGGCTGGCCAGCGGGTTGCGCGCGATGGACTGGATGATCGCGCCGGACAGCGCGAGCGCGGCGCCGACCAGGGCGCCGGTCAGGGCGCGCGGCAGGCGCAGCTCCATGATGACGAAATGGCCGGCGCTGTCGACGTCGAAGGTGCCCCGGAGCACCTCCGGCAGGCTCATGGGGAGGTCGCCGATGCGCATGTTCAGCGCCATGAGCACGATCAGGAGCGCCAGGCCGGTCACGCTGACGGCGACGGCCCGCAGGCGCAGCCGCCAGGACAGGGCGCCGAGGCGCAGGGGGAGCGCGGTCATAGCCGTACCGGCTTTCTGCGGCGGACCAGGGCGACGAAGAAGGGGGCGCCGAGCAGCGCGAGGACCACGCCGACCTCCAGCTCGCCCGGAGGGGCCACCACACGGCCGATCACGTCGGCGACCAGCAGCAACGCCGCCCCGACCAGCCCCGAGTACGGCAGCAGCCACCGGTGGTCGGTGCCCGACAGCGGCCGGGCCAGGTGCGGCACGATCAGGCCCACGAACGCCAGCGAGCCGCAGGCCGCCACGGCCGCGCCCGACAGCAGGGTGACGGAGGCGACGCCGACCGTCCTGGTCAGGGCGATGTTCTGGCCGAGTGAGCGGGCGACGTCCTCGCCGAGGGACAGGGCGTTCAGGCCCGGGGCGTTGACCAGGGCGAGCAGCAGGCCGGCGAGGATGAACGGGAGCACCTGCCAGACCACGTCGGGGCCCCTGGCGGCGATGGAACCGGCCTGCCAGAAGCGGAAGACGTCCATGGCCTGTTCGTCGAGGAGCACGATGGCCGAGGTCATGGCGTACAGCAGGGCGCTGACCGCGGTGCCGGCCAGGGCCAGCGTGACCGGGGTGGGGCCGCCCCTGCCGCCCGTCATGCCGAGCGCGAACACCGCCACGCTGGCCACCAGCGCGCCCGCCAGGCCGAACCAGATGTAGGCGAGCAGGCTGGAGGCGCCGAGCAGGATGATCGAGGCCACCATGGCGAACGCCGCGCCCTGCGTGACGCCCAGCAGGCCGGGGTCGGCGAGCGGGTTGCGCGTGTGGCCCTGCATGAGGGCGCCCGCGACGCCGAGCGCGATCCCGGCCAGCACCCCGAGCACGGTACGCGGCACGCGCAGGGAGCGGATGATGATGTCGTTCTCGCTGCCCGTGGGCGCGGTGAGGGCCTGCCAGGCGGCGCCCGGCGGTACGGACTTCGAGCCGACCGTGATGCTCAGCACCACCGCGACCGCGACGGCGGCGAGGAGGACGAGCAGGAGGACGAGCCGCCGGCGCCGGATGCCGTGGAGGCGGGGCGCGAGCGCGGTCACCAGTTTTCCTCCCCTTGTTTGCCCGATCGTGGTGAAGTATGCCAGGTTAGGCAGGGCTAACCTAATTTAGGTTCGCCTTACTTCGAGAAAGGGTTCCGATGAGAGCGTGGCGGTTGCTGGCCGGTGTGCTGCTGGTGGCGGGGGTGGCCGCATGCGGCTCGACGGAGCCCTCGGGGCCTTCGGCGGGGTCCTCGGCCGCGCCGGCCGATCCGGCCGCCAGGACGATCGAGCACGCGATGGGCTCCACCAAGATCTCCGGGCAGCCCAAGCGGGTCGTCGCGCTCGACCAGAGCTTCGTGGACGCGGTGCTCACGCTGGAGACCCCGGTGATCGGCTACACCACCTACCGGTCGATCGACACCAAGCTGCCCGACTACCTCGGCCCGCTCGTCGCCCGGTACGGCAAGGAGGCCACCGCGGTCGGCACGCTGGAGCAGCCGAGCCTGGAGAAGATCGCCGCGCTCAAGCCCGACCTGATCGTGTCGGCCAAGGTCCGGCACGAGGCCCTGTACGACAAGCTGTCGAAGATCGCGCCGACCGTCTTCAGCGAGACGACCGGCGCCATCTGGAAGGACAACCTGCGGCTCATGGGCCGGGCCCTGGGCAAGGAGGACCTGGCCGACGCGAAGATCAAGGCGTTCGAGGAGCGCGCGGGCAGGATCGGGGCCGCGATCAAGGACAAGGAGGGCGGGAAGCTGCCGACGATCTCGATCGTGCGCTTCGCCGGCGAGCCCACCGTCCGGCTCTACG
Source organism: Nonomuraea sp. NPDC052265 (assembly GCF_044547985.1). Classification (NCBI taxonomy): domain Bacteria; kingdom Bacillati; phylum Actinomycetota; class Actinomycetes; order Streptosporangiales; family Streptosporangiaceae; genus Nonomuraea; species Nonomuraea sp. NPDC052265. The sequence continues at coordinate 280,247 of NZ_JBIUBJ010000005.1, forward strand.
TCGAGAAGTCGTACTCCGGGGTCGTGCTGAAGGACGTCGGCTTCCCGCGTCCGCAGGGCCAGCCGACCAAGGACGACGCCATCGCCGTGGACGTCAGCCAGGAGCGCATCGCCGACCTCGACGCCGACCACATCTTCGTCGCCACCTACCCGGACCCGGCCGGCGACGGCCCCAAGGAGAAGTTCGTGGGCAACCCGCTGTGGGGCCGGCTCAAGGGCGCCAAGCACGAGGTCAGCGACCTGACCTGGATGAGCGCCGTGGGCATCCAGGGCGCCCACGCCATCCTGGACGACCTGGCCGGGACGTTCTCGGTCGACCCCGCCAAGCCCGCCTCCTGACCGGCGCGGACGCTCAGCGCGGCAGCAGGGCCCGCAGGTCGGCCAGGTGGGGTTCGAGGTCCAGCCCCTGGCCGGCCAGCCATTCCGGGTTGTCGTAGGTGCCCTTGTAGCGGTCGCCGCGGTCGCAGACCAGCGTGACGATGCTGCCCTGGCGGCCCTCCTCGCGCATCTCCCTGACGAGGTCCACGCAGGCCGCCATGTTCGTCCCGGTGGAGCCGCCGACGTCCAGGCCGGTGACCTCGCGGGTCCAGTGCATGGCGGCGATCGACCGGGCGTCGGGGACGGCGATCATGCGGTCGATCACGCTGGGCAGGAACGACGGCTCCACCCGGGGACGCCCGATGCCCTCGATCCGTGACCCGGACGCCGTCACCGAGGAGTCGCCCGAGACCCAGCCCGGGTAGAACGCCGAGCCCTCCGGATCGACCACGGCCAGCCGGGTGGGGTGGCGGCGGTAGCGGATGTAGCGGCCGATCGTGGACGACGTGCCGCCGGTGCCGGCGCCCACCACGATCCAGGCGGGCTCGGGATGCGGCTCCATGGACATCTGGGAATAGATCGACTCGGCGATGTTGTTGTTGCCACGCCAGTCGGTCGCGCGTTCGGCGTAGGTGAACTGGTCCATGAAGTGGCCCCCGGTCTCGGCGGCCAGCCGGTGAGATTCGTCATAGATCGCCCCCGGGTCGGCGACCAGATGACACTTCCCGCCGTAGAACTCGATGAGGTGGCACTTCTCGGGCGACGTGGACGCGGGCATGACGGCGATGAACGGCAGCCCGAGCAACCGGGCGAAATACGCCTCGCTGACCGCGGTCGAGCCGCTGGACGCCTCCACGATCGTGGTGGCCGGGCCGATCCAGCCGTTGGCGAGGCCGTACAGGAAGAGGGACCGTGCGAGCCGGTGCTTGAGTGAACCGGTCGGGTGCACCGATTCGTCTTTCAGATAGAGGTTTACCCCCCAGTCCGAGGGAAGCGGAAAGACGTGCAGGTGAGTGTCACAGCTCCGGTTGGCGTCGGCCTCCACCTTGCGGATGGCCTCCGCCACCCACCGACGTGTCCCCGTGTCGTGACGGTCCACAGAATCCATGCCCATACGCTATCCCCTGTGACTCTGGCCACTATTCCTACGATATTGGGTGGGTAGTGTTATGATAATGAGACTTGTCCGGCCGTGGACGTGACCACGCACGCCGCGAGCAGATGGACTCAAACCCCTTCTGGCCTATGCGGACTCTCCTAACGCGTCCCTTACCTGGGAGTTGCGAGGATGAGGAACGCTGTCAGGCGGCTTGTGCCGAACGGGGGATAGCGCAAGGGGGAATGAATTGATCACTATGACCGATGAGCAGCGTCAGGACTGGTTCGAGCGCGATGTCGTGCCCGTGACGTCGCAGCTGTTCGCTTCCGCCATGCGCCTGACCCGTAACGCAGCCGACGCCGAGGACCTGGTGCAGGAGACGGTCGCCAAGGCGTACACGTCGTATCACCAGTTCCGCGAGGGCACCAACCTCAAGGCGTGGCTGCACCGCATCCTCACCAACAACTTCATCAACGACTACCGCAAGAAGCAGCGCTCGCCGAAGCTGTCGGCCGCCGAGGAGATCGAGGACTGGCAGCTGCACGCCGCCGAGTCCCACAGCTCCACGGGCCTGCGTTCGGCCGAGACCGAGGCACTCGACCGGCTGCCCGACAGTGTCGTGATGAACGCCCTGCGCTCCCTGCCCGAGGACTTCCGTGTGGCCGTCTACCTGGCCGACGTCGAGGGGTTCGCGTACAAGGAGATCGCCGAGCGCATGGGGACGCCCATCGGCACCGTGATGTCCCGCCTGCACCGTGGCCGCCGCCAGCTCCGCGGCATGCTGGAGGACTACGCGCGGGAGGAGGGCGCCGTGCGCCTTCCGGCCCCCCGCGCAGCCGCCTAGGACGAACCGGGCGAGTCCAGGGACAGACGTAGGCGGACGCGTAACACGCCGCCTTCGTCGCGCATCTGCACCCGGTCGCAGAGCTGCCGGCTGATCCAGAGCCCGTACCCCCGTGGGGACTCGGGCTCCGGCGGTATGTAGCCCGGTAGCGGGTCGTCGAGCGTCCCGCCGGGATCGGCGATCTCGCAGACGAGGTCGCGCTCCTCCACCCACATCGTGATCGTGCCGAACCCGGCGCCGTGCTCGACGGAGTTCGCGGCGATCTCCGAGACGCTCAGCACCAGCGACGAGATGAGGTTGCGGCCCATGCCGGCCGTCCTGGCGTAGTCGCCGACGCTCTGGCGCAGGCGCTTGAGCTCGCGGGCCGTGAAACGCACCAGGCAGGCCCCCGGGCCCGGCTCGGGGAACGGCGCGTCGTCGCCGTCGAGCACCAGCTCGTGGGGCTGCACGAAACGGCCGCTCGCGGTCTCGCCCCCGGCCCCCAGCACCAGAGGGTGCACGACCGAGGTGAGCTCCCGGACGGGCTCCGGGACGTGGCGCAGGTCGTACAGGCACATCATGACGGACGGCGCCGCGGCGAGGGCGGCGTTGACGACCGAGTCGTAGCGGATGAGGTCCTGGATCCGCGGCCCGCTCAGGCCGGTCCAGACGGGCTCGCCGACGACGAGCGTGGGCCGCCCGCGGGTGTATTCGTGGTAGGCGGCCAGCATCCGGTGGGGGTGGCCGTACCAGGCGCTGGACAGGCGGCTGTCGATGCGGCGCGCGTCGCCGTCGAGGGCCTCCGACAGCAGGGCCAGCCGGTCGGGGCGGTTGATGACCAGCACGCGCCTGTCTTCGTCCAGCGCGGTGCGCACGCGCGGGACGACGAGGTCGAGGAAGGCCCGATCGGAGTCGTACGGTACCGCGACGTGCTTCAGCGACGGTGCCCGCTCACGGTGCACGGCCGAAACGTAACAAGGGCCGCCCGGCTGTGCAACCGGACCAATAACGTCGAACGGCCTGCGGATGACCCAGCGGAGTTTGATGATTACTCCATGTCTTGGACGGCTGTTGCCCGTTGCTGGGTACATCTCTCGTGTATGCGAACGTCGGCAGGGGGTGGCGTGTGACCGAAGCCCGCGCGGCGGCGGAGAAACTCCAGGCGGAGCTGCACGGGCTGGGTGTCACCAGCGCGTACGAGGTGGGGGACGGAGCGACCATCTCGGTCTGGATAGGTCTCGTCGTGCACTACAGGGACGGTTTTTACCGTTGGCAGGAAGGTCCGGTTAAACGTCGTCATCTGGGTACGGATCCGGTTGGATGTGCCATGCGTGTGGCGCGCCGCTACAAGGAGCTGCACGCGGATATCCCACCCTGGTGGGACGACCTGACCAGGGAACTACGGGGGAGACCGGTTCAGGATTATCCGTGAGGCCCCCGCGTGCGGTGTTTCGGGGGAAAACATGCGCATTTGGGCTTTGCCGCTTGTCCTGTTCGTTCTCGTGGGCTGTGCCGCTCAACCGGTGCCGCGCCGACAATCCGCCGTGATCCGGCCTCAGGTCAGTCCTGAGGTCCTGGCCAAGCGGCTGGTCGCGCAGCAGGCCGACTGGCCGCGCCGCCGCAGGTTCGACTGCGGCAAGATCAAGTGTGTGGCCCTGACCTTCGACGACGGTCCAGGGCCCTACACCGGCAAGTTGCTCGACCTGTTGCACCAACGCCAGGTCAAGGCCACGTTCTTCGTGCTGGGGGAGATGGTGGCCGCCGACAGCGGCGGCCGCATCACCCGCCGCATCGTGGACGAGGGCCACGAGATCGGCAACCACTCCTGGTCCCATCCGTCGCTGACCGGCCTGTCGCGCGAGGGGCTGCAGCACGAGCTGGGGCACACCGAAGAGCTGGTCCACCGGCTGACCGGGGTCAAGATGCGGGTGATGCGCCCGCCGTACGGCAGCACCGACGACGCCGTGGCCGCCGAGACCCGCCGCGAGGGCCTGGCCCAGATCCTGTGGGACGTCGACACCCTCGACTGGCTGCACCGAGAGCCCGCCGCCGTGGTCAGACGCGCCGACACCGCCAAGGCCGGGTCGATCGTGCTCATGCACGACATCCACCCCACCACCGTCGAGGCCGTGCCGAAGGTGCTCGACACGCTCGCCAAGAAGGGCTACACGTTCGTGACCGTCTCGGAGCTGTACGGCCGCCCGCCCACGCCGGGCCGCACGTACACCGCACGCTGAGCGGCATGGCACCCTTGGGCCATGGGTTTCACCGGCTTCCCCGACGAGGCGTTCATCTTCTACGAGGGTCTTGAGGCGGACAACTCCAAGACCTACTTCACCCGCAACAAGCACCTCTACGAGGACGCCGTCCGCGCGCCCATGACGGAGCTCACCGACGAGCTGGCCGACGAGTTCGGCCCGGCCCAGCTCTTCCGGCCCTACCGTGACGTGCGCTTCTCCAAGGACAAGACGCCGTACAAGACCCATCAGGGCGCGTTCGTCGACCTGATGCCCGGCATCGGCTTCTACGTCGAGATCAGCGCCGCCGGCCTGTACGTCGCGGGCGGCCGCTACACCCAGGCCCCCGACCAGGTCGCCCGCTACCGCGCGGCCGTGGACGAGGACCTGACGGGCAAGCCGCTGGAGGCGATCACGGCCAGGCTCGCCGAGGCCGGCTACACGATCGGCGGCGACCGCCTGAAGACCAGACCGCGCGGTTTCGACGAGGACCACCCGCGCATCGAGCTGCTGCGCCACAGGTCCCTGTACGCGGGCGTCCGCCACGAGCCCGAGGAGTGGGTGCACACGGCCGAGGTGCGCGGGCGCGTCGAGCGGGCCTGGCGCGACTGCGCGGCGCTGGTCGAGTGGCAGTGCGCGCACGTCAGGGGCAGCGAGCTGCCGCGCCGCTGAGCTCGCCGCCCGCCCGTCGTGACCTGGTCGCCGATGCGGTCCACCGTCTGCCCGGCCGCCGAGCCGGCCGCCGTCGTGCCCGCGGCCGGCAGGAGGGCCGGCATCGGCGCGGCCAGGCTGCGCACGCCGTGAGCACGGCGGAGGCGTTCCATCGCGCGTGCGTGGCGCGAGGGTTGACAGGTTCCGCTGACACGAAAGCCGCGTGTCACCGGGAAAGGTGACACGCGGCCGTGGTGCGGACGAAACGAATCAGGCGCGCTTGGCGCGGGCCGCGGCGCGGCCACGGGTGGCGCCGTCGAGCACGACCTTGCGGATGCGGACCGCGTCGGGCGTGATCTCCACGCACTCGTCCTCGCGGATGAACTCCAGCGCCTGCTCCAGCGACAGCGTCCGCGGCGGGATGACCTTCTCGGTCTCCTCGCTCGTGGACGAGCGCATGTTGGTGAGCTTCTTCTCCTTGGTGATGTTCACGTCCATGTCGTCGGAACGCGAGTTCTCACCGATGATCATGCCCTCGTAGACCTCGGTGGTCGGCGCGACGAACAGCACGCCGCGCTCCTGGAGGTTGAGCATGGCGAACGCGGTCACCGGGCCCGACCTGTCGGCCACCAGCGAGCCGTTGTTGCGGGTGCGCAGCTCGCCGAACCAGGGCTCGTAGGAGTCGAACACGTGGTGGACCAGGCCGGTGCCGCGGGTCTCGGTCAGGAACTCGGTGCGGAAGCCGATCAGGCCGCGGGCCGGGACCACGAACTCCATGCGGATCCAGCCGGTGCCGTGGTTGGTCATGTGCTCCATGCGGCCCTTGCGGACGGCCAGGAGCTGGGTGACCGCGCCGAGGTACTCCTCAGGGCAGTCGACCGTCAGGCGCTCGACCGGCTCGTGCACCTTGCCGTCGATGGTCTTGGTGACCACCTGCGGCTTGCCCACGGTCAGCTCGTAGCCCTCGCGGCGCATCTGCTCGACCAGGATGGCCAGCGCCAGCTCACCGCGGCCCTGCACCTCCCAGGAGTCGGGACGGTCGGTGGGCAGCACGCGCAGCGACACGTTGCCGACGAGCTCCTTCTCGAGCCGGTCCTTGACCATGCGGGCGGTGACCTTCGAGCCCTTCACCTTGCCGACCAGCGGCGAGGTGTTGGTGCCGATCGTCATCGAGATCGCCGGCTCGTCGACCGTGATCAGCGGCAGCGGGCGCGGGTCCTCGGGGTCGGCCAGCGTCTCGCCGATCATGATCTCGGGGATGCCGGCGATGGCGATGATGTCGCCGGGACCGGCCTGCTCGGCCGGCTTGCGCTCCAGCGCCTCCGTCATCAGCAGCTCGGTGATCTTCACCTTCTGGATCGTGCCGTCGGTACGGCACCAGGCGACCTGCTGACCCTTGTGGATGACGCCCTGGTGGATCCGGCACAGCGCGATGCGGCCCAGGTAGGAGGAGGCGTCGAGGTTGGTGACGTGCGCCTGCAGCGGCGCGTTGGGGTCGTACGTGGGGGCCGGGATCGTCGACTTGATGATGTCGAACAGCGGCTCCAGGTCCTCCGAGTCGGGCATGCCGCCGTCGTCGGGACGGTTCAGGGAGGCGCGGCCGGCCTTGGCCGAGGCGTAGACGATCGGGAAGTCGATCTGCTCCTCGGTGGCGTCGAGGTCCATGAACAGCTCGTAGACCTCGTCGACGACCTCCTTGATGCGGGCGTCGGGGCGGTCGACCTTGTTGATGCACAGGATGACCGGCATCTTGGCGGCGAAGGCCTTGCGCAGCACGAACCGGGTCTGCGGCAGCGGGCCCTCGGAGGCGTCGACCAGCAGCACCACACCGTCGACCATGGAAAGGCCGCGCTCGACCTCGCCGCCGAAGTCGGCGTGGCCGGGGGTGTCGATGATGTTCAGGGTCATGCCGCCGTGCTGGACGGCGGTGTTCTTGGCGAGAATGGTGATGCCCTTCTCGCGCTCCAGGTCGTTGGAGTCCATGACCCGGTCGTCGACGTCCTGGTTCGCGCGGAAGGCCCCGGACTGCCAGAGCATGGCGTCGACCAGCGTGGTCTTGCCATGGTCGACGTGCGCGATGATCGCGATGTTCCGCAGGTCGTCGCGGCTGTTCAAAGGCATGATGACTTCTCGCTCTGTGTCGTGGGGGCGGCCGCGCGAAGTCGCGACCCACCAAGTCTAGTTGATCCCCTCTCGTGGCAAGAGCGGGACAACGCGTCTGCGGCGCTGTAGGGGTGAACGTTCCGGCCGGGGTGTCTGATTCCCGCCCCTTCGCTTGGACGCGCGAGCGGGCGGGCAGTGAGCAACCGTGAGGGACGAGGGACTGGTGCTGCTCGCCGCGTGGGGGCAGTTCGCCGTGCTTCTCGGGCTGCTGGCCTACTTCCTGCTCCGAGGGCGGACGTGAAGCGGGCGGCGGCCCTCCTCGTGCTGCTCGCGACGCTCGTGGCCGGTTGCGTGAGCCCCGCCTGGGACGACCACGACTACGCGCTCAAGGCCAAGCAGTCGGACGAGAGCGTCTCCTCGACCCTGCGGATCGTCCGCCTGGCCGTCCAGAACTCCCACCGGCTGACCAGGCCGTACCTGAAGACCCTGCTCACCGACGCGGCCGGGGAGCTGGACGCGGTCGGTGACCAGTTCGGCGGGGTCCAGCCGCCGTCCGAACGGTCCGACCAGGTGCGCGACCGGCTGCTCGACCGCATCCAGCGGGCCGAGAGCCTGGTGGACGACCTGCTCATCCAGGTCCGGCGGGACCGGATCCAGGACCCGGCCGGCGCGGTGCGTGAGCTGGAGGCGCTGGGGTGAAGAAGCTCTTCGCCGTCACGCTCGGCATCCTCAGCGCCGTCGGCGGCTTCGTGGACATCGGCGACCTCGTGGCCAACTCGCTGGTCGGCGCCCGGTTCGGGATGTCCCTGGCGTGGGTCGTGGTGGTCGGCGTGGTGGGCATCTGCCTGTTCGCCGAGATGTCCGGCAGGATCGCCGCGGTCTCCGGCCGGCCGGTCTTCGACCTCGTACGCGAGCGCCTCGGCCCGAGGGCGGGCCTGCTCAACCTGGCGGCGTCGTTCCTCGTCAACCTGCTCACGCTGGCCGCGGAGATCGGCGGCGCGTCGCTGGCCCTGGAGATCGCCACCGGCGTCAACTACCTGCTGTGGGTGCCCGGGGTGGCGCTGGTCGCCTGGCTGGTGATGTGGCGGGTCAGGTTCGAGACCATGGAGCGGGTGTTCGGGCTGGCCGGGCTCGCGCTGGTGGTGTTCGGGGTGGCGGCCTGGCAGATCGGTCCCGACTGGGGCGAACTGGGCCGTCAGCTCGCCTCGCCGCCGCAGGCCGAGGGGGCGGCGACCTACTGGTACTACGCGGTCGCGCTGCTCGGCGGGGCGATGACCCCGTACGAGGTGTTCTTCTTCTCCTCCGGCGGCGTCGAGGAGAAGTGGACGCGCCAGGACCTGGTGACCGCCCGCACCAACGTGTTCGTCGGCTTCCCGCTCGGCGGCGCGCTGTCGCTGACCATCATGGTCTGCGCGACCTTGGTGTTCCTCCCGGTCCAGGCGCAGGTGGAGTCGCTGGCGCAGATGATGCTGCCGGTGGGCCTCGGCCTGGGGAAGATCGGGCTGGTGCTGGCGATCTTCGGGGTGTTCGCGGCCACGTTCGGCGCGACGCTGGAGACGGCGCTGTCGTCGGGGTACACGCTCAGCCAGTACTTCGGCTGGCGGTGGGGCAAGGAGGTACGGCCGAGGGAGGCCGCCAGGTTCCACGTCGTGGTGCTGGTCGCGGTCGTCCTGGCCGCGGCGCTCGTCCTGACCACCGTCGACCCGGTCATGGTGACGGAGTACTCGCTGGTGTTCTCGGCCGCCGCGCTGCCGCTGACGTACCTGCCCGTGCTGATGATCGCCAACGATCCCGACTACATGGACGACCGGGTCAACAGCCGGTTCACCAACGCCCTCGGGACCGCGTACATGATCCTGCTGACGGTGGTCGCGGTGGCGGCGATCCCGCTGCTGATCGCCACGAAGGCGGGGCGATGAGGGCCAGGGAACTCCACGCCGACCTGCACCTGCTCGACCGGCAGGTGGTCCGGGCCGGCGACGACGCCCCCGTGTGCAAGGTGGACGACCTGGAGCTGGCCGGCGACCCGCCGTACGTGGCGGCCGTCCTGGCCGGGCCGCTCGCGCTCGCGCCCCGCATCGGCGGCCTGCCCGGCTGGCTGATGAGGTCGGTGACCACGCTGTTCAGGTCCGAGGAGCACCCGCAGCCCCGGCGCATCCCCATGCACCTGGTCACCGAGATCGGCAGCGCGATCAAGGTGAGCGGCGAGCCGGCCGAGGCCGCCCTCGAACGCTGGGCGCGCGAGAACGTGGTCGCCAGGATCCCCGGCAGCGGCGGCGGGCGCCCGCCCGGCGGAGAGGTCGTGCACGCCACCGGTCCCGTCCCGACGATCAGCTGGTTCAGGGGCCGCACGGTGACCGACGCGGCGGGCGAGGTGGTCGGCCGGGTCGCCGACGTCCGGCTGCGCCAGGACGGCCCCCTGCTGATGGGCGTGCAGAACGCCTTCAGGATCAGCGACCTCATCGTCGTGCCCCGCCGGACCGGCAAGCTCTTCGGCTACGAGCGCGGCCCCGGCGGCCGGGCCCCCTGGCTGGTCGAGACCCTGATCAGGCACCGGCTCAAGGGCAGCAAACTGGTGGCCTGGGACCAGCTCGCCTGGGAGCACGGCACCTGGCGGGAGGAGACCGACGCCGGCCTGCGCCTGAACGTGCCCGCCGACCGGCTCGCCCCCCTCGGCGAGCTGTACGAGCGCGAGCCGGGACGTACATAGCAGGTTGCACATTTGTGTGCATGGCAGGAGCCGCCGCGGTCCCTACATTGTCGTCATGACCTGGACAGAGCTGGTTATGGGCTCGGCACCGAGCAAGGGCGACCAGCCGGCGGTGAGCGATGTCAGGACCGGCGAGGTGCTGTCGTACGCGCAGTTCGCCAGGCGGGTCACCCGCGCGGCGGGCGGGCTGCGGCGCGACGGTCTGACCTACGGCGACCGCGTCCTCATCGACCTTCCGCTCGGCGTGTCCCTGACGGTGGCGGTCCACGCGGTGGCCTGGGCGGGCGGCGTCGCCGTGCTGAGCGGTTCCGGCCCGGCCCGGATGATGATCACCCGCGGCCCCCGCGACCTCGGCGCGGTCGCCGCCGACCGGGTCTACGCCTTCCGTCCCTCGCCCGGCGCGGTGCCGTTCGCCGGGCTGCTGAACGCGAACCCGGTGGAGTTCGGCCCGCTGGCGGGCGCGGCGCTGGCGCTGGGCGGCGGACGCGTCCTCGACCACGACGAGCTCGCCGCCGACCTGCGCAACCTGGCCGCCCGCCTGGTGATCGGCAAGGACGACGTCGTCGTCAACGCGGCCGGTGACCTGCTCAAAGGGCTGCGGGTGCTCGACCTGGCCCTGATGTCCGGCGCCCACGTGGTGATCGCCGCCAACGAGCCGACCGTCATCGGCTGCCGCGTGCTGGCCGCCGAGCGCAGGGCCACCATGGTCGTGGCGCCGTACGACGTCGCCAGGCGGCTGCTGGGAAGCCCCATTCTGCGCGTTGTGGACGAAAGGGCGATCGTCAGCTCGCTTGGCCTGTGAAAAGTGCGGCACTGTGGAAGAGTGTGAGCCTTCGGCGACGCAGGGTGATCACATGCCAGAGGCCCCCCGGCACAATCTTCCAGCAGAGCCCAATCGGTTCGTGGGCCGCGAACGCGACCTCGACGACCTGCGCGGGCTGTTCGGCGAGACGCGCGTGGTCACGTTGTGCGGCGTCGGCGGCATCGGCAAGACCCGGCTGGCCCTTCGGGTGGCCGCCGGGCTGGTGGACGGCTACCCGGGCGGGGTGTGGCTGGTCGAGCTGGCCCGGGTCAGCCGTCCCGATCAGATCGTCCAGGAGATCGCCCGGGTGCTGCGGGTGCGCGAGGAGAGCGGCCGCCCGCTGCTCGACACCGTCACCGCCCGGCTGCGCGACCTGCGCTGCCTGCTGCTGCTCGACAACTGCGAGCACCTGGTCGACGGGTGCGCCGAGCTGGCCGCCGAGCTGGTCGCCTGCTGCCCCCGGCTGAGCATCCTGGCCACCAGCAGGGAGCCGCTGCGCATCGCCAGCGAGCTGATCTGGCGGGTGCCGCCGCTCGACCTGCCCGAGATGGGGTACGCCGACGCCGAGTCGGTGCAGCTCTTCATGGACCGCGCCGCCGCCGCCGGCACCCGGCTCGGGTACGACACCCTGCCCGACGTGGTCCGCCTGTGCCAGGCGCTCGACGGGCTGCCCCTGGCCCTGGAGCTGGCGGCGGCCCGTACGAGCCTGCTCAGCCCCGGGCAGATCGCCGACCGGCTCGACGACCGCTTCGCCCTGCTGACCACGGGCGGGCGTACGGCCCCGGCGCGGCAGCGCACGCTGCTGGCCACCGTCGACTGGAGCTACGACCTGCTGTCGGCCAAGGAGCAGGTGCTGCTGCGCAGGCTGTCGGTCTTCGCCCGCGACTTCGACCTCGACCTGGCCGAGCAGGTCTGCGCCGAGCCGCCCATCGCCCAGGCGGAGATCGTCGACCTCCTCGGCGGCCTGGTCGACAAGTCCCTCGTGCTGTGCGACGAGGAACGCAGGCGCTACCGGATGCTGGAGACGATCAAGCGGTACGCGATGAAACGGCTGGAACGGGCGGGGGAGCGCGAGGTCGTCCGCGAGCGGCACCTCACCGTCCTGTGCGACCTTCAGGAACGCCACTTCACGACCGAGATGGTCCGGCCGGGCGTGCCCTGGCCGGAGCGGCTGGAGTGCCTGATGGCCGGCAAGCAGCTCCTCGACGACCAGCGGGCCGCCCTCGACTGGGCCGCCGAGTCCGGCAACGCGGGGCTCGGCCTGCGGCTGTGCGCCGCCAGCACCGCCCTGCTGCCGATCTCCGGCAACCTGACCGAGATCGTCGGCTGGATCGAGCGGCTGCTCTCGCTCGACCTCTCACCCGTCCCCGACGAGCAGATCGCGCAGGGCAAGGCGTACCTGGCCTACGGTCTGGAGGCCCGCGACGAGCTCAGCCGGTCGCTGGAGGTGGCCACGGAGAGCCTGGCGGGCCTGGGCGAGAACGGCGAGGACGGCGGGGACGGCGGGGACTACGCGTTCACGCGCTGCGTCATGCACAGCCTCGTGGTCATCGTCCTGCTGCGCATGGGCCGCATCGACGAGGCGCTGCACCACGCCGAGCGGGGCCTGGCCGAGGCCACCGAGTCGGGCGACGCCTGGAACCAGGCGGCGGGGCTGGCCGGGCTGTCGGCGGTGGCGCTGACCAGGGGGCGGCTGCGCGAGGCCCAGCGGCTGGGCGACGAGGCCCTGGCGCGGGCGTGCGAGCACGGCCACCGCTGGCTCATGGCCAGGATGGCCGCCCAGCTCGGCGCGGTGGCCGAGGCCCGCGGCGACCTGGAGACCGCCAAGTCGCAGTACGAGCTGGCCGTCCCGTGGTTGTGCGAGCTGGGCAGCGACTCGGAGCTGGCGCGCTGCCTGGCCAGGGTCGGCCGGGTGGCGGCCATGCTGGGCGAGTTCGCCGTGGCCAGGGAACGGCTGGCCGACAGCCTGGCGCTGAGCCGGCAGACCGGCCAGCGGCAGGGGGTGGCCCGGTGCCTGGCCGGCCTGTCGGTGCTGGCCGAGCACGAGGGCGACCTCGACGGCGCGGTGCTGGCCGCCGCCGCCGCGGCCACGCTGCGCGAGTCGATCGGCCAGCACTCGGCCACGATCAGGATCGAGGAGCTGCTCTCGCGCGCCCGCGCCAAGCTCGGCGAGGGCCGCACGGCCTCGCTGTGGTCCCGCGGCCGGGCGATGAGCCCCGACGCCGCGGCCCTGCAGGTGCTGTCGGGGGAGCGGCCCGCGTCCCCGCCGCCCGTGGCGGCCGAGCCGGTCAGGCACTCGCTGCTGACCGTGCGCGAGCAGGAGATCGCCGGCCTGCTCACCCGCGGCCTGTCCAACCGGGCCATCGCCGAGGAACTGGTGATCAGCCCCGCGACCGTCGCCCGGCACATCGCCAACATCATGGAGAAGCTGGGTTACACCTCGCGCGCCCAGATCGCGGTGTGGGCCGCCGAGCACCCCAGCGCTTCTGCATAGGGATCTGCATATTCCGCCCCATGTAGGCACGTGACCCCCTCCCTACCGTGGACGCCATGGATGAGCACATCGTCATGGTGGACTCGGGCACGGGCCTGGAGCTCACCGAGAAGCAACTGGACGAGCGGTCGTCGATCGCGACCGCCCAGTTGCGGCGCAGAGGCGTGCGCGCGGGCGACACGGTGCTCGTCTGCCTGCCCGTCGGGCCCGACCTGCTGGTGGCGGCCGACGCGGTGATGGCGGCGGGCGGCGTCGTCTGGCCGGTGCCCGTGGACCTCGACCCCGCCGGGCTGGGCGAGCGCATCCGATCCAGCGGCGCCCGGGTGATGATCTCCGACGTGCCGGCCGCGCTGGAGGCGGCCGAGGAGTCGCGGGTGCGGATCGTGATGAGCGTCGCCGAGCTGAGCGGGCGGCATCCGTATCCGAACAGTCGCGGACAGTCCACGGAAAGTGATCGCGCGGGGCTGGCCGGAGGTGGAGACTTAGCGGAAATGTGATCCTCCGCTGACCCTGGGCGCCGACATGACTCCGCCAGTTCCGCACAACCTGCCCGCAGAGCCCAACCGTTTCGTCGGCCGCGGGCGCGACCTGACCGAGCTGAGCACGCTGGTCCACGACGAACGCGTGGTCACGCTCAGCGGCATCGGCGGCATCGGCAAGACCCGCCTGTCGCTGCGGGTGGCGGCCAGGGCCGCGCCGGGCTTCGCCGACGGCGTCTGGCTGGTCGAGCTGGCCCGCCTGGCGGACCCGGCCCTGATCGTCAACGAGATGGCCGACGTGCTCGGCGTCCGCGACGAGGCCCCGGGGCGGCTGCTCGAAGGGCTGCGGGTACGGCTGCGCGAGGCCAGGGCGCTGATCGTGCTCGACAACTGCGAGCATCTGGTCGACCGGTGCGCCGAGCTGGTCGCCGGCCTGATCGCCGACTGCCCTGAGCTGCGCTTCCTGCTCACCAGCCGGGAGCCGCTGCGCATCCCCGGCGAGCTGGTCTGGCGGGTGCCGCCGCTCGAACTGCCCGACGACCATCACCCCGACGCCGAGTCCGTGCTGCTGTTCGTCGAGCGGGCGCTGGCGGCGGGGGCGCGGTCGGTGACCGGCAGCATGGACGACGTCGTCCGCCTGTGCCGGGCGCTCGACGGCCTGCCGCTCGCGCTGGAGCTGGCGGCGGCCCGTACGAGCCTGATGAGCCCCGGCCGCATCGCCGACCGCATCGGCGACCGGTTCACCCTGCTGACCAGGGGCGACCGTACCGCGCCCGCCCGCCAGCGGACGCTGCTGGCCACCGTCGAGTGGAGCCACGACCTGCTCCGGCCCAAGGAGCGCGTGCTGCTGCGGCGGCTGTCGGTCTTCGCCGGGCTGTTCGACCTGGCCGTGGCCGAGCGGGTGTGCGCCGACGGCGGCATCGTGCCCAGGGCCGAGCTGCTCGACCTGCTCAGCGGCCTGGTGAACAAGTCGCTGGTGCTCCACCACGACGGGCGCTACCGCCTGCTGGAGACCATCAGGCAGTACGCCGCCGAGCGGCTGGCCGAGGCGGGCGAGTTGACACGGCTGCGAGACCGGCACCTGCGGGTGATCTGCGAGGAGATGGAACGCTGCTACGAGGCCGGCACGCTCGACCCGCGCATGCCCTGGGCCGCCCGCGTCCCGCACTTCGCCAGGGGCCGCGCGCTGATGGACGACTGCCGGGCGGCGGTGGATCGGGCGGTGGAGTCGGCCGACCCGGTGCTCGGGCTGCGCCTGGCCCGCGCCGCCCTGGCGATCCTGGCCGTACGCGGTGAGCTGGGCGAGACCGTCGGCTGGCACCAGCGGCTGCTCGCCCTCGACCTGTCGCGGGTGCCCTCCGACGTGCTGGCCGTGGCCAAGGGCGGCCTGGCGTACGGGCTGGAGATCTGCGACGAGCTGGCCCGTGCCGAAGAGCTGGTGGTGCAGGGCGTCGAGGAGCAGAAGAGGCACCCGTACACCCACTGGCTGGGCGTCACCTACGGCGTCGCGCTGGCCGTGTTCTTCCGCACCGGCCAGAGCGAGAAGGCGCTGCGCTACCTGGAGGAGCTGGAGGCGGCGGCCACCGTGCACGACGACCCGTTCAACCTGGCCACGGTCCGCATCGCCCAGCTCAACCTGGCGCTCTTCCGCGGCCAGCTCCGCCAGGCCCGCCGGCGCGGCGAGGAGGCGCTGGCCCTGGCCAGGGAGGCCGGCCACCACTGGACGCTGGCCAGGGCGCTGACCCACCTGGGCGCGGTGGCCGAGGCCGCGGGCGACCTGGAGGCCGCCATGACCTGCCACACCTCGGCCCTGCCGCTGCTGGAGGACATGGGCAACCGGGTCGAGCTGGCCCGCTGCCGGGCCAAGCTGGGCCGGGTGTCGGCCCGGATGCACGACTATCCGGCCGCCCGGCTGCACCTGGCCGAGAGCCTGGCGCTGAGCACCAGGACCGGCCAGCGCAGGGGCGTGGTGCGGGCGCTGACGGCCATGTCGGCGCTGGCCGGCGAGCAGGGCGACCTGGAGGGCGCGGTGCTGGCCGCCGCCGCCGCGACCGCGCTGCGCGAGGCCATCGGCCAGTACGGCGTCCCCGGCCCGGTCCAGGAGCTGCTCACGCGGGCCAGGAGCGGGCTCGGCGAGGGGCGCGTGTCGCTGCTGTGGGCCAGGGGCGCCCGGCAGTCGCCCGAAGAGGTGGCCAGGCGGGTGCTCGACCCCGGCCAGGGCGTCCCGGCGGACGGGCCCCGGCCGGTGCAGGGCCCCTGCCAGGGCGGGCTGACCGGCCGGGAGCTGGAGATCGCCGCGCTGCTCACGGGCGGGCTGAGCAACCGGGCCATCGCCCTGAAGCTGGTGATCAGCCCGGCCACGGTGGCCCGGCACGTCGCCAACATCATGGAGAAGCTGGGCTTCGCCTCCCGTGCCCAGATCGCGGTGTGGGCCACCGAGCACGGCGTCGAATCGCACCCCACATAAGCTGGTATTCATGCCTTTCGCGCCCAATTTCCCGGTGATGCTCAGAACCGAGGACGGTGTACGCATCGACGCCGTCCACACCCCCTCGGCGGCCGGAGACATCGGGATCGTCATGGCGCACGGCTTCACCGGATCGTGGCGCGAGCGCACCGCCCGCCGCATCGCGCACGTGCTCAGCGGGTACGGCGGCGTGCTCGCGTTCGACTTCCGCGGGCACGGTCGCTCGGGGGGCGAGACGACCGTGGGCGACCTGGAGATCCTCGACGTCGAGGCCGCCGTACGGCATGCCCGCGTGGCCGGCTACCGCCGGATCGCGGTCGTGGGCTTCTCCATGGGCGCGGCGGTGGCCGTACGGCACGCGGCGCTGCGCCGGGGCGTGGACGCGGTGGCGGCGGTCAGCGGCCCGGCCCGCTGGTACTACCGGGGCACCAAGCCGATGCGCCAGGTCCACTGGGCCATCGAGCAGCCGTTCGGCAGGTTCGCCGCCCGGGTGGCCAAGCGCACCAGGATCGCGAGCGGGCAGTGGGACCCGATCCCGATGCCGCCGCACGAGGCCGTCGCGCTGGTCTCGCCCGCGCCGCTGCTGATCGTGCACGGCGACGCCGACGCCTTCTTCCCGCTGGAGCACGCCCACCAGCTCTACGACGGCGCCCGCGAGCCCAAGGAGCTGTGGATCGAGCCCGGCTACGGGCACGCGGAGTCGGCCGCGAGCCCCGAACTCATCCGGCGTATCGGTAAATGGATCTCCTCGAACCTTTCGTGAGTAATACGCGTCTACCTAAGACGGATGGAAAGGATCCGCCGGGAGAAAAGTCCTTGGGGAAGGAAACCGCCTTCGCGGTGACCGTAGGACATACTTCAGTAGTCGGGCAGTCGCCCACTGTAGGCGGCCGATCCGGCACCTAGCGTCGCGGGGGCACGCTGGGTGCCTTCCCGGCCCGGAGAGGGGCCTCGCGGCGCGCGGGGTCCCTCTCCGCCGCCGTCAGCCCAGTCGGGCGATCGTCTTGTACTCCAGGTAGCCGTTGAGGCCCTCGGGTCCGAGCTCGCGGCCGATGCCGCTGGCCTTGAAGCCGCCGAAGGGCGCGTTCGACTCCAGCATGAAGCAGTTGACGCCGTAGGTGCCGGTGCGCACCTGGCGGGCGACGTTCATGCCGCGCTCGGGGTCGGCCGTCCAGACCGTGCCGGCCAGGCCGTAGTCGCTGTCGTTGGCGATGCGGAGGGCGTCGGCCTCGTCCTCGTACGGGATCACCGCCAGGACCGGGCCGAAGATCTCCTCGCGGGCGATGCGCATGTCGTTGCTGACGTTGGCGAAGACCGTGGGGGCGACGTACCAGCCGCGGTCGTGGGGACGGTCGAGGCCGCCGACGACGACCTTGGCGCCCTCGTCCATGCCGATCTTGATGTAGCCCTCGACGCGCTCCTGCTGGCGCTTGGCCACCAGCGGGCCGATACCGGTCGCCGGGTCGGCCGGGTCGCCGACGGGCTGGGAGTTGACCATGTTCGCGACGGCGTCCACGACCTCGTCGTACCGGCTGCGCGAGGCCAGGATGCGGGTCTGGGCGACGCACGCCTGGCCGTTGTTCATCAGCGTGGCCATCGCCAGGAAGCCCATGCCGGCCTGGAGGTCGGCGTCGTCCAGGATGATCGCGGCGGACTTGCCGCCGAGTTCCAGGCTGACCCGCTTGAGCTGCTCGCCGCAGATGGAGGCGATGCGGCGGCCCGCGGCGGTGGAGCCGGTGAAGGCCACCTTGTCCACGCCGGGGTGCGAGATCAGGTGCTCGCCCACCTCGCGTCCGGCGGGCACGATGTTCAGCACGCCCGCCGGGATCCCGGCCTCGGCCGCCCACTCGGCCAGCAGGTACGCGTCCAGCGGCGTCTCGGGCGCGGGCTTGAGCACGATCGCGCACCCGGCCAGCAGCGCGGGCGCGACCTTGGTCATGGTCACGAACTGCGGCACGTTCCACGGGACGACCGCCGCGACGACGCCGACCGGCTCGCGCCGCACGGTGATCGGCCCGAACAGCCCGGGACGCTCCTCCTCCTGCGCGAACTCCTTGCCCAGCCCGGCGTAGAACTGCAGCATGCCGAGCGGCTGCGGCGCCTGGGCGAGGTTGGAGAAGGTGATCGGCGAGCCCATCTCCTCGGTGATCAGGGCGGCCATCTCGCCCTGCCGCTCGTTGTAGATCGCGGCCAGCCGCTCGATCACGGCGGCCCGCTCGGCGAACGTCATGCGCGGCCACGGCCCGTGGTCGAACGCCTGGCGGGCGGCGGCGACCGCGCGGTCCATGTCCTCGGCCGTGCCGTCGGGTACGCGGCCCACGACCTCCTCGGTGTGGGGGGAGATGACGTCGATCGTCCCGGTGCCCGCGGGGGTCACCCATTCGCCCCCGATGAACAGCTTGTCGTGCTGGCGCATGTCGTGAGCCTCCTGCTTGACCGAATGCTTGCTTGTTGGCCGTACGCCTCAAGGCGACCGAACCATGTTCTGTCCGGACGCGCAAGAGCTGCGCGGCGGCGGCGTGCCGCGCCCCTCGGGACGGCGTCGGCGGGGCCGCGACGGTCCAGCCGCCGAGGTCGGACTCGAAGGAGGCGTCACCGGCCGCGGCGCCGTCCAGGGTGACCTTGACGTCGTCGAGGAGGACGCCCGCAGGCCGGGCCCTGCCAAAGGTGCGCCACTTGGCACGTTCGGATGACAGCAATCAAGATCATCTTCTATAGTTTCGGTCCGTCTATGCGAGGAGGGGACGGGTGTGAGGATCTGGCGGCTCGCCGCGGTCGTCGTCGTCCTCTCCGGGCTGCTCGGCCTTCCCCTCCCGCGGCCCGCGTCGGCCGATCCCAACATCGATGAGCTGCGCAGACTCACCAAACAGGCGTCCCGGCTCAACGACCTCTACCGTGGCCAGATCCAGAGCCTGGAGGAGATCAGGCTCCAGGCCAAGAACGCCACCGACACCTCCGGTGACCTGGCGGCACGCCTGGCCGCGGCGCAGGCCGACGTGGCCGACATCGCGCGGCAGACCTACATCAACGGTCCGCTCGACGGCGTCCAGCTCTTCGGCCTGAACGTCGACCCGGCCGTCGCGCTCGGGCAGGCCGCGAACATGTCGTACATCGCCACCGAGCGCACCGAGCGCGTCCAGAGCATCCAGAAGCTCATCGCGAAGTCCAAAGAGGCCAAGCTCAACGCCAACGACAAGATCAGCAAGCTGAAGAAGGAGATCAGGACCCTTCAGGGCAAGCGGCGCGAGATCGAGCGCCTGCTCGCCAAGTACGGCTTCCAGCAGCCCGGCGGCGCCGAGGGCCTGACCCCGCGCCTGATCGCCGTGCGCGCCGAGATCATGCAGAACTTCCCGATGAAGTACGGCGTGGGCTGCCTGCGCCCCGGCGACCCCGGCGAGCACGGCAAGGGCCGGGCCTGCGACTTCATGATGTCCCGCGGCGGCACCATGGCCTCGGGGGCCGACGCCGACCGCGGGGACGCCCTGGCCGAATGGCTCATCAAGAACGGCTCGCGGATCGGCGTCATGTACATCATCTGGAAGCAGCGGTACTACGACATCCGGTCAGGCGGTGGCTGGGACCCCATGTCCGACCGGGGCGGCGTGACCGCCAACCACTACGACCACGTTCACGTGTCGGTGTTCTGAGCGATGCGCTCCCTGTACCACGCGTAGGACGCCTTGGGGGTGCGGCGGCCCGTGGCGAAGTCCACGTGCACCAGGCCGAAGCGCTGGTGGTAGCCCTCGGCCCACTCGAAGTTGTCCAGCAGCGACCAGACGAAGTAGCCGCGCACGTCCACGCCCTCGGCCCGCGCCGCCATGACGGAGTCGATGTGGGCGCGCAGGTAGTCGATGCGGGCCTGGTCCTCGACGGTGTCCCGCGGGGTGAGCTCGTCCGGCTGGGAGCAGCCGTTCTCGGTGATGTGGATCGGCGGGAGCGCGCTGCCGTACCGGGCCTTGAGGCCGGTCAGGAGCTCGCGCAGGCCGTCGGGGACGACCGGCCAGCCGAACGCGGTGGTGGGGTATCCGGTGACGCCGGTGTCGGTGAACGGGAGCGCCTCGCCGGGGGGCGGAGCGGCGATCCGGGTGGGGTTGTAGTAGTTGATACCGAGGGCGTCCAGGGGGGCCGAGATCGTCTCCAGGTCGCCGTCGTGGAGGAAGTCGAGCGTGGGGACGTAAGCCGAAAGGTCTGGATATTTCCCGAGAAGTACGGGGTCGTTGAACAGGCGGTTGTGCAGGATGTCGTAGGCGTCGGCGGCCTTGACGTCCGCCTCCTCCTGCGACGCGGGCCAGACCGGCGTGCAGTTGTTGGTGATGGCCACCTGCCGCGCGCCCGCCGCCCGCAGGGCCCCGACCGCCAGGCCGTGGCCGAGGAGCTGGTGGTGGGCCACGGGAAGGGCGTCGAACAGGAGGGCCTGGCCGGGGGCGTGGATGCCCATGGCGTGGCCGTAGGCCATGTGGACGAAGGGCTCGTTCAGGGTGATCCACAGGGGGATGCGGTCGGACAGGCGCTCGGCGACGATCGCGGCGTAGTCGGCGAATCGCCCGGCCGTGTCGCGGTTCGTCCAGCCGCCCTGGTCCTGGAGGGCCTGGGGCAGGTCCCAGTGGAAGAGCGTCGGCACGGGCTGGATGCCGGCCGCCAGCAGGCCGTCGGTGAGGCGTTCGTAGAAGTCGAGGCCCTCGGCGTTGACCTCGCCGGCGCCGAGGGGCTGCACGCGCGGCCACGCTATGGAGAAGCGGTAGGCGTTCACGCCGAGGCCGGACATGAGCCCGATGTCCTCGCGCCAGCGGTGGTAGTGGTCGCAGGCCATGTCCCCGGTGTGGCCCTCCCTGGTACGGCCGGGCTCGTGGGCGAAGGTGTCCCAGATCGACGCGCCGCGGCCGTCCTCGGCCACCGCGCCCTCGATCTGGTAGGCGGCGGTCGCCGTACCCCAAAAGAACATCTCGGCTCCTTTATGCGAGTATGGCTCATGTTAACGGACGGCAAAGTGGCCGGGCTGTACCTGCTGGTAATAAGCCAGGATGGGGGACATGACGAGTACCTTGCGCCGCCGTCCCGCCCAGCGCCGGAGCGTGGAGCGGGTGGAGCGGATGCTCGACGAGTGCGCGATCCTGCTCGACGAGGTCGGCTACGAGGCGTTGACCACGAAGGAGGTCGCACGCCGCGCCGAGGTCCCCATCGGCACCTTCTACCAGTTCTTCCACGACAAGCAGGGCCTGGTGCGCGCCCTCGCGCTGCGCAACCTGGAGGCGTTCCTCCAGCGGGTCACCCAACGCATCGCCGAGGCCGACCTCGGCCACTGGACCGACCTGGTCGACCTGGCCATCGACGAGTTCGTCGACATGAAGCGCACCACCCCGGGGTTCGCGGTGGTCGACTTCGGCGAGGTCCTGCCCACCCCCGGCGGGCCGCCGCTGGAGGGCACCAAGCGCACGCTCGACAGCGCCCTCGACAACAACGTCATCGTGGCCGACCGGCTGCGCGCCCTCACCCTCGCCCTGCTCGACGCGCCCGCCGGCCCCGGGCTCGACCGGGCGCTCGTGGTGGCCGTCGAGGCCACGGACGCCGTGCTCAAGCTCGCCTTCCGGGTCGATCCCGGCGGCGACGCCGACCTGGTCGCCGAGTGCAAGCAGCTCGTCCGCCGCTACCTCGCCGACCACCTGCCCTGACCTGCGCTAGGCGACCGCGTTCAGGCGGGCGTGCAGCTCGGCGTCCAGCTTGACGTCCGCGGCGCCGACGACCTCGTCGAGCTGGGCCGTCGTGGACACGCCGACCACGGGCACGTGACCGTCGGCCATCAGCCACGCCAGCACCACCTGGTTGGGCGTGGCCCCCAGCTCGCCGGCGACCTCGCGCAGCACGGTCAGGCGCCGGGCGGTGCCCGGGTGGTCGTAGATCTCCGGCATCGGCCGGTCCGCCCGCGTGTACGCCCCCGACATCAGCGTGTTGTACGCCCACAACGTCACGTCCGGCTCGGCGGCGACGTAGTCGAGGGTCTCGTCCGAGGCCAGCGTGTGGCCGCCCTCCGGGAGCCGGGTGAAGGGCCGCGGGCGCAGGTAGGTGTGGCGGAGCTGCACGTGACCGTACGGCAGCCAGCCGCGCGCGCCCGAGACGTTCCTGGCCCGCTCCAGCCGCCAGGCGGCGATGTTGCTCGCCCCCAGCGCGCGGACCTTGCCCTGCTCGGCCAGCGTGTTCAGGGCGCCCAGCGTCTCCGACAGCGGCACCGAGCGGTCCTCGATGTGCGACCAGTACAGGTCGATGTGATCGGTCCGCAGTCTCCGGAGGCTGCCTTCGGCGGCCCGCGCGACGGCCGCCGCCGACAGGCCCTCGGCCGAGCCGAGCGTGCGGTCGCCGGGCACGGTCGGCCGGGCCCCGCCCTTGGTGCCGATGAAGATCCGGTCCCGGTTGCGGCGCGCGGCCAGCCAGGCGCCGACGGCCTCCTCGCTCTCGTCCCCGGTGCGGCCCTCGTCCCAGAAGGGGTAGTTGTTGGCGGTGTCCAGCATGGTGCCGCCGGCGTCCTGGAAGCGGTCGAGGACGGCGAAGGTCTCCCGCAGGCCGACGCCGGTGCCGAACGGGATCGTGCCGAGTGCGATGTTCATGGGCCCGACCCTCTGGCCTGGAGCGCACTCCATGTCAAGCCGTTGACCTGGAGTGCGCTCCAGGTGAAAGACTGGGACGCGTGAGCGTGTACACACCCGCCGAGGTCGTCGAGGAGACCGGCTTCAGCCTCGACACTCTCCGCTACTACGAGAAGATCGGCCTGCTGGAACGCGTCGAGCGCAACGCGGCCGGGCAGCGCAGGTTCAGCGAGGAGGACGTCGGCTGGCTCGGCATGATCCGATGCCTGCGCGACACCGGCATGCCCATCGCCATGCTGCTGCGCTTCGCCGAGCTCGTACGCGGCGGCGACCGGACGATCCCCGACCGCATCAGGCTCCTGGAGGAGCACGACCGGCAGGTCCAGGCCCAGATCGCCAACCTGACCGAGCGCCAGAACTACATCCACCGCAAGATTTCCTACTACCGCAGCGTCCTGTAGCCCTGCCTTGGTGGTCCGGTTGTTAGACCAAAGACCATGGCCGGCACCGGGGCGAAGCGGATCAACGTCCCGCTGCGCCGCATGGCCGCGCTCTGCGCGGCCCTGCTGTTCGTCCTGCTGGCCCACATCACGGTCGTCCAGGCGTTCGGGACGCGGGCGCTCAACGCCGACCGCCGCAACGAACGCTCGCTCATCGCCCGGTTCGCCCATCCGCGCGGCGACATCCTGACCTACGACGGCGCGACCATGGCCAGGAGCCGCCCGGCGCCCGGCGGCGGCCCGTACCGGTTCCAGCGGGTCTACACCGACGGCGAGCTCTACGCCCCCGTCACCGGCTACATGTCCCTCTACCGCTCCACGGGCGTGGAGGAGGCCGAGGACGGCGTCCTGTCCGGCGACGACGCCAAGGTCAAGGTGCGCTCAATGGTCAGCGACGGCGACGTGGCCGGCGCCGACGTACGGCTGACCATCGGCCAGCGCACCCAGTGGGCCGCCTACCACGCGCTGGAGGCCGCCGGCGTGCCCGGCGCGGCCGTGGCCGTCGACCCGGCGACCGGCGCGATCCTCGCCCTGGCCAGCTACCCGTCCTACGACCCCAACGCCCTGGCCACCTTCGACCCCGCCCGGCTCGACGCCACGCTCGCGAAGCTGCGGGAGGCCCCCGGACGGCCCCTGCTGAACCGGGCGCTGAACCAGGTCTATCCGCCGGGGGGCACGTTCAAGCTGGTGACGACGGCCGCGGCGCTGGCTTCGGGCGAGTACACGCCCACCGCGCCCGTGGACGCCGCCGTCCGCCTGCGGCTGCCCGCGTCGCTCGCCGGGCCGTGCGGCAGGGCCCGTCCCACGTTGCTGCGGGCCTTCCAGACCTCGTGCGACACCGCGTTCGCGGGCATCGGGGTCCAGCTCGGCCAGGACATCCTCAGGGACCAGGCCGAGGCGTTCGGGTTCGGCGACGGGGGGCTGCGCGTGCCGCTGGCCGCGGCGCCCAGCACGTACCCGCAGGGCATGGACCGGGCCCGGACCGCCCTGTCGGCCGTCGGCCGCGACCAGGACCGGGCCACCCCGCTGATGGTCGCGATGTTGTCGGCGGCCGTGGCCAACAACGGCGTGCTGATGCGGCCGTACCTGGTGGAGGAGGTGAGCCTGCCGGACGGCTCGCTCCTCGGCCGGGCGGGGGCCACGCCGTACCGCACCACCATGACGCCCGCCCAGGCCCGCTACCTGGCCGCGATGATGACCACGGGGACGCACCCGGGCGGGCCGGGCGCGGCGGTGGCCGTCCCCGGCGTCGAGGTGGCCGCCAAGATCGCGGTGACGGACGGCGAGCACGCGCTGGCCACGGCGTTCGCCCCGGCGGGCGCCCCCGAGGTGGCGGTCGGCGTGGTGCTGGAGCACCCGGGCCCCCGGGCCGCCGCGGTGGCCGGGGTCGCCCGCGCGGTGCTGGAGGCGGCGCTCGCCTGACCGCCGTGCGCCGGGTTCTCCACGGATTTGAGTCTGGGCGCGAACGGTAGTTGATGCCACACTCACAGTGATGCTGCGAACCGCCGATTTCCGCAACCTCCCGGCCGAGCCGAACCTGTTCGTGGGCCGGGAGTCCGATCTCGATGAGCTGGTGCACCTCAGTCGCGTGTCGCGGGTGGTGACGCTGTGCGGCGCGGGGGGCATCGGCAAGACGCGCCTCGCCCTGCGCCTGGCCGTCCGGATCGCCTCCGAGCACCCCGACGGCGTGTGGCTGGTCGAGCTGGCCGACCTGGAGAAGGGCGAGTTGCGGGCCCGGGTCTCGGCCGCGCTCGGCGTCGCCGAGGACCTGGCGGACACCGTCGGCGGCCGTCGCGTGCTGCTCGTCCTGGACAACTGCGAGCCGGTGATCGGCGAGTGCGCCGAGCTCTGCCGCGACCTGCTCGGCGCCTGCCCGAGGCTGACCGTGCTGGCCACCAGCCGCGAGCCGCTGCGCGTGCCGGGGGAGACCGTCTGGCGGGTGCCGCCGCTCTCGCTCGTCGGCGAGGAGAGCGAGGCCGTGCGCCTGTTCGTGACCAGGGCCACCGCCGCGCGTCCCGGCTTCGAGCTGACCGAGGAGACGTTGCCGCTGGCGATCGTGTTGTGCCGGGCGCTCGACGGGTTGCCGCTGGCGATCGAGCTGGCCGCCGCCATGGTGCGGGTGCTGTCGGTCAGGCAGCTCGTAGAGCGGCTCGACGACCGGTTCAGGGTGCTGGCGGGCGGCGCCCGTACGGCCCACGCCAGGCACCGTACGCTGCGCGCGGCCGTCGACTGGAGCTACCGGCTGCTCAGCCCCCAGGAACGCCTGCTGCTGCGCCGCGTCGCGGTCTTCCGCTCCTGCTGGACGCTCGACCTGGCCGAAGGGGTGTGCGCGGGCCCCGGCCTGCCCGAGCAGGACGTGCTGCCGCGCCTGTGCGACCTGGTCGACAAGTCGCTGGTCGTGCTCGACGGCGAGATCGCCGGCGAGGCGCGCTACCGGCTGCTGGAGACCGTCCGCGAATACGCGCTGGAGCAGCTCGCGGAGTCCGGCGAGGAGGTGGCGCTGCGGCGCGCGCACCTTTCCGCCCTCGCCGGGCTGGCCGGGCGGTTCAAGGACGTCCTCGCGCCGGACGCGCGCACGTCGTGGCCCGTCGTCGAGCGCTTCGTCAACCTGTTTGACGGGCTCAAGGCAGAGGTGGGCGCGGCCTGCGACTGGGCCGCGGCGAGCGGCTCCCCGCGGACCGCACTGCGCCTGCTGACCGACGTGCGCTACCTGCTCATGGCCAGCGGACGCCGGCTCGACATCGCCGACCGGCTCGACCGGCTGCTCGCGCTCGACGCCCCCGAGGTGCCCGAGGGGTTACGCGGGCAGGCCCTGATCCTGCGCGGTGAGCTGGCGCTGGCGGCCGGCGAGGCGGAGCTCGCGGCGCGGTGCGTACAGATCGGGCTGGCGCTGTGCGTCGACGCCCGCGACGCCTACGGCGAGGCCGTGGGCCTGATCATGCTGGCCCAGGCGACCGGCGACCAGGAGCCGCTGACCCCGGCCCTGGAGGCGGCGCGGCGGCGCGGCGACCCGATCCTGGAGTCGCTCGCCCAGGGCACCCGGGCCGACTTCGGCCTGCGGGCCGGTCGCCTGCACGAGGCGCGGCGGGCGTTCGAGGAGGTCCTGTCGCTGAGCGAGCGGCTGGACAACCACCTCGGCCAGTCCTACGGCCACGTCGGCCTGGCCCAGATCGCCCGGCGCACCGGCGACCGGGCGGGCGCCAGGCGGCACTACGAGGCCGGCCTGCGCCTGCTGCGGCACGTCGACGCCCGGCAGCAGATCGTGAGCTGCCTGGCCGGGCTCGGCCGCGTCGCGCTCGACGAGGGCGACCTGGCCGAGGCGCGCACCCGGCTCACCGAGGCGCTGGTGCTCAGCCGCGACGCGGGCCTGCGCGACAGCATCGCCCGGCGGCTGGCGGCCTGGGCGCGCCTGGTGGCGGCCGAGGGCGACGACCGGCGCGCGGTCCTGCTGGCCGCCGCCTCGCTGGGGCTGCGTGACCGCCGTCCCGACGCCCGGACCGAGGAACTGATGGCCCCCGCCCGCGAACGGCTCGGCGAGGCCGTGGTGGCGCTGCTGTGGGCCGAGGGCATGACGATGACGGCCGACCATGCGGTCTCCTGCGCGCTCGGCGGCCCGCTGTCCGAGCCCGTGGCCGCGCCGGTCGCCGGGGTCGTCCAGGACAGCAGGCTGACGGCCAGGGAACGCGAGATCGCCGAACTGGTGGCCCGCGGGCTGAGCAACCGGGCCATCGCCGACGAACTGGTGATCAGTCCGGCCACGGCCGCGCGGCACGTCGCCAACATCCTGGGCAAGCTCGGCTTCTCCACGCGTACACAGATTGCCGCATGGGTGATCGGCGCGCGCTGATCCCGGCGGGTTCTCTACACATCGCCGCCGTCCGGCGGTTACATCGTCGAATGGCCATGTCAGCGCATGTGCCGCCGTGGTCCGAACGCCTACCGTTCTGCCTGTGATCGAACGCGCCCCGCGCTCCTCGTCCTCGCGCCGGGGGCCGTGGCGGCCGATCGACCGAGGGACGTCACGCGTCCCGACGGAGCCGGGCCTTCTCGGAGGGGTGGGGGCCCGGTTCCCGGACGCGTGACAGCGGGCTCGAGTCGCGCAGGGCTCGGGCCCGCCCACCTTGCCCCTGGGCTGGGGAAATGCACACCGGTCTACATAGATCGGTGGATGCGGCCGGCGCGCGGGCGACCGTACGTTGACGGGCATGACGCCGTCCGCCTCGTCCTCCGGCACCGTGATCCACGAGGTGTTCGGCCGGGCCTACGAGCGGGGCGAGCAGCCGGCGCTCATCGATCTGCGCGGCGGCCACGTCTACGGCTACCGCAGCCTGGTGACCGAGGTGACCAGGGCGGCGTCCGGGCTGGTGCGCAGGGGAGCGCGCCGCGACCAGGTGGTGGGGGTGCACGTCTCCACGGCCGGCACGCAGACGGTGGCCCTGCACACCGTGCTGGCGGCGGGCGGGGTGGCCGCGCCGGTCGATCCGGGGCTCGGCGCGGAGGAGGTGGCCGAGCGGCTGCGCGAGTGTGACGCCCGCATGCTGATCACCACCCCCGACCTGGCCGGGACGGCGATCGCGGCGGCCGACGGCTCCCGCGTGCGCCAGGTGGTCTCCCTCGGCCCGGCGCTCGACACGATCGACTTCCGCGGCCTGCTCGTGCTGGAGCCGATCGCGTTGCCCGCGCTCGACGCCGAGCGGCAGGACGCCCTGGCGCTCCCCGGCGGCGCCCGGCTCACGCACGCCGGCCTGCTGGCCAGGATGGACGAGCTGGACGCGCCCGTCGGCCTGAAGGAGTCCGACGTCGTGCTCAGCACGTGGCCGCCCGGCGACGGCGCCGACCTGCCCGCCCTGGTCGGCCTCGCCGTGTCCAAGGGCGCGCTGATCGTGGCCGCGGGCCCCGGCGACCTGCCCGGTCACGGCTACGACGCGGGCGTCACCGTGCTCACCGGGCCCGGCGGCGCGCTGGAGCGCGTCGGCTGAGTATGCGGACCTGTTACCTGCTCCGCCCTTGACGTCGGCGCGCGCGAAGTGGGTTGATAGCCGTTGTTGACAACGTTGTCAAAGGTCACCAACTTCGGGGGATCGCGAAGGGAATGGTGTGCGATGCGACGGTGGTTAGCGGCCGTCTCGATCACGATGGCGGGCGTTCTCGGCCTGGCGGGCTGCGGCGGAGGCGGCGGCGGTCAGGCTTCTCGGTCGGCCGCGCCGAGCAGCGGCGGCAAGCAGCAGGTGGAGGTCTTCTCCTGGTGGACCGGCCCCGGTGAGGCCGACGGTCTCCAGGCGATGAAGAAGATATTCGAGGACAAGAACCCGAACTACACGTTCTTCGACGCCGCCGTGGCGGGCGGCTCGGGCGACAAGGCCAAGGCGCTGCTGCAGTCGAAGTTGCAGGCCAACACGCCGCCCGACACCTTCCAGGGGCACGCCGGCGCCGAGTTGCAGGGCTACATCAAGGCGGGCAACCTGGAGGACCTGACGTTCCTGTACGACGAGCTGAAGCTCAAGGACGTCTTCCCCGCCCAGCTCGTCGAGCAGATCAGCGTCGAGGGCAAGATCTACTCGGTGCCGGTCAACATCCACAGGTCGAACGTCCTGTGGTTCAACCCCCAGGTGCTCAAGGACGCCGGCATCGCGGGCGCGCCCAAGACGATCGAGGAGTTCGTCGCCGACCTGGAGAAGGTCAAGGCCAAGGGCAAGATCCCGATCTCCATCGGCTCGGAGTGGACCGCCACCCACCTGCTGGAGAACGTGCTGCTCGGCTCGCTCGGCACCGACGCCTACAACGCGCTGTTCAAGCCGGGCGCCGACTGGAGCGGCCCGCAGATGACCAAGGCGCTGGAGAACTACGCCAAGATCATGTCGTACGCGGGCGACCCGCAGGACGACTGGCAGCCCGCGGCCAAGCAGGTGGCCGACGGCGAGGCGGCGTTCAACATCATGGGCGACTGGGCCTACGGCTACTTCCACAACCCGCCGGACGGCGGCCTCGGCAAGACGTCCAAGACGGACTTCGACTGGGCGCCCGCGCCCGGCACCGAGGGCACCTACATGTGGCTGTCGGACAGCTTCACGCTGCCCAAGGGCGCCAAGAACCGGGACGGGGCCGTCGCGTGGCTGAAGGTCGCGGCGAGCAAGGAGGGCCAGGACGCCTTCAACCCGAAGAAGGGCTCCATCCCCGCCCGCAAGGACGCCGACCAGTCGCTCTACACCGACTACCTGGCCGACGCGCTGAAGGACTGGTCGGGCAACAAGCTGGCCGGTTCCATCCAGCACGGCGTCTCGGTGAGCCAGCCGTGGCTGGCCTCGATCAACGAGGCGGTCGGGCTGTTCATCGGCAGCAAGGACGTCAAGGGCCTGCAGCAGGCCCTGGCGGACGCGGCCAAGGCCAACGCTCAGTGACGCATGCGGGTACGGCGGGGCGCTCCCGCCGTACCCGCGCGAAGGGAAACGGTTGTGAGGCGGGCACGCACCTGGCTGCCCGGACTCCTCCTCGTCGCGCCGTCGATCGTGGCGATCGGCGTGTTCGTGTACGGCATGCTGGGCTGGAACTTCCGCCTGGCCATGACCGACCAGCACGATGAGGTGTCCGAGGGCACGTTCGTGGGGCTGAAGAACTTCGTCGACATCTGGGACCAGGTGCGCTGGCGCCTGTCGGTCGACCACGCGATCGTGTTCACGATCGTGTTCGTGGCGGGGGCGCTGGTGCTGGGCTGGTTCCTGGCGTTCCTCATGGAGAAGGGGATCTGGGGGGAGGGCACGTTCCGGGCGATCTACCTGTTCCCGATGGCCGTGTCGTTCGTCGCGACCGGCATCGTGTGGCGGTGGCTGATGAACTCGGGGACGGGTGAGCGGGCGGTCGGCCTGAACCGGCTGTTCGACGCGATCGGGCTGCCGCAGTGGCAGTGGTTCAGGGATCCGGACTGGGGGATGGCCGCGATGGCGCTCCCAGCGATCTGGCAGATGTCCGGATATGTCATGGCGTTGTTCCTGGCGGGGTTCCGCGGCGTCCCCGAGGAGCTGCGCGAGGCCGCGCGGGTGGACGGCGCCGGCGAGTGGGGCGTCTACCGGCACGTGGTGCTGCCCATGCTCAGGCCGGTCACCCTGTCGGCGCTGATCATCCTCGGGCACATCTCGCTCAAGGTCTTCGACCTCATCGTGGCGGTGTCCGGCAAGCAGATCATCACCGACGTGCCCGCGGTGTTCATGTGGGTGGCGGTCTACGACTCCCACGACCCGGCCAAGGGGGCCACGATCGCGTCGTACATCGTGCTCAGCGTGGCGGTCTTCGTGATCCCGTACCTGATCTGGTCGGTGCGCAAGGAGCGCAGGCCATGACGGCCGTCGCCGGCGGGCGCCGGACCGGGTTCGCCGTGGTGCGGTTCTGCCTGCTGCTCGCCCTGGTGGTCGTCGTCCTCGTCCCGATCTACGTGTTGCTGGCCACCAGCTTCAAGCCGCTCACCGAGGCCGACCCCGGCCAGGCGTGGAACCTGCCGCTGACGTGGACCACCGAGGCGTGGCGGGTGGCCTGGGAGAAGCTGGCCCCCGGCCTGTGGAACAGCGTGCTGCTGGCCGTCCCCGGCTCGCTGCTGTCGTGCGCGTTCGGGTCGATGAACGGTTACGTGCTGTCCAAATGGCGCTTCCCCGGCTCGGACGTGCTGTTCACGCTGTTCCTGTTCGGCATGTTCATCCCGTACCAGGGCGTGATGATCCCGCTGGTCAAGCTCCTGGTCTGGCTGAACGAGCAGACCGGGCTGGAGGGCGTCTTCTACGGCGGCATCCCGGGCCTGGTGCTCGCGCACGTCGTGTACGGCATCCCCATCTGCACGCTGATCTTCCGCAACTACTACGTCACGATCCCCGACGAGCTGATCGAGGCCTCGCGGGTGGACGGCGCGGGGATGCTGCGCGCGTACTGGTCGGTCGTGCTGCCGGTGTCGTGGCCCGCGATCGCGGTGGTGATCATCTGGCAGTTCACCTCCCTGTGGAACGACTTCCTGTTCGCGGTCTTCATCACCGGGCCGCAGAGCTGGCCGATCACCGTGATGCTGGTCAACATCGCCGGGGCCCAGGCCACCCCCTACAGCCAGCAGATGGCCGCGGCCGTCCTGGCCTCGATCCCGACGATGCTGATCTACGTGCTGCTCGGCCGGTTCTTCATGCGCGGCCTGATGGCCGGGGCGCTGAAGGGCTAGTTGGCCCGGTGGGCCAGGGGCTCGCCGCGGACGTACCTGGCGACGTCCGCGGCGACGATCCCGGCCGCCTTGGCCGCCGTCTCCTTGCTCGCGCCGGCCAGGTGCGGGGTCATGACCAGGTTCGGCGCGGTCAGCAGGCGGGAGCCGGGCGGGATGGGCTCCTCGGGGAAGACGTCCAGGGCGGCGCCGAACAGGTGGCCGGACTCCAGCGCGTCGCAGAGCGCGTCGTAGTCGAGCAGCGCGCCCCGGGCGCAGTTCACCAGCACCGAGCCGGCCGGCATGCGGGCGAGCCCGGCGGCGCCGATCATCCCGGCGGTCTCCGGGGTCGCGCGGGCGTGCAGCGAGACGAAACGGGAGCGTTCGAGCAGCTCGTCCAGCTCGACCCGGCCGGGGACCTCGACGTAGGGGTCGTGGACCAGCACCTCGGCGCCGAAGCCGGCCAGCATGCGGGCCACCCGGCGGCCGATCGCGCCGTAGCCGACCAGGCCGACCGTGCCGCCCTCCAGCTCCGGGCCCACGTTGTCGTACATGTAGTAGTCGCCGCGCCACACGCCGCCGGCCAGGTCGGCGTGCGTGCGCGGGATGCGCCGGGTGGCGGCCAGCAGCATGGCGAGCGTGTGCTCGGCCGTGGCCACCGCGTTGCGGCCCGGCGCGTACGTCACCGCGACCCCCGCCGCGGCCGCCGCCTCCAGGTTGGCGTTCACCGGCCCGCCCCGGCTCACGCAGAACAGCCGCAGGTCGGGGGAGGCGTCCAGGACGCGTTTGGTCAGCGGGGCCATCTGGGTCACGCAGACCTCGACGCCGCGCAGCGCCTCGATCAGCGCGTCCTCGACGTCGGACGCCTCGTCCACCTCGCCCACGCGGCCGAACGGCTCCACCGGCCACGGCAGCGTCAGCTCGCTGATGTGCACCTCGCCGGGCACCTCGCGCCTGAGCGCGTCGATGAGCAGGCGGTTCTGGACGAAGTGGTCGCCTGCGGCGAGGACTCGGATGGTCAACGAACGGCTCCAATCGGGGAGTTGTACCGCAGCATCGCCGGCCGTCCCGTGCCCGTGCGGAGCTCGGTCACGGCGCAGTTGTCCAGGCGCGGGAAGAGCCGGCGGTACTCGCCGAGCGGGACCCCGATGAGCCGGCACAGGGCGAGCCTGATGGCGGTCGTGTGGGCCACGACGAGCACCCGCCCGCCGGGATGCTGCGCTGAGATGTCGTGCAGGGCCGCGACGAAGCGGCCGGCGGCCTCGTTCGGGTCCTCGCCGCCGGGCAGGGGGTGGGCGGCCGGGTCGCGTTCGAAGGCGGCCCGCGCCTCGGGGAAACGGTCGTGCATCTCCGCCGAGGTCAGGCCCTCGCCCGCGCCGAAGTCCAGCTCCCGCAGCCGGGTGTCCACGGCCGGCCGCACGCCGGCCGCGGCGGCGCTCGGCCCGGCGGTCAGCCGGGCCCGGCTCAGCGTGGACGACCACACCGCCGCCAGCCCGGCCCGCGCCGCCCAGTCCGCCAGCAGGGCCGCCTGCTCGCGGCCCCGCGGGGTCAGCTCGATGTCGCTGACGCCCGCGTAGCGGTTCTCGGCGTGCCAGACGGTCTCGCCGTGGCGGACCAGGACGAGGTCGGTCATGAGCTGCTCCTCTTCCGGGCGTGCCCGGCGGCGTTCGCGGGCAGCCAGCCGCGCCGCTCCAGCTCCCCGACGAACCGCAGGTACGGCTCGTGGAGG
Organism: Nonomuraea sp. NPDC052265; assembly: GCF_044547985.1. Taxonomy (NCBI): domain Bacteria; kingdom Bacillati; phylum Actinomycetota; class Actinomycetes; order Streptosporangiales; family Streptosporangiaceae; genus Nonomuraea; species Nonomuraea sp. NPDC052265. The sequence goes on from NZ_JBIUBJ010000005.1 coordinate 313,403, forward strand.
CCGGCGGCCGACGGCTCGATCACCGCGCGGGTCCTGATCATGTGGCCGGGGCCGCCCGCCGCGAGCACGGCCATGCCCAGGGCGGGCTCGGCGTTCTCGCGCAGCGTCACGGGACGCCCGAGGACGTCGGCCCTGAGCTGGTTCCAGAAGGCGCTCCTGGTCGCGCCGCCGGTCAGGACGATCTCGCCGTCCACGGGCGCGCCCAGCAGGTCGAGGTAGTCGAAGCACAGACGTTCGACGAAGGCGGCGCCGAGCAGGACGGCGACGTACCGCTCGACGTCGTCGGCCGGTTCGCGGCCGATCGTGAACCCCTCGGCCCCGGGAGCGGCGAACGGGAATCGCTCCCCTCTGCCGATCAGCGGGTACGTGATCGGCGCGGACCCGAGGTCGCCGCGACGGGTCTCCGCCTGAGTGCTCAGGGCGTTCAGGTCGCGGCCCGGCAGGTCCCTCGTCAGGACGCCCGCGCCCGTGCTGGAGGCGCCGCCAGGCAGCCAGGAGCCGTCGGGGGCGCGGTGGGAGTAGACCACGCCCAGGGGGTCGTGGAGCAGGTCCTTCGTGACGCCCTTCAGCACCAGGGTGGTGCCGAGTACCGAGTTCCAGCTGCCGATCCGCCTGGTGCCCGCGCCCAGCTGGGCGGCGCAGCCGTCGGTGGTCCCGGCGATCACGGGGGTGCCCGCGGGGATGCCGGTCTCCTCGGCGGCGCCCGCGCAGACCGCGCCGAGACGGGTGCCCGAGCGCACCACCCCGGGCAGGGTGCCGGGGGGCACGCCGAGGGCGTCCAGGACGTCGTCCGGCCAGCGCTCGCCGATCAGGTCGGCGCCCGTCTTGAGCGCGTTGCTCAGGTCGGTGGACACCTCGTGGCCGACCAGGCGGCGGTTGACGAAGTCGTTCTGGTGGGCGGCGCGCACGCCCGGCGGGGCGTCGCGCAGCAGCCACAGCAGCTTCGGCAGGGCCCAGTTCGGCTGCATGCGCCGGTAGCCGAGCCGTTCCCACACGTGCCCGCCGGCCTCGTTGACCCGGTCCACCTCGGCGGTGGCGCGGCGGTCGTCGTACATGAGGGCGGGGGTCAGCGGGGCGCCGTCCCGGTCGGTGAGCAGGATCGTCCCCGAGGTGGCGTCGACGGCCACGCCCTCGATCCGGCCGGGCGGCACGTCGCGCAGCGCCTCGCGGGTGGCCGCTGCCAGCTCGCGCCACCACTGCTCGGGGTCCTGCTCGTGGCGGGGGCCGTCGCGGTGGCTGGTCAGCGGGCGGACGGCCGCGCCGAGCACCCGGCCGTCCGCGTCCACGGCCATCGCCCGTACGCTCTGGGTCCCGAGGTCGATGCCGATCCACACGCTCATGCCCGGCTCCGCATCCCGGCCAGCAGCGGCCACGAGTTTGCCTCGGTCGTCCGCAGGGTCAGGAAGTCGGCGAACAGCCGGTCGTACCGCTCGTGCGGGCCGGGGTCGGGCTCGACGGCCGCGCGCAGGCGTACGTGCCGGCCGGCCGCCTCCGCGACGGACGCCGCACCGCCCGTGGCCGCCAGGCCCACCAGGTACGCCCCCCGCGCCCCGACCTCGGCGTCGGCCGGACGCCGTACCGGCAGGCCGGTGACGTCGGCGATCAGCCGCAGCCAGGCCGCGCTGGCCGAGCCGCCCCCGCACACCCGCAGCTCCGTGGGCGGGGCGCCGGTGGCGGACAGGCAGTCGCGGATCACCATCGTGAGCCCTTCGAGCACGGCCCGCGCGACCTGCTCGCGCCCGTGCTCGAACGACAGGCCGAGCAGCGCCCCCCTGGCCAGCGGGTCGGAGAACGGCGCCCGCTCCCCGGCGGGCGACAGATACGGCAGGAACGCCAGCCCGCCCGCGCCCGGCTCGCCCAGCAGGGCCAGCTCGCCCAGCTCGGCGGGATCGCGCAGCCCGAGCAGGCGGCAGGCCCACTGGACGACCTCGGTCCCCGCGAACGTGGGGAAGGCCCGCAGGTAGCCGCCGGGGGCCGCGATCGTGATGCCGGTCGGCTCGCCGTCCAGCGCCGGCGACTCGACCATGACCTCGGTGCACAACGTCGTGCCGAGGATGCCGCACGCCTGGCCGGGCAGCACCGCGCCCGCGCCCAGCGCCGTGCTGACGATGTCGTACGGCGCCATCACGACGGGGGTGCCCAGGGGCAGCCCGAGCGCGTCCGAGGTGAGCGCGGCGACGTGGCAGGACCGGATCGGGGGCAGCAGCCGCTCGGCCCACTCCAGCCCGAACGCGCTCAGCAGGCCGGGGGAGTAGGCGCGGGCGCGCAGGTCCATGAAGGGGGCCGAGGCGTCGGACTCGTCGGCGACCAGCTCGCCCGTCATCCGGGAGAAGATCCAGCCGCCGCAGGTCAGCATGGCGGCCGAACGTTCGAGCCGGTCGGGTTCGTGCTCGCGCAGCCAGGTCAGGACGGCGTGCGGCAGGCCGGAGGCGGCCGAGGAGCCGTTCACGGCGAACGCGGTCGCGGCGAGGCCGGACCTGGTCCAGGCGTCGATCAGGGCGGCGGCGCGGCCGTCGTTCCACAGGATCGCCGGGCCGGTGGGGTCGCCGTGGCGGTCCACGAGCCAGCAGCCGTCGCCCTGGGCCGTGACGGCCACGAAGTCCACGGGGTCCACGGGGTCCACGGGGGCCAGCTCGGCCGCGACCTCGCGCACGGCGTCCGCGACCGCGTCCCAGACGGCGTGCATGTCCTGCTCGGCGTGGCCGGGCGCGGGCCTGGACACGGTCGTGGCGCGGCGGGCGACGGCGGTCTCCGCGCCGGTGGCGTCGTAGCCGACCGCCTTGATGACCGTGGTGCCCGCGTCCACGCAGATGATCGCCATCAGGCCCTGCCGTGCGAGGTCCTCGACCGGCGCGACACCGAGTCGACGATCACCGCGAGCAGCAGGACGGCGCCGGTGACCACGAACCGGATCGAGGAGTCCAGGTTCAGCAGCGTCAGGCCGCTGGAGATCGACTGGATCACGACGATGCCGAGCAGCGCGCCGAACGCCGTGCCGCGCCCGCCGAACAGGCTCGTCCCGCCGATGACGGCCGCCGCGATGGCGTTGAGGTTGACGTCGCCCGCGCCGCTGCTCTGGTTGGCCGCGGCCAGCCGCGCGGCGGCCAGGATGCCGCCCACCGCCGCGAACGTCGAGCAGAGCACGAACACCGAGGTGTAGACGGCCCTGACGTTGATTCCGGCGCGGCGCGCGGCCTCCACGTTCCCGCCCACGGCGTAGACGGCCCTGCCCCACTTCGTCCGCGACAGCAGGTAGTGCATGACCAGCACGAGCGCCACGAAGAAGACGAACATCCAGCCCACGCCGCGCGTCCGCCCGAGGTACCAGACCACGAACGCCAGCACCGCCAGCAGCGCGAGGCTCCTGGCCGCCAGCAGCGGCACGCTCCTGGCCGACAACCCCGCCCGCCGCCGCTGCCCGGCGTGCAGGAAGCCGCTGACGAACAACCAGCCCGCCGCGACCACCGCGAACGTGTACGACAACCAGGCGGGCACGAAGTCGAGCTGCGCGAAGTTCACCAGCCCCGAGTCGAACGGCAGGTTGATCGACCCCTTGGTGCCCAGCACGTAGAGCTGGAGGCCGAGGAAGGCGAGCAGACCGGCCAGCGTGATCACGAAGCTGGGCACGCCGAACCGGTTGAACAGCTGCCCGTACAACCAGCCGATGACCGCGCCCATGAGCACCGAGGCCCCGATCGCGATCCAGACCGGCAGGCCGTTGCTCACGAACAGCACCGCGAGCACCGCGCCGGACAGGCCGCTGACCGAGCCGACCGACAGGTCGATCTGGCCCACGAGCAGCACGCACACGATGCCCAGCGCGATGACGCCGACGGCGGCCGACTCCAGCGTGAGGTTCACCAGGTTCGCGCTGGACAGGAAGATCGGGTTGAGGATCTGCAGGACCGTCCAGATGACGACGAGGCCGACCACGACGGGGATGACGCCGAGGTCGCCGCCGCGGGCCCGCTCCACCACGTCGGCGAGCACGCCGCGCAGCCCCTGCCGGTCGAGCAGCCGCTCGTCCTGACGGTCTGTGGTCATGGTCACGGGGTGACCTCCCTCGTGTCTCTGGCCTGGGCCCGGCGGGAGACCGCGTTGTCGGTGGCGCCGGTGATGGCGGCGATGATCTCTTCGGCGGAGACGTCGCCCACGTCGAACACCCCGTTGTTGCGGCCGAGGCGCAGCACCGCCACCTTGTCGGCCACGGCCTTCACGTCGGCCATGTTGTGGCTGATCATGATGACGCCGAGGCCGTTCTCGCGCAGGCGTTCGACCAGGTTGAGCACCTCGGCGGTCTGGGCCACGCCGAGTGCGGCGGTGGGCTCGTCCAGGATGATGATCTTGGGGTCGCCGAGCAGCGACCGCGCGATGGCGACCGTCTGGCGCTGGCCGCCGGACAGCGCCGCGACCGGCACCCGCACGCTCGGGATCTTGGCGGAGAGCTGCCGGAGCAGCTCCCACGAGCGGGTCTCCATGGCCACGTCGTTCAGCCGCAGCGGGCGGATCTCCTGGCCGAGGAACAGGTTCTGGATCACGTTGAGGTTCTCGCAGAGCGCCAGGTCCTGGAAGACGGTGGCGATGCCGAGCCGGTGCGCGGCGGCCGGGCTCGGGATCTCGACCTCCCGGCCGCCGAACGTGATCGTCCCCGAGTCCGGCGGGTGCACGCCGGAGAGGATCTTGACCAGCGTCGACTTGCCCGCGCCGTTGTCGCCGACGACCGCGACGACCTGGCTCGCCGCCACATCGAGTTCGATGTCCGTGAGGGCGGCCACCGCACCGAAGGTCTTGTTGATGCCCCGCAGGGACAGGACGGTCATCGGCGCCTCCTACTTGATGCCGAGCTCGTCGCAGCCCTTGGCGTACTCGCCGGTGCAGACGTCGGCGGCCTTCATGATCTGGCTGTCGAACAGCACTTCCTTGATGTTCTCCCTGGTCACGACCGTGGGGACGAACAACTGCGAGGGCGTGTCGTAGAGCGTGTCCTTGCCCGCGGGCTTCTTGCCCTGCATGAACTGGTATGCCGTGTCCGCGGCGGCCTCGGCCACGATCTTGATCGGCTTGGAGATCGTGTTGTACTGGTCGCCCGAGATGACGCGCTGGGCGGCGGCGATCTCGGCGTCGTTCCCGGTGACCGGCGGCACCTTGACCCCGGCCGCCTTGAAGGCCGCGATCGAGCCGCCGCCGGTGCCGTCGTTGGCCGCGACCACGCCGACGATCTGGTCCTTGAACTGGGTGATCTGGCCGCTGACCCAGGTCTGGGCCTTCTCGGGCTGCCAGTCGGGGGTGTCGTACTCTGCCAGCAGCTTGAAGCCGCTCGGGTCGACCGCGCTGTGGATGCCCTTCTTGATCAGCCCGGCCGCCGCGTCCGTGGGGGAGCCGTTGACCTGGAGGATGCCGCCTTCGGCGTTCTCCTTCTTGAGGTGGTCGACCAGCGACTGGGCGATCATCGCGCCGATCTTCTCGTTGTCGAAGGAGATGTAGTGGTCGGCCGGCGTGGCCGGGATCGGACGGTCGTAGGCGATGACCGGGACCTGCTGCGACTGGGCCGTCTTGACGATGGTGGCCGCCGCGGCCGAGTCGACCGGGTCGATGACGATCGCCTTGACGCCCTGGGCCAGCGCGGAGTTGGCCTGCTGCTGCTGTTTGGCGGCGTCGGAGTCGGCGTTCTGGTAGATGACCTCGCAGCTCGGGCACAGCTGCTTCATCTTGGCCTCGAACAGGGGCTTGTCCTGCAGCTCGTACCGGGTGGAGGCGAGGTCGGGCATGAGGAAGGCGACCTTCGCGTTCTCGGCGCTCCCACCACCGCCGCCGGTGTTCCCGCCACCGCCGGAGCCGGAGTCCGAGCCGCAGGCGGCCAGCACCGAGCCTGCGAGCACTGCCATTGCGGCGAACGCATAGGTCCGCGTCTGAGCTCTGTTCACGGGTTCATTCCTCACTCGCTCATTCATCACGCTCGATGCCCCCGAGACCGGGGCACGCCCTCACAGGAGGGCGAGCCCTGTGGTGCGGCTCACGTTAGCGCGAGGTCAGAATATTTGTCCAGCAAAAGTGTTCAGAGCTGACGCGCGGCTGCCACCAGGCCCTCCGCGGTCGGGGTGTCGGTGACGAGCTGGTTGAAGTAGCCGCCCCTGGCCCCCGCGACGATCGAGAGCACCTTCTCCGCGCCGACCGCGACCGCGATCGTGGCCGGGATGCGGCGCAGCTCCTCGGGGCGCGGGGCCACCAGGCGCTCGCTGCCCGGGTACGTCACCGGGTCGCCGTTCCTGTCGTAGACGCGCATGCAGACGTCGCCCACCGCGTGCCGCAGGGAATCGGCGTCGCGGGGCATGAGCGCGGGCACCATCTGCCGCATCAGCGGCGCCGAGCCCACGCCGACGATCGCGCACTTGGCGTGCGCCCACAGGTCCATGACCCGGCGCACGGACGGCTCGTGCTGGAGCGAGTAGAACAGCTCGGGGCCCGGCAAGGCGGGGGCGTAGAGGTAGGCGGGCACGCCGCCGGCGCGTTCGGCCAGGATGCGGGTGGTCTCGTTGGTCTGGAACCAGGGCTGCGGCTCCTCCTGGCCGCCGACGGCCGGCGCGATCGTGACCCCGGGGAACTGGCCCAGGCCCTCGCGGGCGCACTCGTAGACGGTGGTGCCCGAGGAGACCAGCACCACGTCGCCCGACTCCAGCCCCACGGCGGCCAGCGCGCGGGCCACGCCGGGCGCCAGCCACGGGCCCAGCGTGGGGCCGCTGACCTTGGGCACCAGGTGGACGCGCTCCAGGTCGAGCGCCCGCGCCACCTCGGCGGCCAGCGGGCCGTCCGCCAGCGTGGCCGGGCGGTGGACCTTGATCTCGACGATCCCCTGCCTGCGCGCCTCGGTGAGCAGCCTGCTCACGGTCGCCCTGCTGACGCCGAGCCGCGTGGCGATGTCGCCCTGGGTGGCGTCCTCCATGTAGTACTGCTGGGCCGCGGCGTACATCAGCTCGTGGGGGAACCTGGCCTGCGCCTCCGGTGCGACGTCGGCGGCATTCATGCGCGCGCTCCCTCGATGGTGCGTGAACACAATTGCTGAACACATGCGAAGACGACTATACGGCCTCGGGCCGCGAGGGACAGGCCGGCCCGCTACGCCAGCGATCGGCCGACCAACGCGTCACCCAGCGGCGTACGCGCACAAAGGACGGAACGGCCGGTGCGGGTGCCGGCGACCAGGCCCGTCCGGCGCAGGGCGGCCAGGTGCCCGCCGGTGGCGCCGAGGCTCTGGCCGAGCAGGGCGGCGAGATGGGTGGTCTTCGCGGGCACGGCCAGCTCGGTGAGCACGCGCGCCCGGGTGCGCCCGATCAGCAGCGCCAGGTCGCCGTCCGGCACCCCGACCCCGGCGCCGGTGCCCCGGGCCGGGTAGACCAGGGCGTTGGGCCACGCCTCCCCCAGGTACACGCCGGCCGAGGGGGAGAAGACGGTCGGCAGGAACCAGGCCCTTGCCGCCCAGCGCGTGGCGGCCGTGGTGGGTGTGCAGGCGCACCTCGATGTGTCCACCACCCGCGGCGAGAACAGCAGGTCCCGGACCGGCCCCGGTGGCGGCGGCAGCCTGGCCGGCACCCTGGCGATCCCCTCGTGCGCCTGGCCGACCGGGGTCCGGCGCATGGAGGCCAGCTCGGTCTCGTGGGGCCCGGCATGGGGTGGGCCGCGGTGCTGGCCGGGTGCGCGGCGGCGGGGCTGTCGTACCAGCTCGGGTTGCAGCGGCGGTTCGTGGACGCGGTGCCCGAGGAGGGGCGCGGGCAGGCGTTCGGGCTGCAGTCGGCGGGGCTGATGACGGGCCAGGCGGCGGGCGCGGCGCTGGTCGGCGTGCTGGGCGAGTCGATCGGGCCCGGCCCGGCGATCGTCGCGGCGGGCGCGGCGGGCGTCCTGGTCGCCCTGGCCCTGGTCCGGTCGCTCCGCCCACCGCGCCCAGCCCCGCCCACCGGCCCCGCCACGTCGCCCGGTGCGGTCACGTCGCCCGGTGGGGTCACGTCGCCCGGTGGGGTCACGCAGCCGGAAGCTCGCCGGAGCCCCGCGGGATGAGACGTACGGGCAGCTCGACGTGCTCCGAAGGCCCGCCGTCACCGCGCAGGCGGCGGAACAGCAGCTCGGCCGCCACCCGGCCCATCCACGCCGGATCCTGCGCCACCACGCTCACCCCCGGCCGCAGCAGGTCGGCCAGCTCGAAGTCGTCGAACCCCACCAGCGCGAGCCGCCGCCCCTCCAGGGCCCGCAGCGCGGTCACGGTGAGCCGCCCGTTCCCGGTGAACAGCGCGGTCGGCGGCGCGTCCAGGGCCAGCATGCGCCGCAGGTCGGCCCGCACGCCGTCCAGCGACGGCGTGCGCATCGCCACCAGCCGCGGGTCGAACAGCCCGCCGAGCGCCCGCCGGTAGCCCGCCAGCCGCTCGGCCGCGGTGTAGATCGCCGGATCGTCCCCCAGGAACGCGATCCTGTGGTGCCCGTACGTGAGCAGGTGCCGTACGGCCTGCTCGGCCCCGCCCGCGTTGTCGGCGAGCACGGTGTCCACGTCGATCCCCGGCTCGGGCGGCCGGTCGGCGAACACCACGGGCGTGCCGGTCTCCAGCTCCCCCCGCAGGTACGCGTGGTCGTCGCCGGCCGGGACGACGATCAGCCCGTCCACCCTGCGCGCGCAGAACGTCTCGACCAGCTCGCGCTCCCGGCCCGGCTCCTCGCCCGAGGAGCCGCTGAGCAGCAGGCAGCCGTGGTCGATGACGACGTCCTCGACGGCCCGGCTGAGACCGGCGTAGAACGGGTCGGCTACGTCCTCGATGACCAGCCCGATCGTGGCGGTCATGCCGGTGCGCAGCCCCCGGGCGCTCTCGTTGCGGCTGTAGCCCAGCCGGTCGATGGCCGCCCGCACCCGCTCGGCGGTGGCCGGATGGACGCCGGGCTCGCCGTTGACGACGCGCGAGACGGTCTTGAGCGCCACGCCCGCCGCCGACGCGACGTCCTTCATCGTCGGTCTCACGCATGGATCATGTCCTACTCCACCCGGGCGGACAACGCTGTCAGACGCCTGTGCCAGAGTAGGTGCCCTATGCCGTTGAGACACGCCTTGCTGGTTGCCGGGTTCGTGCTGGCCGCGCTCAACCTGAGGCCCGCCATCGCGGGCCTCTCACCGCTCCTCGACGAGGTCATGAAGGACCTGGGGCTGTCGCCGTCGGCCGGCGGCGCGATCACCACCGTCATGGTGCTCTGCCTGGGCGTGTTCGGCCCGGTGGCCCCGCTGCTCGCGCGGCGCATCGGCCTGGACAGGACGCTGCTGGCCGGCCTGCTCGTCGTCGCGGCGGGCGAGCTGCTGCGCGGGCTCGACGGCGTTCCCATGCTCTACCTGGGCTCCGCGCTGGCCGCGACCGCCATCGCCGTCATGAACGTCTCCATGCCCGGCATCGTGAAGCAGCACTTCCCGACCCGGGTCAACCTGCTCACCGGCGTCTACGTCGCGGCCGTGGTCGCCGGCGCGGCCGGGGCCTCGGCCCTGGTGATCCCGCTGGAACGGGTCACCGGCTTCGACTGGCGCGGCGTCTCGGCGCTGCTCGCCGTGCCCGCCCTGGTCGCGGCCCTGCTCTGGCTGCCGCAGGCGGTCCGGGGCAGGCCCGCCGAGCAGGGCGGCCCGAGGCCGTTCGGCGTCGTCCTGCGCAGCCGCGTCACCTGGTACGTGACCGCCCTCATGGGCCTGCAGTCGCTCACCTTCTACGTCATGCTGGCCTGGCTGCCGACCATCTTCCTCGACGCCGGGCTGCCCGCCGACCAGGCCGGCTACCTGCTCAGCCTGACGAACCTGGTCCAGGTCGCGACCTCGCTCGCGGTGCCGGTGCTGGCCGGGCGCCGGGCCTCGCAGGTGCCGTACGTGGTGGGCGCGGGCGTGCTGACCGTGCTCGGCTACCTCGGCGTGCTGCTGGCCCCGGCCACCCTGCCGTGGGTGTGGATGATCGTGCTCGGCGTCGGCCAGGGGGCCTCGTTCGCGCTGGCGCTGCTGATCATCGCGTTGCGCCCGGCCGATCCCGCCGGCGTGACCGCGCTGTCGGCCGTGGCCCAGTCGGTGGGGTACGTGGTGGCCGCCCTGGGCCCGCTGCTGTTCGGCTACCTCAGGGAGGTCTCGGGCGGCTGGACCCTCCCGCTGACGGTCGGCCTGGGGGTCCTCGGCGCTCAGCTGGTGGCTGGATGGTTCGCCGGACGCCCTGCTACTTTAGGTAAGGCTAACCTATAGAAGGGATCCGCAGCGTGCTGACCGAGGCTCTCCAGCGCCTGGCCGACGCCCGGGGCGGCGTCATCGGGGTCGAGCCCGGCCTCGTGATCGACCCCGACGAGAGCTGGACGCCCGCCGCCGACCTGGTGCGGGAGCCGTACACGCTGCTGGAGGACCTGGTCGCGCAGACGGCCGCGCGCTGGAACGCGCCGCGGCACGTCGGCGCGGCGCTGTTCTGGAAGACCTTCGGCTACTGGCACAGCCTGCCCATGGCGCTCGGCTGGGCCCTCGACGGCCGCATCCCGGTCATGCGCCTGGCCGACACCTACTTCAAGGTCTCCGACGCCGGCGTGACGATCGCCGCCGGCCGGGTGAGCTGGGGCACGGGCGTCGAGCCCATCCGCGAGTCGCTGGCCGAGGCGCAGCAACCGCTGGTCAAGGCCATCGGCGCGCTCGCCAAGGTCGGCGAGCGCACGCTGTGGGGCTCGACCGCCGAGGCGTTCGCCCACCCGCTCGTCACCATCGTCAAGGGCGACTACATGGCCCTGCTCGCCGAGATCGGCGAACCGGTCGACGGGCTGGTCGAGCCCGCCGACGACGGCTACTTCCGCAGGACGTGCTGCCTGTGGATCACCCTGCCCGACGCCGAGGCGTGCGGGAGCTGCTGCGTGCTCAGGCCACAGCGACCGGCTCGTCCATAGGGCGCAGCTCGTCGGCGTAGCTCACCGACACGCGGCGCATGACGCCGCTGTCGTCGATGGAGTACTGGCCGAGCCGCCACAGCGGCGGCGAGTAGGCGTGGATCGAGACGCTCTCGCCCACCGCGCCGCCGAGCCGGTGGATGTGGTCGGGCCCGAACGAGAACGACTGGCCGGCGGGCACCACGGTCTCCAGGTGCTCGCCGCCGATGCGCGGGTTGCACTCCTGAAGCGCCCCCTGGACGACGTGCACCGCGCCCGAGGAGATGTCGTGGTCGTGCCAGCCCGTATCGTCCTCGGGACGCCAGCACAGCACCCAGACGTCCACGTAGGCGTCCCGGTACAGGGAGGCGTAGTGCCGTCCGCCGTCGGTGGGGAAGTCGACCAGCTCGCGCCACTCCTGCGGGTTGGCGGCCAGCTCGTCGACCAGGTCGCGCAGCTCACGCCGGTCGAGCGCGCGCTCCGGAAGCCCGGCACACACGCCCCCGCCCTGGATCTGGATGTCACTCACGTACGAGTCTCCCTTCTGTATCTGATGGCCTCACTCCGTGAGGCGGCTCGGTCGCCTGAATGCCGGCGCCTTCCCCCGCTCTGGTCGCTGCGCTCCCGCCGCTCCTCCAGGCGCCGGCGCTCCCTCGCGGGTCTGATGGCCTCACTCCGTGAGGCGGCTCGGTCGCCTGAATGCCGGCGCCTTCCCCCGCTCTGGTCACTTCGCTCCCGCCGCTCCTCCAGGCGCCGGCGCTCCCTCGCGGGTCTGATGGCCTCACTCCGTTCGGCGGGCTCGGTCGCCCGTGCCGGCGCGGGCGCTCCCTCGCGGGGGTCATGGCTTGGGGAGGGACAGGAGGCGGCGGGGGTTGGTGGAGTGGATGGCGTGGAGGGCGGCGGCGCCGAGGCCGGGGTCGGGGGCGGTGGCGTACGGGGCGTCGGAGCCGTTGACGACGACGTCGATGCCCAGCTCGCGGACGATCGCGTCGATGGCACGCGGCCCGTAGGAGGACGTCTCCACGAAGAAGCCGGGGTCGACCAGGCCGCGCCCGGTGCCGCCCCGGGCGATGAGCCGTTCGGAGTGCAGCGGCGCCAGGCCCGCCAGCAGCGCGAAGCACACCCGCAGCCGAGGGTGCCGGGGCCTGACCACGGCGTGGAAGTGGTGCCAGGCCGCGTGCATCTGCTGCACGTACGGCACCAGCGCCGGCCACCACGACGGCGCACCCGGCGGCGGCGCCACGGCGGCCGGCCCGGGATGCACGAACAGCGGCAGATCCCGCTCGGTGAGCACGTCGAGCAGCCGATCGTCCGGTACGGCGGTGGCCGGGATCTGCAGCCCGACCGCCCCCCGGTCGAGGTCCTCGGCCAGCCGCTCCGGATCGGGTTCGCTGTGGCAGGTCGCCGCCCACACCCCGAACGGCTCGCCCAGCGCGAGCGCGCCCTCGTGGTAGGCGTCGATCAGCGGCCAGGCTTCCTCCGGCGGCAGGAACTCCACGCCCAGCGGGCTCGACAGCGACACCAGCGCCAGGTCGAGCCCGGTCGTGTCCCGGTGCTCGTGGTCGGCCGGATCGACCTCGTACGGCGGCTCGCCGTCGAGGAGCAGGGTCCAGCCGTCGAGCCGGGGAGGGGCGGTGCGAGCGCGCAGCGCCGCGACGAACGAATCCGTCCACAGATGCTGATGCACGTCGATGCTCACGATCACACCTCCCTCTATTTCCTACTGAGATTACAGGTAAACGAACTGTACTGCGAAATCAAGCCTGTGAACCGTTTCAGTGATACGGTTCAGTGAACCGCTTCACTGTCCTGTTTGTCAACGGTTCGCACGTCGAGGCCGGGTCAGGAAGAACCCCGCGAGCCTGAGCGGGAATCCGGCTTCTGTCGGTGGCAGGCAATAGGCTGGCTGGATGCCGCGGAAGAGAGCGACGATTCGGGAAGTGGCCCGCGCGACCGGTCTGTCTCCGGCGGCCGTCTCCTATGCGCTGCGCGGTATGCAGGTCTCCGAGGAGACGATGGAGCGCGTCCGCGCCGCCGCGGCCGAGCTCGGCTACGAGGCCGACCCCATCGCCAGGGCCCTGGCCAGCGGCCGCACGGGCATGATCGGCCTGCTCTGCGGCTCGCTCGAAGACCTGTGGCAGCAGTCGCTGGCGGTCGGCATCAGCAGGGGCCTGCGGGAGAAAGACCGCTATGCCCTGATCCTCGACGCGGTCGGCGACCCCGACCGCGAGCGCGTGCTCGCCCAGCAGCTCCGCGACCAGCGCGTCGACGGCATGATCGTGCAGCCGGTCGACCCGGCCGCGCCGTTCTGGGCCGAGCTGTGCGAGTCGCTGCCCGTCGTCGCGATCGGCGACTCACTGGCGGGCACGGCCGGCGAGGTCGTCTTCGACAACCGCCGGGGCGTCACCCTGGCCCTCGAACATCTGGCCGGCCTCGGTCACCGCCGGGTGGCCGTGCTCACGCCCACCCATGCCAGCACCCCCGACCGTCCGGCCGACGTGCACGTCCTGGCCGAGGCCGACCGGCTGGGGCTCGACATCGAGGTCGTCACGGCCCCCCACGACCTGGCCGCGGCCACCTCGGCGGCCCACGAGATCCTCTCCACGTCCAGGCCGAGCGCGGTCTTCTGCTTCGCCGACTCCATCGCCTACGGCGTCTACGCCGCGGCCAAGGAGCTGGGCCTGTCCATCCCCGGCGACGTGTCGGTCATGGGCTACGACGACCATCCCATGTCGGGGCTGCTCACCCCGGGCCTGACCACCGTCGACTGGGACATCGACGGCATCGTCAGGGCCGCGGTGCGGCTCATCGCGGCCGCGGCCGACGGCGGCACCCGGCGGCGCCGCGTGGTCCAGGAGCCGACGCTCAGGGAGCGTGGCTCGGTCGCGCAAGCGCCGCCCGCGCCTCGTCCAGCTCGTCGGTGAGCTGTCCGTCGGGCCGCGCCCCCTTGCGGGCCCGTACGGCGGCGGCGCGCTCGCAGGCCAGCACGATCTCCAGCGGTTCGAGGCAGCGCAGCGCGTGGCGGGCGGCCTGGGTGGCGAAGCCGGCGTGGTCCTCGGTGCCCAGCGAGATCACCGCGGTCCCGGTCGTCACGGGGGCCGCGAGGTGGCGCAGCTCGGCCAGGGCGTCCTGGGCCACGTACTCCAGGATCATGAGGCCGGAGGCGCCCGGCCGGTCGGCCAGGAAGGGGAGCTGCCCGGTGTAGGCGGGGTTCATGAGGGTGGCCAGGCGGGCGGTGCTGAGCTGGGCGGTGTGGGCCAGCGCGGCCCGCAGCGCGTCGAGGGCCAGGGCCACCGGGGCCGAGTGGAAGTTGCCGTTGTGCCAGGCCAGGGTGCCGGTGACGAGCGGGTTCTCGGTGGCGGCGTTCAGGTCGGTCTCGACGGTCGCGGTGGCACGCTCCAACGCGTCCACGGCCGCGCCGTGCACCTGCGCGAAGGCGCGGTAGCCGTACGGGTCCTGGACGCGGGTGGCCAGCTCGTGGGTGAGCAGGCCGCGCAGGCGTGCGGCCACGCGCGACTGGCCCGGATGCGGCCTGGCCTCCTGGACGGCCGCGGCCAGCGGCTCGGCGGAGGCGTCCACGGCGGTGAAGGACAGGGCGGCCACGTCGACCGCGGCCTCCAGCAGATCACCCAGCCGGTGGCAGGCCAGCGCGGCGTCGGCCAGCGTGGCCGCGCCCGAGCTGATGAAGGGCAGCGCGTCGCCGGAGGCGAGCGCGAAGCGCGGCCCGGCCGTCTCCTCGCCCGCGCGCCGCCAGGGCACCTCGCCCAGCAGGCACAGGGCCGTGGTGGCGAGCGCGGTCAGGTCGCCGGTGCCGATCGCGCCGTACGTACGGACCGGCGGCGTGAAGCCGCCGGCGACCGCGTCGGCCAGGACGGGCAGCACGGCCGGGTCGATGCCCGAGCCGCCCGCCATGAGCTGGTTGAGCCGCACGACGAGCATCGCCCGCGCGCGTTCGGCCTCCACCAGGGGACCCGCTCCGCAGGCGTGGCTGCGCAGCAGGTCGAGGCCGGGGGAGTCGAGCCGGACGTCCCGGTTGGCGCCCACGCCCGTGCTGCGGCCGTAGACCGGGCCGCTCAGCCCCTGGGCGGTGGCCCACGAGGCCCGGGCCCGATCGAGGGAGGCGATCGTGACCCGGGCCCGGCCGTGGGCGGCTTCGTGCACGTGGGCGCAGGTCAGGCCGGCGCCGTTGAGCTGCATGGGAAGGGGGTCAGTCGTTGTCGGGGATGAACAGGCCGAGCAGCCAGCTGACGACGCTGATGATGATCGCGCCCCAGAAGGCGGCGGGGTAGAAGTTGTCGACGTGGAAGGGGATGTCGAACTGACCGGCGATCCAGCTCGTCAGCAGCAGCATGCCCGCGTTGATGACGAGGAGGAACAACCCCAGGGTCAGCACGATGACCGCGCACCCCAGCGCCTTGACGATCGGCTTCACGATGGCGTTGACGACGCCGAAGATCAGGGCCACCAGGAGCAGGACGCCCCAGTACTTGGCCGAGTTCTCCGGGGCGGTGATCTTGATGCCGTCGAGGAGCTGGATGGCGACCCAGAGGGCGGCGGCCGCGGCCACGGTTCTGATGATGAATCTCACGCTGGTTGATCCTCCCACTTCGCGATCGCCGGCGCGATAGACGGACGGCAGGACGCCGTTCGATCACTGACAGTAGTGGCGGTTACCTGTGACTCATGTCGGGAAAGGGAGCGGGATGGACGCTAATGGTCTTGAGTCGTTGCCCGCGGCGGAGTTGCACGACCGAGCGGTGCGGTACGCCGTACGCCATGGGGATCTGGGCTTCCTGTGGAACCTGCTCAAGGTGATCCCGGCCGCCGAGGCCGCCAGCGGTCATGAGAGTGAGACCGCCAACGACCTCAGCCGGGTCTCCGCGCTGCTCAGCGACGCGCTGGCGGCGGGCGAGGGCGAGCTGGGCGAGGCGTTGCGCCCGATCTACCTGGAATACCTGCGCGATCACCCCGACGCGTGAGCCGCGCTCAGCCGGCCAGGCGCGCCCCCGCGGCGATCCCCGAGATGCCCGGCGTGCTGACCTCCTGGCCGTCCCGCAGCACGATCATGGTCTCGTACGCGCCCGCGTCGGCCAGGTCGGCCGCGAAGCGCCTGGCCAGGGTGGGGCCCATGGCGTACATGGCGGTGGCGTAGGCGTCGGCCACGCCGAGGTCGGGGCCGATCACGGTGACCGAGCCCAGCGTCTGCTGGCGCTCCCCGGTGCGCGGGTCCACCACGGCCGCGCCGCCCGAGGTGGCGATGCCGAGGTCGTGGGCGAACAGCGCCTTCCTGACGACGTCGGTGCGCGGGTCGCGGATGCCGACGCGCCAGGGTTTGCCCGGGGCGGCCGAGCCGCGCACCCTGATGTCGCCGCCCGCGTTGATGCGGTGGTCCCCGGCGCCCGCGTTGCACAGGGCCCGCGACAGGCGTTCGAGGGCCCAGCCCTTGATGTAGCCGGAGGGGTCGATCACGCCGTTGATCCGGTGCTCGAACCAGCCGCCGGTCGCCTCGCCCAGCTCCTCGCAGCGATGCAGCACCTCGACGAGCTCGGGGATCTGCCTGATGGTCAGGTCGTGGTTGAGCCGCCAGATCTGGCTGTCCTCCTTGGCCGGGCTGAAGGTGTCGGCCACCCAGCGCAACCAGGAGAAGGCGTCGTCCAGCAGGGGGGTGAGCTCTCGGGCCGGCAGAGCCGTGCGGATGTCCACGCTGACGGGCATGCCCATGACCGTGTCGACACGGGCGCTTCCGGGGAAAATCGTCACCTGGCCTCCTTGTCCGCTGCCCACGCTCTCACGTCGGCCGTAACGTGGGGCTAAACCTTTTGCCCTGGTTTGAAATGAACCTGTGACCTGGGGATCGCGAGGCGTGACAACGCGCCGCCGACGTACCGGGTGAACGGGCGTGGGCCCTCGACGACCACTTCGCGCTCGGCGATGTCGGGGATCTCGCGGCTGAGGCCGGAGGCGCTGATGCGCTCCTTGGCCCTCGGGTCGTGCTCGGCGCCGGTGACGAGGATGAGGCCGTACCTGGCTTCCAGGTCGCGCAGCTCGGTGCTGGCGCGTTCGGTCCGGTAGACGGCCACGATGTCGGCCCCCGTGCTGCGCCCGGTGTCGCGCCCGGTATTGCCGGTCAGCCGGGCGCGCAGGGTTTCCGCGTCCATGCCGGACGCGATCAGCACCCTGCCCCTGGTCTCGGGGGCCACCGTGTGGCTGCGGACCGCCATGACGGCCGCCATCGCGTACAGCAGGAGCGACCCGACGCGGCTGAGCTCCGTCACGTACGCGGTGGAGCTCAGCTCGTGGGCCACCAGCAGCGCGCCGGCCAGGTAACCGCCGAGCCGCAGCCGCTGCCTGGCCTGCTCCGTCCGGAGCAGGTCGGCGGCCTTGACGGTGGCGAAGCCGAGCGCGACGAGCAGCGCCGCGGCGGCGTACGCGGTGGGCCGCCAGGGGGAGCCGAACCCCGGCTGGATCGCGCCGAACTCGGCGACCGCGACCCCGCACCAGAAGAGGATGGGACCGTGACTCGCATTCACCTCACTAGCCATGTCTACGACGATGCTGAAGGAACATGAGAGCTTTCTGAGTAAGGTCTGAAACATGGCTAACGTGCGTGTTGAGCGGACAGAAGACGGCGGTTTCCGGGCCACGAACGCCCGCGGCGCCGAGGTGAGGATGGGTGGCGGCGACGAGGAAGGCGTGTTCACCCCGGTCGAGCTGCTGCTCGCGGCGGTGGGCGGATGCAACATCGTCACCGTCGAGCCGCTCACGGCCAAGCGCGGGCACCGGCTGGTGCGCCTGGCCATGACGGTGGAGTCGGAGAAGGTCGAGCCGAACAAGCTCGGGCCCGTGACGGTCACCTACGACGTGGAACTGCCCTCGGAGGAGGCCGACGAGGTGTTCAGGGCGGTGGCCGGGCGGGTTCACGACAAGTACTGCACGGTGAGCAGATCGTTGCAGGACGGTACAGAGGTTCGATTGGAGCTTCCCTAGTCGGATTAAACGCTTATTCGACCCCGTTATGACGCGACCGTTGCATTCGTCTCGGTAGCGTTGTAGCAGGTCGAGAGGCCACAACAGACCTTCACCGATGCGGACGCGGAGGGGGACCGCGGTCCGCGAGTGCGGGACCGCCGACGTTTTTGGGGGAAGACGTCGGCCTGGACCGCCACCGATCGGGGCCGGGCAGATTTGGGGGAACTGCCCGGCCCCGATCCATACCCACATCCCCCCTGCCGTCCCCCCGTCTCCCCGCCTCCTGTTGATGGGCCCGCCCGCCGCCCGCCTTCACTCCACATCCGGGAACTGGTGAGCCGTGGCTCATGCGTATTGTCCTGTGGTGTGAAGAAAGTTCTCATCGACTGCGACCCCGGCATCGACGACGCGCTCGCCCTGGCCCTCGCCGCCGGCTCCCCGGACCTCGACGTGGTGGGCGTCACGACTGTGGGCGGCAACGTCGACCTGGAGCTGACCACCGCCAACGCGCTGGCGCTCAGGGAGTTCCTCGACCTCGGCGACGTGCCGGTCACGCCCGGCAGCGCGGGCGCCCTGCTGCACCGTACGGTCCGCGCCGGCCACGTCCACGGCGCCACCGGCCTCGGGGACGTCGTCCTGCCCGCCCCCGTACGCCCCCTGTCGGACGGCCACGCGGTGGACTTCATCGTGGACGCCCTGCGTGCCGCCCCGGGCGAGATCACGCTGGTCGCGGTGGGCCCGCTGACCAACATCGCCCTCGCCGTACGCCGCGAGCCCCGCGTCGTGGAGTGGGCCCGCGAGCTGGTGATCATGGGCGGCTCGTACACGCGGGGCAACCACAACCCGGCGGCCGAGTTCAACATGCTGGCCGACCCCGAGGCCGCGGCGATCGTCTTCGAGGCCGGCTGGCAGGTACGGCAGCTCGGCCTCGACGTGACCCTGTCCGCCCTGGTCACCGCGGACGTGCTCGACCGCATGCGGCCGCTCGGCCGGCTGTCGGAGCTGCTGGTGCCCGCCGCGCGGTTCTACGGCGTGGTGACGGCCGAGGGCGGCCCGGCGATCCACGACGCCTGCGCGGTGGCGTACGTGCTGGACCCGTCGTTGTTCACCTGCGTGCCGGCCGTGGTGAACGTGGAGACCGCCGGGACGTACACGCGGGGGATGACCGTCACCGACTTCAACCTGCGCGGACGTGCGGCGAACGCGTTGGTGGCGACGTCCGTGGACGTGAAGGGGTTCTGGGACCTGGTGCTGGGGGCGTACGGGAGGCTGGGGGAGCGGCTCGGCTGATGTGCGGGCACCGTCCGGCGGCTGATACAGTTAAGCCTGTTGCGCCGCTAGCTCAGTTGGTTAGAGCAGCTGACTCTTAATCAGCGGGTCCGGGGTTCGAGTCCCTGGCGGCGCACCACCTCACCGAAACCGCCTGGTCTCCCAGGCGGTTTCGCTGCTTTCCGGGCCCCTTCGGTGCCAACGGCTTGCGACAATCGGTCGGTGGACGAGATGTTTCTGAGGTGGCTGGCGGGGCTGGGTGCGGAGAGGCTGGCCGAGGTGCTGGCGTTGCGGCCGGACGTGTTGCGGCCCGTGCCGCCGCGGCGGCTGGTCGAGCTGGCCGAGCGGCTCGACGCGCCCGAGTCCGTGCACCTGGCGCTGTCCCGGACGCCGTTGCCCTGCCTGCTGCTGACCGAGGCGATCCTGGTGTCGGCCCGTACCGGGCGGCCGTTGTCCGAGCTGGTGGACGCCGGGGTCGACCGCTCGGAGCTGATCGACCGGCTCGAACGCGCGGCGCTCGTACGGCGGGGTGAGGGCGGGGCGTTGCGTCTCGCCGCCGGGTTGCCCGCGGTGCTGCCCACGCCCCTGGGGCTCGGTCCCGACCTGGCCGCGCTCCTCCCGCAGGTCACCGTGGCCGAGCTGACCGACATGCACCGGCGGCTGGGCGGCACCGGCACGGGGCGCAAGGCGATGCTGATGGAGTCCATCGCGGCGGTCCTCGGCGACCCCGACAGGCTTGCCCGGCTGGTCGCCCGCGCCCCGGCGGGCACCCGCGAGCTGCTGGACGACTTCGTCGAACGAGGGCCCGCGCGGGTGCTCGACGAGTTCCCGCCGCGCGGCCAGTACCAGCCGCGGCGTGCGATGACCCCGGCGCGCTGGGCCCGCGACCACGGTCTCGTCTGGAGCGTCGACTGGGAGCGCACGTACGTCATGCCCATCGAGGTCGCGCTCGCGCTGCGCGGGCGTGACCACCGGATCGATCTGCCGGTCGAGCGACCGGCCGTCCGTACGCGGCCGGTCGCCGGAGAGCTCGTCGCGCACGAGGCGTCCGTGGCCGCCCTCCGCCTCCTGGACCGGGCCGCGGCCCTGCTGGAGGCCGCGGCGGCGGAGTCGTTGCCCGAGCTGAAGGGCGGCGGCGTCGGGGTCAAGGAGGTGCGCCGCCTGGCCGGCCGGCTGGGCAGCGCCGAGGACGAGGTCCGCCTGCTGCTGGACGTCACGCACGCCGCCGGGCTGCTGGCCGCCAACCCGGTCACGCAGGTGCGTACCCGGCGCGCGACCGAGACGCGGCGTAGCGGGGTCTCGCCGACCAGGGGTTACGACGCGTGGTTGCGTCTGGAGCCGGCCGACCGCTACGCGGCCTTGGTCGAGGCGTGGTGGCGGTTGCCGATCAGCCCGACCCGCCGGTACGACGGCAAGCCGCGTACCCCGCTGGCCCCCGCCGGGACCGGGACGCCGTCCAGCGTCATCCGCGAGGTGGTGTTCGAGCTGCTCCCGGACGGAACGGCGGCAGGAGAGGCGGCGGCCGTGGTGGACGCCGAGGAGGTGGCGGCGGCCGCGAGCTGGCACCTTCCGCTGGTGCAGCGGGCGAGCTGCCGCGAGGTCGTGCTGGCGGTCCTGGCCGAGTCGAGGCTGCTGGGCCTGGTCGGCGCGGACGCCCTCAGCCCGCCCGGCCTGGCCCTCCGGACGCCCTCAGCCCCGCAGGTGGCCGAGGCCGCCGAGGCGCTGCTGGCCGTGGCCCGGCAGCAGGCGTTGTTCGGGACCGACCTGACCGCCGTGGTCACCGGCCCGCCCGCCGCCGCCCTGGCCGAGGTCCTCGACCGGGCAGCCGACCGCGAGCCCGGTGGCACGTGGCGGTTCGGCCCTGCCTCGGTACGCCGCGCCCTGGACGCCGGCCACACCGCGGCCGACCTCGTCTCCGCCCTGGCCGAGGTGGCCTCCGGGCCGTTGCCGCAGCCCCTGACGTACCTCGTCCACGACGTCGCCCGGCGGCACGGGGAGATCGAGGTGGTCCCGGTGGGCTGCTGCGTGGTGGGCGACCACGCCCTGCTGGCCGAGCTGGCCGCGCATCGCAGGCTGGCGAAGCTGCGTCCGCGCCTGCTCGCCCCCACCGTCCTGGCCAGCGCCCTCGACCCGGCGCAGACCCTGGCCCTGCTCAGGGAGGCCGGGTACGCGCCGGTGGCCCGCGAGGCCGACGGCTCGCTCGCCGTGACCGGCCGGACGCCCAGACGCGCCCCCGCCCGTCCGGCCCGCCGCGAGCATGCGGTGCTCAGCCCCGAACGCGCCGCCGCCTGGCTGGTCACCACCGCCGGCGAGCCGGCCCCGATCTTCCACGGGCTGCGCGACGTGTTCAGCCGGTGCGCCACCGCCCTGCCCCCCAAGGCCCGCGATCGGGTGGCGATGGAGCTGCAGTACCACGGCACGGCCCGGATCACCTACGACGGCGAGGACCTCACGGTCAGCGGCCCGGAGGTGCGCGGCGCCGACCTCGACGTGTGGTGCCACGAGCCCGCCGAGTTCCGGCTGCTGGACCTGGCCAAGATCACCAAGGTGCTGACCTGATCACGCGTCCAGCGTGTCGCGCACGGCTCAACCGTCCCACAGAGGGCGAACGGCCGCCAAGCGGATAAGGCCGCCAGATCAAAGGCGGCAGGTCACAGCCGGCGGATCATCGCCTGCTTGGCCGCCGCGAACTCCTCGTCGGTCAGCACGCCCGAGCGGTGCAACTCGCCCAGCTCGGCCAGGCGGCGCAGCACCGCGTCGTGCGCGTCGCCGCCGGGGGCCGGCGGCTCAAGCTCCGCGGGCACCTCGCGCGGCAGCCGGGCCAGCACCGCCGCGCCGACCAGCGCGGTCGCGCCGCCGAAGCGCTGGATGCCCCAGGAGACGCAGTGAGGGTCCTTCTGCGGGTTGACGCCCGGCCCGTCGCCCTTGAGCCGGAAGCGCAGCGTGCCGTAGCCCAGGCCGGACTGCGGCTTCCACTCCACGCCCACCAGGTCGGCCAGCGGGAACTCCTGCGACCCGGCCCGTTCCTTCTCCGAGCTGGCGAAACCCGACCATTCCAGGCGTACCCGCTCGCCGTCGAAGATCGCCGTGCCGTCGCCCGCCGTGGCGGAGACGGGGATGGCGGGGCCGGGAAGGAGGTAGTGCTCGCAGGGGCCGCTCGGCGTCTGGTTGATCTCCAGGGTGTCGCGGACCTCGTCGGCGAAGTACTGGGCGGCGCCGGCGCGCTCCTTGGGCACCGCCAGCCGGTAGGGGTCGGCGGGCGCGGCCAGCGATCCGGCGACGAGGTCGGACAGGGGGTCTGCGCCGTAGCGCAGGCGAAGGCGCAGCTGACCGCCCTTGCGGCCGGGCTCGAACGCGCACGTCGCGATGGCCTCCAGCGGCACGGCGACCTCGCCGAGCACCTTGCGGAGCTCGTGGACGTTCTTGTCGCCGCCGGGGACGATGCGCAGCATCTCTCCATTGAAGGTCCACGAGCCGTCGGGAACGGCGATCTCGGTCATATTCTCAGCCTAGGACGTCGAGAGGAGCCCGATGAAGATCTTCACGAGCTGGATGTCGTGGGGCCAGGCCGCCGGACCCCTGGCCGAGGCGCTCCCGTCGCAGGCCGTCACGAGGTTGCGCGAGGCGGTGCGCTTCGCGCGGACGCAGCACGGCGTGCAGCAGCGTCCCACCGGGCGGCCGTACGTGGAGCACCTGCTGGAGGCGCTGGAGGTGGCGGTGGCCGGGGCGCAGGTGCGCGACCCCGACGTGCTGACCGCGGTCGTGCTGCACGACGTGCTGGAGGACACGGCGTGCACCGAGCGGGAGCTCGCACGGCGGTTCGGGGCGGACGTGACCGGGCTCGTCCGCTGGGTGACCAGGCCCGCGGGGCATGCGAAGGCCGACCACCTGGCCGCGCTGGCCAAGGCCCCGGCGCAGGCCGTGCTCGTGAAGCTGGCCGACCGGGTGAGCAAGGTGCAGGAGTTGCAGCGCCTCCACTGGCGGTTCCAGAAGAGCTACTACCAGGAGACCGTCTCCTGCATCGTGCCGCTGGCCGCGCCCCACCCCTGGTTCGCCGAGTGGTACGAGGAGTGGCGGCGGCCATGGGCCAGGCGCGTGGCCCGCTACCCGGACTAACCTCCCAGCCGGGCCAGCCGGTTGCGCACGCCGTCGAAGTGCGCGTACACGGCCGACACCGCGGCGGCCCGGTCACCGGCCAGCACCGCGGCGTAGATGTCGCGGTGCCGCCTGGCCACGTCGCCGGGCGGCTCGTCGGGGGCGCCGAGGTGGTCGCGGAGCTGGTGGTAGACGTCCCAGAACGCGCCGAGGAGCTGGCTGACCAGCGGGTTGCCGAGCGGCCGGTAGAGCAGGTCGTGGAAGAGCCGGTCGGTCTCGGGGGAGACCTCGCCGACCTGCGACTCGTGGTCCATGCGGGCCATGACGTCGGCCACCGGGGCGAGGTCGGCCGCCGGGCCCAGGTCGATGAGCCGCTGGACGAGGCCGCTCTCCAGGATCTCGCGGATCTCGATGAGGTGCGCCAGGTTGTTGCGGCCGTTCTGGAGGGTGATGCGGCTGTGGAAGGCCAGCTCGTCCACCAGGCCGGACAGCGACATCCGGCCGACGAACATGCCGAAGCCGTGGCGGATGTCCACGATGCCGACCGCCTGGAGGGCCTTCAGCGCCTCCCTGACGGAGTTGCGGCTGACCCGGAGCTCCTCCATGAGCTCCGACTCCGTGGGCAGCGGGTCGCCCGCGACCAGCCCGCGCCTGACGATCAGGTCTTTGACGCCCTCCTGGGCCTCGACGGCCCGGCTGGGGCGTGCCGGACGCGGGACTGCGGTCATGGAGCTTCCTTTCGTCGTAGGTAACATTCCGGAAATCCTCTGTTGACCTCAAGACGCCCTGGCGTTTAGCGTCCACGTTACGCACAAGATAGGACATGGGATGTCCTACGTTCTACCTTTCCCCCCAGGAGGCATCCGTGAGCTCTGAGTTCAGCCGCCGTGACTTCCTGCGCTACAGCGGGGCCACGGGTGCGGCGGCGTTCATCGCGACCACCCTCTCCGCCTGTTCCGGAGGCCCGGCCTCGACCGGCTCGGTCGGCGCCGGATCGAACAAAGACCTGATCACCGCCGTCATCGGCTACGGCAACGACCAGAGCTGGGACCCGACGCAGACCGCGTCGGCGTTCGCGATGGCCGGGATCAGCCACATCTACGAAGGACTGCTCGACACCGACCCGGTCACCCGGGAGCCGTACCCGGCCCTGGCCACGGCGCTGCCCACCGACCCGAACGCCACGTCCTGGACGTTCTCCCTGCGCGAGGGCGCCAAGTGGCACGACGGGCAGCCGGTCACCGCCGACGACGTCGTGTTCACGTTCGAGCGCATCCTCGGCCCAGACAACGTGCTGACCGGCAACTTCTTCAAGTCCTGGCTCCAGGAGGTGAAGAAGGTGGACGACCGGAACGTGGAGCTGGTCCTCAAGTTCCCCTTCCCCGACGCGGCGCCCCGGCTGACCATCGCCAAGATCATGCCGAAGCACGTGTTCAGCCAGGGGGGCGCGTGGGACAAGGCCAAGAGCGGCATGACGGTCGGCTCCGGGCCGTACAAGCAGACGGCGCACAACCCGAAATCCAACACCACCTTCGAGGCGTTCGACGGCTACAACGGGCCGCGCCCGGCCACCGTCAAGAAGATGAACTGGCTGACCATCGTGGACGCCTCCGCCCGGGTGGCCAAGATCTCCGGCGGCTCGGCCGAGGCGCAGATCGCCGACAACATCCCGTACGCCAACGTCGAGCAGCTCAAGCAGCAGGGACTCACGGTCGAGGGCGGCAAGGGCATGAACCACATGTTCCTGATGTTCAACACCGCCGCCAAGCCCTTCGACGACGTACGCGTCCGCCAGGCCCTGCACTACGCCATCGACAAGCAGAAGATGATCGACGTGGCGCTCAAGGGCCACGGCACGGCCTCCAGCTCCTTCCTCAACGAGGGCCATCCCGACCACCGGCGCGCCTCGGTCGTCTACGACCACGACCCCGACAAGGCCAAGGCGCTGCTGAAGGAGGCGGGGGTGACGAACCTGACGGTCAACCTCATGGCCGTCAACGTGAGCTGGATCGTCGACTGCCTGCCCACCATCGCCGCCTCCTGGGAGGCCGTCGGGATCAAGACCACGCTGGAGCCGCAGGACACGGCCGCGCTGTTCACCAAGATGGACCAGTTCCAGGACTACCAGGTGGTCGCGGCGGCCTCGAACCCCAACCAGTTCGGCATGGACGCCGACCTGATCCTGCACTACAACTACGTGCCCGGCGGCCTGTGGATGAAGTACAGCCACTGGGACGGCAGCAAGGACGCCGAGAAGCTGTTCGCCATGATGGACGCGGCCGGAAAGGAGACGGACAAGGCCAAGAAGGCCGACCAGATCCACGAATATCTGGACCTGGTCGCCGAGCAGGCCGTGCTCTATCCCGTCGTCCACAACGAGCTGATGACCGCCTGGGACCCGAAGAAGCTCTCCGGCATCCGCGCCCAGCCCTACCCCGGCATCAACCTGCTGCAGGCCAAGAGGACATGACGCTCGTACTCAGGATGCTGCTGCGGCGGCTCCTCATCCTGATCCCGCTGGTCCTGGGCGTGGTCGCATTCGTGTTCGTCGTGATGCGCTTCTCGGGCGTCAAGCCCGAGTACGCCTACTTCCAGGGCGCGAACCCCACGGCGGAGCAGATCCACCGCTTCCAGGAGGAGAACGGCCTGCTGGACCCGCTGCCGCTGCGGTACGCGCGCTTCGTCGCCGACCTCGCCCAGGGCGACATGGGCACCAGCGTGCTCACCAAGAAGCCGGTCGTCGAGTCGGTGACGACCGCGCTGCCGCTGACCCTCCAGCTCACGTTCCTCGGCCTGGCCGTGGCGATCGTGCTCTCGCTGGTGTTCGGCGTGACCGCGGCGCTGTTCCGCGACCGCTGGCCCGACCAGGCGATCCGGGTCGTGTCGCTGGTCGGCGTGGCGGCCCCGGCGTTCTGGCTGGCGCTGCTGATGATCCAGTGGCTGGCGGTCGGCCAGGGCCTGTTCCCGACCGGCGGCTACATCAACCCCGCCGACTCCCTCACCGGCTGGCTGCAGTCGATGACGCTGCCCGCGCTGTCGTTGTCGCTGCCGATCGCCGCCCAGCTCACCCGCATCATCCGCACGTCGATGGTCGAGGAGCTGGACCGCGACTACGTGCGCACCGCGATCGGCAGCGGCCTGCCGATGATCGTCGTGGTCGGCCGCAACGTGCTGCGCAACGCGCTGATCAACCCGCTGACCGTGCTCGGCCTGCGCGTCGGCTACCTGATCGGCGGCACGGTGGTGATCGAGACGATCTACGGCCTGCCCGGCATGGGCCAGCTCATGATCAACGCGGTGCGCGACGGCGATCCGGCCGTGGTGCAGGGCGTCGTGCTCACCATCGCGATCGGCTTCATGGTGGTCAACCTGGTCGTCGACATCCTCTACCTGCTGGTCAACCCCCGCCTGAGGAGTGCCGCCTGATGAGAAGCGGACTCACCGAACGCCTGTCCAGGCCCGGCGTCGCCTTCCGGCGGCTGCCCCTGGCGTCGTGGCCGGCGGTCGGCGTCATCGTCGTGGTCGTGCTGGCGGCCCTGTTGGCGCCGCTGATCGCGCCGCACTCGCCGTACTTCCAGGAGGCCGCCGGCGGCGGCCCGTCGGCGGCGCACTGGATGGGCCTCGACAGCGCCAACCGCGACATCCTGTCCAGGCTCCTGTACGGCGCCCGCTGGTCGCTGATCATCGGGCTCGGCGCCACCGGCCTCGCCCTGGTGGCCGGCGCGGTCGTCGGCGCGGTCGCGGCCACCTCGCGCCGGGTCGTGGACGAGACCGTCATGCGCGTGCTCGACGTGATCATGGCCTTCCCCGGCATCGCGCTGGCCGCCGTGCTGGTCGCGGTGTTCGGCGGCAGCATCCCGGTGCTGGTCATGGCCATGGCCTTCCTCTACATGCCGTCCGTGGCCAGGGTCGTGCGGGCCAACGTGATCGCCCAGTACGGCGAGGACTACGTGGCGGCCGAACGCGTCATCGGCGCCCGCACGCCGTACATCGTGCTCAGGCACGTCGCGGTCAACTGCGCGGCGCCCGTGCTGGTGTTCTGCACGGTGATGGTGGCCGACGCGATCGTGTTCGAGGCGTCGCTGTCGTTCATCGGCGCCGGCGTACGGCCGCCGAACCCGTCGTGGGGCAGCGTCATCGCCGACGGCAAGAACCTGGTGCTGCTCGGCGGCTGGTGGGCCACGGTCTTCCCCGGCCTGCTGATCCTGCTCACCGTGCTGGCCCTGAACATCCTGTCCGAGGGCATCTCCGACGCCTGGGCCGCCCCGGTACGCAGGGCCGCCCCCAAGAAGGACGACGCGTTCGAGCAGGCCGCCCCCGGCACCGGCCAGGTGCTCGAACTGCCGGGCCTGGCCGAGGCGGCGCGCCGGCTGGCCGAACGCGCCCGCCCCCTGCCGCAGGGCCGGCCGATCCTCAGCGTCGAACGCCTGCGCATCGGCTTCGAGCCGGGCGTGGACATCGTGGACGGCATCGGCTTCGAGGTGTGGCCCGGCGAGGTCGTCGGCCTGGTCGGCGAGTCCGGCTGCGGCAAGTCGCTGACCGCCCTGACCATCATGGGCCTGCAACCGCGCCAGGCCCACGTCAGCGGGCACGTGCGCTTCGACCGGAAGGAACTGCTGGCGCTGCCGCGCGCCGCCCGCCGCCGCCTGCTCGGCCACGAGATGGCGATGGTCTACCAGGACGCGCTGTCCTCGCTCAACCCGGCCATGACCATCAAGGCGCAGCTCAGGCAGGTCACCCGCAGGGGCGGCCGGCGTACCCCCGCCGAGCTGCTCGAACTGGTCGGCCTCGACGCCCGCCGCACCCTGTCGGCCTACCCGCACGAGTTGTCGGGCGGCCAGCGGCAGCGGGTGCTGATCGCGATGGCGCTCTCGCGCGACCCCAAGCTGATCGTCGCCGACGAGCCGACGACCGCGCTCGACGTGACCGTCCAGGCGCAGGTCATCGAGCTGCTGCTGCGGCTGCGCGAGGAGCTGGGGTTCGCGCTGATCCTGGTCTCGCACGACCTGGCCCTGGTCGCCGACGTCACCGACCGCGTCGTCGTCATGTACGGCGGCCAGATCGTCGAGACCGGCGCCACCGCCGCCCTGGTCGGCGAGCCCGCCCACCACTACGCCCGGGGGCTGCTCGGCGCGGTGCTGTCGCTGGAGTCGGGGGCCGAGCGGCTGACGCAGATCCCCGGCGTGGTGCCCGCGCCCGCCGACTTCCCGGCCGGGTGCAGGTTCGCCGACCGATGCCCGATGGCCACCGCCGTGTGCCGTACGCAGACCCCGGTGCTGGCCGGAGAGGCCAGGCGGCACGCGGTGGCCTGCCACCACCCGGCGGTCGAACTCGTGGGGAGTGAGCGACATGCTTGAGCTGGACGACGTGCACGTCGTGCACAAGGCCCGGTCGGGAGGGCTGTTCTCGCGCGACCGCGTGCACGCCCTGACCGCCGCGTCGCTGACCGTCGCGCCCGGCGAGACCGTCGGGATCGTGGGGGAGTCGGGCTGCGGGAAGTCCACGCTGGCCAAGGTGCTGGTCGGCCTGCAACGGCCGACCTCGGGAAACGTGCGCCTGCACGGCCGCGACCTGTGGACGCTGGCGCAGGGCGAGCGGCGCGCGCTCGTCGGCGGCGGCGTCGGCATGATCTTCCAGGACCCGTCCACGGCGCTCAACCGGCGGCTGCCGGTCGGGCGGATCCTGCGCGACCCGCTCGACGTCCACCGCCACGGCACCCCCGCCCAGCGCGAGGACCGCGTGCGCGAGCTGCTGGACCTGGTCGGCCTGCCCGCGGGCGCGGGCGGCGCGCTGCCCGGCCAGCTCTCCGGCGGGCAGCGGCAGCGGGTGGCCGTGGCCAGGGCGCTCGCGCTCGAACCCGGGCTGGTCGTCGCCGACGAGCCCACCAGCGCCCTCGACGTGTCGGTCCGCGCCCAGATCCTCAACCTGCTGCTCGACCTCAAGGAACGGCTCGGGCTGGCGCTGGTGTTCATCTCGCACGACATCCAGACCGTACGCAGGATGAGCGACCGCGTGGTCACCATGTACCTGGGCAGGATCGTCGAGCAGACGCCCGCGCAGTCCGTGCCGGGGCGGGCCAGGCATCCGTACACGCGGGCGCTGTTCTCCGCCACCCCGGGGCTGATCTCGCCCATCAACCCGATCCCGCTGGTGGGGGCCGTGCCGTCGGCCACCAGGCCGCCGAGCGGCTGCCCGTTCCGCACCCGGTGCTGGCGGGCCGACGACCTGTGCGCGGCCGAGCCGCCCGCCGCCACGCGGGCCGGGGACGACCACCTCTTCCACTGCCACCACCCGGTGGCGGCCGGAGCCACCGACCTAGAGCTGATCCAGGAGCACTCATGAGTTTGACCGGCGTGATCCCCCCGGTCTGCACCCCGTTGACCCCCGGCCACGAGGTGGACGCCGCCTCCCTGACGCGGCTGGTGGACCACCTGCTGGAGGGCGGGGTGGACGCGCTGTTCGTGCTCGGCTCCTCCTCGGAGGTGGCCTATCTGACCGACGCGCAGCGGCGGGTGGTGCTGGACACGGTCGTCGGGCACGTGGGCGGTCAGGTGCCGGTGCTGGCCGGGGTGATCGACATGACCACGCCGCGGGTGCTCGAACACGCCCGTGTCGCGGCGGAGGCCGGGGCGTCGGCGCTGGTGGCGACCGCGCCGTTCTACACGCGCACCCATCCCGACGAGATCCGCACCCACTTCCGGACGATCGCCGCCCGCGGCGGCCTGCCGGTCTACGCCTACGACCTGCCGGTCAGCGTGCACACCAAGCTGGGCGCCGACCTGCTGCTCGACCTGGCCGCCGAGGGCGCGCTCGCCGGGGTGAAGGACTCCAGCGGCGACGAGGGCGGCATGCGCCAGGTCATCCTGGGCCGCCGGGCGCCGTTCAGCGTGCTCACCGGGTCGGAGGTGACCGTGGACTCCGCGTTGTGGATGGGCGCCGACGGCGTCGTGCCCGGCCTCGGCAACGTGGACCCCCACGGGTACGCCGAGCTGTACCGGGCCGCCTCCCGTGGTGACTGGGAGGCGGCCAGGACCGAGCAGGAACGCCTGGTCAGGCTGTTCGAGATCGTCCGGGTCGGCGCGCGCCGCATGGGCGGCAGCTCGGCGGGGCTGGGCGCGTTCAAGGCCGCACTGCACCTGCGGGGCGTCATCGACTGCCCGCTCACCGCGCTGCCGCAGATCCCGCTGAACGACGACGAGACCGGCCGCATCGGCAAGCTGCTGGCCGCCGCCGGGCTGCTGTAGCCGCCGCTCAGAGGCCGTCGGCGTGGGCGGCCCGCTCGTTGGGCACGCAGTGGGTCATCTTCAGCCCCTCCACGTCGCGCGGGCCGTTGTGTCCCAGCTTGACCAGGCGCTCCCGGTCCTCGCCGGTGAGCTCCTGGCCCGCCAGCGGCTCAAGCCGGGAGACGTCGTCCGGGGTGATGCCGAGGCCCTCGCCCACGCGCAGGCCCAGGTCGTCCTCCACGAGGAGGAAGTGCCAGACCATGCGCTCCTGGATGCGCCGGTCGCACCGGCTCAGCGCGTCGACGAAGTTGCGCACGAGGTCGTCGCGCTCCCACTGCTCCATGAGCAGGTAGCGCTGGCCCGCCTGCTTGTAGTCGTTGGTCCTCGGGATGCGCCCGCGCATGACCCGGCCGTTGATGACCGGGCCCTCCTCGTCCAGGGTCGGGTACTCGGCCTCGCGCAGGCCGCCGCGGAGCGAGGGCTCGTAGTTGATGTGCGGGTCCTCGCCGCCGGTGTCGACGAAGTACGCCATCTGGCCGTCGCGCTGGTTGGTCCTGATGGGCGCGTTCCTGGCCTGGTTGACCGGCAGTTGCAGGTAGTTCGGGCCGACCCGGTAGCGCTGGGTGTCGCTGTAGGAGAACGTCCGGCCGACCAGCATCTTGTCGTCGGAGAAGTCGAGGCCGTCCACCAGGACGCCGGTGCCGAAGGCGGCCTGCTCGTTCTCGGCGAACTGGTTGTCGACGTTGCGGTTGAGGACCAGGCGGCCGACCGGCCTGGCCGGGAACTCGTTCTCCGGCCACACCTTGGTGTCGTCGAGCGGGTCGAAGTCCAGCTCGGGGTGCTCCTCGTCGCTCATGAGCTGGACCAGCAGCTCCCACTCGGGGTAGTCGCCGCGCTCGATGGCGTCGTGCAGGTCCTTCGTCGCGTGCCCGAGGTCGCCCGCCTGGACGACCGCCGCGTCCGCCTCGGTCATGCTGCGCACGCCCTGCTTGGGCATCCAGTGGTACTTGACCAGGAACGTCTCGCCCTGCTGGTTGACCCACTTGTAGGTGTTCACCCCGAATCCCTGCATGTGCCGGTAGTCGGCGGGGATGCCGCGCGGGCTGAACAGGTTGACCAGCATGTGCATCGCCTCGGGCGTCTGCGACATGAAGTCGAAGATGCGGTTCGGGTCCTGCCGGAAGGTGACCGGGTCGGGCTTGAGGGAGTGGATGACGTCGGGGAACTTGATGGCGTCCCTGATGAAGAAGACGGCCAGGTTGTTGCCCACGAGGTCCCAGTTGCCGTCCTCGGTGTAGAACTTGATCGCGAAACCGCGCGGGTCGCGGGCGGTCTCGGCGGAGTCCCGGCCGCCGATCACGGTGGAGAAGCGCAGCGCCACGTCGGTGCGCTTGCCGGCCTCCTGGAACAGCCTGGCCCTGGTGTAGCGGCTGACCGGCTCGTCGCCGATCCTGCCGTACGCCTCGAAGTAGCCGTAGCTCAGCGTGCCCCTGGCGTGCACCACCCGTTCGGGGATGCGTTCGCGGTCGAAGTGGCTGATCTTCTCCAGGAACTGGTAGTTCTCCAGCGTCGCCGGTCCACGCGGGCCGACCGTCCGCTGGTTCTGGTTGTCGTAGACGGGATGCCCTTGCCGGTTGGTGAGCACCTCGCGCTCGTCGTCCGACTGCGGACCCTTGCTGGAGACGTCTGTCATCGCACTGTTCCTCTCCCCGGACGAGATCTTCCCCGGCTGCCCTCAAGGCCGGATCGGAAACGGGCAAAACCTCGTCCTCGGGGCGGCTACCTGCTCACGTCGTCGGTGGCCCGGCCGAGCAGGCCCAGGTCGGCCCGGCGGGGCAGGCTCTCCCAGTCGCCCTGCGAGGTCACCGCGAACGCGCCCGCCGCGCAGGCGGTGTCCAGCCGCCGTTCCGGCTCGGCCCCGGCCAGCCAGTCGGCCAGCCACCCGGCCGCGAAGGCGTCCCCGGCCCCCACGGGGTCCACCTCCGTCACCCGGTACGGCCGCGCCCGCCGCAGCACCCCGCCCGACAGCTCCAGCGCGCCCTCGGCCCCCGACTTGACCAGCACGTACGAGGGCCCGAGCGAGGCCAGCGCCTCGGCCAGCTCCGCCGGGTCCTCGACGTCGGCGATCAGGCGGCCCTCCGGCACGGTCGCGAACAGCACGTCCACCCCGCCGACCGTCTCCCGCAGCCAGGCACCGGCCTCCTTCGCCGCCCACAGGGCCCGGCGGTAGTTGACGTCCAGCGAGACGAGCACGCCGGCCGCCCGCGCCACGGCGATCGCGTGCGC
This sequence comes from Nonomuraea sp. NPDC052265, assembly GCF_044547985.1. Lineage (NCBI taxonomy): Bacteria > Bacillati > Actinomycetota > Actinomycetes > Streptosporangiales > Streptosporangiaceae > Nonomuraea > Nonomuraea sp. NPDC052265. The sequence continues at coordinate 346,141 of NZ_JBIUBJ010000005.1, forward strand.
CACGGTCTCGCGGGCCGACGGCGACAGCGCCGGGGTGATCGCGGAGACGTGCAGCACCCGGGCCGAGGAGATCAGCGCCGGATCGAGGTCGCCCGGCCGCAGCCGGGACCCGGCGCTGTCCTTGCGGTAGTAGCGCACGTCCACGAGATCGGCCGTGCGCCTGCCCTTGATCATCAGTCCGGTGGGGGCGTCCGGGTCGGCGACCGCGCGCACGTCCACGCCCTCACCGGCGAGCGTGGCCCGGATCAGGTCGCCGAACTCGTCGTCGCCCACCCGCCCGGCCCACGTCGCGCGGTGGCCGAGCCGGGCCACGCCGATCGCCACGTTCGACTCGGCGCCGCCGAGCCCCAGGTCGAAGTCGCGGGCGAAGCGCAGCGGCCCGGTACGCCGGGCGGCGAACAGCGCCATGGTCTCGCCGAAGGTCACCAGTTCGGTCATGTGGTCGGCCTGCCCAGCTTTCTGGAGATCCGCGACGCCGCCCCGGCCACCAGCGGTCCCAGCTCCCGCACCCGCGCGGCGGGGATCCGCGAGGTGAGCCCGGAGACCGAGACGGCGGCGACGACGGCGTCGTTGTGGTTGAAGATCGGCGCGGCGACGCAGCGCACCTCGGGCTCGTTCTCGCGGTCGTCCACCGCGTAGCCGCGCCGCCGGATGTGGGTCAGCTCGGCGCGCAGCCGGTCGGGGTCGGTGATGGTGTGCTTGGTGATCGGTTCGAGCGCCAGCCCGGCCAGCGCGTCCTCCGGCTGCCAGGCCAGGATCGCCTTGCCGACCGCCGTGGCGTGCACCGGGCCGCGGCTGCCGATGCGCGAGGCCATCCGCACGTTCGTCTCGTTCTCCACCTTGTCGATGTAGACGACGTGGGGGTGGTCGTAGACGACCAGGTGGACGGTCTCGCGCACCTCGCTCATCAGCCGGTGCGACTCCTCGGCCGCGACCGCGCGCAGGTCGAGCGTGGCCAGGTACGCCTGCCCGAGCTGGAGGGTGCCGTGCCCCAGCCGGTACGCCCCGGTCCTGCGGTCGCGTTCGAGCAGCCTGGCCTCCACGAGCGGGACGGTCAGCCGCAGCACCGTGCTCTTGGACAGGCCGACGGCCTCGGCGAGCTGGGTGAGCGACAGGCCGGTGTGGCCGCGTACGTGGTCCAGGACGGCCAGGGCCCGCCGGAGCGAGGCGGACTGGTTGCGTTCGGGCACGAACGTCACCATATTCGATGAAATTTCGCGAAATGCAGCACCCTGTTGTGCAGTGCACAACATCTTCTGACAAGTCTTCTCGACCCCTGGACGAATTCCTAGTGTCTGCGCTCAGGAGGTAATAGTGAAGTTTCTTTACTTTGCGCGGCCGGAACGGCCCTGCTCACGCTGGCCGCCTGCGCACCCTCGACCGCTCCCGCCTCCGGCGGCGGCGACGAGCGGACGGGGACGCTGCGCGTCTGGCTCTTCGACGAACCCAACCGCGCCCCCAAGGACAAGGTCGTCAACGAGGCGATCAAGGAGTTCACCGCCGCGCACGCGGACGTCAAGGTCGAGGTCACCTACATCCCCACCTCGCCCGCCCGGCACGAGAAGTTCAAGGGCGCCTTCAACGACCCGGCCAGCTCCCCGGACGTCGCCGAGTACGGCAACACCGACCTCGCCGAGTACGCCGCCGCCGGCGGTTTCGCCGACCTCACCGCCGACCTGAAGGGCCTGGACCTGACCCCCGACCTGGTCAGGTCGGCCTCCGTCCAGGGCGGGCAGTACGGCCTGCCCTGGTTCATCGGCATCCGCGCCCTCTACTACCGCACCGACGTCTTCGACGAGCTGGGCCTGAAACCGCCCACGTCGCTCGCCGCGCTGACCGAGACCGCCCGCACGATCCGAAAGAAGAAGCCCGACCTGTACGGCATCGCCGTCGGCGGCGAGTACACCTTCGGCGCCCTGCCCTTCGTCTGGGACGCCGGCGGCGACATCACCTCGCTCGACTCGCCGCAGTCGCGCAAGGGCGTCAAGGCGTACACGGACCTGCTGACCGACGAGGTCTGCCCGCCGCAGGCGTGCGTCTCGCTGACCGGCGGCAGGACGGTCGAGCTGTTCGCCGGTGGCAAGGCCGCGATGGGCATCCTGGGCAACTTCAACCGCTCGGCCGTGGACGCCGGCGCGGCGGCCGGCAAGTACGCCGTCGTCCCGCTGCCCGGCGCGGCCGAGGGCTCGATCGCGCCCGCCTTCGCCGGCGGCAACAACCTGGGCGTGCTGAAGAACGCCGGTCACCGCACCCTGGCCGCGGACTTCGTCAAGCTCCTGGGCGGCAAGGCGTACCAGGCCAGGATGTACGACGCGATGGGCAACCTTCCGACGCTCACCTCGGCCCGCGACGAGCTGGCGGTCAAGGACCCGTTCGTCAAGCCGTTCCTGGACACGGTGGCCAAGGGCACCCGGTTCGTGCCGATCGATCCCGCCTGGGTGAAGATCGACAACGGCAAGGTCATCCCCACGATGCTGCAGAAGGTGGCGACCGGTCAGTCCACGGTCGAGCAGGCCACCACCGAGGCGGCCGCGGCCGTCAAGACCGCCTTCGGCCGCTCGTGAGCCGAGGTACGACCGCCCGCCGCGGGCGTCCCTGGCTCTATCTGCTGCCCGCGGCGGCCGTGCTGGTCCCGATGTTCGGCTATCCGGTCTACATGCTGGGCCTGCTGTCGGTCTTCGACTACCGGCAGGCGCAGGTCAGCGGCGGGCAGCCGAGCACGTTCGTCGGGTTCGGCAACTACGCCGCGCTGCTCGGCGACCGGCGGTTCTGGGAGGTGCTGGCGCAGACCGTGGGGTTCGCGGCGGCGCTGGTCGTCGCGACGCTGGCGGTCGGCGCGGCCCTGGCCGTGCTGCTGACCAGGACCGGGCCGGTGCCGAGGACGGCCCTGTCGCTGGCCGCGCTCGGCGCGTGGGCGGCGCCCGCGATGACCGGCTCCACCGTGTGGATGTTCCTGTTCGACGCCGACCTCGGCCTGGTCGACCAGGTGCTCGGGATCGACGGGTTCAACTGGTTTTACGACCGGTGGGTCACCTTCGGCGTGGTCGGCGCGACGGTCGTGTGGCACTCGTTCCCGCTGGTGATGATCACCCTGTACGCGGGCATCCGGGCCGTCCCCGCCTCGGTGCTGGAGGCCGCCGCGCTCGACGGCGCCTCGGCCTGGCAGGGATTCTGGCGGATCATCGTGCCGATGTTGCGGCCACTGGTCACGATCGTGGTCATCCAGTCGGTCATCTGGGACTTCAAGATCTTCACCCAGATCTACGTGATGACCAACGGCGGCGGCGTGGCCGGGCAGAACACCGTGCTCAACGTCTACGCCTACCAGATCGCCTTCGGCTCCTCCGAGTACGGCCTCGGCTCGGCCGTCGCCGTCGTCATGACGCTGATCCTGCTCGTGATCACCCTGTTCTACATCCGTGCGCTGCGGCGCAGTGGGGAACGCCTGTGAACCGACGACGTCTTCTGCCCAACACGGTCGCGCTGGTGGTCGCCTTCCTCACCGCGTTCCCGCTCTACTGGATGGTCCTGTCGGCGCTCAAGCCCGCGGGGGAGATCCAGTCGCTGGAGGTCAGGCCCTGGACGTCGCACCCGACGCTGGACAACTTCGTCCGCGTGCTGACCGGGGAGAACTTCGCCCGCTACCTGCTCAACAGCGCGATCGTGGCGCTCGTCGTGGTCGTGTTGTCGGCCGGGATCGCCTTCCTGGCGGCGGTGGCCGTGACCAGGTTCGCCTTCCGGTTCAGGACGACCGTGCTGATCATGTTCCTGGTCGCGCAGATGGTCCCGGTCGAGGCGCTGACGATCCCGCTGTTCTTCGTGGTCAGGGACCTGGGGCTGCTCAACACGCTGGCCTCGCTGGTGGTCGTGCAGCTCGCGTTCACGCTGCCGTTCGCGATCTGGATGCTGCGCGGGTTCGTCGCCGGGGTGCCCGAGGCGCTGGAGGAGGCCGCCATGATCGACGGGGCCGGCCGCGCGACCGTGCTGTGGCGCATCCTGTTCCCGCTGGTCGCCCCCGGCCTGGTGGCGACCAGCGTGTTCTCCTTCATCACCGCCTGGAACGACTTCGTCTTCGCGCGGACCTTCATCATCTCGGCCAAGGACAACCAGACCCTGCCCGCGGCGCTGCTCGTCTTCTTCAAGCCCAACGAGAACGACTGGGGCGGGATCATGGCGGCCTCGACGCTGATGACGATCCCGGTGCTGATCTTCTTCGTGGCGGTGCAGCGGCGGCTCGTGTCAGGGCTTGGAGGGGCGGTCAAGGACTGAGACGTCGTGCCTGTCGCCGGGGGCGAGGAACTCCAGCAGCAGCCGCGCCTCCCGCTCGACCTCGTCCAGCTCGCCGATCGGCGTCCACTGGTGGACGTTCAGCGTGGAGACGCCCTTGGCCCTGGTCACCGTCCAGTCGCCGGCGGTGACGCCGTCCACCAGGATGATCCGGGGGACGACGTTCGTGCCCATGAACGACCCCTGCATGACGGCCGCGCCGCGCTCGCTGATCACCCGCGAGCGGTCGGCGTGCGACAGGAACAGGTTGTCGAAGTCGTACATCAGCCGCACCGGCGCCGGGACGTCCTCCGGCGGCCGGACGGCCTCCGGCAGGTCGTACAGCGTCCGGCCGGCGGCGTCCCTGAAGCGGACCAGGTCCATGGACTCGACGACCTCGCCCAGCCGGGTCAGCCCCGACCAGGTCTGCGCGTCCTGCACCGAGGCCGGGCCGAACGCGGCCAGGTAGCGCCGGACCAGCTCGGCGGGCGTCATCTGCGGCACCCCGGCCCCGCCCAGCCACGACTCGGCCGTGGTGTGCGCGACCGGCCCGCTCCTGCCCCACAGGCCACGCGGCGGCACCTGGACCAGCGGCAGCAGCCAGCGCACGCCCTGGCCGAGCGCGTGCTGGTCGTGGTCCGGCCACCGCTCGGCCAGCGCCCGCCCGAGGTCGGCGAAGGTCATCGGCCGCTCCTCCAGCAGCGCCCGCCCGGTCGCGGCCAGCTCGTCCAGGTCGACGCCCGCCAGCCGCCTGCCGAACGTCGTACGGGTCATGCGCTCGGTGACGACCTGCAACAGCGGCCGCATGGCCAGGCAGTCGCGGGCGGTCACCAGGTGGATGGTGGAGCGTTGCAACGCGATCCGCACCAGCTCGCGGGAGGCCAGCAGGCCGGAGGCGTCCTCGGGCTTGAGCCCCTCCATGCGGTTCCACAGGCCGACGTACCACGTGTGGGGGGTCTGCGCCTGGAGGCCGCCGAGCCGCTCGACGACCTCCTGCACGCTCCCGCCGCCGCGGCGCAGCAGCAGTTGCCTGTCGAGGGTGGCCCGGTTGAGCGCGCGCTGGGAGATGAGGGGATCCATGGGGACAAAGGTAGGGGCTATTGCGGCCGTTCCCGGACCTCGATGGGCGGGGCGTCCGTGAGGGTCAGAGCGAGTTCAGCGCCGCCGAGAACGCCTCGACGGTCGCGGCGATGTCCTCCTCGGTGTGCGCGGTGGACAGGAACCACAGGCCGCGCGGCACCATGTTGATCCCGCGGTCGAGCAGTGCGGCGTGCAGCCGGCCCATCATGGCCCGGTCCGTCGCCGCGAAGTCGCGGTAGTCGCGCACGGCGGGCGCCTCGGTGAAGTAGGTCTGGAAGACCGGTCCCGGCCCGTCGACCAGCATCGGGACGCCCGCCTTGGCCGCCGCCTCCGACAGGCCGCGCATCAGCTCCCGGCCGCGCGCGTACAGGGTGCCGTACACCTCCTCCCGCTGCTCGTCGAGGATGCGCAGGGTCGCCTCGGCGGCGGCGATGCCGATGGGCTGGGAGTTGAACGTGCCGGCGTGCGCGACCTTGCCGGAGGAGATGGCATCCATCACGAAGGCGCGTCCGGCCAGCGCCGACACCTGCATCCCGCCCGCCATCGCCTTGCCGAAGACCGACAGGTCCGGGGAGACCCCGAGATATTCCTGGGCGCCGCCGGGAGCGAGCCGGAAGCCCGTGATGATCTCGTCGAAGACGAGCAGGCTGCCGTGTCGGTCGCAGAGCTCGCGCACGGCCTGGAGATAGCCGGGATCGGGCTCGATGGCGCCGGTGTTGCACAGCACCGGCTCGGTGACCACGGCGGCGATCTGCCCCGCGTGCTCGTCCATCAGCCGGGACAGGGCGTCGATGTCGTTCCACGGGCAGATCACCAGGTCGGCGGCCTCCGGCTGACCCGCCGTACCGGGTACGGCGACAGGGCGGTCGGCGGGCCCGGCGGCCTCCAGCGCAGGATGCACGCTGTAGAGGACCGGGTCCAGCCAGCCGTGGTAGTGCCCCTCGAACTTGAGGATCTTGGGCCGCCCGGTGAAGCCGCGCGCCAACCGCCAGGCGGCGTGCACGGCCTCCGAGCCCACGGTGTTGAACCTGACACGCTCGGCCGAGGGCACCATGGCGCAGAGCCGTTCGGCCACGCGGGCCTCGGCCGCGTGCTGGGCGGAGTAGACGATGCCCCTGGACACCTGCGCGGTGACGGCCTCGACCACTGCGGGTGGACAGTGGCCGAGCAGCGCCGGTCCCTGACCGAGCACGTAGTCGAGATAGGTGTTGCCGTCGACGTCCCAGAGGCGCGCGCCCGCCGCCCGGTCCACGTAGAGCGGAACGCCGGCCATGCGGCGGGCGTCGCTGGAAACGCCGCCGGCGAGGTGGCGCTGGGCGGTGGTGTACAGGGCGCGGCTGACGTCCAGAGTCCGGGTCATGGCCACCATCAAACGGTGATATGTCGCCGGGCGACAAGAAAGAGGGCAAGAAACAGGTTGTCAGCGCAAATTTCGGTGCTTGTGGTGGTCGCGGGCCCTTGATGGGGTTGCGGTCATGTTCCTTGGACGTATTCGGCGAACTCCCTCCGGCCCGGTCGAACTGGTGGCCCTGCACCCGGACGGCGGTCTGCTCAGCCTGGCCGACCTCGGCGACGACCCGGTGGCCGCCCTGAGCGCGTACGGACTCGACCGGCTCACCGAGCTGGTGGACGAACGTTCGTCAGGGCCTCTGCTGGACCAGAGCGCGGTGCTCTTCGAGCCTCCGGTGGCCACCTGCACGAAGATCTGCTGTTTGGCCCTGAACTACCAGGCCCACGCGGAGGAGAGCGGCATGGAGGTGCCGCCCGAGCCGGTGTTGTTCTTCAAGCCGCCATCCGCGCTCACCGGCCACAACCGGCCGGTCGTGGCGCCCGCCCGTACCCGCCATCTGGAGCACGAGGTGGAGCTGGCGGTCGTCGTCGGCCAGGTCACCAGGGACCTGCCCGCGGAGCGGTGGCGGGAGGCCGTGGCCGGCTACACCGTGATCAACGACATGACGGCCCGCGACCTGCAACTCGCCAACATCGCCAGGAACGCTCCGTGGGACCAGTCGAAGGGGTTCGACACCTTCGCGCCGGTCGGCCCCTTCCTGGCGACGGTGGACGAGGTGCCGGATCCGCAGGCGCTGGAGCTCGTCCTGGAGGTCGACGGCGAGGTCAGGCAGCAGGCGAACACCAAGCAGATGGTCTTCGATCTCCCCCGGCTGATCGAGGACCTGTCCGACGGCATGACCCTGATGCCCGGAGACCTGATCGCCACCGGAACCGTGGCCGGAATCGCGCCGCTCAAGGACGGCGACACCATGCGGGCCACGGTCGCGGGGGTCGGCACGCTCGTAAATACGGTCAAATTTCGGTCCGCCTAAAGTAGGGGCATGGACTACGCTGTGGCCGCCCTGGTGGACATCGATGACTACATGGTCTCCGAGCAGGCGCGGGGGAGGCCGTGGGCGCGCCGCCAACTCCAGCACGCCGACCAGGTGGTGCGGGCGGCCACCCGCAGCCGCCCCGGGGCCACCTGCCGGCCGCAGCCGCCCGAGGAGTGGCTCGTCCTGCTGACCGGAGCCGACCCCGATGCCCTCATGAGCGACGCGGCGGCGCTGGCCGAAGAGGTGCGCGCGTGCATGGTACGCGAGACGGCGTGGACCGCCACCGTCAGCTTCGGCCCGCCGAGCCCGGCGGGCGGTGGGACGGCCGAGCACGACGCCAGGCTGGCCAACGACTACAAGCTCGTGCTCGGCGGCGACCGGGTGATCGCCCGGCCGTCGTCCGCGCGGGCGCCGCTCGCGCCTCCCGTCCGCATCGAGCAGGAGCTTTCCAGACGGGTACGCGCCGGCGACCGCAACGGTGCGGCGGGTCTGCTCGCGGGATGGGTGGACCGGTGTGCCCGCGAGCGGGACGTGGACCCCCGGACGCTGCGCAACTGGCTCATCGGGCAACTGCTGTTCGTGGTGGACGTGGCCAACCGGTCCAGGCTGACCGACGGCTCGACCGACTGGGTGGAGGCGTGCGCCCGGCTGCCGATCGAGGACATTGTCTCGGTCGGCGACATTCACGAGCGCTCCTACCTGCACATCTGGCTGCGCGAGACGCTCGGCCGGCTCATGCCGCAGCCTCCGCGCCGGGACGTGCTCGCGCTGGCCGAGGCGTACCTGGCCGAGCACTACACCGATCCGGGGCTGCGCCTGACGACGGTGGCGGAGGCGGTCAGCGCGAGCCCGTTCTACATCTCGCACCTGTTCGCCGAGGAGCGCCGCACCACCTTCCTGCGGCACCTCACCGGCCTGAGGTTGCAGCACGCGCGGCGGCTGCTGACCACCTCACCGCTGCCCATCGACGTCATCGCGGCCCGCACCGGCTACCAGAGCGCGAAGGCGCTGCGCGGCGCGTTCCGGCGGCACGTCGGCTGTTCCCCGACCGAATACCGCAGGGCCGGCCTCCGGCCCGGCTCGTGATGGAGGGCCCATGGACCTGGCGATCGACGGCGGCCAGACGGGGCTGCGCCTCGCCCTGGCGAGCGGCGGCCGGATCCGGGAGGTGCACGACAGACCCGGCCTGTCCTACGCCGAGGGCTCGCCGGTGGAGGCGGTGCTGTCACGGATCGGCGACGGCTGGGGTGAGCTCGACACCGTCTGCCTCGGCCTGACCACCATCCTCGACGACCCGGAAGGGTTGGCCACCCGGCTGCTCAGGACGGCCCGGCGGGTGCTGGTCACCACCGACGTGGTCACCTCGCACGCGGGCGCGTTCTCCGGCGGGCCGGGCGTCGTACTGGCCGCGGGCACGGGCGCGATCGCCTTGGGCGTGAGCGCCGGCAGCGGCTCCCGGCCCGTCGCCGTCCGCCAGGTGGACGGATGGGGATTCCTGTACGGCGACGCGGGCGGCGGCTACTGGATCGGACGGCGCGGGCTGGAGGCGGCCGCCCGGGGCTTCGACGGCCGCGCCGCGGACGGCCCGCTGACCCGGCGTGCCCACGACGTCTTCGGCGACCTGTCCGAACTGCCCGCCAGGCTCTACCTCGCCCCGGACGGGGTGGCGCAGGTGGCGCGATTCGCCCTCCACGTTCTCGAAGTGGCTCGCGGCGACCCGACCGGCGACGACACGGCCCGCGCCATCGTCGCGGAGGCCGCACGGGAGCTGGCGGCCACTGTGGCGGCGGCCGCCCGCGCCCTGCCCGGTGACACGGAGGTGCCCGTGGCGTGGACCGGCCGGCTGTTACGCGACCCGACGCTGCGGGCCACGTTCGAGGCGGAACTGGTGCGCCTTGTTCCCCGGGCCCGCCCGCGCCCGCCGGACGGCGACAGCCTCGCGGGTGCCGCCCGGCTGGCCGCCGCCGCAGAACCAGGACCCTACGAAGCGATGATCAGGACGGTGCGACGATGAGAGTGGGCCACGGCAGCGCGGACCTGCCCGTTCCCGACGGCACGCCGATGGGCGGCTACCTTGACCGTCCCGGCCCGTCGGCGGGCTCCCTCGACCCGCTGTCGGTGGAGGCCATCACCTGGTTCGACGGCGAACGCCGCTTCGCGCTCGCGACCGCCGACGTCATCTGCGTGAACGAGGACCTGGCCCACCGGGTCAGGTCGCAGGCCCGGTCACTCGGCTGCGAGCTGTGGCTCGCCGCCACCCACACGCACTCGGGGCCGGAAACCGGCTGCGTGCCAGGCGGAGGGCCCACGCCCGGCCCTTGGCTCGATCGGCTCAGCGAGGTGGTGAGCGCGGCCGTACGGCGCGCGATCGACAACGAGCGCCCGGGCGACGGCGAGGCGCGCCAGGGCGAACTCCACGGCGTCGGCGCCGACCGCAGCCGGCCATCCGCCCCGGCGGTGGTCCCGCTCACCGTGATCGCCGTTCATGACAGATCGGAGCAGGACGAGCGGGTCGCAGGGGTGCTGGTGGTGTTGCCCGTTCATCCCACGGTGCTGCCGGCCACCAGCCGGCTGGTCAGCGCCGACCTGGCCGGGGCCGTGCGGCGGGCGCTGCGGGCCAGGCTCGGACCGGACGTGTGGGCGGTGGTCGCCACGGGTGCGGCAGGTGACATCAGCACGCGCCACACCCGGCGCGGGCAGGACGCGGCCGAGCTGGACCGCCTCGCCGGGATGGTCGCCGACCGCTGCCTTGAGCTGCTGCGGGAGCCTCCCGCCCATGCCTGGTCGGCGGGTTCTCGGGTCGCGTGGGCGGCCCGGCGGCTGGTGCTCGACCCGGTGGCGCCCGGCGAGGAAGCCCTGGCCGCGAATCCGGCGGAGCTGGCAGCCGGCCTGCGTGCGGCCGAGGAGAGCGGCGATCCGGTCACCGTCCGGATGGCCCGCAGCAGGCTGGAGGGCGTGCGGGCGCGCTCGGCCCGCGCGAACCCGATCGGTGTGCACGTGCATGTCGCCCGCATCGGGGAGTTGTCCGTGGCCGGCCTGCCCGGTGAGCCGTTCCTTGCCGTGGCCGGGAGCATCACCTCGAAGGGACCGGTCATGGTGCTGGGATACGTCAACGGGTATCCCGGCTACCTGCCGACCGCCGAGGCGTACCGGCGGGCCGAGTACGAAGTGCTGGTGAGCCAGGTGGCCCCGGGCAGCGCCGAGACGCTGGCCGGGGCCGCGCGACAACTGCTGGAGGACATGTGATGGACCAGAGCGCGTACGCGAACGTCGCCATGGCTGCCGTGGAGCGGGTGCTCGACGCGGAGCGGCCGGCGATCGAACGGGCCGGACGTCTCATCCACGACGGGTTGCGGGCCGGTGGGGTGGTGCAGGCGTACGGCACAGGGCACTCCAGGGCGGTCGCGCTGGAGCTGGTCGGGCGGGCCGGCGGGCTGGTCCCGGCGAACCAGCTCGGCATTCGCGACCTCGCCTACTACGGCGACACCCCGCTCCAGGACATCCTCGACCCGAAGATCGAGCGGCAACCGGGGCTGGCCCTGCGCATCTGGGAGCTGGCCCACATCGAGCCGGCCGACGTCTTCGTGATCATCTCGAACTCCGGCGGCAACGCGGCGATCGTCGAGATGGCCCGGCTGGCGGGCGAGCGCGGGCACCCGGTGATCGCGATCACCTCGCGCGCCCACGCGGCCGAGGCCGCCACCCGCGAGCGAGCGGCGGCCGGCGCTCCCGAGGCCGCGACCGGGGTGCGGGCGCGGCTGGACGGGCTGGCCGACGTGGTCATCGACAACGGGGCGCCGTACGGGGACGCGGCCGTGCCGTTGCCCGGTGGCGGCGCCGTATGCCCGGTGTCGAACGTGACCGGCATCCTGATCGCCCAGCTCCTGGTGGCCGACGTGACCGGCAGGTTTCTGGCCGCCGGACAGGAACCGCCCGTCTACAGGTCCGCCAACACCCCCGGAGGCGACGCGCACAACGAGAAACTGCTGGCCGGGTACGGTGACCGGGTACGGCTGGGAGACGCGTGAAGGCCCAGAAGGTCAGGCGCGCACCAGCCGGTACGGCTGGCGCGGCCGCCCCGCCTGGGCGCCCTTGACGGGAGGCACGGGCCAGGCCAGCCCCTCCTCCGCGAGGCTCTGCAGCACCCGGCGGGCGCTGCGCGGCGCGATGGACAGCACGTCGGCGACGATCTCGGCGTCCACCACCATCGCGTCCGGCCCGTCGTCGAGCCCTTGTATCAGGCGTTCCAGCAACTGGGCCGCCTTGGTGGTGACGGCGGGTTCGATCTCGGCACGCCTGCGCCGGCGTACCGGCAGGGACAGCACGGCACCGTCGACGCCCACCAGGAAGGCGGCCGCCGCGCCCGCGTTGCGCGCCTTCTCGACCGCCACCATGGCGTTGGCGTCGGCGTCCCTGGCGGTGCCGCCCAGGCCGATGCCGACCTCGACCTCGACGCCGGTGTCGGAGCGGATCCGGTCCATGAAGGGCGCCGCCCGCAGCCCGTCGGTGGCCTGGCCCAGCGCGCCGAGGGTGGCGGTGACGACGTAGCTGTTCTCGTCGCGGGGGGCCACGGTCGCCCCCATGAGCCGGGCGTCGGCCAGCAGCGCCTGGTGCAGTTTGAGCTTGAGCTCCTGCTGCCAGTAGTTGCCGGGCCCCGCGTAGCTGGGCCGGGCGGAGGTGGCGAGCTCGACCACGACGATGGCGATCTGCGCCTCCTCCAGCCTGCTGCCGGTGCCGAGCAGGGCGGCGGTGTTGAGTGCCAGGCGCAGGGTGTGCGTGGTCGGCGTCATCCGCAAGGCGGGCACCCCGGCGGTGGTCAGCGCCTTGGCGACGCTCCTTATCGTGGTCAGCGCCGCGGTGGTGGCGCCCTGCCGGTAGAGCTGCTCGTGGAAGCCGATGAAGCCACGGACGGACTCCGGCTCGTCGTACTCCGACAGATGGACGCCCGCGGTGCCGACCCCGATCTCCCCGTAGGCCTCGTCCACGTCGGCGGCGGGCAGCGAGTCGATGCTGACCCTGGCCGGGTCGATGCCCCGGGTGAGCACCCCGCGCAGAAGGCTGGCGTAGAGGGCGGCCCCGCTCATCGGGACGTGCGTGGCCGGGACGGGCAGCTCGCCCGCCTGCCTGGCGAGGTCGTGCTGGAGCGGGCCGGTGAACAGCACGACGTCGATGCTGTCGGCGATCCGGGAGAACTTCTCGTACGTCTCGTGCTCGCCCCCATGGGGAGCGCCCACCAGCCGCCAGTCGGCTGCGGCGGGCAGGTCGGCGGCCACCATCACGATCTGCTCGACGAGGTCGTGCGGGCCCACCACCCCGATCCCCACCCTGGACCGTGTCTCGGGACGCAACCGATCCATGCTACTGATCACCCCACTCCCGAACGCCATCGAAGCAGGCGGGTCATCGTTCCGCCGAGCACCGCCGCCCGCTCCTGCTCGGCAAGGTCACTGAAGATTACCCGGCCGAGCGACATCCGGAGATCGATGAACGGGAAGTCGGACCCGTACACCACCCGGTCCGCACCCACCTCGCGCACCATTCTGGAGATGTCGGCCCCGGTGTTGAAGGAGCCGCAGACCTCCAGCACCACCCCGGGACGCCGGAGCGCGACCTCGATGGCCAGCTCGAAGCCGAGCGGGGTGGCTCCGGCGTGTCCCGCGAGGATCACCACGCCGGGGTGGGCCGCCGCCACCTGGTCCACCATGGGCAGGTCGTTGTAGGCGGAGCCGTCGTAGGTGTGGGTGAGCACCGGGCAGCCGGTCCGCTGGGCGAACTCCCACACCGGGGCGTAACGTGCGCCGGTGAGGGGGTAGTCGTGCAGGTCAGGGTGCAGCTTGATGCCGCCGAAGCGCTCGTCACCTCCCCATTTCTCCAGTTCCCCCACCGGGTCCTGCCAGGGGTTGACGGTCAGGTAGCCGGTGAAGCGGCCGGGCGCGAGGTCCACCGCCGCGGCGGTGGCGGCGTTGCCGGCGGCGGCGTCGAGCTGGATCGCCAGGTGACTGGAGATGACGGCGTGCGACACGCCGCACCGGTCCATGACCCTGACCATCGCCTCCGGTCCCGAGTCGGGGATGAAGAACAGGCTGTACGGGCCCGCGTGCGCGTGCGCGTCCACGATCCGGACATCGGTCTGGGGGCGCCGCTCGCGCAGCGCGGACACGAGCGGGTTCACGCGGCCTCCGCCTTCAGCAGTCCCAGCAGGGTGCCGGAGCCGATGGCGGCCACGGCGGCGTCGTCGAGTTCGGCCCAGAGCAGGCGGGTCACGGCCTCGCCCCGGTCGCGCAGCGGTGCCCCGGTGCCGAAGACCAGGCGGTGCGCGCCGTACCGCTCGGCGAGCCATTCGAGCCCGCAGTGCGAGGACAGGTTGGCCAGCCCGAGGTGGACGTTGCCGGTGCGCGACAGCACGCCGGACGCCTGCCTGAGCAGACGGTAGCCGAGCGAGCCGACCACGATCGGCAGGCCCGGGTGCGCGACCGCGATCGCCTCCACAGCGGCCCAGCCGATCTGCGGCGCGTCCACCAGCAGCGGCAGCCCGGCCTCGGCGATCGCACCGAGCATCGGCGCCGCGTCCCTGCCCGCCAGGTCATAGCCGTGGTCGGCGGGGTAGGCGCGGACGGCGCGGACGCCCCCGTCGAGGGCGGCGGCGACGAACCGCTCGGGCGTGCCGGTCTCCCCGCACGTGTCAGGGAGCATCACCCAGCACGGGTGCAGCCTGGGCTCGGCCGCGACCAGGCCGAGCAGCTCCCTGTTGCCCGTCTCGGGGTCGTGCAGCCACGACAGCGTGTGGCTCACCACGGCCTCGGCGATGCCGAAGCGGTCCATCCCCGCCAGTGCCCGCGTGACCGTTCCCGGACCGGTGTCCCTGCGGGGGTGGCGGCCGAGCATGGCGTCAGCGTCAATGAGCATGGACCGTCCAACTGTCGGGGATCGTCGGCGGCTCGTCGCGGTAGGGGAACACGCCCACCGTGAAGCGGCCGTCACGGCGGCGCAGGCCGATCGAGTGGATCTCGCCGTACTCGGCCGTACGCGTCGTCGGGTCGGGGATCCTGGCCGGGCCGCTCCCGTACAGGATCTCGTCGGGGGGGTCGAGGGGGACGACGAGGATTCCCGGACCGCGCCGGCCGCGGGACCCGCTGATGTGGCCGCCGGAGTGGGCGGTCCACGGCGAGAGGCCGTGGATCTGCCAGATCGCCTCGGCGTCGATCCGGTCCGTGATCACCCAGTACGGCGACGGGCCCTTGACGAAGCGGATCTCACGGTCATGGCGGGCGCCGAAGCCGTGGTGGTGCCCGGCGAAGACGTCGGCCTCCGGCGTGACGGAATAGACGTCGCAGGCCGCGCGGCGGTCCTCGGTGTACTCCTGACCCGGCACCAGCAGGGTGTTGTGCGCCCTGGTCGCCTGGTACCAGTCGTAATACCCGGGGTCGTCGTAGGACGGCGGGCCGCCGCCTTCCCAGGCCAGCGGCATGCCCCAGCCGGACAGCACGAAGTCGAGCGCGGCGTGGTGGCTGTGCGGCTCCAGCTCGTGGCCGACGTACGGGCCGTAGTTGATCACGGTGTGGAAGTGGTCGTGCCGGAAGGTCGCGTAGCCGCTGGCCGCCAGGTTGTGCGAGCCCTCGGCGGGCCGGTCGCCGTCGAGCCAGACGACGCCGCTGTCCTGGAGGTGCGGCACCCAGCCGGCGGGCGTCGACAGGATCGTCAGCCAGCGGCGCATGGCCCGGTAGCGGGGGTGCGCGTCGAGCTCGGGTTCGACGGCCGCGGCTCGGGCGAGCCCTTCGAGGCACATGCCGTGGTAGCCGGGCGAGCGCTCGTGGTGCCCGCCGTCGGCCCGTACGTCGTGCTCCAGGTGTTCCTGGATGCGGGCCGTCGCGACGGCGGCCCAGCCGGCCGATTCGGGCAGGTCGGCGAAGAGCCTGGCGGTGTGCAGCAGCTCGCAGGCGGTGGCGAACTGCCAGTTGCCGTGCCTGAACGCGTCGTGTTCCTCGGCGGCCCAGCGGGCGCCCCCGATGACGGTCTTCATCATCCGCAGCCAGCATCCGTCGCTCAGGGCGGGCTCGTCGGCGAGGACGGCCAGGGCTTCGGTGACGTACATGGCGCGGGCCCGGACGCCGAGCGAGTACCAGACGACGTCGAGGCCCGGCCAGTCACCCCGGACCTGGTCACGGCCGTCGTACCACTGGCGGAAGAGGCGGTCCCACTCGGCGGCGTAGCGCGGGTCGCCGGTCTCGGCGTAGGCCGTGACCAGCGGGCTCATCCAGCGCAGGTAGTGGAAGCCGTACAGCCGGGAGCGGCCGTGACCCCTGTCGAGGAAGTCGACCTCGGCCCCGAGAAGCTCGTCCGCACCGGCGGCGGGGAGCGCGGCCGGCACGGGCCGGGGCCGCATCCACCGCCTGGCCTCGGCGACGCCGGACGCGCCCAGCACGCCGAGCAGCGCCTCGTCGCTTATGTGCCGCATCCGCTCGTGATCGACATGCGGCGGCTTCTCCACGTGGCTCATCGCGTCGTTCATGCCGGCTTCACGGGCAGCCCCGTGCGGGCCGACTCGTGCGCGGCGGCGAGCACGGCGGTCACGTGCCGCGAGCTCTCCACGCTGACGAGGGGCTCCGCGCCGGTACGGGCGCAGTCGACGAAGTGGTGGATGGCGTCGCGGTAGGCGCCGGCGGGCACGCCGTGCACCACCCGCTGCAGCATGTTCCTGGGATAGGAGTACGCCTGCTCGGTGGCGAGCTGGATGTTCTCCTTCTGCCGGTCGAGCTGGATGACGCCCGACTCTCCCACCACGGTGACGTAGCTGTCGACCATGGTCGGGAAGGTGCTGGGGTAGATCCAGGCCGATTCGAACGTGGCCACCGCGCCGCCCGCGAACCTGGCCTGGATCTGCATCGCGTCGGGGGTCTCGATGCCGAGCCCGCGCAGCTTGCCGTAGCGGGCGGTGGCGAAGACCTCGACGACGCGGTCGTCGTACAGCCAGGTGACCAGGTCGATGTCGTGGCTGGACAGGAACCAGGCGCAGGTGGTGCGGTCGGCCCAGCGGATCATCTCGGTGGGCACGTGGATGGTGTCGTCCTTGCGGGCGTAGCCCACGACGGGCTCGCCGATGAGCGGCATCTGGTCTTTGGCCTGCGCGTAGGCGGGCACCCAGCGGTGGTTGAACAGGCACATCGCGGTCACGCCCGCCTGCCGGATCGCGGCGAGCGAGCGGTCGGCGTCCTCGACCGTCGTGGTGAACGGCTTCTCGACCAGGATGTGCACGCCCGCCTCGGCGGCGGCCACCATCACGTCGGCGTGCAGGTGGTCCGGTGTGGTGATCGAGACGGCGTCGACCGTGCCGGAGGCGAGCAGTTCCCGGTAGCCGGGATAGAGCGCCGCGTGCGGGGCGTGGTCCAGGGGGCGGCGGGCGACCGCGGTGATCTCGGCGTGCGGGTGGGCGGCCAGGACCTCGGCGTGGCCGCGTCCCATGATCCCGGCCCCGACGATCCCGATTCTGAGCTTAGGCAAGTGCGTCATTCCATTGCTTCTCGGCGGCTTGGAGTGCTTCTTCGGCGGTCTTGGAGCCCTGGAGGAAGGCTCTGAGCTCCTCGGCCAGCGACTCCGACAGTTCCATGTCCTTCTGGGTGCCGAGCGGGGTGTACTCCAGCTTCGGCAGTCCCTTCACGATGACGCGGCGGGCCACGTCCATCGGGTCGTCGCCGCCCTGGCCGGCGAAGAAGGGGTCCTTGGTCGAGGAGATCGTCGAGGGGTAGATCGGCACCAGCTTGCAGAAGGCGAGCTGGTTGGCGCCGTTGGCGAAGAACTTGACGAACTCGGCCGCGGCCCGCTGGTGGGCCGAGGCCTTGGGGATGGCGAAGGTCTGCTGGGCGAGGAGCAGGTAGCCGCCGGTCCCGGTCTGCACCGGCTCGGTGATCACGAGGTCGTCGTAGATGTCGGGCGCGTTCTTCTGGATGTTGAGCAGCGTGGCGGCGAACGTGCTCGCGGACAGGGCGAGCTGGCCGTTCTCCAGGCTCTGCGGGAAGTTGCGCACGTCCTTGGAGATCGCCCCGGGCGCGATGCCATGGCTGTCGTAGCTCTTCTTGAAGGTGCCGAGCAGTTCGGCGACCTCCGCGGTGTTGAAGGCGGCCTTCTTCTTGTCCGCCGACAGCAGCTCGACACCGTAGTAGCGCAGGACGGAGGCGGCGTTGATGCCGGGGATGTCGTTGGTGCCGTAGACCTTCGTCTCCGCGTAGACCTTGTCCGCCAGGGCCAGCGCCTCGTCGAACGTCTTCGGCGGGGCCTTCTCGTCGAAGCCGGCCTTGGTGACGACGGACCTGCGGTAGATGCCCACCGGAGTGCCGCCGTTGTACCAGGGCACGGCGTAGAGCTTGCCGTCCACACGCAGCGGCTCGACCAGGTTCGGCTGGAAGTCGGCCAGGTCGGCGGGCTTGATGAGGGAGTCGAGCGGGGCCAGCGACGGGACGAACCTGCCCAGGTCGCTGGAGGCGAGGTTGACGGCGTCGGGGACGTCGCCGCTGGCCACCGCGGCGAGCAGCTTCGTGGCCATGTCCTGGCCGGGCACGTCGACCCACTTCACGGTGACTTTCGGGTGGTCCTTCTGGTACTGGGCGATCAGGCCGTCGATATAGGGGCCGTAGTTCTTCTTCAGGTTGATCGTCCAGAATTCGACTTCGCCCTCGAACGGCAGGTCGTCGGCCTTTCCGGTGGTGCCGCCGGACGTGCCCGCGACGCATCCGGACGTCAGGAGCGACAGGGCGAGCGCTCCTGCCGTTAAGGCGCCTGTTCTCATCACCGCGGACCTCCTGGCTGTTATGGCCGTCCTTAATTCTTCTTTCGGCACCATGGCAGGAGGCTGCTGGCGCCGTCAAGTCTCTGCCTACGTGGACCTTGACGGCTTTGATTGGCCGTTTATAGGCTCCCTCCACATTCTGGCCAGTTTTTATTCGAGCTTCGGCCAGCACAATTAGGTTTTGAGGGATGTGATGCCGATGGCCATCAGCCGGATCCCCGGACAGCGCTGGTACACGCCGTACCTCTTTCCGATCCCGGCCCTCGTGCTGTTCGGCGTCTTCTTCGCCTGGCCCGCGATCACGGCGCTTCAGCTCTCCTTCACCGACTACGACGGGGTGAGCCCGCCCGTCTTCAGCGGTGTGGACAACTTCGTCAGGATCCTCGGCGACACCCGGTTCTGGACGGCGCTGCGCAACTCGCTGCTGTTCCTGCTGGGGCTGTTCCCGCTGCTGGTCGTGCTCCCGCTGCCGCTGGCCGCGCTGATCAACCAGAAGCTGCCGGGAATCAAGACGTTCCGGATGCTCTACTACCTGCCCGTCGTGACCTCGATGGTCGCGGTGGCGGTGGCCTGGAACTACGTCTTCCACCAGCAGGGCGTCCTCAACTGGATGCTCACCGGCTTCGGGCTGCTCGACGAGCCCGTGCAGTTCCTCCTCGACCCGGCCTGGGCGCTGCCCGCGCTCATCCTGGTGGAGGGCTGGAAGAGCATGGGCGTCTACATGATGATCTACCTCGCCGGTCTGCAGACGATCCCCGCCAACCTGTACGAGGCCGCGCGGGTCGACGGTGCGGGCGCCTGGCGGCGCATGCGGAGCATCACGGTCCCGCTGATGATGCCCTACATCGCGGTCGCGATCACGATGGCCATGCTCGACGCCATGCAGGCGTTCACCACGGTGTTCGTCATGACGAAGGGCGGGCCGCAGGACGCCACGCTCATGCTCGGCTACTACATCTGGTCCGAGGCGTTCGAGAAGTACGACATGGGTTACGCCAGCGCCGTCGGGCTCGTCCTGTGGGTGCTGCTGATCGTCATGGCCCTGCTCAACTATCGGCTCACCGGCGGAAAGCAGGCGGAGCGTTGATCCACAGGCTCGGCTTCTACGCCCGGCGCGCGGGCATGTACGCGTTGCTCGTCACGATCGCCTTGGTCTTCGTCGGCCCCTTCCTCATCCTGCTGTCGGCCGCGCTCAAGCCGGCCGGACAGGCCGTCTTCTCCTTCCCGCCCGACGTCATCCCCCGGCCGCCCGTGCTCACCTGGGCCGAGGAGGCGTGGACGGCCATCCCCTTCCTGCGCTACCTGCTCAACTCCGTGCTCCTGGTGGGGGTGACGGTGCCCCTGTACATCCTGGTGTCGGCGCTGTGCGCCTATCCCCTCGCGCAGATGCGCTTCCGGGGCCGGAGCCTGATCTTCTTCGCGATTCTGGCCACGATGTTCATGCCGGGCGAGGTCATGCTGCTGCCCAGGTTCCTGGTGGTCTCCCAGATCGGGATGGCCGACAGCTACCTGGGCGTGATCCTGCCCGGGGTGCTCTCGGCGTTCGGGATCTTCCTGCTCCGCCAGACCTTCGCCGGGGTGCCGCGCGAGGTGGTGGACGCCGCCAGGACGGACGGCTGCCATGAGCTGCGCATCTTCTGGCACATCATGCTGCCCGCGGCCCGGCCCACGCTGGCCATCCTCGGCGTCTTCGGCTTCATCTCGGTCTGGAACAGCTTCATCTGGCCCATGGTCGTGCTGAAGGACTCCTCGCTCTATCCCATCGCGCTCGGCATCGCCTACCTCGCGGGCATCACGGGCACCGACGTCCGCAGCCTCGCCGCCGGCACGGTGATCTCGATCCTGCCGGTCGTCGTCTTCTTCATGATCATGCAACGCCACGTCCTCGAAGGCATGCGCGGTGCCGTCAAAGGCTGACACCGCGTCCCACCCCCCTCGGAAGGCAGTCCCCATGCACCTGTCCCGCAGACAGTTCACCACCGGCGCCCTGGCCATGGGCGCCCTGGCGCCCTTCACCGGCGCGCTCGCCGGAACCGCGCGCGCCACCGCGGGCTACGACTACACCGCGCGCGAGACGTTCGACCTGTTCGACCGGGCCTTCCACGCGAGCGGCGCCGTCGGGCAGCCGGGCGACACCAACGAGGCCGGTGGGCTCGCCTGGGGGCAGTCGTACATCCTGGCCGGATTCATCCGCATGTACGAGGCATACCGGGACACCCACTACCTGGACCGGCTGATCACCAACATCGACCTGGTGCTGGCCGGCCGGGACTCCGCGCGCGGGGTGACGGACTATCGCGGCCGCTCGCTGCCGGCCTGGCGGGCCAGGGCGCCGTACACCGCCGGGAGCGTCACGCTGAAGGGCACGGACGGCACGCCACTGCTGGAGGTGCGCACCTCGCTCACCTACGCCGACGACGCGGTCGCCACCGTGACCGCGGGCGGTTCCGAGGGCCGCTTCACCCTGGAGGTCAGGAACAACCGGACCAACGTGGTCTCGACCTTCCCCGACCTGTCACTGGACCCCGCGGCGGCGGACTACGCGGTGCGCCGCATCCTCGACGCCTTCCCGACGCCGGCGCGGGTGACCGCCAAGGACCTGCGGCCCTCGCCGTCCGGCGATGCGGCGCCCGCCCCGGGAACGACCGCGTTCGTCTCGCAGCCGCTCGTCTTCACCGTGCACACCGGGATGATCAGTTACCCGATGGCGTCGTTCGCCAAGATCGTCCTGCGCGATCCCCGGCTGGCGGCCGTCGCGAAGTACCGGCGCAAGGCGGTCGAGTACCTGAAGGCGGCGCGGGACGCGGCGGCCGTGCACGACGACGAGTGGCGCCAGACCGACGACGGGTACGGCTACTTCGTATGGAACAAGGGAACCCCGCTCGGCTACGACGGCACCGAGCAGCCCACCAACCAGAGCCTGGCACTCGGCCAGACCTACGCCGAGCTGGCGGCGGCCACTGGTGACCCGTTCTACCGGGACCGGGCCCGGCGGATGGCCCGCATGTTCGCCCGCGAGCTCACGGTGGACGCCGACGACGCCTATGTGTGGTCGTACTGGCCCAGGTTCGGCAGGACGTACAACGGCTTCGCCAAGGCCGACGACGTCTCCGAGTACACCCCGTCCAGCAACCCGGTGCGCAGCGTCGAGGACCTCAGCCACGGTGCGATCGACGTCGAGTTCGCCGCCGTCGCCTTCCGCGACAAGCTGTTCTTCACGGGCCGGGACATGGCCAGGTTCGCGCGCACGTACAGCAAGAACCTGATCGCCCCGATCGGTGACGACGGCCATCCGACCGCCTACGTGCGCGTCGACGGCACCGGCGGCGCCACCACCCCCGGGCAGTACCTTCAGGCGCCCCGGTGGATGGCGGTCGCGCAGTGGGACGACGCGGTGTTCACCCACTCCCGCTCGATCTACGACGCCCGCGCCGTCGAGCCGCAGTACGGCTCCTACCTGAGCTCCGTCGCCTACCTCAACTGGCACGCCCGCCGCCGGTAGCCCCGTCGCCGCGCCAAGGGCTCAGGCGAGCGCGTCGGGGCCCAGCTCGGCCGGGGCAGAGTAGCCGGACAGGGCGAGCGTGATGTCCAGCTCGCCCAGCAGGCAGCGCAGCACGTGCTCGACGCCCGCCTGCCCGCCCAGCGCCAGCCCGTACAGCACGGGACGGCCGACCAGCACGGCCCGCGCGCCCAGCGCGAGCGCCTTGACCACGTCCGCCCCGGTGCGCACGCCCGAGTCGAACAGCACGGTCAGCCGGTCGGCGACCGCCTCGGCGATGCCGGGCAGCGCGTCGAGGGCGGCCAGGGCGCCGTCGACCTGACGGCCGCCGTGGTTGGACACCACGATCCCGTCGATGCCGTGCTCGGCGGCCAGCAGGGCGTCCTCGGTGCTCATGATGCCCTTGAGCACGATCGGCCCGTCCCAGTGGTCGCGCAGGAACGGCAGGTCGTCCCAGCTCAGGCCCGGGTTGGGGAACATGCCCGCCCAATGGGCGACCGGGTTCTCCACCCCGGCGAAGTTGGGGTCGCTCAGGTAGTTGGCGATGCCGATGCCGGCCAGGAACGGCAGGTAGCCGCGGTCGAGGTCGGCCGGACGCCAGCCGAGCAGCGTCGTGTCCAGCGTGACCACCAGCACCGAGTGGCCGGTCGCCCTGGCCCGGCGCAGGAAGCTCAGGCACACGTCCCGGTCGGTCGGGTAGTAGAGCTGGTACCAGCGCGGCGCGTCCCCGCCCGCCGCCGCGACCTGCTCGAAGTCGTGGGCGGCGGCCGTCGAGTGCACGTACGGGACGCCGACCGCGGCCGCGGCCCGCGCAGTGGCGAGCTCGCCCTCCTCGTGGGCCAGCGTCTGCACGCCCATCGGCGCCACCAGCACCGGCGCCGCCATCCGCGTGCCCAGCACCTCGCACGACAGGTCGCGCTGCCGCTCGACGCCGCGCAGCATCCTCGGCACGATCCTGCGCCGCTCGAACGCCGCCAGGTTGGCGCGGGCGGTCGAGCCGCTGCCCGCGCTGGGCACGATGTAGCCCAGCGCCTCGGGCGAGAGCACCCGCCCGGCCGCGACCTCCAGGGCGGAGAGGTCGGTGGTCAGCTCCGGCGCACGGCCTTCGAGCATGCCCGTCAGGTAGATGCCGAGCTGGTGATCGCCTGCGTTCATGGCGCCCATCCAACCAGCCCGTCCCACCCCGCCATGCCGCCCTGATGACGGCGACCACGACGCGGCCCTACGCTGCTTCCCATGCACAAACGCGTGATCGACAACCGCTTCGAGCTGACCGAGAGGCTCGGCGGCGGTGGCATGGGCCTGGTGTGGCGCGCCTGGGACACCGCCCTCCACCGCGAGGTCGCGCTGAAGGAGGTCCGGCCGCCCGACCCGTCGTTCGAGGAGCACGACCCGGAGGGCGCCCGCGAGCTGCGGGCCCGGGTGCTGCGCGAGGCCCGCGCGCTGGCCCGGCTGAACCATCCGCACGTCGCCACCATCCACCACATCGTCGATCCGGGCGGCGACGGCTACCCGTGGATCGTCATGGAGCTGGTCACCGGCGGCTCGCTCCAGGACCGCCTCACGCGCGGGCCGATGACGCCCTGGGAGACCGCCCGCCTGGGCCGCGAGGTGCTGTCCGCGCTGCGCGCCGCGCACGCGGTCGGCATCCAGCACCGCGACGTCAAGCCCGCCAACGTGCTGCTGCGCGAGGACGGCCGCTCGGTGCTCACCGACTTCGGCATCGCCGCCGTGCGCGAGTCGACCAGCCTGACGGCGACCGGGTCGTTCATCGGCTCGCCGGAGTACATCGCGCCGGAGCGCATCAACGGGCACGAGGGCGACCCCGCCTCGGACCTGTGGTCGCTCGGCATGCTGCTGTACGTGGCCGTCGAGGGCCGCCACCCGCTGCGCAGGAGCACCACCCTGGCGACGCTGGCCGCCGTGCTCAACCAGGAGGTGCCGCCGCCGGAGCGGGCCGGGCCGCTCGGTCCCGTGCTCGGCGCCCTGCTGCGCCGCGACCCGGCCGGCCGCCCCGACGCCGAGACCCTCGACCGCATGCTCGCCCCCCTCACCGACCCCGGCCCCGCCCCGCACGCCTACCCCCCGCCACCCCCGCCCCACTTCCAGCCAGGCCACCCCTCCCCACCCTCGGGCCCGCTCCACCCGGGCCACGCGCCGTCGTCGCCAGGACCGCTCCACCAGGGCCACGCGCCCTCTTCGCCGGGACCGCTCCACCACGGGCCGCCGCAAGGGGCGACCGTGCCGCCGGGGGCTTCGCGCGGGGCGACCGTGCCGCCGGGGGCGGCGAAGCCGTGGGGCCCGGCGCCGTCGTTCTCGCAGGACGGGACCGTGTCGTCGGGCCGCTCACGGCGCTCGCCGGTCGCCGCCGTGACGGCCTCCGTGGGCGCGCTGGCGGTGACCGGCGTGCTGGTCTACGCGCTGCTCCCGGGCGTGCGCGGCGCGGAGGAGCCGGAGCAGCCGCAGACGCCGCGGGTCACGCCGATGGAGACCGCCGACGTCCAGGAGCCGGCGGAGACCGAGGACCCGAAGCCGCAGCCGGAGAACCTGCTGACCGCCGACGGCATCCGCGCCGCGATCAAGGCGCTCAAGCCGGTCATGGGCGGCACCAGGGTCGTCCGCATGGTCGTCTACCCGACGTACATCTCCGCCGAGGCGCCGGTCAAGGGCGACCCGACCATCTACGACCGCTACGCCTACCGCGACGGCGTGGCCTCCCGTGAGGGCGCCGGCTCCACGGTCCGCACCCCCACCGTCGACCTGGCCAAGTACAACTGGGACGCCATGCCCGGCCTGGTCAAGAAGGCCGAGGGCGTCCTCGGCGTTCGCAAGCCCACGTCGCGCTACCTCATCGTCGATCCCAACTTCGTCTTCACCAGCACCAAGCAGGTCCTGCTCGTCTACCTGAGTGACGCCTACCGCACGGGCTACCTGGTGGCCGATCCCCAGGGCCGGGTGCTCAAGACCTACCGCGCCTCCTGACCGGCCGTCCGGCTCAGCAGCCGCCCTGGTAGCCGCTCTCCGGGATCAGGCGGCTCCACTCGTCCTGGCTGAGCGGCCCGCCCGCGCGGGCGCACACCTCCTGCGCCGTCAGCGCGGGGTCGACCGGGCTCTCGCGTACGCTGCCGTCCGCCGCCACGCCGCGCAGCCTGCGGCCGTCCTGGCTGAAGGCCAGCCCCTCGGCCCACGACCCCACCTGGCCGACCTCGCGCAGCGTGCCGGCGTCCCACAGGGAGGTGCGTCCGGCGTCGATCGCCAGCAGGTCGCCGCCGGGGGAGAAACGCAGGTCGTGCACGGGGGCCGTGCCGGTCTCGATCGCGCCGGCCCGCTCGCGCTCCCGTACGTCCCACAGCTCCACGCGTCCGCCGCCGAGCCCGAGTGCCAGGGTGCGGCCGTCGGGGGAGAAGGCGAGCGCGGTGGGCCGGTCGGCGGCCGGGGCCAGCGGGGTGACCTCGCCGGTACGCAGGTCGAGCAGGTTCGTGCCGGAGGCGAGCGTCGAGCCGTCGGGGCTGAAGGCCATCGCCAGGTCGCCGGCCCCCTCGTAGACCTTGATCCGGCGGCCCGCGCGCACGTCCCAGGTCTCCAGCAGGTGGCCGCGGGCGGTGGCCAGCGTGTCGCCGCCGGGGGACAGGGCCACGGCCGGCACGTCGCCGCCCGCGTCGATGGCGGTCACCTTCCTGCCGCCCGACGCCTCCCAGACGGTGACCGGGTCGCCCGCCACGGCCAATAGCCTGCCCGCCGCGTCGAAGGTCACGTCGCCGGTGGCGGCGATCTCGGCCAGCGGTTTGCGAGCCACCACGTCGGTGAGCCGGATGGCGTCGCCCACGTCCTTGGCCGCGACCCTGCCGTCGCTCGACAACGCGGCGGTGCGGACGCCGGGGGAGGGGGCGGGCAGGCCGGAGACGTCGAGCGAGACGACGGAGCCCAGCCCGCTCAGGTAGCGCAGCGTGCGGCCGTCGGCGGAGAAGGCCAGGCCGCCGTGCTGCTCGCCGCGGAATCGGTAGGCGCCGGCCATCCGCCGGTCGGCCACGCTCCAGACGCGCACCTCGTCCCGGCCGGGGAGGGCGAGCAGGCTGCCGTCGGGGCTGAACACGGGCGTGCCGGTGGAGGTGTCCGACAGCCGCTCCCCCTCGCCCGCCTCCGCCGCGAAGGCGGCGGGGGCGGGAGCGCCCTTCGGCGGCTCGGTCCCGGGCGTGACCAGCGTCACGCCGTCGCGGCCCGCGACGGCCAGGGTGCGGCCGTCGGGGCTGAACGCCAGGGGTGGCGCCGACCGGTCGGGCCCGGACTGCGGCCGTACGGTGACCTCCCGCTCCTTGGTCCGGCCCGGCAGCCCCCAGAGCTCGACCCGCCCGTCCAGGCCGGAGATCGCGGCCCGGCTCCCGTCGCGGGACACCGCCACCCGGCTGTCGCTCACGTCGAACAGCACCTCGCCGCCCCGGTACACCCTGGTCCGGTTCCCGCTGGTGATCGTGTACGTCCCCGTCGCGGGGGCGCGGCCGGTGGCGACCTCGACGGGCTGCCCGCCGGGGCCCTCGGCGTACCGGCCGTCCTCGCTCAGGGCGGCGCTGCCCTCGGGGAGCGCGTGCGTGGCGAGCTGTCGGCCGCCGCGGACGTCCCAGACGGTCAGCGTGCCGTCGCGCCACCTGACCAGCTCGTCGCCGCGCAGCAGGTAGCCGGCCCGCTCGTCGGCCGCGGGGTCGGTGAACACGCCCAGCTCCGGCTGCGCGAGCGAGGCCTGCAACGCCGCCCGTGCCTCGAACACCGGCGACATCCGCCAGGCCGCCACGCTCAGCCGCATCGCCGTACGCGGGTCGGAGGAGCGCAGCGCCTCGGCGCGGGCGGCCACGGCCCGCGCGTTGGCCTCAAGGAGCTGCCCCCGCAGCGCCTGCTCGCCGTTGAGGGAGACGGCGGACATCGACACCGCGACGGCCAGGGCGGCGGCCAGCGTCGCCACCGACGGACGCAGCAGCCGCCTGCGCTGCTTCGACATGGCCACGCTCGCGCCGATGAAGTCGCGTTCGAGCTGGCTCAGGCGCAGGTGGCGGCGCTTGGCCGCGGCCCAGCCGAGCGCCGTGTCGAGCCGGTCGCCCCGGTAGAGGTACGTGCGCCCGCGCCGGTGGCGCGACCACCGGCCGGCCGCCAGGCGCAGCTCCCGGTGGACGGCCAGACCGTCGCGCTCGTCGGCCACCCAGCCGCGCAGACGCGGCCAGGCCCGGTAGAGCGCGGCGCTGGCCGGCGCCACCCGGTCGTCGCGCACGGCCACGAGCTTGCCGACCGGGGTCTCGGTCGGCGGCACCCGGACGCTGCGGCGGACGAGCAGCCCGGCGTCCATGAGCGGGGCCAGCACGCCGCCCTCGTCGTGGGGCTCGTCGCCGTCCATCAGGCGCAGCAGCAGCCCCGGCACCGCCTCCTGCTGGCGCGGCGTGAGCCCGGCGTAGACGTCCTCGGCCAGCTCGCCGAGCGACCTGTGGCCGGCCACGCCCTGCGGCGGGCGCAGCGCGGCGGTGTCGGCCTCGACCAGCAGCTCGTCCGCCGCGGGCCGGGCGGCGGGGTCCTTGGCCAGCGCCCGCCCGACCAGCTCGCGCAACCCCTCGGGCAGGGCGCTCAGGTCGGGATCGACGGTCAGCAGCCGGTGCAGCACCGCGCCCAGGCTCCGCCCGGAGAACGGATCGCCGCCCGTGGCCGCGTAGAGCACCACGGCCCCCCAGGAGAAGACGTCCGTCGCCGGCTCGTGGCCGCTGCCGGTCAGGATCTCCGGGGCCAGGTACGTGCACGTCGCCCCCAGCGACCCGCCGACCGCGACTCCCATGTCGATCACCTTGGGGCCGCCCGCCGCCAGCAGCACGCTCTCCGGCCGCAGGTCACGGTGGGTCAGCCCGGCCGCGTGCAGCTCGCGCAGCGCCCCCGCCAGCGCCCCGGCCAGCGCCGCCAGCTCCGCGCCCCGGTACGGCCCGTGCCGCTCGACCGCCTGCCGCAGGTCGGGCCCGTCGACGAACTCGCTCACCACGTAAGGGACGCCGTGATCGACCCCGGACGCGACCACCTCCGCCAGATGCGGGCAGGTCACCCGCTCGACCGGCTCCACCTCGACCCGCGGCACCTTGACCGCGTAGCGGCGGCCCTCGTCGTCGTAGGCGTCGTAGACCACTCCGCGCGCGCCCGCGCCGAGCCGGGCGGCCAGCCAGAAGCCGCCCAGCCTCTCGGGATCACCAGGCACCAAGCGCATCGTCACTGATGCTTAGATGCGCCGGACCGGCCGTTGGTTGTGGGTGAACGACCACAGGTCCCCCGCGCGCCTCGGGGGACCCATGCGTCATGATCATTATGCCAGGCTTCCGGATCTTGTCTGCCACTCCGGCCGCAGCACCGACATCGTCACGGAGTCGTGCCACTCGCCCTCCCACAGCAGGGTGTCGCGCTGCACGCCCTCCTCCACGAACCCGATCTTCTTGTAGACGTGCCGCGCGCGCTCGTTGAAGGTGAAGACGGTGAGGCTGATCCGGTGCAGCGGCGTGGTGGCGAAAGCGTGGCCGAGGACCAGCTCGATCGCCTCGGTGCCGTAGCCCTTGCCGAAGACCCGGGAGCCGGTCAGCGCGATCCGCAGGTTGCACGCCAGGTTGTGCCGGTCGAGCTCGTTGAGCACGACCTCGCCCACGTACTCGTCGCCGGCCATGACGGCCAGGTCGAGCCGGTTGGGGTGCTCGCCTCTCGTGCTGTACCACTGGCGGGCCACCTCGCGGTCGACCTCGCCGTGGGTGCCTGTCAGCCGGGTCACCTCCGGGTCGCTGACCAACGTGAGCAGGCCCTCGACGTGCTCGGGGCCGACCGGGAGCAACCTGACAAGCTTCCCCGTCAAAGTGGGTTTCTCGGCGAACATCCCCTCTGGGTATCAGCCCTGGTCATCGGCTGGCAAACCCATTTTCCTCAGTGCCGCGTCGCGCACGTCCTCCGGGGTCAGCACGCCGACGTCACAGGTCAGGTCCGCGACCTGCTGGAAATACCGCTCGCGCCGGGCCCGCATCTCCGCCGGCCGGAACTCGGGGCGGTGCGCGCCCGACCGCATGCGCCGCGTCAGGACGGCGTCGGAGGCGTCCACCCAGACCACGAACACGTCCCGCAGCGCCTCGCGCACCCGGGGGTCCTCGACGGTGCTGGCCGCCGCCGCGATCACCTGCGGCTCGCCCGCCAGCGCCGCCAGCACGTGCTCGGCCTCGTACCGGTGCAGCGCGTCGGCCCCTTCGCGGGCGGCGATCTGCGCCGCCGTGCCGCCGTGCTCCTTCTCCAGGAACGGGTCGCTGTCCGTGAACGGCATCCCGAGCGCTGTGGCGAGGAGGCGGCCCGCGGTCGTCTTACCCGATCCCATCAGCCCGATCACCACGACTGGTTTGTTTTTCGACATGTGGATAGAGGTTCCTTCGTGTCAAGGAGGTAAATCTGATGACCATCGCCGGAAGCATCATCCTCATCATGCTCGGTGCGATCCTCACCTGGGCCGTCGAGTTCGACCTCGCCGGTCTCGACATCAACGTCGTCGGCGTCATCCTCATGCTCGGTGGCCTGGCGGGGCTGCTGTTCGGCATCTACCGGATCAGCGTCACCCGCAGGGCGGTCGGCCCCATCGACGAGCCGGTGCACCGGCACGAGATCTACGAGGAGCCGGAGACCCGCAGGACCACGGTGTACGAGGAGCGCCGCCACTACGACGAGCCGCCGCTCTAGGAGGTGAATCGACATGCCAGCCGTTGACGAGCTGCCGTCGACCATCAAGCGTTCGCCGAAGAAGGCACAGAACACGTGGATCAAGGCGCACGACTCCGCCGTGAAGGAGTACGGAGAGGGCCGGCGCGCGCACATGACCGCGTTCGCCGCACTCAAGCACTCCTTCGAGAAGGTCGGAGACCACTGGGAGCCGAAGGGGCAGAAGGGACCGTCCGACAAGGGCGCGACCGACCGCTCCGGCAGGACCGCTGAGGGCGTGGACGCCAACGCCAGCAAGGAGCACTTGCAGGGCGTGGCGTCCAGGCTCGGGGTGCCCGGCCGATCCAGGATGACCAAGAAGGAACTGGTGGACGCCATCAAGAAGGCCAACAGGAAGGCCACGGCGAAGGCCCGCTAGTTCCTTCAGAGCAACCGCTTGACCGCCTCGGCAATCGCGTGGCGGTCTATGCGGGCGTCCGCGAGCTGTTCCTCAGGCGTCGCCGACCCGGGCAACCCGGTCACGGCGAGCTTCACCACCCGCGGGCCGAGCTCGCTGACGGCGTCCAGCACGGCGTCACCGAGACCGCCCTCCAGCCGGTGATCCTCGACCGTGATCAGGTTGCCCGTCGTCGTGGCCGCCTCCACCAGCACCGCCGCGTCCACCGGCTTGACCGAATACAGGTCGATCACGCCGACCGGGATGCCGGCCGCCTGGAGTTCCTCGGCCGCCGCCAGCGCCTCGTGCACCGTGATGCCCGCCGCCACGATCGTGGCCCGGTCGTCGGGCGAGCGCCGCAGCACCCGGGAGCCGCCTACCGGGAACCGTTCGCCCGGTGGGTAGATGACCGGGGTCTCCCCGCGCGTGGTGCGCAGGTAGGACACGCCTGACACGTCCGCCATCTCGACGGTCAGCGCCGCCGCCTGGTTGGCGTCGCACGGGTAGAGCACCGTGCTGCCGTACACCGCCCGCATCATGGCCAGGTCCTCCAGGCCCATCTGCGAGGGGCCGTCCTCGCCGATCGAGACGCCGGCGTGCGAGCCGACCAGCCGGATCGACGCCTGGCTCACGCCGGCCATCCTGATGAAGTCGTGCGCCCTGGTCAGGAACGCCGCGAAGGTGGCCGCGTACGGGGTCCAGCCGCGTACCGACAGGCCGACGGCCGCCGCCACGAGCTGCTGCTCGGCGATGTACATCTCGAAGAAGCGCTCGGGGAACGCCTCGCCGAACTCCTCGGTCTTGGTCGAGTCGGCCACCTCGCCGTCCAGCGCCACCACGTCGCCGCGGGCCGCCCCGAGCGCCGCCAGCGCCGCGCCGAACGCGGCCCTGGTCGCCGCCTTCCCGCCGACCTCGTACTCGGGCACGGTCGCCGGTCGCGTGTCGAAGTGGTACGGCTCGGCCTCGCCCTCCGGGCTGTGCACGTCCACCCGGACGCTGCGCGGGCCGCCCAGCTCGTCGATGGCCTTGTCGGGGTCCTTGAGCGCCTTGCCGTGCGCGCCCTCCCGGTTCTCGACCTCGACGACCCCCTCGCCCTTGCGGGTCTTGGCCAGGATCACGGTGGGACGGCGGCGGGTGTTGCAGGCGTCCCCGAGCGCGAAGTCGATCTGGCCGGGATCGTGCCCGTCGATCTCGATCGTGTGCCAGCCGAAGGCGCCGAACCGGCGCGCGTACGCCCCGGTGTCCCATCCGTGCCTGGTGGGGCCGCGCTGGCCCAGCCGGTTCACGTCCACGATCACGACCAGGTTGGCCAGCCCCTCGGCCCCCGCGTGCTCGGCCGCCTCCCAGATCGACCCCTCGGCCAGCTCGCTGTCACCGCACAGCACCCACACCCGGTACGGCAACCGTTCCAGCCGTCCCGCCATGGCCACGCCCACGCCCACCGGCAGCCCCTGCCCGAGCGAGCCCGTCGCGACGTCGACCCAGGGCAGCCGGGGGGTGGGGTGCCCCTCCAGCCTGCTTCCCCTGCGCCGGAAGGACAGCAGCTCGTCGTCGTCGATGACCTTCGCCGCCTTGTAGAGCGAGTAGAGAAGGGGGGAGGCGTGGCCCTTGGAGAAGATCAAGTGGTCGTTGCCGGGGTTGTCGGGGCGGTCGAAGTCGTACCTGAGGTGGCAGGCGAACAGCACGGCCATCAGGTCCGCCGCCGACATGGACGAGGTGGGGTGCCCGGAACCGGCCGCCGCGGCGGCGCGTACGGAGTCGACGCGCAGTTGCGCGGCCAGTTCGGTCAAATACTGGAGATCGCGTTCAGGCATCAAGACCCTCCTCGTGAGTTTCACGCCGCCTACCCCCTGGGCGCGGCTTAACTCGGGCTTGACGCCACGTAACCCCATTTATCCACAGTTGAAACATCCCTAGCGTGGGCGGTCCCGCTCCGGCCGTCCTGGTGTCGGACGATCCTTGCTCGGCGTGTCAGGCGTCGAAGCGGCGGCGGGCGGTCTCGATGTCACCGAGGTGGCGCTGCGTCCAGTGGCACATCGCGTCGACCGTCGCGCGCAGGGCGCGCCCCGGCTCGGTGAGGGTGTACTCCACCCGCGGCGGCACGGTCGGATACACCTTCCGCTCGACCAGCCCGTTGCGCTCCAGCATCCGCAGGTTCTGGGTGAGCATCTTGTGGCTGATGCCCTCGACCTGGTCGCGCAGCTCGCCGAACCGCAGGGTGCCCTCGCCGATGGCCTCGATGATCAGAAACGCCCACTTGTTGGCGACGTCCGAGAAGATCTCCCGCGCCAGGGAGTCGGCCCGCCTCAGGTCCGCCTCGCCGTCCGGCCCCTTGAACTGCTTGGTCACCATGAGGTTCCCCAGTCACTGAAAAGTGCGTTCTTCCATGTCAGCGGACACTCTCCTACAGTTCCTCAGTAACCACAAGAGACTGTTGGGTGGTCGCGCACGCGTCCCGGCCGCCCGTATCAAGGAGGCGCACGCCCATGCCCGTCACCCTGCTGAACCCCGAGGGGCTGCCCGAGATCGACGTCTACCACCACGTGGCGGTCGCGTCGGGGACGAGGCTGGTCTTCGTCGCCGGCCAGGTCTCCTGGGACGCCGAGGGGACCACGGCCGGCGCCGGCGACCTCGCCGCGCAGGTCGAACAGTGCTACCTCAACGTCGCCACCGCCCTGGCCGGAGCGGGCGGCTCGTTCGACGACGTGGTGAAACTGACCGTCCACGTCGTGGACTGGACCCCCGACAAGATGACCGCCCTCCTGGAGGGGATCTCCCGGGCGAAGGCGAAGCTGGGGGTGACGGCGACCCCGCCGGCGACGCTGCTGGGGGTCGCCGCCCTGGCCGTCCCCGACCACCTGGTCGAGGTCGAAGCCACCGCGATCCTCCCTTGAGAGAGCGCGCGTCTGCCGGAGGCACGTACTGAGAACAACTGAGTAACGTCGTCCAGAACCCACTTCTCAGTTGTCCTCAGTGAAGTGAAGTATGACGAGCTGGACGATTCGTCGAAGGGGAATACGGGGGATGACTGCGGGCTGAGGGGCGGGCCTTCATCCCCGGACGAGGTGGCGACGACGGCAGACAGTAGTGTCTGGTTCATGGCTGATGTGATCACGATCCAACCCGCGCAACCCGGTGACGGTGACGTCCTCGGCGAGATCCACGCCCTGTCCTGGGGTGTCTCGCACGGCCCGTTGTGCGCGCCGAAGGTCGCCGAGGCCGGGATCGAGGAGCGGCGCGGCAAGTGGCACCGCATCCTGGCCGAGGGCGGTGACCCGATCCTGCTGGCGCACCTGAACGAGCGGCCCGGGGCCTTCGCCCGCTTCGGCGCCTCCACCTTCCGCCCCGGCCTCGCGGAGATCCACACCTTCTTCGCCCACCCCGACGTCTGGGGCAGCGGCGTCGCGAAGGTCCTGTTGACGGCCGTCCTGGACGGGGTGCGCGACGCCGGGTACGACGACGTGCATCTGTGGACGCTCCGGGACTCCGCGCAGGCGCGCCGCTTCTACGCCAAGAACGGCTTCACCGAGACCGGCAGGACCCACGACCACGAGTTCGACGAGGGGCCTCCGCTGGCTCTGATCGAGCTGGAGCGAGCCGTACCCGGCCACTGAGCCGAACCACCTCGGGCCTCTGGGGAGGCCCGGTGAATCCGAGAGCCATGACTCTGGAGAACACAGCGGTCGGGGATTGCTCCCGTTGCCCAGCCGGTGGCCGGGCAACGGGTGGGGTCCCGTAGGCCCACCCGGTGACCAGGTGACGGGCACTGTCAGTGGTTGAGGCGGCGGGCCACTGTGAACGCCGCCGCCAAACCCCCCACCGCCAGCATCACCGCGCGCCGATGCTGGGAGAGCCACACCTGGGGGCTGTGCCCGTGCGAGCGCTTGTCGAACGTGCCGTGCGCCCCGTAGTCCTTGTCCTCGTCGGCCGGCTCCCAGAGGTTCGACACGCCGGTCGGCTGCTCCTCGTCCGTCTGCTGGGACTTGATGCCGGTCCTGGCCAGGTACCGGTCCACCAGGGCGGGGGCGACGCGCTGGGCCATGAGGGTGGCCGCAGTGCTGGCGCCGACCCAGTACTCCTTGCGTCCGGGGTGCTCGGCGGCGTACACGATGGCGCGGGCCGCGACCTCCGGCTGGTAGATCGGGGGTACGGGCTGGGGGTGCCGCCGCAGCTTGGACAGGACCCACTCGAACTGAGGGGTGTTGACCGCGGGGAGCTGGACCAGTGTGACGTCGATGCCGCTCCGGTCGGCCAGGAGCTCGGTGCGCAGCGACTCGGTGAAGCCCTTGATGGCGTGCTTGGCCCCGCAGTACGCCGACTGCAGGGGGATGCCGCGATGGCTCAGGGCCGAACCGACCTGGACGATCGTCCCGGCGTTGCGGGGGCCCATGACGTCGAGGGCGACCTTGGTACCCCACACGTAGCCGAGGTACGTCACCGAAGTGGTACGAGCGTACTCATCTGGCGAAATATCGGTGAACTTGGCGAATACTGAGGAAAAGGCGGTGTTGATCCAGGCCGAGATCGGCCCCATCTCCGCCTCGACGCGTTCCGCCGCCGCCTTCACCTGCTCGTACTCGGCCACGTCCGCCTCGTAGACCTTCGCGTCCCCGCCCGCGGTTCCCACGTCCACGGCGGCGGCGCCCAGGCCCGCCGTGCCGCGCGCGATCAGGGCGACCCGGGCGCCGCGAGCGCCCAGCTCGCGCACCACCGCCCGGCCGACCCCGCCGCTCGCGCCCGTCACCACTACCACGCGTCCTCGAAGGGATGCCATGTCGGTTGTCAGCCTGCCTCTCCCGTGTCTCGTTGCTTCTGCCGCCGGACCGCCATGGCGATGTCGACGATCGTGACGATGAACAGCACGATCGCGATCCCTGCCATCACTGGCGCGCCCGCTATGAGGCCCAACACCGTGAACGCGAAGAGGAACACCAGAATGAACGATCCCACCCTGATGTGCACCACGTCGCGCGGTGTGGCGGGCACCATGGGATGACCCTTGCGGTCACCCTCTTCGTGCCATCTACCGTCATCCGTGTTCTCAGGCATGCCGCTCACCTGCCCGTCCTGTTTGTTGCCTAACGTGCTGGGTAGCCGCCCTGCGTGCCCGAGCTGCATCCGAGTGATCAGAGTGAGCCGGGGATCGTCAGGCGCCGCCGCGGGCGTGGCTTCAGCTACGAAGGGCCGGACGGGCGGCCGGTGCGCGACAGCGCGACACTGAAGCGCATCAGGTCGCTCGTCATCCCCCCGGCCTGGAAGGACGTGTGGATCTGCCCGTCCCCGCGCGGCCACCTCCAGGCCGTCGGCACGGACGCGGCCGGACGCAGGCAGTACCGCTACCACGACCTGTGGCGCGAGCAGCAGGACAGGGCGAAGTTCGACCGCGTGCTGGAGGTGGCCGAGCGCCTGCCCGCCTTCAGGAAGGCCGTGGACGACCGGCTCAAGGGCCGCGGCCTGACCAGGGACCGGGTGCTCGCCGCCGCCGCCCGCCTGCTGGACATCGGGTTCTTCAGGATCGGCGGCGAGAACTACGACACCTACGGCCTGGCCACCCTGCGCATGGAGCACGTGACGTGCAGGAACGGCGTCGTGACCTGCGCCTACCAGGCCAAGGGGGACATCTCCCGCGAGGTCGAGGTGGGCGATCCCGGGGCGTGCACGGTGCTGCGTTCGCTCAAGGCGCTCGGCGTGGAGGGCGAGCTGCTGCGCTACCGCCGCCGGGAAGGCGGCTGGGACGACGTCAGGAGCGAGGACATCAACGACTACCTGCGCGAACTGATCGGGTACGAGGTCACCGCCAAGGACTTCCGCACCTGGCACGCGACCGTCCTGGCCGCCGTCGGCCTGGCCGTTTCCAAGCACGCCCGGGGGAGCGGCACGGCCAGGAAGCGGGCGGTCACCCGGGTGATGCGGGAGGTGGCCGAGTATCTGGGCAACACGCCGACCGTGGCGCGGGCGTCGTACGTGGACCCGCGGGTGGTGGAGGCGTACGACCAGGACAGGACGATCGCCGCGGCCCTGACGGAGCTCGGAGCCGACGCCGACTACGGGCAGCTAGCCACACACGGGACGGTGGAACGGGCCGTTATAGACCTGATTCGCACCGTTTGAGCCGTACATCACCGGGCATGCGGCGACAAGAGAAGGAGGCAAGCGATGGAAGCTCCGCAGTACGTCGCGGCCCGCGTCCAACAGGCGCTGGCCGAGGACGGACGCACGCACGAGCTCGGCATACGGGTCGACGTCCGCGGCGACCAGTTGTTCCTGCGTGGCCAGGTGAGCGGAGCCGAGCAGCGCGACAGGCTCGGCCAGGTGGCGCGGGAGATCGCGCCCGAGCTGCACGTGCACAACGAGATACGGGTGGTCGACGTCTCGGCGCCGGGGGAGGATGAGCATCTTGACTGACCTGCGAATCGCGGCGGTGGGCGACATCCACCTGGGCGAGGACGTCAGAGGCCAGTACCGGCGCAGGCTTGAGGGCATCGAGGAACGCGCCGACGTGTTCATGCTCGCGGGCGACCTCACCCGGCACGGCACGCTGGAGGAGGGGCGGCTCGTGGCCGACGAGCTGCGCGGCCTGCCCATCCCCACCGTCGCCGTGCTGGGCAACCACGACTACCACTCCGACCTGCAGTACGAGATCGCCGCCGAGCTGCGCGACGCCGGCGTCATCGTGCTCGACGACGACGGCACGGTGATCCAGTGCGGTGAGCGGAAGCTGGGCATGGTCGGCGGCAAGGGGTTCGGCGGCGGGTTCGCCGGCAAGAGCGCGAGCGAGTTCGGCGAGCGCGAGATCAAGAACTTCATCTCCCACACGCGCTACATCGCCGAGGCGTGGAAGGTCGCGCTGAAGGAGCTCGTGGCCGACCAGCGCGTGGTGCTGTCCCACTACTCCCCGATCAAGGAGACGCTGGAGGGCGAGCCGCTGGAGATCTACCCCTTCCTCGGCAGCTACCTGCTGGCCGAGGCGGTGGACACGGCGGGGGCCGACCTCGTCCTGCACGGGCACGCCCACAAGGGCACGGAGAAGGGCATGACCTCGGGCGGCATCCGCGTCCGCAATGTCGCCCTGCCCGTCCTGGGCAAGGCGTACGGCGTCTACTGCCTGGAAGAGCCCGGCAACGACTACGACGACTGACGCCGCCACGCCCAGGCCGAGGCCGTCACAACACCCGTGCGGCGATGACGCACACGTCGTCGGTGGCGCTGTCGGCGCCGAGCCGCCGCAGCACGCAGTCGATCATCTGCTCGGGATCGTCCCCCACACACGCGTGCGAGGCCAGGACGAGCGCGGCGACCCCGGCATCCAGGTCCTGCCCGCGCCGATGAGGTCGTTCAGCCAGGTGGCGAGCCGGCCCGCGGGAGCGCCCGTGTACGCCAGCCCGGCCAGCCCCGAGCGCATCTGCAGCATGATGCTCGCGGCGGTCAGGCCGTGGCCCATGGCGTCGCCGATGGCGAGCAGGACGCGGCCGTCGGTGATCAGCCGGGCCTTGAACCAGTCGCCCCCGAGCCGGGTCAGCTCCTCGCCCGGCAGGTAGCGCACGCCGACGGTGAGCCCCGGCAGGCTGATGAGGCCCCGGCGGACCGGCAGGATCGTGTCCTGGAGCTGGACGGTGATCCGGTGCTCCAGCTCGGCCCGTTCCTTCTCCTTGGTCGCCCGCTCGTGCGCCACGGCCAGCGCGCGTTCCCTGCGGCGGTTCTTGGTGACGTCCTGGACCAGGGAGCGGACCTTGACCGGCACGCCGTCCCCGTCGAGGATCGGCTCGCTGTAGACGCACAGGTGGCGTACGCCGTGCCGGTGCTGGATCCGGAACTCGTTCTCCACGGCCTCGCGGAACTCCAGCAGCGTGCGGATCTGCTCGTCCACGAGCGGCAGGTCGTCGGGGACGACCACGCTGGGCAGCTCCTCCAGGGCCATCGGGCCGTCCGCGCGGTCGCGGCCGAACATCTCGTACATCTGCGGCGTCCACAGCGTGCGCTCGGTCGCCAGGTTCCATTCGCCCCAGCCCAGCTCGGCCAGGCGTTGGGCACGTTCCCATCCGGAGACCGCTCGCCCGTCTCGTACACGGCGATGTAGTCGTCGAGCAGGCCGGAACTGGCCACGCCTGGGCTGACCGCCAGGAGGCGGCCCCCGGCCAGGTCGTCGGCCGTGCGTCCGGCCGGGGTCCTGGCGTGCTGGTTCGCGGCCAGGACCCGGAAGTCGACGACGCGCCCCGCGTCGTCCTGGACGGGGGTGAGGAAGAGGGCCGAGGCGTGCACGCCCGCCAGCATGCCGCGTACCCACTCGGGCACCTCGGGCCGTTCGAGCTCCTGCTCGGGCGGCGGTTCGATGCCCCTGGCGACCTCGGTCAGCTCCAGACCGCTGTGCTGGGCCATCCTGGCGAGTTGCACGGCGGCCTCGCCTGGGCGGATGTTGAGCCGGGTGGCCAGGCGGGCCGTGGCCTCGTCGAGGATGGCCTGGGTACGCAGGTGGCGGCGCAGGCGAGCGAGCTGCTCACGGACCCTTGCCGAAGCCGCGTTCATCTCGTAGCGGCTGAACGGCGGAAATCTGCTCACTCGCTCCCCATGCCCGATGAATCGGGATTGAGGGCTGATGCTGCTGATGTTTCGGCAAAGCTATGTGGTCCCGCTGGGCCGTTCTCGAGGTTCGGCCCAGCGGGTGAGGGTGGGCGGGTGAGGGTGGGCGGGTGAGGGTGGGCGGAGTGCGGTGCGGCGTCCGCCCTACACATTGAAGATGCTGACCCCGCCCGGGCCCACGAGGAAGCCGAGGACGATGAGCACGATCCCCCAGAGGAGGTCGCGCCGGGCCAGAATCACGTAGATCCCGGAGATGACGAGGATGACGGCGATGATCCAAAGCAAAGTAGCCATGGGATTGCAACTGCCCCCACGCGCGACTCCATAACATGTTTTCCTCCGCCGTAACGGGCAGGTGGTGGTTCATGACGGACATTCGGCAATTTCTTGTCGTGTGAAGAACACAACCCCCAAGAACTGGTACGTCAGGCCAAGGCCGCCGAACGCGCCGGTTTCGGGACCCTGTGGATCTCCGAGTCGGTCACCGAGGACGAGGCCGTTCTGCGAGCGCGAAGTGCTCCCGAGGGTGCGTCAGCCGGCCGACTTCATCAGCTTGGCGTAGCCGAGCTGCAGCCAGTCGGAGACGGCCACGGCGGTCATCGTGGCGCCGACGAGCCTGGTCACCCTGGGGGCGCAGACCAGGCCGACGGCGTACGCGGTGGCGGCCCACTGGGCCAGGCAGAACGGGCAGGCCAGCAGCTCGCCCATCGGCCCGCGCGGCTCCTCCTGGACCTCGGAGGGGCCGCCCTGGCCCTCGTACCTGGTGAACGGCGCCCGCAGGGGGCTCATGACCGGGTCCTTGGCCAGGCGCCGGGAGACCTTGTGTGTGCAGGCCGCCATGAGTGCGATGTCCAGGACGCCGACCCGCTCGGGCAGCTTCCTCTTGGTGAGCACGACGGCCATCGCCGCGCCGGCCACCCCCGCGCCGTACGTGGCCAGGATGCCCATGTAGCCGCCCAGCGGCCGATCATGCCCGTTGCCGTACGTCCGTTCCGTCTTCTCCAGCATCTCGGTCATAGGGTGTGGCGCTACCCTCAACCCCTGTCCCTACGCGCCGTCCGCAACGCCTACATGACGATCGTGCGGGTAGCCCGGAACCATGAGCAGCCATGGTCACGCGGTCACTGACGCCATCCTTGACACGTTGAAGCGCGCGAGCTCCGGGCTGAAGGACGCCGGGGTGAAGTTCGCGCTGGCCGGCGGCTGCGCGGCCTACGCCAGAGGCGCCGCCCCCTCCCTGCACGACGTCGATTTCGTCCTCACCGAGCATGACGTGCCCGCCGCGCTGGAGGCCCTGCGCGGGCTGGGTTTCCAGACCGCCAAACCGCCGGAGGACTGGCTGGTCAAGGCGTACGACGAGGGCCGGCTGGTGGATCTGATCTTCCGGGTCTCCGACCACGAGATCACTGAGGAACTGCTGGACCGGGCCGAGCCGCTGAAGGCGTCGGCGGTGATCGTGCCCGTGCTGGAGGCCACCGACCTGGTCATCTCGTGGCTGCTGCCGCTGTCGGAGCACGCCTGCGACTACGGGGCGCTGCTGGCCCAGGTGCGGGCGCTGCGCGAGCAGGTCGACTGGTCGAGGGTGGTGGCGGTGACGGCGGACTCGCCGTACGCGACGACGTTCGTCACCCTGCTGGAGCGGCTGGGCGTGCTGAGCGAGCCGGTGGTGGCCGGCGGCGAGAGCCGATGGCCCTGACGGAGGCACTTACGGAGGCACTGGCGGAGGCACTTACGGAGGCACTGACGGAGGCACTGGCGGAGGCCGCCCGGGACGGGCGGAGGGCCGCGTCCGGATCGGACGCGGCCCTCCTTCCAGGGCAGACTGCGAGGGTCACCCGCCGTAGCGGCCGTAGTAGTCACCCAGCCGCGTACGGTACTCGGGCTCCTTGTACCTGCCCTCGTCGAACTCGGGCGCGTCCTTGATCTCGGCCTTGGTGCGCGCGACGTGCACGTTGCGCTCCTGAGGGTCGATGCGCGTGACGACCTGCGCCGGCAGCATGACCTTCTTGCCGAAGATCCAGGGACCGGTGTCGACGATGATGTAGCTCTCGCCGACCTCGTACGTCGCCTCGTCGACGGACCCGATCTTCCCGTCGGTCGCCTGGACGTGGTACCCCACGAGATCCAGACTCTGACCCCGGTCATAGACGTCAGTGCGATAGTTCCAGAGCTCCATCGGGCTCTCTTCCTCTCTTCTTCCGTCTTTTCTCGGGCAAGACTCCCGCTACCCGGACAGACTCCGGTAAACCCCCCACAAAGCGTCGGTGGCGGCGGATACGATCCGCGTCACGGACAGGAAAGGGGGCCGGATGACTCTCGGCGAAGCGCAGGAGTGGGCCCCTCCGGGCGTCGATGTCACGCGTCCCAGCGTGGCCCGCGTGCACGACTGCCTGCTCGGCGGCGTGGAGAACTTCTCCGCCGACCGCTCGGTGGCGCGCCGGCTCAAGGACGCCGTGCCCGAGGTGGTCGACCTCGTCTGGTGCAACCGGGCCTTCATCGGCCGGATCGTCGACTTCCTCGTCCGCGAGGCGGGCGTCAGGCAGATCATCGACCTCGGCGCCGGGCTGCCCACCATCGAGAACACGCACGAGGTCGCCCAGTTCGCCGACCCCCGTACCAGGGTGGTCTACGTGGACCTCGACCCCATGGTCGAGCCGCACGCCCGCGCCATCCTGAGCGGCAACCCCAACGCCACCGCGATCACCGCCGACGCCCGCGACGTGGAGGCCGTGCTCGGCCACCCCGAACTGGGCCGGCTGATCGACCTCGACCAGCCCACGGCCCTGCTGGCCGTCGGGCTGCTGCACCTGTTCCCCGACGGCGACGACCCCCACGGCCTGGTCCGGCGGTACGTCGCCGAGCTCGCCCCCGGCAGCCACCTGGCCGTCTCCAACATGCTCGCCTCCGGCAACCCCAAGGCCAAGGCACTGGAGGCCCTGCTCCAGGCCACCATGGGCACCGGCCACTTCCGCGACAGGGCGGCGATCGAGGCGTACTTCGACGGGCTCGTCCTGGTCGAGCCCGGGGTGGTGCACTTCCCCGAATGGCACCCCGACGAGCGGCTGCCCGGCCCGCTGGCCCCCTGGGAGGAACTGCTGCTGGGAGGCGTGGCCCGCAAGCCGTAATCCTGGTGCCCCGCGCGACCGGTGACGGCTAGGGTGTCGGCCATGCCGCGTCGCTTCCTCGTCTGCTCCCCGCCGCCCGCCCTCTAGCGGGCGGCGGCGTTCCAGGAATTTCCGGGTCTGACGGATCCGGGGGTGGTTGCTGCCCGCACACGGGCCCATTCCGACCACTCCATCCGGAGAACTCCTGTCATGACCCCTGTCTCCGCCCGCCGTGGCGCCGTCTACGTCTCCGTGGCCGCCACCGCCTGGGGCACCGGCGGCGCCGCCGGCGCGCTGCTGTTCGAATCCAGCGGGCTCGGCCCGGTCGGCGTCTCGCTCTGGCGCTACCTGCTCGGCGCCGCCTTCCTCCTCGCGCTCACCCGCCGCCCGTCGCGCCTGCGGCGGCTCACCTGGCACGTGCTGCCGGTCGGGGCCGGCATGGCCGTCTACCAGACGGCGTACTTCGCGGCCATCGCCGGCTCCGGCGTCGCGGTCGCGACCGTCGTGACCATGGGCGCCACGCCGATCTTCACCGCCCTCGGCGGGCGCCTGCTGCTGCGCGAGCCGCTCGGCCCGGTCACCCGCGTCGCGCTGGCCGTCGCGCCGGCCGGGCTCGTCCTGCTCACCTGGGAGTCCGTCGTCCGGGCCGGGTCCCCGGCAGGCGTGGGGGCCGGGGTCGGGGCCGGCATCGGGTACGCCCTGCTCTCGGCCGCCGGGTACGCCGGCGTGACGCTCTTCTCCCGGCGCCACAGCACCGACCCGCAGGGCACGGCCGTCGGCGGTTTCGCGGTCGGGGCAGCCTGCCTGGCGCCCTTCGCCCTGCCGGCGGGCGTGCTGCCCGAGCTGAGCGTGTCGTCGGTGGCGCTGCTGCTCTACCTGGGCGCGGTCCCCACCGCCCTGGCCTACGGCCTGTTCTTCCGCGCGCTCACCGCGCTGCCCGCCACCACGGTCTCGATCATTTCGCTGGGCGAGGCGGCCGGGGCGGCGCTGATCGGCGTCGTGCTGTTCGGCGAACGGCTCACGC
The DNA here is from genome assembly GCF_044547985.1 of Nonomuraea sp. NPDC052265. Lineage (NCBI taxonomy): Bacteria > Bacillati > Actinomycetota > Actinomycetes > Streptosporangiales > Streptosporangiaceae > Nonomuraea > Nonomuraea sp. NPDC052265. The sequence goes on from NZ_JBIUBJ010000005.1 coordinate 388,932, forward strand.
CGCTCGCCTGGGGTGGGTGCGCGCTGCTGCTGGCCGCCGTCGCCGTTCTCGCGCTGAAAGCGGAAACGGAGATGTGAGGTCCAGGGCCCGTGATGAGTTAAGGTCCGGTACGGCGACGCTTGCCGTATCGTCGCTCCGCTCTCTCGTTTCGGCATAAGGGAACGGCGCCGGCGAAACGTGCGTTGGAGGAACTGTGGCCTCGATAAAGGGAATGTTCAGGAACCTCCTGGATCGTCCAGGCGGGGTGAACCTGACCCCCTATCTGAAGATCGTCAAGGCGGCCGACGAGCGCGCGGCCCGCATCGGGAAGCTCGAAGAGCTGCCGACGCCGGCCATGGACGATCTGGCCGAGTTCTGCGCCGTGGTGCGCGAGGCCGCCGACCGCACCCTCGGGCTCAGGCCGTACGACGTGCAGTTGCTGGGCACGCTCGCCCTGCTCGACGGCAAGGTGGCCGAGATGGCGACCGGCGAGGGCAAGACCCTGTCGGGCGCCATGGCCGCCGCCGGCTACGCGTTGCAGGGCAAGCGCGTCCACGTGATGTCCGTCAACGACTACCTGGCCAGGCGCGACGCCGAGTGGATGGGCCCGCTCTACGAGTCGCTCGGCGTCAGCGTGGGCTGGATCGACCAGAACTCCACCCCGGAGGAGCGCCGCGCCGCCTACGCCAAGGACGTCACGTACGGGCCGGTCAGCGAGATCGGGTTCGACGTGCTGCGCGACCGGCTGCGCACCGACCCCGCCGAGATCATCGTGCCCGCGCCCGAGGTGGCCCTGATCGACGAGGCCGACTCCGTGCTGGTCGACGAGGCCAGGGTGCCGCTGGTGATGGCCGGCGCGGCCGACCCGGGCAGCGCCGTGCCGGAGATGGCGGCGCTGGTCCGCACGCTCGTCCGCGGCTACCACTACGAGATCGACGAGCAGGCGCGCAACGTCTACCTCACTCCCAAGGGCGCCGACAGCATCGAGAACATCCTCGGCGTCGAGCTCTACGACGAGCACGAGCCCGGCACCCTCATCGAGCTCAACCTCGCCCTGCACGCCCACGCGCTGCTCGCCCGCGACGTCGACTACATCGTCCGCGACGGCAGGGTGCAGCTCATCAACCCCTCGCGCGGCCGGGTGGCGCTGCTGCAGCGCTGGCCCGACGGGCTCCAGGCGGCCGTCGAGGCCAAGGAGGCGCTGCCGCCGAGCGAGAAGGGCGAGATCCTCGACTCGATCACCGTCCAGGGGCTGATCCGCCGCTATCCGCAGATCTGCGGCATGACGGGCACCGCCGTCGCGGTCAACGAGCAGCTCGGCGAGTTCTACGGGCTCAAGGTCGCGGTCATCCCGTCCAACCGGCCGTGCGTGCGGCAGGACGAGCCCGACCGCGTCTACCCGACCGTCCCCGACAAGGACGCCGCGCTGGTCGAGGAGATCCAGGAGGTCCACGAGACGGGCCGGCCGATCCTCATCGGCACCCTCGACGTGGCCGAGTCGGAGAACCTCGCCAAGCTCCTGCAGCGCCGCGGCATGGAGCCGGTCGTGCTCAACGCCAAGAACGACGCCGAAGAGGCCACGATCATCGCCAGGGCGGGCGAGCGCGGCGCGATCACCGTCTCCACCCAGATGGCCGGCCGCGGCACCGACATCCGGCTCGGCGAGGGCGTGGCCGAGCTCGGCGGCCTCTACGTGATCGGCTCCGGCCGGCACGCCAGCAGCCGCCTCGACGACCAGCTCCGCGGCCGGGCCGGCCGCCAGGGCGACCCCGGCGGCTCGGTCTTCTTCGTCAGCATGACCGACGACCTGATCACCCAGTTCGTCCCCGACGAGCGCCCGCCGGCCGCCGACCCCGACGGGCTGGTGCGCCACCGGCGCGGGGCGTACATCGTGGGCCACGCCCAGCGGGTGGCCGAGGGCGTCAACCTGGAGATCCACCGCAACACCTGGCGCTACACCCGGCTGCTCGAACACCAGCGTGAGCTGATCCTCGAATGGCGTGACAAGGTCCTGCACGGCGACGCCGCCGCCAAGGCGCTGGCCGAGGCCGACCCCGAGCGCTGGGCCGAGCTGCCCGAGGACACCAGGGACGAGACGGCCCGCCAGATCGTCCTGCACGCCATCGACACCTGCTGGACCGAGCACCTGGCCTTCCTCAACGACCTGCGCGAGGGCATCCACCTGCGCGCCCTGGGCCGGATGAGCCCGGTCGACGAGTTCCAGCGGGAGGCCGTGGCCGAGTACAAGGCGTTGCAGGCCGAGGTCGAACGCCGCTCGCTGGAGTCCTTCGAGGCCCCAGAGCCCGACCTCAAGCGCCCGTCGGCCACGTGGACGTACCTGGTGCAGGACAACCCGTTCGGCACGGAATGGGACCGGATCCTCAAGCGGGTGACCGCCGCCACGCGCCGCGGCTGACCCGCCGGGCGTACCTGACGGAAGATGACAGGTACGCCTGCCAGCATGGACGTATGACAACGAAAGCCAAGCTCATCGCCTTCACCATCGACTGCGACGACCCGCGGAAGCTGGCCGCGTTCTACCACGAGGTGACCGGCTTCGAGATCCAGTATTCGGAGGAGGAGTACGCGGCCATCGGCGACGGCTCCACGAGCATCTACTTCGGCCGCGTCCCGGGTTACAAGCCGGGCACCTGGCCCAGCCCGGACAAGAAGTTCCACCTCGACTTCCGCGTGCCGGACCTGGACAAGGCGGTCGAGGAGTACACCGCGCTCGGGGCGGTCAAGCCGGAGTTCCAGCCGGGCGTCACGGAGGAGGGGACGCGCTGGATCGTGCTGCAGGACCCGGAGGGCCACCTGTTCTGCGTGGTTCCCGAGCAATCGTAGGGGCCGCGACGCCCTCGCGGGGCATCAAGGATCGGCAACATGTTCGTGCAGGTGGCAGCCGTAGTTAGGTGATTTATCAGCCTAAAGAATGATGGTAGTGCTCCGCTCGGCTCATAAGCTTGAGCAATGCTCCTGCACGGATCCTTGCCCCTGCGCGGGCGCCGATGACCTGGGTCGGACTGCTCATCGCGCTGGCCGGAGCGCTGGGATACGCGCTCGGCGCCGCCCTCCAACAGTACGAGGCCGTGGCCGCGGGCGCCTCGCTCAAGCTGGTCCGGCGCCCCCGCTGGTGGATCGGCGGCGTGATCGGCTTCACCGGGGCGTGCCTGCACGCCGTGGCGCTCAGTTTCGCGCCCCTGGTGGCCGTGCAGCCGATCAGCGTGGCCACCCTGGTGTTCGCCGTGCCGCTGGCCGCCTTCATGTACGGCCGCAAGCCGTACCGGGCGGAGATCCTCGGCTCGATCGCCGTGGCGGTGGGCCTGCTCTGGCTCATGCTGCTGGTGCCGCAGCACAACGTCACCCCCCGGCTGAGCAGCGGCGCCGCGCTCGGCTTCCTGGGCGTCATCGCGGCGATCGCGCTGGCCTCCCAGGTGCTCGCGCGGCGCTTCCACGGGCCCGCGCGGGCGCTGCTGCTGTCGGTGGGCGCCGGCGTGGTGACGGCGAGCGTCTCGACGTTCGTCCGGGTGGTCGGCGGCGGCCTCCAGGGGGAGTGGGGCCGGTTGATCCACTGGTTCACGCTGGCCGTGCCGGTGCTGCTGGTCTGCGCGGTGGTGCTGCTCCAGCGCTCGTACGCGGTCGGCTACTTCGGCATCGCCTACGCCGGCGTCCAGGTGATCGACCCGATCACGTCGGTGCTGGCGGGGGCGATCCTGCTCGGCGAACCGCTGCCCACCAGCCCGTCCACGGCGGTCCCCGCCCTGCTGGCCGGGGCGCTCACCATCGGCGGCACGATCACCCTGGGCCGCCTCACCCCCGACCACTCCAAGCCGGCCCCCGCCCCCGCTCCCGTGCCGCCGGTGCTCACCTCGGCGACGGTGGCCGCCGAGGCGGCGTCCGAGGGCACGGTCACCGGTCAGCGGCCCGCGTCCGGTCAGTGACCGCCTCGGCCGGCGGGCGCCAGGACAGCACGTCGTCCATCGAGCGCAACATCAGTTCCGGGCTGAGCCGGCCCGCCACGGTCATGGCGAGGTCGCGCAGCCGTACCGCGACCGGGTTGCGCACCTTGGTCACCCGGCAGATCGTCATCGACTGCCGCACCACGGCCGACGTGCGCGCCAGCCGGGCGGCGGTGTAGGCGGCGAGGTCGCCGCCCGCCAGGTGCGCGAGCACCACGGCGTCCTCCAGCGCCTGGCAGGCGCCCTGGCCCAGGTTCGGGGTCATCGGATGGGCGGCGTCGCCCACCAGCGCCACCCTGCCCCGGTGGAGGGCGGGCAGCGGCGTCCTGAGGTAGTGGACGTCGTTGCGGATGATCCGGGCGGGGTCGGCGGCCCGCAGCAGCGCCGGGATCGGCTCGTGCCAGCCGCCGAACCTGCGCAACAGCTCCTCCCGCTCGTCCTCGTGGGTGGCGCCGGCGGGTGACAGGTCGGTGGCGTACACGTAGACCAGGTCGTCGGTGAGCTGGTGGATGCCGAACACCAGCCCCCTTCCCCAGCTCTCCGACCGGGGGATCGCCAGCCCGTCGCGCGGGACGAGCGCCCGCCACGCCGTCACCCCCGAGTACGCCGGCCCCGGATGCCCGGGGAAGAGCGCCCGCCGCGTCGCCGAGTGGATGCCGTCGGCGCCCACGACGAGGTCGGCCTCGACCTCGCCCGCGTCCGTACGCACGATCCCGCGCTCGGCGTCCACGCCCGTCACGGTGGTGCCCAGCCGCAGGACGTCCGGTTCCAGGGCGTCGGCCAGCACGTCCATCAGCGTCGCCCGCAGCATGACGACCACCGAGTCCCCGTACCGGGCGTCGGCGTGGTCGGCCGTGGTACGCGTCAGCCAGCGGCCGTCCGCCCGCCGCACCCCGAGCGGCCCCTCCACCGTGGACAGCTCGCGCACCCGGTCGCCCAGGCCCAGCGTGTCGAGCGCCTTCAGGGCGTTGGCGGCGACCGCGAGCCCCGACCCGACGGGCTCGACGGCGGCCGCCCGCTCCAGGACGCTCACCTCCCACCCCTTGCGGCGCAGAGCCACGCCACAAGCCAGCCCTCCGATACCGCCACCGATCACCACAGCCTTGGGCATGACGCCTCCTCGTTCACTACGTCTGTAGTGTCACCGTACTACGCCTGTAGTTCGGTCGCACTACCCCTGTAGTATTCGATCCGTGAAACGAGCGGACGCCGTCGCGGACACGGCCATCACCCTGCTGGCCGAGCGGGGCATGCGCGGCCTCACCCACCGCGCCGTGGACGAGGCGGCCGGGCTGCCGCCCGGATCGACGTCCAACCTGGCCCGCACCCGGGCCGCGCTGCTGGAGCTGACCCTGTCCCGGCTCACCGAGCTGGAGATGGAGGTCATGGCCGTGGCGTACGAGCCGGGGCCGCTCACCCCCGACGGCCTGCCCGCCCTGCTGGCCGAGGTGCTGCACGTGCAGCTCGGCGACCGCAGGCGCACCCTGGCCCGCTACGAACTGGCCCTGGAGGCCACCAGGCGCCCCGAGCTGCGCGAGATCTACAACCGGGCGGGCCGCCGGTTCCGCGACCCGGCGCTCGCCATGCTGGCCGCCCTGGGCTCGAAGGACCCGGTCCGCCACGCCCGCCAGCTCGTGGCCTTCGGGGAGGGGCTGATGTTCGACGCGATCGCGGGCGCGGGCGCCGTGCCCACCCTGGACGAGCTCACCCTCGCGCTGCGCGACCTGCTGGCCGGCATGCTGCGGAACGAGGACGCCGGCGGATAGGTCCGCCGACGCCCGTGTCGACCGCTTATGGCCTTCGGCGGCCTATTCCTCGCCGCCCGCGTCCTGGCCGTCCCTCGCGTGCTTGCCGCGAGGCTCCCGGTGGCCGTCGGCCGCGCCGGGCTCGGCCTCCGGCGACTCGTCCTTGGGGGGTGCCTCATGCCTGCCCATACGGGGGGAACTCTCCTTCTCTCGACCAACAGCTCACGGTGACCGTATGACTACAGTTACGTGCCGGGCAAGGGGGTTGGTTCACGATCCACCGGACGAATTCGAGAAAATTTCGCGTATGGCCGGGAATCAGCCGGGACAGGTCGCGCGGTAGGGCACCTCGGGCAGGTGGCGGGCCCAGTCCGCGGCCGACAGGCCCCCGTAGCGGGCGCAGACCGCCGACGCCGGGTCGCCGGCCGCGGGCGACCGGGCCAGGTCCAGCGTGAGCACCGTCCCGCCCGCGGTCAGCACGCGCGCCGTGCGCCCGTCGCCCGCGAGCACCGCCCGCGCCGGCCGGTCCGCGCCCCCCACCGGCACCTGGCGTTCGGCCAGCAACGTGCGGTCGGGGACGCGCCACACCCGCACCCGGTCGTTGTCCGTCCCGGCCAGCAGCCGGCCGTCCGGGCTGAAGCGCAGGTGGCCGGGCGAGGGCCGCAGCCGGGCGCCGAGAACGGGCACGCCGTCCAGGTCGTAGATCTGGATGCCGGTCTCCTCGGCGATGGCCACCCGCTCGCCGTCGGGCGCGAACGTCGTGTACTCCCACGGCATCCGGTCCAGCCAGGGCGCGGGGGTGACGCGGTCGCCGCGCCTGATCGCCGAGCGCCGTCCCTCGAACGTCAGCGCCACCCGGTCGCCCGGCCCGGCCACGGCGTACTCGCCGACGAAGGCCGCCCGGCGGGCCCGCAGGTCCCAGGCCCACCGCTCGCCCGACTGCCGGGCCGCGGCGAACAGCAGCCCGCCGCCCGGGCTGAACCACGCCGACTGCTCGCCCGGCGCCCCCAGCCCCCTCCCGAACGGCGGCCCCACGCCCTGCCCCGAGGAGGTGTCCCACAGGTACGACCGGTCCACGCCCACGAACGCCAGCGTGCGCCCGTCGGGGGACCAGGCCATCGCCCGCACGCTCTGCTCGGGACCGGCCGTCTCGGCGAGCCCGCGGTGCCCGGGGACGTCGTAGACGCGTACCGTGTCGTCGGTCAGCGCGGCGAGCCGCGAGCCGTCGTCGCTGATCGCGTACAGCGTGCGGGGCCCGGCGTCCGGGGCGGTGAAGACGTCCACGGCCGGGTCGGCCGCCGCCGCCGTCAGGGCCCGCCGCGCCTGCGGCACCCGGGCCAGCCGCCAGGCCGCCAGGCTCAGCCGGCGCGCGGTCACCGGATCGGCCACCCGCAGCGCCTCGGCCCGCGAGGCGGCCACCTTGGCCATCGCCTGCTCCAGCCGCCCGTCGGCGGCCCCGCGCTGCCACACCGCGAGCAGCGCCGCCAGCACCGCGACCGACAGCAGCCCCGCCATGAGCGCCCGCCGCCTGCGCGCGCCCCCGCGGGCCCGCGCGAGGCCCTCGTCCAGGAAGGTCTGCTCGCCGGCGCTCAGGGTGACCCGCCGCCGCCCGCCGGCCGCCCACGCCATCGCCCGGTCGAGGGGTTCGCCCTGGTAGAGGTCGAACTCGCGGCGCCCGCCCGCCTCCCACGCCCGCGCCGCCCGGGCCAGCTCCCGGTGCACGGCCAGGCCGTCCCGCTCGCTGTCCAGCCACTCGTGCAGGCGCGGCCAGGCCCGCAGCAGCGCCGCGTACGTGATCGTCAGGGGCCCCTGGTCGGCGATCGTCAGGATCCCGGCCTTCCCGTACGCCTCCAGGACCCGGTCGATCGCGGCCACCTCGTCGGGGGCGCGTCCGGCGACCAGATCGTCGCGAGGAGCGGGGGCCACGGTGTCGCCGCCGGACTCGTCGAGCCCGACCAGGCGCAGGAAGACCTCGGGCACCAGATCCTGGTCCGCCCGGCAGAGCTGGAGGTAGATCGCCTCGGCGCGGGCGCCGAGCGGCGGGTCGTCGACGGGCTCGGGCGGCAGCAGGCGGCCGAGCTGCGACTGGGGGGCGTCGAGCAGGGACATGAGCAGGCGGCGGGCGTCCGGGCGCTGCTCGGGGTCGTCGTGGAGCGCGGCGGCGACCAGGCCGCGTAACAGCCGGTCGAGGCGCTCCCCGTTGCCTAATCGCTCGGTGAGCCCGTACGCGGCGAACAGCAGGACGCGCCCCCACGCCTGGACGTCACCGGCCGGCCCCGCCTCCGCGTCGGCCAGCCCCAGCCCCACCAGGCGCGGCCCCTCGGCGCCCAGAATGATCTTGTCGGGCGTGAGGGACCCGTGCACCGCCCCCGCCTCGTGCACCGCGGCCAGCGCGGTGGCCGTGGCGGCGGCCAGGCGGTAGAGGTCGTCGCCGGCGAAGGGGCCGTGCCGGTCGACGACCTGGCGCAGCGTCGGCCCCTCGATGTACTCGCTGACCAGATACGGCGGATCGCCCTGCGGGCACGCCTCGACCAGCCGCGCGGCGTGCACCGAACGCACCTCCCGGACCTGCGCGTACGCGCCCGGCCCAGGCAGGTGGAGCGCATGGCGACCGCCCGACTCGTCGTAGGCCTCGCGGACGGCCGTCCGTCCGCCGCCGTCGAGCCGGGCGCCGAGCCAGTAGCCTCCCAGCCGATCAGTCATGCGGGATTAGATGCCGCCTTCCGTTCAGCGGTTCAGTCGAGCCCGGTGCTCCGGCCATTCCTCTTCGAGGATGCCGAAATAGACCGTGTCGCGCCAGGTGCCGTCGGGCCTTCTGCGGTGGCGGCGCAAGGTGCCCTCGTGCACGCCGCCGATGCGCCGGATGGCGGCCTGGGAACGCAGGTTCAGCACGTCGGTCTTGAGCAGGACGCGGTTGTGGCCGAGGCCGAAGGCGTGGTCGAGCAGCAGCAGCTTGCAGTTGGTGTTCACCGCGGTGCGCCAGTGGGCGCGGCCGTACCAGGTCCAGCCGATCTCGACGCTGTCGTCGAAGCCGGGCACGTCGATGTAGGTCGTCCAGCCGCCCGGGCGTCCGGTCTCCTTGGGGATCACCGCGAACGGGACGTGGTGGTCGTCGTCGATGAGCGCGCGGGCCGTCCTGGCCAGGTCCGCCTCCGTACGCGGGGTGGCGATCGGCAGCCAGCGCCAGAGCTCGTCGTCCCCGCCGCCGGCGGCGAACAGGTCCGGGACGTGGTCCAGGGTGAGCGGCTGGAGGCGTACGACGTCGTTCTCCAGCACCACGGGCGCGGGCAGCTTGGCGGTCATGCCGCCACGATAGGACGCGGTCCCGTCGCAGGTTGACGGCCACCTGTCGGTTTTTGCGGGGAACCACCTGTCGACAGCCATACCGGCCGGTCGGTAGGCTCACCGGCATGGACTTCGCCTTCGACACCGTCACCGAGGACCTGCGCGAGCGCCTGCTCCGCTTCATGGACGAATGCGTCTATCCGGCCGAGCCCGCCTTCGAGGAGCAGGCCGCGGCGGCCGGCTGGAGCCCGCCACCGCTGCTCGACGACCTCAAGGACGAGGCGAGGAAGCGCGGCCTGTGGAACCTGTTCCTGCCGGGCGCGCACGGCGCCGGCCTGACGAACCTCCAGTACGCCCCGCTGGCCGAGATCATGGGCCGCAGTCCCGGCATCGCCCCCACCGCCACCAACTGCGCCGCCCCCGACACCGGCAACATGGAAGTGTTGTCGATGTTCGGCAGCCAGTGGCAGCGCGACGAGTGGCTGCGCCCGCTGCTCGACGGCGAGATCCGCTCGGCCTTCGCGATGACCGAGCCCGACGTCGCCTCCTCCGACGCCACGAACATCGCCACCTCGATCGTCCGCGACGGCGGCGAGTACGTCGTCAACGGCCGCAAGTGGTTCATCTCCGGCGCGATGAACCCCAACTGCAAGATCTTCATCGTCATGGGCAAGACGAACCCCGACGCGCCCAAGCACCGGCAGCAGAGCATGATCCTGGTGCCGCGCGACACCCCGGGGCTGCGCGTCGTACGCGGCATGCACGTCTTCGGCTACACCGACGCCGACCACGGCGGCCACGCCGAGGTGATCTTCGAGGACGTACGCGTACCGGCCGAGAACCTGATCGGGGAGGAGGGCGGCGGCTTCGCCATCGCGCAGGCCAGGCTCGGCCCCGGCCGCATCCACCACTGCATGCGCCTGATCGGCATGGCCGAGCGAGCGGTCGAGCTGATGTGCCGGCGGGCCGTGGCCCGGACGGCGTTCGGCAAGCCCATCGCCCGGCAGGGCGTGGTCCAGGACTGGATCGCCGAGTCCCGGATCAGGATCGAGCAGCTCCGCCTGCTCGTGCTCAAGACCGCCTGGCTCATGGACACCGTGGGCAACCAGGGCGCCCACACCGAGATCCAGGCCATCAAGATCTCCACCCCGGTCACCGTCGAATGGATCCTGGACAAGGCCATCCAGGTGCACGGCGCGGGCGGCGTCTCCCAGGACTTCCCGCTGGCCGCGCTCTGGGCGGGCGCCCGTTCCCTGCGCCTGGCCGACGGCCCCGACGAGGTCCACAAGCGGTCCCTGGCCTATCGCGAGCTGAAGAGGTTCATGTGAACGAAGCGCAGATCCAGGAGCGCGTACGCGCGTTCCTGGGTGAACACGACCCCGACGGGGACCGGCTGGAGTTCCTGCGGGCCAGGTTCGACGCCGGGCTGGCCTGGGTCTGGTTCCCCGAAGGGCTCGGCGGCCTCGGCGCGGCCAGGGAACTGCAGCAGGTGGTCGAGCACGAGCTGGCCGGCACGCCGCAGATCAACGGCGGCGTCCAGGGCATCGGCCTGGGCATGGCCGCGCCCACGATCCTGGCGTTCGGCACGCCGGAGCAGAAACGGCGCTTCCTGCGCCCGCTGTGGACCGGCGAGGAGATCTGGTGCCAGCTCTTCAGCGAGCCAGGCGCCGGCTCCGACCTGGCCACCCTCGCCACCCGCGCGGTCAGGGACGGCGAGGAGTGGGTGGTCGACGGCCAGAAGGTGTGGACGTCGGGCGCCCACCACTCGCGGTGGGCGATCCTGGTCACCCGCACCGACCCGGACGTCCCCAAGCACCGCGGCATGACGTACTTCATCTGCGACATGCACGCCCCCGGCGTCGAGGTGCGGCCGCTGCGGCAGATCACCGGCGAGGCCGAGTTCAACGAGGTGTTCCTGACCGGCGTGCGGCTCTCCGACGACCTGCGGCTGGGCGAGGTCGGCGACGGCTGGCGGGTCGCGCAGACCACGCTGATGAACGAGCGCGTCGCGATCGGCGGCGCGCCCGTGCGGCGCGGCGGCGGCATGGTCGGCGCGGTGCTGGAGGCCTGGCGCGAGCACCCCGAGCTGCGCACCCACGACCTGCACCAGCGGCTGCTGGCGCTGTGGGTGGAGGCCGAGGTGACCCGCCTGTCCGGGGCCCGGCTGCGCGAGCAGCTCGCCGCCGGCCAGCCCGGCCCGGAGGGTTCGGGCATGAAGCTGTCGTTCGCCAGGCTCAACCAGGCGCTGTCCGGCTTCGACGTCGAGCTCCGCCGCGACCTGGGCTACGACGACTGGACGTTCCGCCGCTCGGAGGACGTCGACTTCTACGGCCGCGGCCCCGGCTACCGCTACCTGCGGGCCAAGGGCAACTCGATCGAGGGCGGCACGTCCGAGATCCTGCGCAACATCATCTCCGAACGGGTGCTCGGCCTGCCCTCCGAGCCCCGCGTCGACAAGGACGTGCCCTGGAAGGACCTGCCGCGATGACTCTGCTCTACTCCGAGGTCGAGGAGGAGCTGCGCGCGGCCGTGCGCGGCCTGCTCACCGACCGCTGCCCGCCGGCCGCGGTGCTCGGGCGCGTCGAGTCGCGGCCCTACGACCTGGACCTGTGGAAGACGCTGGCGGGCGAGATCGGGGTCGCCGGGCTCCTCGTCCCCGAGGAGCTGGGCGGCGCGGGCGCGTCGGCCAGCGAGGTCGCCGTCGTGCTGGAGGAGCTGGGCCGGGCCGTGGCGCCGGTGCCGTTCCTGACCAGCGCGGTGCTGGCCACGCGGGCGCTGCTGCCCACCGGTGACGCCCTGCTCGGCGAGCTGGCCGAGGGACGCAGGACGGCGGCGCTGGTCGTGTCGTTCGCGGCCTCGCCGTACCGGCCGGGGCGCGGGTCGTCGCTGCGGCTGGAGGGCGGGCGGCTGTCCGGGACCGTCGCCGGCGTGGCCGGCGCGGACGTGGCCGACGTGCTACTCGTGCCCTTCGAGGGCAGGCTGTACGAGGTCGAGGGCGCCACCGTCGAGGTCGTGCCCTCGCTCGACCTGACCAGGCCGGTCGCCACCGTCACCCTCTCCGGGGCGGAGGTCCGCGACGTCGGTGCGTGCGACCTGACCGGCGTGCTGCGGTTCGGGGCGGGCCTGCTGGCCTCCGAGCAGTTCGGCGTGGCCGAGTGGTGTCTCGACACGACGCTCGCCTACGTCAAGGAGCGCCACCAGTTCGCCCGGCCGGTCGGCTCGTTCCAGGCGATCAAGCACCGGCTGGCCGACCTCTGGCTGGACGTGGTCAGGGCCAGGGCCGCCGCCCGCGGCGCGGCCGCCGATCCCGGGGACATCCCGGTCGCGGTGGCGCAGTCGTGGAACGCGGGGGTGGCCGTGCACGCCGCCGAGGAGGCGGTGCAGCTCCACGGCGGGATCGGGATGACCTGGGAGCACCCCGTGCATCTGTATCTCAAGCGCGCCAAGGCCACCGAGATCGCGCTCGGCACGCCCGGCGACCACCGGGAGGCGCTGGCCTCACTCGCCGGCGTCCCCGGCCCCGAGGGAGTTCAGCAGTAGGTCGGCGAAGTGCTTGCCCACCTGGGCGCCGGTCAGCGGCCCGTCCGCGTGGAACCAGGTGCCCAGGTGGTGCACCGAGCCGAAGAAGTAGTCGACGACCAGCTCGGCGGGCACCCGGTCGCTGAGGACGCCCGTGCGCTGCCCCTCGGCGACCAGGTCGCGGAAGCGCTCGTGGTAGCGGCGGCGCTCGGCGCGTACGGTCTTCTGCTTCTCGGTCGCGAGCAGGTGCATCGACCTGAAAAAGATCTTGGAGTCGTCCAGGTTCGCGGTCGTCGTCTCCACGACGTCGGCCGCGGCCCGGTGCAGCCGCTCGCGGACCGTGCCGGGACCGTCGGCGATGCGCGTCAGCCGGTCCATCTGCATGCGGAGCAGGCGGGCGTAGATCTCGTGCAGCAGATCGTCTTTTGAGTCAAAATAGTGGTACATGGCGCCCTTGGTGACGCCGGCCGCCAGGACGATCTCCTGGACCGAGGTCCCCTCGAATCCACGGGCCGCGAACAGCCTGGTCGCCTCGGCGAGCAACCGCTGCCGAACGGGTTCTTCCTTCACATCGTCCCCCTAGTCACCTGCCACAGCATACCGACTGGTCGGTTGACGGTCTTGCGGGTTTTATTTACGTCACCTTAGGCTCACCTTGGTTCGTGCTTGGGTATCAGTTAGACCGGCGAGGGATCTTCGGTGTGGCAGATCCTGAAGGTTTCTACTCATTTCGGGGAGTTTGCCGTGCCCGGTGGCTCTATCTACGTGCAGCAGGACGAGAAGTACACAGGCTCATCCCAGCAGTGGTGGTACGAGAAGTTCTGGCGCGAGGACGCCCCCAACCGGCGTCGGTCCAGGTACGTCAAGGCGGGCGTGGGCGCGGTGGCCGGCGTCCTGCTCGCGCTGAGGTTCGGCTCGGAGTTCATCCTGTTCTGGGGAGCCGTCACGGCCGGTCTGGTGGCCGCCGTCGACTGGTACATCGACTGGCGCTCGTTCCGCGCGACGGCCGTCTGGCGGGGAGCCCGGCGCGGTGAGCTGATCACCGGCCGGCTGCTGCGCAGGCAGCTCGGCAGGCACGGCTACCAGGTGCTCGACGGCCGCGCGATCCGCGACAAGGCCTCGATCGACCACCTCGTGATCGGCCCGACGGGCATCTGGGTCATCGACAACGAGTCCTGGAGCCCCGACACCGAGATCGGCTGCTACAACGGCAGGCTGTTCTTCAGCGAGAAGTACGGGACCAAATGGGCCAAGCCGCTCGTCGACACCGCCGAGGCGTTCGCCGAGCTGCTGACCCGCGAGACCGGGGTCGAGGTCACGATCTCGCCCATGCTGGCCGTCCACTGCGGGCTGCTGCCGCGCGGCGGCGTCGTGGCCGGCGAGGGCCTCACGCTGCTCAAGCCGCGCCTGGTCGCCAGGCGGATCAAGGCGGTCGAGGGCGTGGTGTTCACCGAGGCGCAGGTCGAGCTGCTGGCCCGCACCGCGGCCAGGGAGCTGCAGAAGGTCTGACCGCCGTCAGGCCAGGGTCTCGATGAACGCGGTGAGCTGGGCGACGTTGCGGCACTCGTGCATCTCGACCACGGTGCCGTACTCGCTCGCGACCGAGTCGCCGGTGTCCCACTGCGGCCTGGGCTCGGGGTTGAGCCAGTAGGCGTGGCGGGCCCCCGACGTCAGGCGCCTGAGCACGTCGAGGGCCGGCGGCTGGTAGTTGGAGCGGGCGTCGCCGAGGATCAGCAGCGAGGTCCTGGGGCCAATGGCGTCGGCGTGGCGTTCGGCGAAGCCCTCCAGGGCGTGGCCGTAGTTCGTCCGGCCGAAGCGGACCATGTCGGACTCGTTCGCCAGCCTCGTCATGGCCTCCACGACGTCGGCGCCGGGCACGAAGAACCGGGTGATCTCATCCACCCTGTCCACGAACCCGAACGCCCGCACCTTCGTGAACTGCTCCCGCAGCGCGTACGTCAGCAGCAGCGTGAAGTGGGCGAACGACGAGACCGAGTCGCTGGTGTCGCAGAGGATGACCAGCTCGGGCTTGTGCGGCCGGGGCGGTTTGAAGTGCGTGGTCAGCGGCACGCCGCCGCTCTGCAGCGAGGCCCGTACGGTGCGCCGGAAGTCCAGTCGCCCCCTGCGCCCCTTCCTGTGCTTGATCGTCAGCCGCGCGGCCAGCCGCCTGGCCAGCGGATAGACCTCCTTGCGCAGCCTGGCCAGGTCGGCCTTGGTGAAGCGCAGGAAGTCGATCTGGTCGAGCGGCGGGCGCACGGCCGAGCGGGCGATGCGCTCGATCCCCGAGTCCTCGGCGATGCGGCGGCGCACGTCGGTGGCCACGGCCTCCTCGAACCGCCGGACGTTGCCGTTGACGCGCTGCCGCACGGTCTTCTCGGCCAGTCCGCCGCGTTCCTGCCCGGCCAGCACGTTCGCCAGGATGCGGGCCATCAGCGTCTCGGGGGACAGGGCGCGCAGGACACTGTAGGAGAACCAGTTCTGGCGGCCGGGCCCGGTGGTCTGCTGGCGGCCGAACCGCTCGACCATGGCCTGGGCGAACTCCCGCAGTTCGGCGTCCGTGCCGGCGGTGAGCAGGTCGGCCAGGCGGTCGCGCAACTCGTTCACCGGGGCCGTCCGCGGGTCGAGCCGGGCGTCGTCGGGGCGCGGGGCGTACATGCCGGTCGTGGACGACGGGAACCACAGGTCGAACAGCACGTCGAAGCCGGGGCGGTAGGCCGGCTTCTTGACCAGCGTGGCCGCGTACGCGGCCCGCAGCGACTCGCGCTCGCTCAGGTCGATCACCCGCAGCGCGCGGGTCGCGTCGAGGCCCTCGGCGAGCGAGACCGGCAGGCCCGCCCCGCGCAGCGCGTGCACGAACCCGACATGCCGGTCCACCAGCGACATGCGCTCAGGCATCCGGCAGCCCCAGCTCCTTGATCGCCCGCGTCTGGTCGGAGGCGTGCTTGAGCACCACGCCCAGCGTCCCGGCCACCGTCGCCTCGTCCAGCTCCTCCCGGCCGAGGGCCAGCAGCGTGTTGGCCCAGTCGACGGTCTCGGCGACCGAGGGCGCCTTCTTCAGCTCCAGCGCCCGCATGGTCGCGACCGTCCTGGCGAGCTGCTCGGCCAGGTCGGCGCGGATGGTCGGCACCTGGGCGAGCACGATGTCGCGCTCCCGCTCCGGCGTCGGGTACTCGATGTGCAGGTAGAGGCAGCGCCGCTTGAGCGCCTCGGACAGCTCGCGGGTGGCGTTGGAGGTGAGCAGGACGAACGGCCTGCGCGTCGCGGCGATCGTGCCCAGCTCGGGGATGGTGACCTGGAAGTCGGACAGCAGCTCCAGCAGCAGCCCCTCGACCTCGACGTCGGCCTTGTCGGTCTCGTCGATCAGCAGCACGGTCGGGTCGGCCGACCTGATCGCCTTCAGCAGCGGGCGTTCCAGCAGGAACTCCTCGGTGAAGATGTCGTCGTCGGCGCTGGTCGCCTGGATGCGGAGCAGCTGCTTCTTGTAGTTCCACTCGTACAGCGCGCGGGCCTCGTCGAGCCCTTCGTAACACTGGAGGCGGACCAGCTCGGACCCCGTCGCCTGGGCCACGGCCTTGGCGAGCTGCGTCTTGCCCACGCCCGCGGGCCCTTCGACCAGCAGCGGCTTGCCCAGCGCCGCGGCGAGGAACACCGAGGTGGAGATGGCGTCGTCGGAGAGGTAGTCCACGGCGGCGAGCCGCGCCGTCACGTCGGCGGGCGAGTCGAACATCGATGCTCCCTGTCTGCAGGCCGAACTTTATTCTAGCGGTAGGAGCTCATCCGAGGTCGATTCGACCAACATGCGGATCACCGGTATATTCCTCTCTGCAAGCGCCGCTAGCTCAGTTGGTTAGAGCAGCTGACTCTTAATCAGCGGGTCCGGGGTTCGAGTCCCTGGCGGCGCACCTGCGCACACGAAAACCGCCTGGCTCGCCAGGCGGTTTTCGTTTTTTCCAGGGCTATGGGCGCGACGGGCGTCGCAGGCGTGAGCCCGTGAGGGCGGCGGCGAGCACCAGCGAGCCGCCCAGCACCAGCGCGCGCCCGTCGGGGCCCGCCTCGCCCCCGCCGCCGGTGTCCGCGCCGCCCGTCGGCGTCGCGGCGGGCGTCTTCTCCTCCGGGGTCTCGGCCGGAGGCGTGCTTTCGGGGGCCGGGGTGTCCGCAGTGGTCGGAGCGTCCCCGTCCGCGGCGGTGACGGTCAGGGGGTACGACGCCGGCGCCTCCTTGTCCTGGAGTTCGCACTCGACCAGGCGCTTCTGCGGGGTCGGCCCGAAGTTGACGGACGCGGGCCGCACCGTGCCGGTTCCCGGATGCCGGGGCGTGGTCCGCAGGTCGACCGTGGCCGTGGGGAGGGGGATGACCGCTCCCGGGACGATCAGGCCGGGGCTGCCGACGCCCGTGGCCGAGGTCAGCCGGTCGATGCCGCTGACGGCGGCGTAGGCGTACAGCTTGATCTCGCCGGCCAGGCCGGTGGCGGGGGCGCGCCTTTGTGGCGGATGTGGCACAGAGGGGACGGCGGACGGCGGCCCCAGGTTGACGGAGCCGTCCACATCCGGACAACCCGTGCTGTGCGGAGCCGGTTCTGTCGGACCCGGCTGGTATCCATGGCTCCCATCAAGACGATCACGCTGGACGGCGGAGGCCCCGGGCTCTCGTGGAGAACGCGCAACTGAAGGTAATCGGTCTGCAACAATTCGTGCATGGCGATGTTGCGGTCAGTCAATGGCCTGCCTCACCACGGGTGCGGCGAGCTGGGGCGGGTGGCTCACGGCGCGCTGACCGGCCCCTCCGAGGCGGCCGGGTGGCCGAGGCTGTTCCTGGGCTACAACACCCTCCCCGATCCGCCGTTCCCGCTGGTCGGCTACCTGCAGTACGAGCTGGCCGCGCCGCCGGGCGAGCTCGGCCTACCCGCGTTGCTGCGCATGATGGCCGAGTCGATGCGGGCCCAGCCCGTGCCGCCCGAGGGCGCCTTCGACGAGTCGCGGCGGCGGGTGGCGACGGCGATGCGGGTCGACGCGCTGGTGGTCGTCGCCCCCGCGCATGCCCTGGCGCCCGCCGAGAGCGAGGGCGGGTGGAGACCTCCGGCGTACCGGGAGGGGCTGCGCAGGCCCGCCACGGCGCACAGGGAGGGCGCGTGGGAGCCCGCGGCGGCCCTGGCGGTCGATCGCGAGGGTTCACGGGTGCTGCTGGTGGCCGGGCGCAGCGCCGAGGGCGGCCGCATCGGGCCGAGGCGGCCCGCGGAGGAGCCGGACACCACGCTGGCCGGCCTGCTGGGCGAGGTGCTCGACGCCCAGTACGCCTGGACCAAGGCGGCCTTCGCGCTCTGACGCGGCGCGGCGAAGGCGTCGATGAGCCGGACGCATCCCCGGGCCCCGACTACTCTCCTTTGGAAGGGCATGTCTGGTGGTGGAGGGATTCGTGACGGTCAACGGGGCTGCGAGCCGCGAGACGTCTCCTGCTGCGATGGCGTCCGGTGAGGCGGTCGGCCGGGTCCTGGGCACCCAGGCCGCCTCGCCGCTGTCGTTCTGGGTCGGGCTGGAGCCCGGCAAGGTGCTGCAGCTCGACGACGTCGTGGTCACCAGGCGCGAGGTGCCGGGCCACGGCCCGGTGCTGGTCGCGGGCGTGGTGACGACGGTCGAGGCCAGGCACGAGGGCGCCGCCTACGACTCCGACGTGTTCCTCATCGCCGAGGGCGCGCTGCCCGCCGCCGTGATCGAGGTGGCCGAGGTGCGGGTGACCAGGGTCGAGCCCGAGGTGTTCGTGCCGCCGCTGCCGGGCTCCAAGGTCTTCCTGGCCGGGGCCGGCGACCGCGACCAGGCGCTCTACTTCGACGTGATGGACCGCCGGGTCCCCATGGGCACGGGCCGCGACGGCCTGCCGCTCTACGTCAACTTCGACTTCCTCGACGGCACCCGCGGGGCGCACGTGTCGATCTCCGGCGTCTCCGGCGTGGCCACCAAGACGTCCTTCGCCACGTTCCTGCTCTACTCGATCTTCAACTCGGGCGTGCTCGACGCCGAGTCGGCCAACACCAAGGCCCTGATCTTCTCCGTCAAGGGCGAGGACCTGCTCTTCCTCGACCACGACAACGTCCGGCTCGACGACGGGGCGCGGGCCGCGTACGCCCGGCTCGGGCTGCCCGCCCAGCCGTTCGGCAGCGTGCACGTGTTCGCGCCGCCGCGGCCCGGCGACCCCAACGGCGTGCCGCACGTGTCCGCCCGCACCCAGGGCGTCAGCTCGTTCTACTGGACGCTGGTCGAGCTGTGCGAGGAGGAGCTGCTGCGGTTCGTCTTCGCCGACTCCGACGACGAGCGCGCCGGGTACTCCCTGCTGGTGGGCCAGGTGGCGGCCCGGCTGAAGTCGTGGGCCGAGCCGGTGGGCGACGGCGGCGCGGTCATGATCAGGGGCACCGCCTGCCGCACCTTCGGCGACCTGGTCGAGCTCCTGTCCGACCAGTTGCAGGACGAGGCCACCCGCATCGAGTGGACCGGCGCCCAGACCCCGCTCGGCACGGTCAACGCCTTCCTGCGCAGGCTGCGCAGCGCGGTCAAGCCGCTGTCCCCGATCGTCCGCGGCGACCTGCCGTTCTTCCGGGCCCACTCGGTCCGCACGTCCGACGCCCAGGTGACCATCGTCGACCTGCACAACCTGCCCGAACGGGCCCAGCGGTTCGTGGTGGGCGTCGTGCTGCGCGGCGAGTTCCACCGCAAGGAGACCTCGGGCACGGCCAGGCCGCTGCTGTTCGTGGTGCTCGACGAGCTGAACAAGTACGCGCCGCGCGAGGGCGACTCGCCGATCAAGGAGATCCTGCTCGACGTGGCCGAGCGCGGCCGTTCGCTCGGCGTGATCCTCATCGGCGCCCAGCAGACCGCCTCCGAGGTGGAGCGCCGCATCGTCTCCAACAGCGCCGTACGCGTCGCGGGCCGCCTCGATCCGGCCGAGGCCGCCCGCTCCGAGTACGGCTGGCTGCCCTCGGCCGTCAGGGAACGCGCCACGATCGCCAAACCGGGCACCATGTTCGTCGCCCAGCCGGAGATCCCGGTGCCGCTGGCCGTCGCCTTCCCGTTCCCCGCCTGGGCGACCCGTCCTTCCGAGGCGGCGTCCCGGGTGAGCCCGTCGGCCGACCCGTTCCAGGGGTTGCCGGGCGTCGAAGACGACATTCCGCCGTTCTGAAGGGAGCTCGGTGAAATTCCTGCACACCGCGGACTGGCACGTGGGCAAGGTGCTCAAGGGCCGCTCCCGCATGGACGAGCACCGCGCCGTGCTGCGCGAGCTGGTCGCGGCGGCTCGTACCCACGACGTGGACGCGGTCGTGGTGGCCGGCGACCTGTTCGACACCTCCGCGCCGACGCCCGAGGCCCAGTCGCTGGTGCTCAACGCGCTCATGGCGCTGCGTGGCGACGGCCGTGACGTGGTGGTGCTGGCCGGCAACCACGACAACCCGCAGCTCTTCGAGGTCTACCGGCCGGTGCTGGGCAAGCTCGGCATGCACGTGGTGGGCGTCTTCCGCCGTCCCGACGCGGGCGGCACGCTGGCCTTCACGGCGCGCTCGGGGGAGCCGGTGCGGCTGGGTGTGCTGCCGTTCCTGTCCCACCGCTACGTCGTACGCGCCGCGGAGGTCCTCACCGGCACCACCGCCGACCACAACCGCGACTACGCCACCCGCATCTCCGAGCTGGTCGGCGCGCTGACCGCGGGCTTCCAGAGCGACACCGTCAACCTGATCACCACCCACGGCACCCTGCCGGGCGGCGCGTTCGGCGGCGGCGAGCGCGAGGCCCAGTCGATCTTCTCCTACTACTTCGAGCCCAACGCCTTCCCGGTCTCCACCCAGTACGCCGCGCTCGGCCACCTCCACCGCAGGCAGCAGATCCCCGGGCCGTGCCCGATCTGGTACAGCGGCTCGCCGCTGGCCGTCGACTTCGGCGAGGAGGGCAACACGCCCGGCGCGCTGCTGGTGGAGGTCACGCCGGGGCGGCCCGCCGTGGTGCGCGAGCTGACGTTCGCCTCGGCGCGCAGGCTGCGTACGGTGCGCGGCACGCTGGAGCAGCTCGAGGGCCTGGAGGCGGGCGACGACTGGCTCAAGGTGATCGTGGAGGAGAAACCCCGCGTCGGCCTGTCCGACCAGGTGCGCGACCTGCTGCCCGGCTCGGTCGACGTCGTCCTGGACGAACGGTTCCGCCCGGTGCCCGCGGTGCGGCGGGCGGGGTCGGCCGCGCGCAGCCCGCGCGAGCTGTTCCGCGAGTACCTGACCGCGACCGGCCGCCACGACGACCAGGTCGCCGCCCTGTTCGACCGGCTCTACGACGAGGTGACCGGCTGATGCGTCCCCTGCTGCTGCACCTCGACCACTTCGGCAGCTTCCGCGAGCCGGCCGTCGTCGACTTCTCCGACACCGAGTACTTCGCCCTGGTCGGCCCGACCGGCGCGGGCAAGAGCACGATCATCGACGCCATCTGCTTCGCCCTGTACGGCACCGTCCCGCGCTGGGGCAAGGAGAACGTCATCGCGCACGCCCTGGCGCCGTCGGCCAGCGCGGGCAAGGTGGCGCTGGTGTTCGAGAGCGACCGGCGGCGCTACGGCGTGGTGCGCTCGCTGGTCCGCGACGCCAAGGGCACCGTGCGTACCAAAGAGGCCAGGATCGACGAGCTGGACCCGGCGGCCCCGCTCGACGAGGCGTACGAGATGGTGCTGAAGCCGCTCGCCGAGGGCGAGAACGTCACGCCCGAGGTGCAGCGGGTGACCGGCCTGGAGTACAAGTTCTTCACCCAGTGCGTGGTGCTGCCGCAGGGGCGGTTCGCCGAGTTCCTGCACGCCGCGCCGCGCGAGCGCCAGGACCTGCTGGTGCAGCTCCTCGACGCCGACGTCTACGAGCTGATCAGGCAGCGGGCCGCCCGCGACGAGGAGGCCGCGCGCAACGCCGCCGCCTTCGCCCGCGACCAGCTCGCCAAGCTGGCCGGCGCGTCCGACGAGGCCGAACGGGAGCTGGCCGACCGGCTGGCCGCGCTGCGGCGGCTGGCCGGCACCATCGACACCGACCTCGACCTGCTGCGCTCCCGCGAGGGCGACATCGGGCGGGCCGAGCAGGAACGCGCGTCGGTGGCCGAGCGGCAGTCGGCGCTGGCCGCGCTGCGCATACCGCCCGCGGTGCCGACGCTGGCCTCGGCCCGCCGCGAGGCCGCCGACACGGTCGCCGCGCTGGAGGCCGAGGCGGCGGCCACGGAGGCCGACGAGCACGAGGCGTTCGAGGCGCTGGCCGCGCTCGGCGACCGCGCCGAACCGGTGGCGGCGCTGGCCGCGCTCGACGCCCGCGAACGCCTCACCGCCCGGGCCGCCGACGCCCGGAAGGCGGCGGCCGAGGCCGCCGTCGCGCTGGACCGCCTCACGCCCGCGGTCGCCGACGCCGAACGCGCGCTGACCGACGCCGAACACGAGCGCGAGCGGCTGCGCGACGCCCACACCGCGGCCGGTCTGACCCACCGGCTGGCCGTGGGGCAGCCGTGCCCGGTGTGCCTGCGCCCGCTCGCCGAGCTGCCCCGCCACGAGACGCCCGCCGATCTCGGCGCCGCCGACCGCGCCCTGGCCGCCGCCCGCGACCACGCCGGCCGTGGCCGGGCGGCCCTGGCCAAGGCCGAGACGTCGGCGTCGATGCTGGCCGCGCAGTCGAGCAGGATCGACGCCGAGCTGGCCACGCTGCCCGCCCCCGGCGACCGCAACGAGATCGAAGGCCGCCTGGCCACCATCGCCAAGGCCGAGGCCCTGGCCACCGAGGCCCGTACGGCCGCGCGCAACGCGCGTAAGAAGCTCGAACGCGCCCGTACCGCCGCCGAGCAGGTCGAACGGCAGGCCGAGAGCGCCTGGCAGACCCTCGGCGCCACCCGCGACCGGCTGCTCGTGCTCGCGCCCTCCGGCGACGCGCCGCCGGCGCTCACCCGCGACGACCTCCACCACGCCTGGACCGAGCTGCTCGGCTGGCGCGACCGGGCCGCCGAGTCCGCCCGCGCCGCCCTGGCCGAGCGCGAGCGGGAGCTCGCCCAGGCCACCGCCAGGCTCGCCGCCGAGCGCCACAAGCTGACCGAACGCCTGGCCGAGCACGGCGTCACCGTCCCGCGCAACGCCACCCCCGACCAGCTCGGCGCGGCCGTCGCCGGCGCGGTCGCGCGGGCCGACGGCGCCCTGGAACGGGTCCGCGAGGAACGCAGGCGGGCCGCCGAGCTGGAGACCGCCGTCGCGGAGAAGGAGCACGAGGCCAAGGTCGCCCACGAGCTGGCGCTGCGCCTGCGGGCCAACGCCTTCGAGCGGTGGTTGTGCGCCGAGGCCCTGGCCGTGCTGGTCGCCACGGCGTCCGAGACGCTGATGGAGCTGTCCGACGGCCAGTACGAGCTGGCGCTCGGCGAACGCACCGGCGACATCGAGGTCATCGACCACGGGGAGGCGGGCCTGCGGCGCAGCGCCCGCACGCTGTCCGGCGGCGAGACCTTCCAGGCCGCGCTGTCCCTGGCCCTGGCGCTGTCGGGGGCCGTCGCCAGAGGGCTCGACTCGATCTTCCTGGACGAGGGCTTCGGCACGCTCGACCCCGCCACCCTCGACACCGTCGCCACCACCCTCGAACGCCTGGCCGCCGGGCAGGAACGCATGATCGGCGTCGTCACCCACGTCCCGGCGCTGGCCGACCGGGTGCCCGCGCGTTTCGAGGTGCTGCGCGACGCCAAGGGCTCGCACGTGCGGAAGGTGGGGCAGTGACGTCGGCGACCCCCGGGGCCTCGGGCTTCACCGTCGATCCCTGGGACCCCGGCTACGCCGCCGCGATCGCCGTCGAGGCCCTGTCCGAGCTGGGCGCCACCAGCGCCGAGCTGGTCCTCGACATCGAGCGGCCGGTCGCCGACTGGAAGCCGGTCACGCCGGGCCCCGGCGCCGCGGCCCCCGAGACGCTGCTGGTCGCCGACGGTGTGCGCCGGATCGACGCCCGCGTGTGGGTGCACGACCCCGACCTGCCGATGCCCGTCCCCGGGATCGCCGCCTCCTACGCCGCCGGGATCGTCCGCTGCGGGCGCGCGGGGGCCGAGCTGGCCGCGATCGAGGTCGACAGGTCGCTGATCTCGGCCTCGCCGTACGCGCCCGAGGTCAAGACCGCGCACGCCTCCTACCGGCCGAACAAGGCGGCCGACTCCAGCTTCGAGGAGTTGTCGCTCGCCCTGCAACGCCAGGTCACCCAGCTGGAGGTGGACCTGGCGGTCCGCCACCGGTCGCTGGGCGACGAGCTGCTGCTGGTCGACGGGCCGCTGCGGGGGCGTACCCATCTGCCGCGGACGGTCGGCTACATCAAGACGCACCACGCGGCCTACCTGCCGCAGCCGCAGTCGGCCGTGGTCGCCGCGCTCACGCCGGGGCAGCGTACGCCGGTGTTCCTCATGGGCACGAGCTGGCGCAGGCACGCCTGGTACCTGCGGCTCCCGGTCCAGTCGTCGGCGCCGTGGGCGGGGATCGCCCGCTGCGAGGCCAGCGCCGACCTCGACCCGGCGCAGGTCGTGGAGCTGGCCGACGCGGTCACGCTGGCGCTGCCGGCGCTGGCCGGGGTCGACTACAAAGACCCGCGCGCCCCCCAGAACCTGGTCCCGATCGGCGGCCTGGAGAAGCTCCTCCGCCACCACCTGGGCGACCCCCGCCTGCTCTACCGCTCACTCCGCACGGCCGCCCACCAGTAGCCGGGTCAGCCGGCGGGGAGGGTGGCGGTGACGATCAGGCCGCCGCCCTCGCGGGGGCGGGCCGTCACGTCCCCTCCGTGCGCGACGGCCACCGAGCGGACGATCGACAGCCCGAGCCCCGCGCTCATCCCCGTGACCACCCGCTCGGCGCCGTGCCGGTGGAACGGCTTGAACAGCAGCGGCACGTCGTACGGCGGCACGCTCGGCCCGGTGTTGCTCACCTCCACCTCGACCAGCCCGCCGGGCACCGTACGGCTCACCACCCGGACCCAGCCGCCGCCGTCTCCGAGGTTGTGCCGGACGCCGTTCTCGACCAGGTTGTGCACCAGCCGTTCGAGCAGCAGCGCGTCGCCCAGGGTCGGCGCGGGCCCGGCCTCCTCCTTGACGACGACCTTGGCCTCCTCGGCGTCGCGGGCGGTCTGGGCGACGACGTGCGCGACGACGTCGGCGAGGTCCACCGGGGAGCGGTCGGCGATCTCCCGCTCGGAGCGGGCCAGCAGCAGCAGCCCCGAGATGAGCCGTTCGTGGCGGGCGTTGATCTGCAACAGGTTCTCGCCCAGCTCCTTGACGTCGTCGGAGGCGGTACGCCGGTGCATCGCCAGCTCCACCAGCGCCCGGTTGAGCGTCAGGGGCGTGCGCAGCTCGTGCGAGGCGTTCGCGACGAACCTGCGCTGGCCGTCGAAGGAGTGGTCGAGCCGTTCCACCATCGTGTCGAACGTGTCGGCCAGCGTCTTGACCTCGTCCGGGGGGCCGCTGAGCGCGATGCGCTCGTGCAGGCCGCGTTCGGCCATGGGGGCGGCGGCGATCCGGCGCGCGGTGGCGGTGACCAGGTGCAGCGGGGCCAGGACGCGTCCGGCCACCACCCAGCCGAGCCCGACGGCGGTCCCGCACACGACGATGAGCGCGATCGCGCCCTGGGTCAGCAGCGAGGCCACGGCGGCCTCGCGCAGGCGCAGCTCCTGCTGGCGCAGCCAGTCGACGGCGGCGGGGCCGGACAGCTCGACGCCGTCCTGCTTGAGGAAGATCATGTTCTTGCGGAGGGCGTTGTTGACCGGGAAGCGGCTCTCGAACGACTCCGTGAGCTGCTGGTTGAACAGCAGGTACGTGACGCCCAGCAGAGCCAGCCCCGCCACCAGGAAGAGGGCGCCGTACACGAGGGTGAGGCGTAGCCTGAGGGTGGGGTGCGGCGGTCTCATGCGATCCGGTACCCCACGCCCGGCACCGTCTCCACCACCGGCGGGTCGGCCAGCTTGCGGCGCAGCTTGAGTATCGTCAGCCGCACCGCGCCGGTGAACGGGTCGGCGTGCTCGTCCCACGCCTTCTCCAGCAGGTGCTCGGCCGAGACGACCGTGCCCTGCGCCCGCATCAGCTCGGCCAGGACGGCGAACTCCTTCTTCGACAGCGGGACGAACCGCCCGTTCCTGAACACCTCCCTGCGCGCCGGGTCCAGCGTGATCCCGGCCCGGCGCAACACCGGGGGAGTGGCGGGCCGCGAGCG
This sequence comes from Nonomuraea sp. NPDC052265, assembly GCF_044547985.1. Lineage (NCBI taxonomy): Bacteria > Bacillati > Actinomycetota > Actinomycetes > Streptosporangiales > Streptosporangiaceae > Nonomuraea > Nonomuraea sp. NPDC052265. The sequence continues at coordinate 414,616 of NZ_JBIUBJ010000005.1, forward strand.
CCGTCCCAGCGCCAGGACGCGGGCCGCCAGCTCGGGGAAGGCGAACGGCTTGGGCAGGTAGTCGTCGGCGCCCATGGACAGCCCGCTCACCCGGTCGTCGAGCTGGGCGGCGGCCGTGAGCATCAGCACCCGCGCGTCGGACTCGGAGGCGACCAGCTCCCTGCACACGTCGTCGCCGTGCACGCGCGGCAGGTCGCGGTCCAGGACGACCACGTCGTAGTCGTTGACCGCGATCCGCTCCAGCGCCGCCTCGCCGTCGTGCGCGAGGTCGACCGCATGGGTCTCGTCGCGTAACCACCCGGCGATCGCGCCGGCGAGCATGCGCTCGTCCTCCACCACCAGCACCCGCATTCCGTACCTCCGGCTCGATTCTGGCGCGGGTGGCATTTGATCGGGATAAGTCGGGATGGAAACGCTGGAGAAACACGGTCGCGTATTGCATCTCCCCTCGTAGGCCACCGGCTTCGACGGAGGAGACCATTCATGCGAGGACGAACGCTCATGGCGCTGGCCGCGGCCGCGCTGTTCCTGACGGCGTGCGGGGCCAAGGAGGGCGGATCGGACGTGGCGTCGGTGACCGGCACCGGCGCCCGGCCGTCGGCCGGCGCCTCGGCCACCACGGACCGCAACGAGCAGGCCGTCAAGTACACCACCTGCCTGCGCGAACAGGGCCTGGACATCCCCGACCCCGGCCCGGACGGCCGGATGGAGATGAAGTTCGACAAGAACTCCGGCGGCCCGGAGAAGGTCCAGAAGGCCATGGACGCCTGCAAGCAGTTCCAGCCGCAGGGCATGACCTCGGGCAAGGGCGGCGACCCCAAGCAGGCCGAGAACATGCGCAAGCAGGCGCAGTGCATGCGTGACAACGGCGTGGAGGCGTTCCCCGACCCCGAGGGCGGCATGGTGCGCATCACGCCCGAGGTCGGCGACGACCCCGACTTCAAGGCGGCGCAGGAGAAGTGCCGGATGAACATCGGCGGGGGACAGGGAGGCTCCTGATGGGGACGGCCACCATCGACGGAAAGGCCGAGCCGGACACCCCGTCCCCGCACGCCCGCCGCCGCCGCGGCGGCGGGCGGACGATCGCCACCCTCATCGGGGTGGTCGCCGTCGCGGGGGCGGGGGTCCTGACGGTCAACCCCGGCGGCCTGCTGAACGGCGGCGCCGCCCCGGCCACCTCGGCCGCCGCGCTGCCCCCGGCCACCGCCCCGGTCACCCGGCAGACGCTGAACGACACCAGGGACGCCGACGGCGAACTCGGCTACGGCCCGGTCACCACGGCCATGGCCAGGAAACCGGGCACGGTCACCTGGCTCCCGGACAGCGGCGACCAGATCACCCGCGGCCGGTCCCTGTACCGCCTGGACAACAAGCCGGTCATGCTCCTGTACGGCACCACCCCCGCCTACCGCGACCTGCGGATCGGGGCCGAGGGCAAGGACGTCGAGAACCTGGAACGCAACCTGCGCAAGCTCGGCTACGACGGCTTCACCGTGGACGACGAGTACACCTACGACACCGCCCAGGCGGTGAAGGAGTGGCAGGAGGACCGCGGCCTCGACGAGACCGGCGTGGTGGAGCTGGGACGGGTCGTCTTCGCCCCCGGCAAGGTCCGGGTGGAGAGCCTGGAGGCCGAGAAGGGCCAGCCCGCGGGCCCGGGGCAGAAGATCCTCACTTACACGGGCACGAAGAAGGTCGTCACGGCCAAGCTGGCGGCCGAGGACCAGCGGATGGCCAGGAAGGGCACCAAGGTCGCGGTCACGATGCCCGACGGCAAGGACGTGACCGGCCGGATCACCGAGGTGGCCACGATCATCGAGCCGGGGGAGGGGCAGAACGCCGATCCGGAGACCCGCCTGGAGGTGCTGATCTCGCTGGGGAACGCCAGGGCCGCCAAGGGGCTCGACAAGGCCGCGGTGAAGGTGACGTTCACCGCCGACCGGCGGAAGGGCGTGCTCACCGTCCCGGTGTCGGCGCTGGTGGCGTTGCGGGAGGGCGGGTTCGGGGTGGAGGTGGTCGAAGGTGGCAGGTCCCGATATGTCGCCGTGAAGACGGGGTTGTTCGCGGGGGGTCGTGTCGAGATCTCCGGCGACGGCCTCACCGACGGCATGACGGTAGGAATCCCGAAATGACCCCCACCACGCCCCCCTCCGGCCCTCCCACCCCACCCAACGGAACCCCCACCCCGTCTCCCGCGGGGACGCCCGCTCCGGTCCCCGCGGGGACGCCTGCCATGATCGTGCTGGCCGACGTCTCCAGGACCTACCCCGGCGGGGTGGCGGCGCTGGACTCGGTGTCGCTGGAGATCCGGCGCGGCGAGCGGGTCGCCATCGTCGGCCCGTCGGGCTCGGGCAAGTCCACGATGCTCAACATCGTCGGCACCCTCGACCGCCCGTCGGCGGGCCGCATCGAGATCGACGGCTACGACGTCGCCAAGCTGTCGGACAACCAGCTCTCGGCCCTGCGCGCCACCACGATCGGCTTCGTCTTCCAGCACTTCCACCTGGCCGCCAAGGTGACCGCCCTGGACAACGTGGCCGACGGCCTGATCTACACCGGCCTGCCCCTGGCCGAACGCCGCCGGAGGGCCGGGACGGCGTTGCGCCGCGTCGGCCTCGGGCACCGCATCGACCACGAGCCGCACGAGCTGTCCGGCGGCGAGCGGCAGCGCGTGGCCATCGCCAGGGCGGTGGCCGGCGACCCGCCGCTGCTGCTGGCCGACGAGCCCACCGGCGCGCTGGACTCGGTCTCGGGCACCGGCGTGATGGACCTGCTGCACGAGCTGAACGGGAGCGGCACCACCATCGTGATCATCACGCACGACCGGGAGATCGCCGCCGGCCTGCCCCGCCAGGTGAGCATGCGGGACGGCCGCATCGTCTCCGATTCCGGCCCTCGCACGGCCTCGCATCCCCACCTCGGCTCCGGCTCAGGCCCGGGTCCGGGTCCCCGCTCCGGCTCCGGCTCCGACTCCGGCTCCGACTCCGGTTCGGGCTCCGGCTTCGGTGGGGAGCGGTCGGGGGCGTGTGAAGAGCGTGTGCGGGAATCCGTCGAAACCGAGGTGGCGTGATGGCCACGCTGGAGCGTCCCCGGCTCTCGCCGGCCAGGATGCGCCCGCGCGACGTGATGCGCGTGGGCGCGGTCGGCCTGCGTACCCGCCCGTTGCGGGCGTTCCTGTCGGCGCTGGGCATCGCGATCGGCATCGCCGCGATGATCGGCGTGGTGGGGATCTCGTCCTCCTCCAGCGCCGAGCTGGACCGTACGCTGTCCGCGCTGGGGACGAACCTGCTCACCGTCTCCTCCGGCACCACGCTGCTGGGCGAGGCGGCCCAGATGCCCCTGGACGCCGAGGCGATGATCGCGCGCATCGGCCCGGTGGAGACGGTCTCGTCCACGGGCAAGGTGCCCGAGGCCAAGGTCTACCGGAACGAGGAGATCCCCGTGCCGCAGACCAACGGCCTGGCCACGGTCGCCGCCCGCCTCGACCTGCTGCCGACCGTGGGCGCGACGGTCCGCAGCGGCGCCTGGCTCAACGCGGCCACCGAGCGCTACCCGGCCGTCGTGCTCGGCTCGGTCGCCGCCCAGCGGCTCGGCATCGGCGCGGTCACCCCCGACACGCAGGTGGTGATCGGCGGCATCCGGTTCACGGTGGTCGGCGTGCTCGACCCGGTGCCCCTGGCCGAGGAGCTGAACAGCGCGGCCCTGGTCGGCTGGCCGGTCGCGGAGTCCAGGCTGGACTTCGACGGGCATCCGACCACGCTCTACACCCGCTCGCAGGAGGCGAGGCTGGAGTCCGTACGGTCGGTGCTGGCCGGCACGGCCAACCCCGAGGCGCCCAACGAGGTGGACGTCTCCCGCCCGTCCGACGCGCTGGCCGCCAAGCAGGCGACCAGCCAGGCCTTCGCCGGGCTGCTGCTCGGTGTCGGCGCGGTGGCCCTGCTCGTGGGCGGCGTGGGCGTGGCCAACACGATGGTCATCTCGGTGCTGGAACGTCGTGCCGAGATCGGCCTGCGCCGTTCGCTGGGCGCGACGCGCGGCCAGATCCGCACCCAGTTCCTCGCCGAGTCGCTGCTGTTGTCCGCGATGGGCGGCGCGGGCGGGATCCTGCTGGGGACCGGCGTCACCGTCGCCTACGCCTTCTCCCGCGACTGGCCCGCCGTGGTGCCCGCCTGGGCGACCGTCGGGGGCCTGGCGGCCACGCTGCTCATCGGCGCGGTGGCGGGGCTCTACCCGGCCGTGCGCGCCTCGCGGCTGTCGCCGACGGAGGCGCTGTCGGCGCCCTGAGGCGTCAGGAGCGGGCGTCGGGGCCGGGTGTCAGGAGCGGGGGTCCTCGCGCGGGGCGTAGCAGGTCGTCCTGCCGACGATCCTGACGTTCGGCCCGTCCAGGACGGTCAGCTCGAACGTCAGGTTCGTCCGGGGGTTGCGCACGACGGAGACCTCGGGGCTCTCGTCACGCAGGTCGAGGTCCTCCACGATCTGGTCGTAGCCCATGTCCTGGAGGGTGTGTAGCAGCCCGTCGGGGGCGTCGGCGGCCTCGCCCTCGGCCCGGACGAGCCGGCGCACCTGGCCGGGCACGCACGAGCGGTCTTCGGTCTCGTCGGAGCGTTGGGCCGGTGAGACGCGCAGCGGGGCGCTGGTGAGCAGGGTGTCGGTGTCGGCGGCGAGTTGCCTGGCCGCCTCCTCGAAGGAGGACTGGCGGCTGGAGGTACAGGCTGCCGCGACCGCGACGCAGATAAGCACCGCGGACATCACGACCGAGCGACCAGCCAGGCGCACATTGGCACAATATCGGAGATCAATTCCGGGCGCAGCGCGATTAACGCGACATTAATGAGCGATATCAAATGGCCGGTCGGCCGCGCATTCTCATGAGGGTCCGCTTTTCAGGTCGTCCAGCTTGCGTTCGATGCGGTCGAGGCGCCGGCACAGCTCGTCCAGGTCGCCGCGTTCGACGTCCATCTCCTCGGGGCGCAGGCGGACCAGGAGCGAGCCGCCGGGCTCCAGGCGTACCAGGTCGGTGTCGGTGACGCTCTCGGCCCCTCTGAGCTGGAGCATCACGTTGAGGTCGGCCTGCCGTACGCCCATCCGGCGCAGCGCGGAGGGGATGTAGTGCCCGTCGCGGGCCAGGACGACCGGGGCGCCCTCGAACACCCTGCCGACCGAGGGCACGGTCGCCGCCCACCGCACCACGACCGCGTTGACGGCCACCAGGATCACCACGCCGACCAGGCCGCCGACCAGCGAGTTGTCCGGGCCGATGATCGCGTTCTGCACGACGTTGCTCATCAGCAGCATGACCACGAAGTCGAAGTTGTTGAGCTGCGCGATGCCGCGTTTGCCGGCGATGCGGAGCAGGACGGCGATCGTCACGTAGACCGCGATCGTCCTGACGGTCTTGTCGGCGAGCGAGACCCCCAGGTCGAACAGGTCGTTCACCGGCGCCTCAGCTTGGCGATCAACCCCAGGTCCTCCACGCAGCGGCCGAGGCCCAGGGCCACCGAGTCGCCGGGCCGCTCCGCGCGCCGCACCGGCATGGACAGGCCGTCCTGCAGCCGCCGGCGCAGACCGGGCAGCAGCGCGCCGCCGCCGACCAGCACCATGCCCCGCTCGCCCAGGTCGGCGGTCAGTTCGGGAGGGCAGCGTTCCATGGTGTACTCGGCGGCCCGCACGATCTGCTCGACCGACTGGACGGCGGCCTCGCGGACCAGGGCGGCGGGCAACGCGACCGCGCGCTCCTCGCCGGTGCCGGAGTCCCTGCCGCGGATCAGCACGTTCCCGGTCGGCTCCCGCGTCGCGCGCAGTTTGGCCGACTCGGCCTCGCGTTCGCCGGCCAGCAGGCCGTGCTCGTCCTCGACCAGGCGGGCGACGGCGCGGGTCACGGCGTGCCCGCCGCCGCGCACGGCTCCGGCGGCGACCACGGCCCCGCAGGACAGCACGGCGACCCTGGCGGCGTCGCGGCCGATGTCGACGACCATGTGCCCGGCGCCGTCGCGCACCTGGAGGCCCGCGCCGAGCGCCGCGGCGATCGCGTGCCTGACCAGCAGGATCCCGCGGGCCTCGGCCTCGAACCCGGCGTCGCGCAGCGCCACCCGCTCGATCGGCGTGAACTCGTCGGGCACGGCCATGACCAGCCGCGGCCGGGGGAGGGGGTGCCGGTGCACCTTGCGCAGGAAGTGCCTGATCATGCGCCGGGCGAGCTCGCCGTCCTGGGGCAGGCCGTCGCTGATCGGCCAGTACGTCTCGCCGTCCGCGTCGTCGACGCACTCCGCGGCTTCGGCGCCGTAGCCGACGACCTTCCCCGTCTCCCTGTCGCGCCGGACGGCCGAGGGCTCGTCCAGCACGATGCCCTTGCCCTTGGCGTAGATCCTCGTGCCGGTCGCACCGAGGTCGATCGCCAGGTCACGACCCAGGAGGCTCATCGCCGTACTGGGAGGTTGAGCATCATGCCTGGGTCTATATCCGGCGCTTCTCCAACGCAACACCAGGAAGCGAAGAGTTCCGTTTTACCCTTCGGGTTCACCCTCGCCGCGCAGGGCGGCGAGGGTCTCGTCGGCCCAGGCGATGCCGGAGCGGACCTGGCGAAGGCCGAGGGACCTCACCGTGCCGCTGTACGGCCGGCTCTCCGACCAGCACGGCAGGAAGCCGCTGCTGCTCGTCGGGATGTCGGTGTTCGTCGCCGGATCGGCGCTGTGCGGCCTGGCCCAGGACATGACCCAGCTCATCGCGTTCCGGGCCGTGCAGGGGCTGGGCGCGGGCGCGCTGCTGCCGCTCTCGCTGGCCCTGGTGATGGAGATGTTCCCGCCCGGCCGGAACGGCGCCCGGGTGCAGGGCGCGCTCGGTGGCGTGATGGCGTTGACGTACCTGGCCGGGCCGTTCCTGGGCGGGTTGTTCACCGACCACGCGAGCTGGCGGTGGGCCTTCTACGTGAACGTGCCGCTCGGGATCGTGCTGATCGCGATCGTGGTGCTGCGGCTGCCGTTCCGTCCGGGCACCGGCGGCGGGGGCCGGCCGGACTACCCGGGCATCGCGGTGTTCACCGTGGCCATCAGCGCGCTGCTGCTCGGCCTGACCGAGAAGGGCGTGGACGGCAACTCCTGGACCTCCCTGCCCGTGGCCGGGCCGATCCTGCTGGCCCTGGTCCTGCTGGTCGCGTTCGTGCTGGTCGAGCTGCGGGCGGCGAGCCCCATCATGCCGATGCACCTGTTCCGGGACCGCACGTACACGCTGGTCAACGCGACCTCGTTCGTCACGGCCTTCTGCATGTACGCCGGCGTGGTGTTCCTGCCGCGCTACTTCCAGCAGGCGCTGGGCGTCAGCGCCACCGAGTCCGGGCTGCGGATCTACCCGATGACGCTGGCCATGGTGGCGGGCAGCGCGCTCATGGGGACGCTGATGTCCAGGACGCGCACGTACAAGCCGTGGCTGGTCGGGGCGCCGTTCCTGCTGGCGGCCGGCAGCCTGCTCTGCCTGAACCTGACCCCGCACACCGACGGCCTGTGGCTGGCCGGGTGGATGGTGCTCCTCGGGCTCGGCATGGGGCCGATGTTGTCGGGACTGACCGTGGCCGTGCGGCAGGCCGTCGAGCCGCGGTACATCGGCACCGCCTCGGCCAACCTCACCTTCTTCCGGCAGATCGGCGGCTCGGTGGCGCTGGCCCTGGCCGGCACGGCGTACACGTCGGTCATCACCACGGACGCGCCCGTGCACGGACTCGCGGCCGCGCACGCCTCGGCGGCGGCCCTGGTGATCCCGTCGCTCGGCGTGGCGGGCGCGGTGATCGCCCTGGTCGCGCTGGTCATGATGCCCGGCAGGCGGCTGGAGCGGCCGCCGGCACAGGAAAGCAGAGTGGAGGCCGGTTTCGCGTCGTAAGCGGCGTCATGCGAAGCTGTGGATGTCCCCAATACCAGGAGGTCCTCATGGCGGAAACACCGGAGCCGGAAGTCAGCGAGACTCCCGAGGACGAGATGAAGCGCAAGTTCCGCGAGGCGTTGGAACGCAAGCGTGATCAGCAGGCCGACTCGGCCGCGGGTGGCAGGGGCGTGGACCCGTCGAAGATCCACGGGGCGCACGGTCCGGCCGGGAGTAAAAGATCCTTCAGGCGCAAGAGCGGCGGCTGAAAGGCCCGATTTAACTGGGGGTACGGCATGCCGTACCCCCTTTCTCTTTACCTCGATAGGTAGATCTTTACCCGGTTCATGACGATTCGTTTGTATTTGTCCGAATCTCTGGGTACCGTCTTAACCAATTACCAGCTGGTGGCGTAGTCCCTACCAGGAGAGGGGCGACAGCTGGCGCCGAATCCCGACTTGTCGGGAACCGGGGAACCATCTCATTGGGGTGAATCCGGCCATGTGCCGGTAGGGCATCTCCACGCCCGAACCCGTCAGCTAACCCGGTAGGCGAGATGGAGAGGACTTCACCGCATGTACCAGCTCGTCGTACCCCCGGACAGTGTAGTGACGACCGCCTACTGAGCGGTCTCTTCCCTGACTTTCCCCCACGCGCCGCGTAACCACCTTTTCGGCGCTCTGCCCGGTTACGCACCGTAGTCACGCGCGTTCCCCCTGTCCCCTCGCGAAGGACTTCACTGCTTCATGTCTCGATTTGGCCTGCGCTCTCTCGCCCTGTTGTCCGTGTCCGCCGTGGGCGCGCTGACGATTTCCGCCACCGGCGCCCACGCCGACACCGGCGACGACCAGAAGATCCTGCTCAAGGGTTCCACCAAGGCCTCCTACTTCTGGGACGACTCCTCCGGCCGCGCCGGCGACACCGGTCTCCCCGCCAGCGGCAAGCCCATGCAGAAGGGCCTGGCCGCCAGCCCCAGCTGGCCCCTCATGACCGAGGGCTACGTGACGTACAACGGCAAGAAGATGCCGTTCTTCGTGGGCGACCGCGGCCCCGGCGAGCCCTCCAGCCGCGGCGTCATGCTGGACCTCGACGCCAAGACCTTCGCCGAGCTGACCGGCGGCACCTTCAACCCCGACACCCTCGGCGTGGACGGCAACGGCGGCGAGGGCCACATCAAGATCGACTACGTCATCACCAAGTGGGGCGACGGCAAGGGCAAGAAGAACTACCCCGTGGCCTTCTCCAGCGGCGCGTGGGGCAGGTACGACGCCAACCCGGCCGAGCCCCCCACGGTCCTGGCCGACAAGCCCGCCGACGACGCGACCGGTTCCGCCGGCGGTCAGGGTGGCGTCGGGAAGACCGTCGCGATGGGCGGCACCGTCATGGCCGGCGTGCTGGTGCTGGCCGGCGGCGGCGCGGTGCTCGGCAGCGAGCGCCTGCGCAAGCTCCTCAACGACTGATCCGCGCATCGACGACGGATCCGCGGATCAACGACGGATCCGCGGATCAACGCTGACCCGTGGATCGACTGCGGACCCGCGGACATACCGGCCTTTACGCCGGGCGACCAGAATGACATTCTGGTCGCTGTGATCCAGCGCGCAGCCGCCAACGGCATCGAGATCGCCTACGAGAGCTTCGGCTCACCCGCGGGCAGGCCCCTGCTGCTCATCATGGGACTCGGCGCCCAGCTCATCCACTGGGACGACGAGTTCTGCGAACTCCTGGCCGATCAGGGCCACCACGTCGTCAGGTTCGACAACCGCGACGCGGGCCTGTCCACGCACCTCCACGACGAGGGCGTCCCCCCATGGGGAGCGCCCTCGCCGTACGTGCTGGACGACCTGGCCGACGACAGCGCCGGGCTCATGGACGTCCTGGGCCTGCCCGCCGCGCACGTCGTCGGCGCCTCGATGGGCGGGATGATCGCCCAGGCGCTGGCCCTCCGGCATCCCGCGCGCGTGCTGAGCCTGACCTCGATCATGTCCACGCCCGGCCCCCAGGCGGCCCCGCCGACCGAGGCGGCCGCCGCGGTGCTGTTGGCCAAGCCCGCGACCGACCGCGAGACGGTCGTCGCCGGCGCCCTGGCGACCTGGGCCGTCATCGGGTCGCCCGGCTACGAGCTGGACCGCGAACGCGTCGCCCGGCTGGCCGGGCTCGCCTTCGACCGCTGCCACGACCCGGCCGGCACGGCCCGCCAGCTCGCCGCCATCATGGGCTCCGGCGACCGTACGGCGGCGCTGGCCGGGCTGAAGGTGCCCGCGCTGGTCATCCACGGCGAGGACGACCAGCTCGTGCCGCCCGCCGGCGGCCGGGCCACCGCGGCCGCCATCCCGGGCGCCCGCCTGGTCACCTACCCCGGCATGGGCCACGACCTGCCCCGCCCCCTCTGGCCCGCGATCATCGCCGAGATCACCGGCCACACCGGCTCCGCGGCGCCCGTACGGCCGGAGGTCGCCACGGAACCGTGAGGCGGCGCTCAGAGCTCCAGCTTCTCCTCGATGACCTTGAGCATGTGCCGGGCCAGGGCCAGATTGGCCCGGTTGCGGTCGAGGGCGAGGTAGAGGAACAGGCCCTTGCCGCTGCGGCCCGTGAGCGGGCGGATGATGTGGTACTGGGCGGTCAGCGTGATGAGGATGTCCTCGATGCCGTCCTTGAGGCCCAGCGAGTCCATCGTGCGCAGTTTGGCCTTGATGACCTCGGTGTTGCCCGCCGCCGCGACCTGAAGGTCCAGCTCCTTCGAGCCGCCGAGCGTGCCGAGCGCCATGCCGCTGCCGTGGTCGACGATCGCCGCTCCGATCGTGCCGTCGATGCTCATCATCTCCTTGAGGGAGACGTCCATGCCTGCCATGCTTTCCTCCGCTTCGGTGGGATGGTCAGTGCTTGCGTGCCACGGCGGCCACGGAGGCCGCCGTCTTCCTGCCCTCCAGCCGGAGGAGCCCGACGTTGGCGCCGGGTCCCGCCAGGACCGTGAGGACGATCGTGGGGCCCGCGGCGTAGAAGGCCACGAACCCGGCGGTGCCGGACACGAGGGTCTCCTCGAACGTCCCGCGGCCCGCCATGGTCAGCATCCGGCTGCTCATCGCGAGCAGCGCGGCCGACAGCGCCGCCGCCTGCTCGCCGGTCTCTCCTTCGGGGTCGCAGGCGATGCGCAGGCCGTCCACGGTGCAGGCGACGCTGCCGGTGACGTCCGGCGTGCGCCCGCGCAGGAGCTCCATCTCCGCCAGGACCTCTTGCCGTAGCTCCACGGGTGGCCTCCTCCTGCGTCGTGAGGGGAACCTCACGGCATCTCCTCCAGCGCCTTCTTCAGCCGCCGCAGCAGCCTCAGATCGGTCGGGTCGCCCGTCGGCACCGGTCCGGCGACCGGTCCGGCCGCGCCGTCGCCGGCGGAGACCGTCACGGGGCTCGGCACCCGTTTGGGCAGCGCCTCCCCGTCGTCGGGGCGGCGTTGGGGCTGCGCGGGCCGCACCGGGTCCGGCGGGACGAGGAGGCCGGCGGCGGCCAGCCTCCTGACGGCCAGCAGCACCGAGTAGCCCGACCGGCCCAGGTGCCGGGCCAGCTCCAGCGGGGTGGCCTTCTGGTCGGCCCGTACGACGACCTCCCACTGCACCTGGCTGAGCGCCACCCCGTGCCCGGGAAGGCGCGGGATCGGCCGTACGGGCTGGGTGTCCACGTCGGACGAGGGCCAGATGCCGGCGAGCTGCTCGCGGCGGCGGGCGCACTCGCGCACCAGCTCCGGGACGTCGAAGAACCACTGCCCCCCCAGCCAGTGCTCCTCCCCGGGCCGGAACTTCGGCCGCACGCCGGTCACCGGCAGCAGGAAGAAGGCGGCGTCCTGGACCACGCCGAGCACGGCGTACTGGAGCTCGGCCAGGGTGACCGGGCCCTGCTGGAGCAGCCGGGTCCGGCCGCCGTCCGCCTGGAGGGCGCGCAGGGCCGACTCCGACATCCGCCCCCTGGCCGCGAACAGCCGCTCGACGCCGGGCGTCTGGGCGCACTCCATGTACGTCACGCGCCCCTTCGACAGGTAGATCGTGCCGTTCCGGCCCAGGCGGAGCGCCCCCGTCGCGCGTTCGCGGGCGAGTCCGGACAGGAGTGAGTCGAGCGCGGCCATGGCTCAGGTGGTCAGCAGGTCGGAGATGGCCCGCAGGCGGTAGCGGGCCAGGGCCAGGTTCGACCGTTCCAGGTCGAGGCGGACGTAGATGACCAGCGGACCCTCGAAGACCGTCTCCAGCAGCCGGAGCAGGTGGTGCCCCCGGTCGGTGGTGACGAGCATGTCGTCGATGCGCACGATCTCGCCGGGACACGTCCGGGTCAGCCCGTCGGTGGTGGCGCGCAGCGCCTCGGTCAGCGCGGCGGCGGACCTGTCGGCGTCCACGCCGGACGCGCTGCTGAAGGCGACCGCCATGCCGCTGGTGCCGTCGACCAGCATGGCGTCGAGCGCGCCCGGTATCGACATGACCTCCGCCAGGCACGTGTCCACTCCCAGCACCGCGAGCCTCCTTCCGTCGTGGGACGGGGGAAAGCGTAGGGGGCCACAAGAGACCAGAAGGCGCGCGTTTTACCGGGGGATACGTTTTTATACGGCCAGGGCGAAGAAAAGCATCACTCGTGCGGAAATATGATCAATTCACGAGACTTTTTCACGATGAAGGATGATTTCGTGAACGTTCTCCTCGGCCCACCGCGCCACCACCGCGATCGGCGTGTGCAGCGAGCGTCCGAGGTCGGTCAGCGCGTACTCCACCCGCGGCGGCACCTCGGCGAAGACCTCGCGGGTGATCAGCCCGTCCAGTTCCATGGCCCGCAGCGTCTGCGTGAGGACCTTCGGCGTCACCCCGCCGATCCGCCCCCGCAGCACGGTGAAGCGCATCGGCCCGTCGCTGAGGCTGAGCAGCACCAGCACCGACCACTTGTCGCCGATCCGGTCGAGGACCAGCCGGGTCGGGCAGTTCGGGTCGAAGGCATCACCGGTATCCATAAGGTACTTATAGCACGATGAAGTAACCAGTATCCATTGGATACTGTGCTTCTCATGAAGATCCTCGTGTTCGGCGCGACCGGAATGATCGGCCAGCGCATCGTCACCGAACTCACCGGCCGCGGCCACGACGTCACCGGTGTCAGCCGCCGCGGTCCCGTCAAGGGCGACGTCCACGACGCGGCCACGCTCGCCGAGGGCTACGACGCCGTCGTCTGCGCCATCGCCCCGCCGCGCGACGGCACCGAGCCCGAGCCGCCGTTCCTGGCCGCCAACCGCGCCCTCATCGACGGCCTGCGCACCGCCGGAGTGAGCCGGGTGGTGGTGGTGGGCGGCGCGGGCAGCCTCAAGGCCGGCCCCGGCCTCGACCTCGTCGACACGCCCGGCTTCCCGGAGATCTACAAGAAGGAGGCCAGGTCCGCGCGGGCCGCGCTGGGGCTCTACCGGGAGGTCACCGACCTGAACTGGACCTACGTCTCGCCCGCCGCCGAGATCGCGCCGGGCGAGCGTACCGGGGTCTACCGGATCGGCCGCGACGACCTGCTGAGCGACGCCGACGGCCGCAGCTTCATCACGGCCGAGGACTACGCGGTGGCGATCGCGGACGAGCTGGAGGAGAACGCCCACCCGCGCACCCGCATCACCGTCGCCTACTGATCGTCCTCGTCCGGGTCGTCGGGCAGCAGCGCCTTCTCGTCGGGCTTGTGCACCAGCACGTTGTCCACGTACGACTTCACGGCCGTGGCCAGCCCGACGTCGCCGTCCGCCGCCTCCGACAGGTACCAGCGGTGGTCGAGTATCTCGTGGAAGAGCTGCGCGGGCTCCAGCTTGCCGCGCAGCTCCGCGGGGATGCCGTCGACCGTCGGGTGGAACACCTCGGCGAGCCAGCGGTGGGCCACGATGGCCTCGTCCTCGTGACGCAGGCCCTTGGCGACCCGGTAGCCGTCCAGGTCGTTGAGCAGCCGCCGCGCCTGGTTCTCCTCCACGTCGAGCCCGGTCAGCCTGATCAGCCGCCGCTGGTGGTGGCCGGCGTCCACCACCTTCGGCCGTACGATCAGCCGGCCGGTGCCGACCTTGCGCCGCACCATCATCTCGGCCACGTCGAAGCCGAGCAGGTTCAGCCGGCGGATGCGCTGCTCCACGCGGTGCCAGTCGACCTCGTCGATGATCTCGCTGTCGGTGATCTCGGCCCACAGGCGGTGGTAGCGGTTGACGATGTCCTCGGCGGTCTCCATGGGGTCGATCGACGGGTGCAGCAGCCCGCCGGCCTCCAGGTCGAGCATCTCGCCGAAGATGTTGGTGTGGGCGACGTCGATGTCGGTCAGCCGCTGGCCCTCGCTGATCATCGGGTGCATCTCGCCCGTCTCGGCGTCCACCAGGTAGGCCGCGAAGGCGCCGGCGTCCCTGCGGAAGAGCGTGTTGGACAGCGAGCAGTCACCCCAGTAGAAGCCGTTCAGGTGCAGGCGCACCAGCAGCACGGCCAGCGCGTCGAGCAGGCGGGTGAGCGTGTCGGGGCGCAGGGTGCCGGACATCACGGCACGGTAGGGGAGCGAGAACTGCAGGTGCCGGGTGATCAGCGCGGCGTCCAGGCCGTCGTCGCGGCCGGTCACGTACGCCACGGGCTCCACGGCCGGGGCGTCCAGCCTGGCCAGGTCCCACAGGAGCTGGTACTCCCGCCTGGCGTACCGCTCGCTGATCTCCTTGATCGCGTAGACCTTGCCGGAGAGCCGGGCGAACCGCACCACGTGGCGGGAGATGCCGCGCGGCAGATCGACCAGATGATGCCGGGGCCAGTCGGCCAGCGGGACGTCCCAGGGGAGCCGGATGAGGTCGGGGTCGCCTAGCGCGCCAGTGATCTGCAGGGGCATGAACGTCAGGATATGGTGCGTAGGTGGACGAGTTTCTCAACTGGTACTTTTCCGACCGTCCCGTCGTCGCCAGCCAATTGGGAGCCGACGGCTACGACCACACTCTCGGCGATTTCACCGCCTCCGCCTGGGAGAACCGCGCCCGGGAGGAGATCCGCTGGATCGAACGCCTCTCCGAGTCCCCGGCCGACTCGCTCGACGACGCCATCGACCGAGACCTGGTCCTGTCCCAGCTGAGGGGCTCGGTCGCGCTCGAATCCTGGCCCGAGTGGCGGCGCAACCCGGGCCTCTACCTCTCGGCCGTCTTCGGATCGCTGTTCAACGCCTTCCAGCAGCGGCTCAAGCCGGAGGCCGAACTGGTCACCGCCGCCGTCTCGCGCCTCGCCGAGGTGCCCGGCGTGCTGGCCGCCTGCCAGGCCAACCTGGACCCCGACCTCGCCGCGCCGCTGCTGGTCACGCGCGGGCTCGGCCAGGCCCGTACCGGCCGCAACTTCCTCACCCGCACGCTCCCCGCGATGGTCGGCGACGAGGCCCTGCGCGCCAGGCTCGCCAAGGCCGCCGAGCCGGCCGCCGACGCTTTCGACACGCTGGTCGCCTTCCTCGAAGGTTTCCGGTGCGGCGGCACCTGGCGGATGGGGGAGAAGCTCTACTCCACCCTGCTGCGCGAGCGCGAGATGCTCACGTACGGCGCCGCCGAACTGCACGAGAAGGGCAGGGCCGCCTGGGCCGACCTGGACGCCCGCATGCGCCGGGTCGCCCTCGGCGTCAACGGCACCGAGGACTGGCGGGCCGCGATGGAGTCCCTCATGGACGACCACCCGCCCACCCTGGAGGCCATGCGGTCCGAGTACGAGGCCGAGACCCGGCGGGCCCGCGAGTTCGTCCGCGAGCGCGGGCTCGTCACCTTCGCCGAGGGGGAGGAGTGCGAGGTCCTGCCGTCGGCCGAGTACGCCCGCCCGGTGCTGTACGTCGCCCACTACCTGTCGCCGCCGCCGCTCAGCAGCTCGCGCACGGGCATCTTCTTCGTCCCCTACACCCCCGACGACTTCACCGAGGAGCAGGTACGCCAGCGCCTGCGCACCAACGCGCGCGCCCAGATGCCCTCGATCGCCGTGCACGAGGCCTACCCCGGCCACCACTGGCACCTGTCGTACATGGCGGACAACCCGCGTACGGTCCGCAAGGTCTTCAGGACGCCGTACTTCACCGAGGGCTGGGCCCTGTACGTCGAGAAGGTGCTGCACGAGCAGGGCTACTTCGACACCCCCGCCACCGAGCTGGCCCACCTGGACTTCCGCCTCTTCCGCGCCGCCCGGATCATCGTGGACACCGCGCTGCACTGCGAGGACATGTCGATCGAGGAGGCCGAGACGTTCATGGCCACCAAGGCGTCGCTGTCGCCCGGCACCGCCCGGGGCGAGGTGAACCGCTACTGCGCCTGGCCGACGCAGGCGCCGTCGTACCTGACGGGGGCCATCGAGATCGACCGCATCCGCGAGTCCTTCACCGGGACGCTGCGCGAGTTCCACGACCGGATCGCCGGCTCCGGCGGCCTGCCCCTGGGCCTGGCCGAACAGGCCGCACTGGCCTGACCGTCCCGTCCGCCTCGCCTGCGTCGTCCTGCGTCGCCCGCGTCGGCCTAGTCCGGCCGGCGCGGGAACGTCGGCGGGTTGGCCGCGCGGTCCACGACGGCGGCGAGCTGCTCGTCGGTCAGGACCGTCGGCCTGCCTACGGAGAGCCCGCGCACGTAGACCTCGCACAGCCACTCCAGCAGGCGGGTGGCCTCGAACGCCTGCTCCATCGTCGCCCCGATGGTCACCCCGCCGTGGTTGGCCATCAGGGCGGCCTGCTTGCCCTCCAGCGCCGCCCGCACGTTGGCGGCCAGCTCCGGCGTGCCGTACGTGGCGTACTCGGCCACCTTGACCACGCCGCCCAGCAGCAGCGCGTTGTAGTGGACCGGCGGCAACTCCGTCATCGTCGTGGCCACGACCGTCCCGAACACCGAATGGGTGTGCACGATCGCCTGAGTGCCCGTCGCCCGGTAGACGGCCAGGTGCATGGGGGTCTCCGACGACGGTTGCAGCTCGCCCTCGACCAGATGGCCCTCCAGGTCCACGATCGGGCACGCCTCCGGGGTCAGCCGGTCGAGCGCCACGCCGGACGGGGTGACCGCCACCTGGTCGCCCCGGCGTACGCTCAGGTTGCCCGAGGTGCCGATGACCAGGCCCAGCTCGACGGCGCGCCTGCCGTACTCGCACAACTGCTCGCGGAGGCTCATGCGACGGCACAGTAGTCGGTCGTCCGAAATACTTCCAGCGGGGTTCCTGCGCGCTTCCGTCGTCAGAGGCGGTCGAGTGCCTGGAGCATGAGGCGTTCGAGGTCGACGCGGGTGAGCCGGCCCGGGTAGAGGAGCAGGTGCAGGCTGAGGCCGTCGACCAGGGCGAGCAGGTGTTCGGCGAGGTCGTCGAGGTTGCCGTCCGTGCGCAGCTCGCCGGCCGCGCGGGCCTGGCCCAGCAGCTCGCGTACGGCGGCGCGCAGCTCGTCGGCCTCGGCGCGCTGGACCTCGGCCAGTCGTTCGGAGGCGAGGCTGCGGCTCCAGAAGCTGACCTCCAGCCGGCTCTCCTGGGTGCGTTCGGCGTCCAGCGGCAGGTTGTCCAGCATCAGCTCGCGCAGGGCGGCCAGGCCCGTGACGCCCTCGACCTTGCGCGTCAGCCGCGCCCTGATCCGCTGGTGCGACTGGCTCAGCGCCGACAGCAGGATCTCGTCCTTGTCGGCGAAGTAGTGCGCGAGAACCCCGTTGGAGTAGCCGGCCTCCTTGGCGATGGCCCTGGTCGTGGCGGCGTCGATGCCGTCCCTGACGATCACCCTGCGGGCCGCCGACAGGACCTCGGCCCTGCGCTCATCGTGATCGACGATCTTCGGCATCGGGATCCCCCTCTTGTCGCGGCGACTCCCAGCAGCATATTGACTTTTTATTCGGACGTCTGTCTATTTAGTCCATGACCGTCGCCACGGTCGGCGTGCACATCGTCGACATCCTCGCCAGGCCCGTCGAGCACATCCCCGAGGGCCAGGACACCGTACTCGTCGAGCAGATCCGCCTCACGGCCGCCGGCGCCGCCGCCGGCACGGCCGTCGACCTGGTCAAACTCGGCAACGAGGTGATCACCATGGGCGCGATCGGGGACGACGAGCTCGGCGACTTCCTGGAGGCCGTCCTCGCCAAGCGCGGCGTGGACGCCTCCCGCCTGGTCCGCAGGGCCGGCGAGCAGACCGCCGCCTCGATCCTGCCCATCCGCCCCGACGGCGGCCGGCCCAGCTTCCACGTGCCCGGCGCCAACCTCGGCGTCACCCTCGCCGACCTGGACCCCGACGTCCTGCGCCGCGCGCGGGCGATCCACCTGGGCGGCATGGACGTCACCTTCGGCCTGGGCGACCCCGCCTTCTTCGCCCTCCTGGACGAGGTACGGGCCGCGGGCACGATCGTCACGATGGACCTGCTGTCGGAGCTGCCCGACCTGCTGGCGATGGCCCGCGCGTTCCTGCCCCACGTGGACTACGTGCTGCCCAACGAGTCGCAGGCCCTGCTCATGACCGGCGACACCGACGTGGCCGCCGCCGCCGCGACCCTGCTCGCAGACGGCCCCAAGGGCGTGCTCGTCACCCTCGGCGCGGCCGGCAGCCTCGTGCTGACCTCCGACGGCGGCCCCGAGCGGGTGCCGGCGCTGAAGACGGAGGTCGCCGACACGACCGGGTGCGGCGACGCGTACTGCGCAGGATTCCTGACCGGGCTCCTGCACGGCCGCGACGTGCTGGAGGCCGCCCGCTGGGGCACCGCCGCGGCGGCCCGCGTGGCCACCGGCCTCGGCTCCGACGCGGGCCTCACCGACCTCGAATCCACCCTAAGGACTCTCGCATGACAGACGCCGAACTCCGCGAGCGCGCGCTGAAGGTCGTCCCCGGCGGCATGTACGGGCACCTCAACGCGGCCATCTTCGCCCCCGGCTACCCCCAGTTCTTCCAGCGCGGCGAGGGCTGCCGCCAATGGGACGTGGACGGGCGCGAGTACATCGACCTCATGTGCAGCTGGGGCCCGGTCGTGCTCGGGCACCGGCACCCGCGCGTGGAGGAGGCCGCCGCCCGGCAGCTCGCCCTCGGCGACTGCCTCAACGGCCCCGGACCGATCATGGTCGAGCTGGCCGAGCTGCTGGTCGACACCGTGCCGAGCGCCGACTGGGCGATGTTCTCCAAGAACGGCACCGACGCCACCACCCAGGCGCTCATGGTCGCCCGCGCCGCCACCGGGCGGACGAAGGTGCTGATGGCGCACGGCGCGTACCACGGCGCCGACCCCTGGTGCACGCCCTCGACCGCCGGCACGACCCCGAACGAGCGCGCCGACCTGGTCGAGTTCTCCTACAACTCGCTGGAGTCCCTGGAGGCCGCCGCCGCCACCGTCGAGGGCGACGTCGCGGCGATCATCTGCACCCCCTTCAAGCACGACTCCTTCGAGGACCAGGAACTGGTCGAGCCCGCCTTCGCACGCGGCGCCCGCGCCCTGGCCGACCGCCTCGGCGCAGCCCTGGTGATCGACGACGTGCGGGCCGGGTTCCGGATCGACCTGCGCGGGTCGTGGGAGCCGTACGGGGTCCGGCCGGACCTGACCGCCTGGTCCAAGGCCATGGCCAACGGCTACCCGATCGCCGCCGTCACCGGCACCGACGCCCTGCGCGGCGCCGCGCAGACCCTCTACACGACCGGCTCGTTCTGGTTCTCGGCGGTCGCGATGGCCGCGGCCAAGGCCACCATCGAGACCCTGCGCGACACGGACGGCATCGCCGCCATGGAACGCGCCGGCACCCAGCTCAGGGACGGCCTGTACGCCCAGGCCAAGTCTCATGGGTTCGTCGTGAACCAGACGGGCCCGGTGACCATCCCGTGGCTCAGCTTCGACGGCGACGCCGACCTGTCCACGGCCCTGTACTGGAGCGACGCCTGCCTGCGGCACGGGGTGTACCTGCACCCTTGGCACAACTGGTTCATGTCGGCGGCGCACACGGAGGAGGACGTGGCCCGCGCCCTGGAAGCCACCGACCAAGCCTTCACCGAAACCCGCACCCACTTCGCCTGAGTTGCCTGGTCACCGGGTGGGCGTGCGGGACCCCACCCGGGACGGCGCCTTCGGCGTCTACCGCGGGCCCGTTCTCTTGTCCGCTCACCAGTAGGCCCCAGCCCTCTCCATAGCGCATGGCCACGCCACGTGCTCGCCGTGTGGCAATAAGTGTCATGTCGCCCCCCCGACATGACGTCCTCGGACAGGTGTTCGCCGACCGGCCCCGGCCGGCGGTGGAGATCCTGCGTGACCTCATGGGCGTGAAGCTGCCCTCCACTCCGCTGGTGCGGCAGGAGGATCGTCGAAGATCCGGCGACCACGCTGCTGTCAGTGGTTCTTGTGGTTCGGGCATTCACGGAAGAGATCATGATGTCTACCGATTGGCCGGTCTACAGCCCCTTCGCCCGCCAGCATTACGGCCGAGGCGCTGGGCTCTGCGTGCGGGCAGCGTCCAGTCCGCCCGTGACATGTTCGACGATTCGGATGCTGGTTCAGCAGCAGATCTCTGACTGTGTTCGGGATGACGGGGCGCCGAGGCATGGCGGCGTGCCGGGGGTCCCGGAGGTGGGCCGAGGGCCCGTGTTCCGGAGCGTCCGTGAGCACGACGCCGACGCCTACGATCCGATTCACTGGCAAAACCGACTCATCACGCCAAGAGCTGTAATGCTGCCAAATATCCGGACATGGGGTGAGTGTTGTTGACACTCACGTGAGGAGACCGGATGGGAGCCGATCCCGAGAGCCGGTTCGAGGAGATGTATGCGTCCTCCTACAGGCCCCTGCTCGGTTACGCGCTGCGCCGATGTCCCGACCCCGACGACGCGGCCGACGTCGTGGCCGAGACGTTCATGATCGCGTGGCGGCGGATCGAGGAGGTGCCGCGCGGGGAGGGGGCCAGGCTCTGGCTGTACGGCGTGGCCAGGAAGGTGCTCGCCAACCACCGGCGCGGAGAGCGCCGCCACGAGCGGCGTACCGAGGCGCTGCGCGCTGAACTGGCCGCCGCGCCGCTGGTCGCCGGGCCGTCCGGTGAGGATCTGTCGCCGCTGGCCCAGGCGTTCGGGACGCTCTCCGACGACGACAGGGAACTGCTCACCCTGGTCGCCTGGGAGCGGCTGGACACCGGCCAGATCGCCACGACCCTCGGCATCACCCGCAACGCCGTACGGGTCCGGCTCTACCGGGCCCGTCGGCGCTTCGCCCGCCGCCTGACCGAGGCCGGGGTCGAGCACACGCACGCCGTGGCCCTGGAAGGGAGCTCGCTGTGAAGTCCGCCGATCAGGCCCGTGCGCATGACGAGGAGCTCGCTGTGAACGACGCCGATTCCGCTCGCGTGCGTGACAAGGAGCTCACTGTGCGCATCGCCGATCTTGCCCGCCTGAGCGACGAGGAGCTCGCGGGGGAGCCCATGGGGCAGGCGTCCGGCGCGGGGGCGCGGGCGCTCATGCGGTCGATCATGTCCGAGGAGCGGGTGCCCGTCCGGAGCCCGCGCCGCCGTGCGCCGCGCAGGACGTTCGTGCTGGGGGCGGTGGCGGCCGGGCTGGCCGCCGTGCTCGCCGTCACGCTCCCGATCGTCGGCCCGGCCACCGAGTACGCCAACGCCGCCGTCACCCTCAAGACCGGCGACGACTTCATCGACGTCACCATCACCGACCCCGAGGCCGACGCGGCCACCTTCACCGAGGCGTTCAAGGCCGTCGGCCTGGACGCGCAGGTGCGGAAGATCCCGGTCGCCCCTCAGTACGCGGGGAAGCTGTTCGGCCCCGCCACCCCCGGGAACTTCCCGCCCGGCACCGGCGTGACCGTCAGAACAGTCGAGACCTGTGCGTCGGCCTGGTGCGGCACGGTCTCCATGCCCACCGGCTACAAGGGCCGGATCGTCTTCGGCATCGGCCGTCCGGCCGAGCCGGGCGAGCGGTACGCCGCCATTGCCCCGATGGGAGTCCCGGAAGAGGCTCCGGACGGGCTGGACGTCCGCGACAGGAGCGTCGGGGAGGTCCGGGCCGAGCTGGCGCGGCGCGGGCTGAAGGTCGAGTACGTGGTGATGTGGCTGAAGGACGACGGCAGCGGCACGGGGTACGGCGTGGACGCCCAGTACGTCAAGGACGAGTGGACGGCCGAGTACGCGCTGCGGATCGCATCGGACACCGTCAAGCTGCACGTGAAGGCGGGACCCGAGGTCCCGCCGGACTCCCTGCCCAGGTCGCGGCCCGCCCCCATGCCGAGCCCCTGGTGGAAGGAGTGACCCCGGCGCCCGTCACCCACCGCTGACGGCGGCCGGCGCCCGCCGTGAGAGGACAGCGAGCGGCCGGTGGCGGCCAGTAGGGCGCGGTGGGTGGTCGGCGTCCACAGGGAGGGGACGGTGGGTGCTCGTCATCGTCGGGAAAGGCGGGTACCCCCTTCCGGGGTAAGGCGCCCGTCTCCGGCGCGTACCGCTAATCGGCCCGGTTCGACGATTCAGTGGCGGCCCAGGTGAAAATACCCTTCGCCATGAGCGACTGTTCCCCCGCCGCCCGCGCGGCGAAAACCTGGGCCCTGACCCGATGTACTCCGGAGTCGTCAGGAGCCGCCAGTGCGGCCATTTCCGCGAGATGTCCGGCGAGCCGCTCGTCCCCCTCGGAAAGGGCCTTGAGCGCCGCGTCGGCGAGCGCGTGCGGCCCGCCCGCGAGTTCCGCCACGGATTTGGCCACCACCGCGTCGGGAGCCGGTTTGAGATTGGCCGGATTGCCGTCGTACCAGCCGCCGTAAAGGCGCCAGAGATTGCGTACGACGAATTCCGGCTCGTCATAGCGAGCCCGCAGATAAGGACGGTCGGCACAGCGTTCGGACGGTTTCACCGCGTGCACGATCTCGTCGAGCCTGGCGCCCGCGTTGAGCAGGTCGAGCGTCTGCGTGATGATCGACTCCAGCCATTCGGCCGTCTCCAGCAGCGCCTGCCGCACGCGGTCGGCGCCGAAGATCGGGGCGCCGTGGCTGGGCAGCATGATCTCGGCGTCGAGGGCCGCCATCCGGCGCAGCGCGTGCACCCATTCGCGCGGGTATCGCTGCACCTTCTGGGGGTTGCCACAGTTGGGGGTCACCCAGATGAACAGGTCGCCGGGCAGCAGCAGCCGGTGTTCGCGCACGTAGCCGATGGTGGCGTCGTCGGTCTCGCCCTTGGCGTGCAGCAGGTCGAAGGTCAGCCCGCCGCGCCGTACGGTCAGCGCGTCGGTGTAGGTGACGTCGGGCCGCCGGTAGTCGGTGGGCCAGCGGAGGCGGGTGTTCTGGAACTGCCGCTGGTTGATCACTGTGTTGTAACCATTTGTCAGCACGTAACGCTCGAACCGGTCGACCACCGCCTGGTGGGCGTAAACGGTGGCCCGAGGGCCCGACTCCTCGAACGGCCCGGTGCCGAAGACGTGATCCACGTGCCCGTGGGAGTAGAACGCGGTGGTCAGCGGCGCCCGTGACCAGCGGCGTACGTCCTCGTGCAGGCGGGCGGCGGCCCACGGCCCGCTGGTGTCGAAGAGCAGCAGCTCGCCCTCAGTCTCGAAGGCGATCGCGTTGCCGAACCCCGGCCACCAGCCCACGCCTTCCGTCACGGTCTGGACGCCCTTGCCCTCCATGCCGGTGTCCACGATGCTGTCGTCAGACTCGCCGCGCCACACCCGGTCCGCGTACTCGATAATCATGTGACCCACCTTGCTTTTAGAACGTCGTTCTAGGCAAGGGATCACGGCAAGGTCACGTCTCGATCGCGCCCCCTTGACGCGTGTCGGCAGGCGTTCGTACGTTCGGGCAAACGTTTAGGAAACTTTCCTAACTGAATCCTCTTCGGGAGCCCCCATGACCCACCCGGGCGAGATTACTCGGCGTCAGCTGCTCCGCCGTATCGGCATGACCGCGCTCGTGGCCGGGCCCGGCGCGAGCCTGCTGGGCGCCTGCGCGACCAGCGGCGGTGGCGGCGATCAGCCCTCGGCGGCGCCCTCCACGTCGATCGCGGCGTCGGCGGACCCCAGGAACCCCTTCGGCGTCGACGCCAAGAAGCCGCTCGAAGTGGTCATCTTCAGCGGCGGCTACGGCGACTCCTACGCCAAGGACCTGCACGAAGAGCTGTACAAGAAGGCCCACGCCGGCGTCACGGTCAAGCACACCGCCACCCAGCAGATCGGCACCCAGCTCCGCCCGCGCATCGTCGGGAACGACATGCCCGACGTGATCAACAACTCCGGTCCCGAGGCGCTCGACCTGGCCGCACTGGCCGCCGAGGGCCACCTGACCGACCTGACCCCGCTCTACGACGCGCCCTCCTTCGACGACCCGTCCAAGAAGGTCCGCGACACGATCACGCCGCTCGTGCTGCAGAACGGCAAGCTCGACGGCAAGGACCTGGTCCTCAACTACACCGTGTCCCACCGGGCGCTGTGGTACAACGCCAAGCTGTTCGCGGCCAAGGGCTGGAGCGTGCCGAAGACCTGGGCCGAGTTCACCGCGCTCGGCGAGGCGGCCAAGAAGGAGGGCATCGCGCTCTTCGCCTACCCCGGCAAGAAGGGCCCGTACTACCAGCTCTGGAACGTCCTGTACACGGCCGCCAAGATCGGTGGCAACCAGGTCATCATCGACATCGACAACCTCGTCGACAACGCCTGGAAGAGCGAGGCGGTCAAGCAGGCGGTCACCGCGTGGCTGGACGTCCAGCAGAAGTACGGCGACAAGGCGTACCTGGGCCTCGACCACACCCAGACCCAGGTCAAGCAGCTCCAGAACAAGGTGCTGTTCTACCCGTGCGGCTCCTGGCTGGAGAACGAGATGACCAAGGACATCCCGCTCGACTTCGAGTACGCCCTCGCCCCCATCCCCGACGTCACCGCCTCCGACAAGATGCCGTACGGCGCGATCCAGGTCGGCGTGGGCGAGAACTTCGTCGTCGCGGCGAAGGGCAAGAACCCGCAGGGCGGCCTGGAGTACCTGCGGATCATGCTGTCCAAGGAGGGCGCGGCGGGCTTCACCAAGAAGACCAGCAACCTCACGGTGGTGACCGGCGCCGCCGACAGCTCCGAGTTCCCGCCCGGCCTGGTCAGCGCCGCCAAGGCGCAGGACGCGGCCGGCGAGAACATCATCACCGACGCCCGGTTCGAGGGCTGGTACAAGGAGCTGTTCGACTACGGCTGGGAGCAGACCAACGTGCTGATGTCCGGCCGCATCACCCCCGACGAATTCTGCGCGCGCATGCAGAAGAAGGCCGACGACGTCAAGAAGGACGACTCCGTCACCAAGCAGACGCGGAGCGCCTGAGCACATGGAGCGGTTGCGCAAGTACGGATTCGTCATCGGGTTCCTGGCCGTCCCGGTCACGCTTTACACGGTCTTCGTGATCAGCCCATATGTTCAGGCTTTCCAGCTCTCGCTGACGAGCTGGAACGGCGTCAGCTCGGTCGTCCGATACGTGGGGCTGGACAATTTCGGCCGGTTGTTCGACGACGACAATTTCTGGCAGGCCCTGCGCAATCACGGAATTCTGCTGCTGGTGCTGCCGCTCCTGACGATCGTCATCGCGCTGTTCCTGTCGTTCCTGCTGAACCTCGGCGGCGGCACCCGCGGCGCGGGAATGCGCGGGGTCTGGGGGTCGAATTTCTACCGGGTGGTGTTCTTCTTCCCCCAGGTTCTCGCCGTGGCCGTGGTCGGCGTGCTGTTCCAGGCCATCTACCGTCCCGACGAGGACGGCGTGATCAACGGCACGCTGGCCAGGCTGGGGCTCTCCGAGCCGATCGGCTGGCTCACCGAGCCGGGCCTCGCGCTGTGGTCGATCATCGCGGTGATGGTCTGGCAGGCGGTCGGCTTCTACGTCGTGCTGTTCTCCGCGGGCATGGCCGCCATCCCGAAGGACTACTTCGAGGCCGCCTCGATCGACGGGGCCGGCCGCGTGCGGCTGTTCTTCTCCATCACGCTGCCGCTGCTGCGCGACACCCTCCAGGTCGGCTGGATCTACCTGGGGATCGCGGCCTTCGACGGCTTCGCGCTGATCCAGGTGCTGGCGGGCGACCGGGGCGAGCCCGACGGGGCCACCACCATCCTGCCCATCACCATCTACAAGACCGCCTTCGACTACCACAAGGTCGGCTACGCCTCGGCGATGGGCGTCGTGCTGTTCTTCCTGACCGTGACGTTCGCCGTGCTGACGCTCCGCACGACCAGGCGTGAAAGGGTTGAGCTCTGATGGCTTCGCGTGGAGCGGGCAGGCCGCGGCCCGGCGTGCTGAGCGGGCTCTCGCATGTGGCCCTGGCCGTCTGGGCCCTGCTGATCATCCTGCCGCTGCTGTGGACGTTCCTGGCCTCGTTCAAGACCAACACCGAGATCTTCGGCGACCCGCTCCAGCTCCCCGGGGCGCTGCGGCTGGACGCCTGGGGCCGGGCCTGGGACAAGGCGCACGTCGGGCAGTACATGCTCAACACGGTCATCGTCGTGTTCTTCGGCACGGCGGGCACGATGTTGTTCGGCTCGATGGCGGCGTACGTGCTGGGCCGCTACGACTTCGTCGGCGGCAAGCTGATCTACTACTACTTCGTCGCCGGGCTCGCCTTCCCCATCTTCCTGGCGCTCGGGCCGCTGTTCTTCGTCGTCAAGCAGTTCGGGCTGCTCGACTCGCACATCGGCCTGATCATCGTCTACATCGCGTACTCGCTGCCCTTCACGATCTTCTTCCTGGCCGCGTTCTTCCGCACGCTGCCCGAGGCGGTCGCCGAGGCGGCCCTGATCGACGGCGCCTCGCACACCCGGACGTTCTTCCAGATCATGGTCCCGATGGCCAAGCCCGGCCTGGTCAGCATCACGATCTTCAACGTCCTGGGGCAGTGGAACCAGTATCTGCTTCCACTGGCGCTGATGGGCGGCGCGCCGGACAAGTGGCCGCTCACGCTCGGCATCGCCAGGATCTCCACCAGGGCCGGCTACGAGGCGGACTGGCCGGGCCTGTTCGCCGCGCTGAGCATGACGATCCTGCCGGTGATGGTCATCTACATCATCTTCCAGCGGCAGATCCAGTCCGGGCTGAGCTCGGGCGCGCTGAAGTGAGATTCGCCGAACACGCGGCGTAGCCGTACGGCTACTCGTTAGAGTGAGGGGCCTTCCGCCAGCACACCCCGGGGGTCCCTCATGCGCGTACCCGCACTCCTGCTCGTCCTGCTCACGACCGCCGCCTGCGCCGGGCCGCCGGCGCCGCTGCAGGAGGTCACGAAGCCGAGCCCGCCGGGCGTGCCGGAGCTGAGCGGCGGCGGGGAGTTCACCTCCGGTGACACCGCGGCGATCGCCTACGACCGCCGCCTGGCCCCCGAGGGCGCGCAGGCCAGCCTCACGGCCGAGTCCAGCGGCGGCACGACCCGCACCTCGCTGGTCGTGGAGGGCTTCCTGCCCCGCCATCACTACGGCGCCCACCTGCACACCGCGCCCTGCGGCACCGACCCCGACGACGCGGGCGGCCACTTCCAGCACAACCCCGGCCACGCCGACCCGGCCAGCGAGATCTGGCTCGACGTCACCACCGACGGGTCGGGCGCGGGCCGCTCGACGTCCCGTCACTCCTGGAGCCTCGACCCTGCCGCCCTGCCGAAGTCGCTGGTCATCCACGCCAGGCCCACCAAGAAGAGCGGCGCCCACGCGGGCGAGGCGGGCCCTCGGGTGGCCTGTTTGACGCTGCACTAGCCGAAAGGCGTGCATAATTACACAATTACATATCGTGGAGGTCCAGCGTTGACTAGCCGCCGATGGCAGCCGCCCCGTTTACGGTTGTTCGAGCAGGTGCACCGCCGGGCCACCTGGCTGGAGCTACTCTACGACCTCGTCTTCGTCGTCGCGGTCGCGGAGCTGGCCGACGTGCTCGCCGGCGGCGCCGACGCGGGCCGCGTCCTCACCTTCGTCGGCCTGTTCGTGCCGGTCTGGTGGTCCTGGGCGGGCTACGTCTTCTACGCCAACCGGTTCGACACCGACGACGTCAGCCACCGCCTGCTCGCGCTGCCGCAGATCCTCGCGGTGGCCACGATGGCGGCCAGCGTCAGCGACATCGAGCAACGTTCGGCCCTGTTCGCGCTCTCGTACGCGGCCGCCCGGATCCTGACTGGTCGTCGCCTACCTCAGGGCCGGCCGGCACGTGCCCGAGGCCAAGCCGCTCACCGTGCGGTACGCGGCCGGATTCACCGTCGCCGCGGTCATCTGGCCGGCCTCCCTCGCCGTCGATCCGCCGCAGCGGTACGCCATGTGGGCCGTGGCGATGGTGATCGACCTGGCGACCCCGCTGCTCAGCCGCGGCCACCAGAGCAGGCTCCCGCCGCAGAGCGAGCACCTGCCGGAGCGGTTCGGGCTGTTCGTCGTGATCGTGCTCGGCGAGGTGGTCGCCGCCGTGGTCACCGGGCTCAAGGGGCACGACGTCACCCCGTCCGTGCTGCTGGTCGCGCTGGCCGGGGTGGCCATCGCGATGGCCTTCTGGTGGCTGTACTTCGACCACGTCGACGAGTCCGTCGTGCTGCGCACCAAGCTGGCCGGGCAGGTGTGGGTGTACTCGCACCTACCGCTCTCGCTGGGGCTGGTGGCGTTCGGCATCGGGATCGAGCACGCGATCACGCACCCGTCGGGGGCGAGCTGGGCCGTCGGGGTGCCGGCCGCCCTGGTCTTCGCCGTGCTCGGCCTGCAGCACCTGTGCTCGGCCGACCGCCGGGCGGGCGCCGTCCGCCTGGCCGCCGCCGTGCTCACCCTGGCCTCCTCCGCGCTGCCCGTCGCGGCGGCGCTCCCGCTCGTCCTGCTGTACGGCGCCGCCCAGGTGGGTTACGACCTGCTGCGCCCCTCCCCGGAAGGCACACCGTGACCCAGGAAGTGTTCGACCGCCAGCTCGCCGCCATCGCCGACGGCGACCTGGAGGCCCTGCTCGCCCAGTACCACGACGAGGCGGTGGTCGTCCGGTTCGACCGCGCGGCCAGGGGCGCCGCCGAGATCCGCGAGCTGTTCACCGCCTACCTGGCGGCCGGACCGCAGGTGGAGGAGATCACGTCGCTCCGGATCGAGGGTGACGTGATCTTCTACAACGCGGTCATGACCGTCGGCGGGAACCGGGTCACGACGTTCGGGACGCTGGTCGTCAGGGACGGCCGGATCTGGCGCCAGACCGCGGCCGCCCTGCCGCTCACCTGATCGCCGACGCCATCGGCTGCCAGGGGGCGGCGTCGAAGATCAGCATGATGCTCCGGATCCTCCCGTCCGGGCCGAGCCTGAAGTGCTCGGCGGTGCGCTGGGTGCCGACCGGTGTGGCGGTGTGCAGGTCGTAGACGAGGGTCGCCTCGGACTCGCCGTACAGCTCGCTGATCAGGTCGACGCCGGTCACCACGCTCACCAGGGCCTCGATGCCGGCCAGGTGGCCGGCGGGGTCGGTCGAGGAGACCAACGGGCTCCTGAAGGAGAAGCCCTCGCCGATCAGCGCCGCCGCGGCCGGCACGTCGGCGCGGAGCCTGGCCTCGTGGTAGGCCCTGACCACCTCGCGGGCGCTCGTCATCGTCCCTCCAGGTGAGCCGAGAGCCGCTGCTGGTTGTCGGCCAGCCGCAGGCACAGGTGCCGCAGCGCGGTCAGGTCGGCGGCCGAGAACCCCTGGAACATCGCCCGCATCGCCAGCTGCGACGGCGTGCGGAACGCCTCGATCCACGCCCGGCCCTCGTCGGTGATCACGGCCAGCACCGAGCGCCGGTCGCGGCTGTCCTGGACCCGCCGCGCCAGGCCGTCGCGTTCCAGGGTGTCCACCAGGCCCGTGACGTTGCGCGAGCTGACCCCGGCGGCCTGGGCCAGGTCGCCGATGCTGATACCGCCGCCGCCGGCGCCCGCCGCGCCGAGGCGCAGCAGGACGTCCATCGCGCCCGAGCTGAGCCCGCGCCCCTCGCTGCCGTGCGCGCGCATGCGCTCGACGGCCTGGTACGCCGTCCGCACGGCGGCGGCCGCCTCGAACGGCGCGGTGTCGCCGCCGCCGACGAACTCACTCATGGCCGCCCTGGCCCGCGGGTCGAAGAGGGAGCCGTCCGGCTCCTGGTCAAATTTATGTACGTCCTTCACAGTGAATGTCTACCAGAAAACGCGAAGGCCCGTGCGGAACGCACGGGCCTTCGGGGAGAGGCGGTCAGGAGTGGGCGTGCTCGGCGGGGACCGTGCCGAGGCGGCCCGCCTGGAAGTCCTCGAACGCCTGGACCAGCTCGGCGCGGGTGTTCATGACGAACGGGCCGTGGTGCGCCACGGGCTCGCCGATCGGCTCGCCGCCCAGCACGATCACGTCGAGCGTGTCCTTGGCCTCGATCGTGATGGTCTCGCCCGGCGTGGTCAGGCCCGGCCGGCTGCCGAAGCCGTCGAAGACCGCGAGCTGCCCGCCGTGCAGCGGACGCCGCTCGGCGCCGACCGTGCCGCGGCCGGAGAGGGCGTAGACCAGGGCGTTGTAGTCCTTGCGCCAGGGCAGGGTCAGCCGCGCGCCCGGGGTGATGGTGGCGTGCAGCAGCGTGATCGGCGTCTGCGTGCTGCCGGGGCCGGTGCTCCCGGCCAGCTCGCCCGCGATCAGCCGGACCAGCGCGCCGCCGTCGTGGCTGCTCAGCAGCACGACGCTGGAACGCCCGATGTCCTGGTACTTCGGCGCGATCATCTTCTTGGCGCCGGGCAGGTTGACCCAGAGCTGGATGCCGTGGAACAGCCCGCCCTTCTGTACGAGCCACTCCGGCGGCGCCTCCTTGTGCAGGATGCCGGACGCGGCCGTCATCCACTGGGTGTCGCCGTTGGTGATCGTGCCGCCGCCGCCGTTGGAGTCGAGGTGCTCCATGACGCCGTCGATCATGTACGTGACGGTCTCGAAGCCGCGGTGCGGGTGCCAGGGCGTGCCCTTGGGCTCGCCGGCCGCGTAGTCGACCTCGCCCATCTGGTCCATCATCACGAACGGGTCGAGGTATTCGAGCTTGATCGCCGCCAGGGCGCGGCGCACGGGGAAGCCCTCGCCCTCGAACCCGCTGGGCGCGGTCTCGACGGCGAGCACCTTCCGCTCCGGCACCCCCGCCACGGGCGCGGGCACGCGGGGGAGGGTGAGGGGGTTCTCAACGGTTACGGCGGGCATGTCGCGCTCCTTCCAGCGGGATCTGCCCCATGCAACCAAGTTGAGATTTCAACTATTCCACGGGTCACGGGATGCGGGACATCATCCGTTCCATGCCGTTGATCCAGTTGTCGCGCAACGCCTGGACGGCCTTGGCCGGCTCGCCGGTCAGCAGGAACTCGGCGATGCGGCGGTGCTCGGCGGCCTCGCGCTCCAGAGGCGCGTCGTCCCCGGCGATCAGGTGCGCGTAGCGGCGCATGCCTGCCTTGACGCTGGTGATGAGGTCGAGCAGGCGCTCGTTGCGGCAGCCGCTCAGCAGCAGGTCGTGCCACTCGTCGTCGTGGCGTTCGATGACCTGCTGCTCGGCCACGTCGTCGGGGAAGTCCTGGGCCAGCTTCAGCAGGTCGGGAGCGATCGAGCGCAGGTGGGCCGGGTCGGAGCAGTCGAGGGCCAGCGACTCCAGCGCGGCCACGATCTCGCACAGCTCGCGGAACTCGCGCCGGCTCACCGGGGCGAACCGGAACCCGCGCCCCTGGTTGCTCTCCAGCACGCCCTCGCCCGCCAGGGTGATCAGCGCCTCGCGCAGCGGGGTACGGCTGACGCCCAGGTCGGCGGCCAGGGACGCCTCGTTGATGTCGGTGCCGGCGGCGAAGTCACCTCGATCGAGCCGGCTCAGCAGCTCTTCCCTGATCTGCTCGCGCAACGGTCGCCGCTCGATGGGCATGGTGACTCCCTCTCGTTCAGGTCAACCGAATCCTAACCCTTGACGTGATGCAAAATACTGCACTATGAATTCGGCATACAAAATATTACATTGCATGATCGAGGAGTTCGAGTGGGGCTGACCCGGATACCGGGGCTGCTGTTCGGCGGGGACTACAACCCCGAGCAGTGGCCGGAGGAGGTGTGGGCCGAGGACGCGCGGCTCATGGCCGAGGCCGGGGTCAACATGGCGACCGTCGCGGTGTTCTCCTGGTCGCGCCTGGAGCCCGCACGCGGGGCCTACGACTTCGGCTGGCTCGACCGGGTGCTGGACCTGCTGCACGAGCACGGCATCGCCGCCGACCTGGCCACCGCGACCGCGACGCCGCCGCCGTGGCTGGTGCGCGAGCACCCCGAGATGCTGCCGGTCAACGCCGACGGCGTGCGGCTGGAGTTCGGCTCCCGGCAGGGTTACTGCCCGAGCTCGCCGGTCTACCGCGAGCACGCCGTACGGATGGCCACCGCGATGGCCGAGCGCTACGGCGACCACCCCGCGCTGGCCATGTGGCACATCGGCAACGAGTACGCCGACCACACGCTGGAGTGCTTCTGCCCCGAGTCCGCCGGCCACTTCCGCCGCTGGCTGGAAGACCGGTACGGCACCGTCGGCGGCCTCAACGCCGCCTGGGGCACCTCCTGCTGGGGCCAGCACTACACGTCCTTCGGCCAGGTCGAGCCGCCCAGGACGGCGCCCGGCCCGGTCAACCCCGCCCAGCTCCTCGACTGGCGGCGCTTCTGCAGCGACGCGCTCCTGGAGCTGTTCCTGGCCGAGAAGGCGGCGCTGCGCGCGATCACGCCGGGCGTCCCGGTCACCACGAACTTCATGAGCATCCTGCACGGCCTCGACTACTGGAAGTGGGCCGCGGCCGAGGACCTGGTGAGCGACGACGCCTACCCCGACCCCGCCGACCCCGGCTCCCACGTGCAGGTGGCGCTCAGCTACGACCTCATGCGCTCGCTGCGGCAGGCGCCCTGGCTGCTGCTGGAGTCGGCGCCGTCCGCGGTGTCCTGGCGCGAGGTGAACGTCCCCAAGCCGCCGGGCATGATGCGCCTGCACAGCCTTCAGGCGCTCGCCCACGGCTCCGACGGCGTGATGTTCTTCCAGTGGCGGCAGGCCAGGTACGGCCCCGAGAAGTTCCACTCGGCGATGCTGCCGCACGGCGGGACGCGGACCCGCGGCTGGCGCGACACCCTGGCGCTCGGCGCCGACCTGCGGCGCCTGTCGGAGGTCGCGGGGAGCGAGACCCGCGCCCAGGTCGCGCTGCTGCTCGACTGGCCGAGCTGGTGGGCGCTGGAGGCGCCCGAGTCCATGCCGTCCAACCGGCTCAGGCTCAAGGAACTGCTGCTCGCCTGGTACGCCTCCCTGCACGCCAGGGGAATCGCCGTCGACCTCGCGCCGCCCGGCCGGGACCTGTCGCCGTACGAGCTGGTCATCGCCCCGAACCTCTACATGTGCACCGCCGAGCAGGCCAGGGCGCTGGAGGCGTACGAGGGCAGGCTCGTCGTGGGCCCGTTCAGCGGCGTGGTGGACGAGAGCGACCAGGTGCACCCGGGCGGCGCGCCCGGCCCGCTGGCCGATCTGCTCGGCATCGCCGTGGAGGAGTTCTGGCCGCTCGCCGACGGGGACGTCCAGCGGACCGGCCTGGGCGAGGCCCGCACCTGGGCCGAGTGGATCAGGCTGGAGGGCGCCGAGCCCGTCGCCCTGTTCGAGGGCGGCGACCTGGACGGCCTGCCCGCCGTTACCCGCAAGGGCGCGGCCACCTACGTCGGCTGCCTGCTCGACGACGTGACGCCGGTGCTGGAGCCGCTGCTGGACGGCATCGAGCGCATCGACGTGCCGGAGGGCGTGGAGGCCGTCAGGAGGGGCGGCCACCTGTTCCTCCTCAACCACACCACCGCCCCGCAGCCGGTCACGCTCCCGTATCCGGGGACGGACCTGCTCACCGGGGCCGACCTGCGGGACGGCATCGAGCTGGCCGCCCGCGACGCCGTCGTGATCAGGATCGAAGGAGACAAGTGACGCACCCGTACATACCCAACGCCGAGCCGCGCGTGCGAGCCGAGATGCTCGCGGCGGTCGGCGCGTCGAGCGTCGAGGAGTTCTACGCCGACATCCCCGCGGAGCTGCGGCTGGACCGGCCGCTCGACCTGCCGGCGCCGTTCACCGCCGAGCGCGACCTGGTGCGCCACATGAAGGGCCTGTTCGCCCGGAACACCGACACCGAGGAGGCGCTCAGCTTCCTCGGCCACGGCTGCTACCCGCACCACGTGCCCGCCGTCTGCGACGAGGTCAACTCCAGGAGCGAGTTCCTGACCGCGTACGCGGGCGAGCCGTACGAGGACCACGGCCGCTTCCAGGCCCTGTTCGAGTACGTCAGCATGATGGGCGAGCTCCTGGAGATGGACGTCGTCAACGTCCCCACCTACGACGGCTTCCAGGCGTCGGGCACCGCGCTGCGCATGGCCTGCCGCTACACCAAGCGGTCGAAGGTGCTGGTCAGCGGGGCGGTGAGCGCCGACAAGCTGAGCAAGCTGCGCGACTTCCTGGCCCCCGACATCACCATCGAGCTCGCCCCGGTGGCCGAGGACGGGCAGATCGGCGAGGTCGCGCTGGACGACTCCTACGCCGCCCTCTACCTGGAGACCCCGAACGTCTACGGCGTCGTCGAGGCCCGCGGCCGGGAGCTGGCCGACCTCGCGCACGCCGCCGGCGCGCTGCTGGTCGTCAGCGCCGACCCCATCTCCCTGGGCGTGCTGGCCCCGCCCGCCTCCTACGGCGCCGACATCGTCTGCGGCGACATCCAGTCGCTCGGCATCCACCAGAACTACGGCGGCGGCCACGCCGGCTACATCGCCACCCAGGACCACGAGCCGCTGGTCGCCGAGTTCCCCTCGCGCCTGTTCGGCATCGCGCCGACGAAGGTCCCCGGCGAGTACGGCTTCGGCGACGTCTTCTACGACCGCACCTCCTTCGCCCTGCGCGAAGAGGGCAAGGAATGGGTGGGCACGGCCGCCGCCCTGTGGGGCATCACGGCCGGGGTCTACCTCGCGCTCATGGGCCCGCAGGGCATGAAGGACCTCGGCGAGACCGTCCTGGCCCGCACCCGGTACGCCATGGGCGCCCTGGCCCGGTCGGTCACCGTCCGGCACGAGGGCTCGGTGCACTTCCGCGAGTTCGCGATCGAGGTGCCCGACTCCGCGGCGCTGCTGGCCGGGCTGCGCGAGCGCGGCATCTACGGCGGCGTCCCGCTGGACGAGCGCACGGTGCTGGTCTGCGTGACCGAACGCCACACCATCGACGACATCGACCGGCTCGCGGCAGCCGTACAGGAGGTTGTGCAGGCATGAGCGGGCACGGAGCCGAGTCCTTCGCGCAGCTTCCGGTGGCGCCCAAGCCGCCGCTGCGCCGCTTCCACCAGGCGCGCTGGGACGAGCCGATCATCTTCGAGCTGTCCAGCCCCGGCCGCCGCGGCATGGCCGTGCCCGAGCCGGGCGCGGAGAAGGTCGAGCTGCCCGAGGGCGTCGGGCGGGCCACCCCGCCCAAGCTGCCCGAGATGTCGCAGCTGCACGTGCTGCGGCACTACCTGCGGCTGTCGCAGGAGAACCTGGGCGTCGACCTCAACATCGACGTCGGCCAGGGCACCTGCACGATGAAGTACAGCCCCAAGGTCAACGACCAGTTCGCCAACGCGATCGCCGAGCTGCACCCGCTGCAGCACGAGGACACCGTGCAGGGCGTGCTGGAGATCTACTGGCGGCTGGAGCGCATGCTGGCCGAGATCTCCGGGATGTCGCGCGTGTCGCTGCAGCCCGGTTCGGGCTCGGCGGCCATCTACGCCAACATCGCCATGATCAGGGCCTACCACGCCGCCCGCGGCGAGGGCCACCGGGACCAGGTCATCACCACGATGTTCTCGCACCCGTCGAACGCGGCCTGCGCCAAGACCGCCGGGTACGAGGTCATCACCCTCATGCCGGACGCCAACGGCCTGCCCGACATCGAGGCCCTGCGCGCCGCCGTCGGCCCGCGCACGGCCGCCCTGATGATCACGAACCCCGAGGACACCGGCATCTACAACGCCAGGATCAGGGAGTTCGTGGACCTGGTGCACGAGGTCGGCGGCCTGGCCTGCTACGACCAGGCCAACGCCAACGGCATCCTCGGCATCACCAGGGCCCGCGACGCCGGGTTCGACCTGTGCCACTTCAACCTGCACAAGACGTTCTCCACGCCGCACGCCTGCGGCGGCCCGGCGGCCGGCGCCTGCGGCGTCTCGCCGGAGCTGGAGCCGTTCCTGCCCGGCCCGGTGGTCTCCTTCGACGGCGCCGCGTACGGGCTGGAGACGCCCGCGCAGAGCGTCGGCAAGATCCGGCCGTTCCTCGGCGTCACCCCGAACGTCGTGCGCGCCTACGCCTGGATCATGGCCCTGGGCGCGGACGGCCTGCGCGAGGTGGCCGAGACGGCGGTGCTGAACAACAACTACCTGATGCACAAGGTGCTGCAGATCCCCGGGGCCTCGGCGCCGTGGGACCAGCGCCGGATCGAGCAGGTCCGCTACTCCTGGCAGGAGCTGTCGGAGGAGACGGGGGTGCACTCGGAGGAGATCGGCGTGCGCGCCGCCGACTTCGGCGTCCACTACTGGACCAGCCACCACCCGTACCTGGTGCCGGAGCCGTTCACGCTGGAGCCGACGGAGTCGTACTCGCGGGAGGACCTGGACGAGTACGCGGCGATCCTGGAGCACGTCGCCTCGGAGGCGCGGCGGGACCCGGAGTTCGTCAAGGGCGCGCCGTACAACCAGACGATCCACAAGATCGACCCGACGCCGCTCGACGACCCCAAGCAGTGGGCGCCGACCTGGCGCGCGTACGTGCGCAAGCACCTGGCCGCGGGCGGCTGAGCCATGACGTCCGGAGGGAACGGCGTGATCGGGCTGGTCGTCAACCCGGTCGCCGGGCTGGGCGGGTCCGTGGGGCTCAAGGGCAGCGACGGCGCCGACGTGCAGCGCGCGGCCCTGGCCAAGGGCGCCGAGCCCAAGGCCGGGCGGCGGGCCGCGCAGGCCGTCGCCACGCTGCTCGCCCGCCGTCCCGGGGTCCGGCTGGTGACCGTGGCGGGGGCGATGGGCGAGGACAGCGCCCGCGCCGCCGCGGTCCCGTACGAGCTGGTGCCCTCCGGCGTCCAGGACGCGACCACCGCGGCCGACACGCGGGCGGCCGTCGCCGCGCTCGCCGACGTCGACCTGCTGCTGTTCGCCGGCGGCGACGGCACGGCCCGCGACGTGCTCGACGCCGCGCGGGAACTGGGCGGCCAGGCGCCGCCCGTGCTGGGGATCCCGGCCGGGGTCAAGGTGTACTCCGGATGCTTCGCGCTCAGCCCGGCCACCGCCGGGTTCGTCGCCGCCGACTTCCTGACCAGGCCGGAGACCGCCGAGGCCGAGGTGGTGGACCTGGACGAGGAGCGCTACCGCCGCGGGCTCGTCAGCCCCCGGCTCTACGGTAGCCTGCGCGTCCCGGCAGGCCGCGCGGCCCTGTCGGGACGCAAGGCGGGCTCCTCGGACGCGGCTCCGGCCACGGTCGAGGGCATCGCCCGCGAGGTCGCGGCCCGGCTCCGGCCGGGGGCGCGCTACGTGCTCGGCCCCGGCGCCACCACGGCGGCCGTGGGCAGGGAGCTCGGGCTCGCCACCACGCTGCTCGGCGTGGACGTGGTCGAGGCCCGCGCGGGCGGCGGCGCCGGCCTGGTGGCCGCCGACGTGACCGAGGGGGAGCTGTTCGAGCTGGTACGCGGCCGGGAGGCGGTCATCGTGCTGTCGGTGATCGGCGGCCAGGGCTTCGTGCTCGGCCGCGGCAACCAGCAGGTCTCCCCCCGCGTGCTCGACGAGGTGCTCGGCGGCGGTCAGGGCGGCGGTCCGGGCGGCGGGGACGGGCTGGTCGTGCTGGCCACGCAGCAGAAGCTGGCCGGGCTCGGTGGACGGCCGCTGCTGGCCGACAGCGGGGACCAGGAGCTGGACCGGAAGCTGGCCGCGCACGTACGGGTGATCACCGGATACCGCGAAAGCACGATTTATCGCATTTGTGCGGCAAGTGAGGAGTTCTACGGATGAACAGGCTAGATGGCAAGGTCGCGATCGTCACCGGCGGTGCCTCCGGCATCGGCCGCGCGACGGCGTTGCTCTTCGCAGAGGCGGGCGCCCAGGTCGTCGTCGCCGACATCGACGGCGCGGGGGCCGAGGAGACCGCCAAGGCGATCACGCAGGCGGGGGCGTCCGCCGTCGCCGTCCAGGGGGACGTGTCCGCGGAGGAGGACTGCCGGCGCATCACCCGCACGGCCGTGGACACCTACGGCGGCCTGCACGTGCTGTTCAACAACGCGGGCATCATCCGCCGCACCACCGCGCTCGACCTCGACGCCGACGAGTGGGACCGCGTGATGGCGGTCAACGTGCGCTCGGTGTTCCTGATGTGCAAGCACGCGATCCCGCTCATGACCGAGGGCGGCTCGATCGTCAACACCGGCTCCGGCTGGGGGCTCAAGGGCGGCGGGAACGCGATCTCCTACTGCGCGTCCAAGGCGGCCGTCGTCAACATGACCAGGGCGCTGGCGATCGACCACGCCAAGGCCGGGATCCGGGTGAACTCCGTCAACCCCGGCGACACGAACACCCCGATGCTGCGGGAC
Source organism: Nonomuraea sp. NPDC052265 (assembly GCF_044547985.1). NCBI lineage: Bacteria > Bacillati > Actinomycetota > Actinomycetes > Streptosporangiales > Streptosporangiaceae > Nonomuraea > Nonomuraea sp. NPDC052265. The sequence goes on from NZ_JBIUBJ010000005.1 coordinate 452,938, forward strand.
GAGGCCCGCCAGCTCAACGAGGACTGGGCCGCCTTCGAGGCCGACGCCGCCGACCGGCCGATGGGCCGCTCGGGCAGCCCCGAGGAGATCGCCCAGGCCGTCCTCTTCCTGGCGAGCGACGCCGCCAGTTACGTCACCGGTTCCGCTCTCGTCGTCGACGGCGGCGGGCTCGCGTAGCACCCGACAGCACCACCCCCTGAAGGAGCCCATCATGAAGCGTGCGCTGGCCGTACTGGGTCTGCTCGCCACCGCCGCCACCGCCTGCAGCGGCGGTGGAGGGAACGTTCCAGGCGTGAGCGGGAACGCCGCCGCAGGGCAGGTCACCATCCGCTGGTCCACCTGGGGATCGGCCGAGGACGTCAAGCTCTACGAGTCCTTCACCAAGGACTTCGAGCAGCGTCACCCGAACATCAAGCTCAAGCTGGAGTCCGTCGCCAAGTACGAGGACTACCACCCCAAACTGCTCGCCCAGCTCACCAGCGGCACCGCCCCCGACGTGTTCTTCGTGGGCGACGACAACATCGGCAAGTTCGTCTCCGCCGGGGTCGTCCAGCCGCTCAACGACCAGCTCGCGGGCCCCGACTCCAAGAGCAAGCCCGAGGACTTCTTCGACGGCGTGTACGGCGGCGCCAAGAAGGACGGCCAGATCTACGGCGTCCCGAACGACACCAACCCCGAGGTCCTCTGGTACGACAAGAAGGCGCTGAAGGCCGCCGGCATCACCGAGGACCCGGCCACCCTCAACGCGTCCAAGCAGTGGACCATGGCCAAGTACCTGGACATGAACGCCAAGCTCAAGGCCGCGGGCCTGGGCGGGTCCGTCTACTGGAACTGGTACGGCTCCACGTACTCGGTCGTCTCCGGCTTCGGCGGCAAGGTCTGGGACGGCGGCAAGTTCGTCGCCACCACCGACCCCAAGTCCCGCAAGGCGCTGGAGACGCTGGCCAAGGGCTACCAGGACAAGACGTTCCTGAGCGCGGACCTGCAGCCCGCGAGCAACAGCGGGAACACCCAGCTCATCAAGCACAAGGTCGGCTTCTACGCCGGCGGCCGCTGGGTGATCGACATCGTCAAGAAGGGCGGCGAGCTGGACAACTACGACATCGTCCCGTTCCCGTCCGAGACCGGCGAGCCGATGCCCGGCGCCGTGGCGGCGTCCTACCTGGCGCTCAACAAGGGCACCAAGCAGTCGAAGGAGGCCTTCACCTTCCTGACGGAGTTCGTCAGCAAGGAGGGCCAGCTCCTGCGGCTCAAGAACGGCGGCGCGGTGCCGTCCATCAAGGGCGCCGAGCAGGTCGTGCTGGACGGCAACTACCCCGCGCACGCCCAGACCTTCCTCGACGTGCGTGACACCGGCTTCGCCAACTTCCCCGAAGAGGTCTCGGTGCCCGGCCTGACCGCCTCGATCAACGAGCACCTGATGAAGGTCTGGCAGGGCAAGCTCGGCTTCGAGCAGGGCATGACCGAGCTGCAGACCCTCGTCGACGGCAAGCTGGGCTAGCGGATGGCCGTGCTCGCCGGGCCGCGCGGCAAGACCGCCGCGCGGCCCGCCAAGAAGCTGCGCGACCGGGACGGCTGGTGGGCCGCGATCTTCCTCGCGCCGCAGGTCGGCGCGCTGGTGGTGTTCCTGGTGATCCCGCTCGGGTTCGCCGTGGTGCTGGCCTTCATGAACTGGGACGGCCTCGGCGAGAAGTCGTGGGCGGGGCTGGCCAACTTCGCCGGCCAGCTCACCGACCCGCTGTTCGGCCGCGCGGTGTGGAACACGCTCAAGCTGGCGCTGCTGACCGTGCCCTTCGGGCTCGCCCTCGCGGTGCTGATCGCGGTCGCCCTGAACAGCATCAAGGGCAGCAACGTCTACCGGGTCGTGTACTTCATGCCGGTCGTCACCAGCTCGGTGGCCGTCGCGCTGATGTGGCAGGTCATCCTGGCCGGCGACGAGAACGGCGTGCTGAACACCTCGCTCATGAGCTGGTTCGGCGTCAGCGGGCCCGACTGGCTGCTCGACCCCGGCTGGGTCATCGTGGCGATCGCCGTGGTGACGATCTGGTCCTCGCTCGGCCTCAACGTGGTGATCTTCCTGGCCGGGCTCCAGACCATCCCGCCGCAGGTCGTCGAGGCCGCCCGGATCGACGGCGCGGGCCCCTTCCGGATCTTCCGGTCGGTCACGCTGCCGCTGCTGTCGCCCACGATCTTCTTCTCCACCGTGGTCGCGGTGATCAGCTCGTTCCAGGCGTTCGACCAGATCTACGTGCTGGTGGACCCGAAGGACAACGAGGGCGCGCGCACGATCGTGTACCACATCTTCGATCTCGGGTTCAAGAAGTTCGAGTTCGGGCCGAGCAGCGCGGCCGCCCTGATCCTGCTGGTGCTCACGCTGCTGGTGACGCTGGTCCAGTTCGCCGCGCAGAAGCGCTTCGTCCACTACGACTCGTGAGGCGGTACGCATGAGATCACGGCAGATCGGTCTGCACGCCGCGCTCACGGTCGGCGGGCTGCTCATGCTGTTCCCGTTCGTGTGGATGTTGTTCACCTCCGCCAAGGGCGTGCGGCAGATGATCAACGACCCGACGGCCTGGCTGCCGGCCCCCTGGACCTGGCAGAACTATCCCGACGCGCTGTCGACCATGCCGTTCGGGCTGGCGTACTGGAACAGCTTCTACATCGCCGCCCTGAACGTGGTGCTCACCCTGCTCACCTCGGCGATGGCCGCCTACGCCTTCGCCCGGATCAGGTTCAGGGGCTCGGGCGTGCTGTTCGTGCTGTTCCTGGCCACGCAGATGGTGCCGTCGCAGGTGACGATCGTGCCGCTGTACCTGATGCTGGCCAAGTTCGGCTGGATCGACTCGCACCTGTCGCTGATCGTCCCGACGATCGCGAACCCGTTCGCGGTGTTCCTGCTGCGCCAGTTCATCAGGGCGGTGCCGATCGAGCTGGAGGAGGCGGCCAGGATCGACGGCGCGGGCCGGTGGCGGTGCTTCTGGAGCATCGTGCTGCCCAACATCCGGCCGGGGCTCGGCGCGCTCGGCATCATCGTGTTCCTGGCGTCCTGGAACTCGTTCCTGTTCCCGCTGATCTTCCTGAACACGCCGGAGCTGTTCACCGTCCCGCTGCTGCTCAGCCAGTTCGCCCAGCAGCACGGCGCGACCGACTACGGGCAGATCCTGGCGGCCTCGGCGATCGCCGTGGTGCCGACGCTGATCGCGTTCCTGATCGGGCAGCGGAAGATCATCAACTCGATGGCCGCCTCCGGCCTGGGAGGAAAGTAAGTGCTGGACCTGCGCGAACGCCCCTTCACCGAGCGCGGCTCGCGGTTGCTCGTCATGGCGGCCGACGACGGCTCGCTGCGCGTCGCCGAGGCGCTCTACGAGACCCGGCTCGACGACACGACCGTCCGCGCCGGCCTGCGTTTCTACGCCGGCTCCCGGGAGCTGCGCGTACGCCGGGCCCTGCCCGACCGGGTGGAGCTCGACGGCGACGTGACCCTGGCCTTCGCCGACCCCGGCACCCTCGTCGCGGTCGGCGAGGGCGCACGGGCCGTCTGGGACGGCGGCGAGACCGCCATCGACGGCTGTGTCACCCTCGCCGGCGAGCCGACCGTCCGCGACGGGGCCGAGGTCCTGGCCCGGGCCGCCGAACGCTGGGCCGCCTGGTTCGCCCGGATGCCCGCCGTCCCCGCCGAGCTGCGCGAACGCGCCGAGCAGGCCTGGTGGACGCTGGCCGTCAACCTGGTACGCATCCAGGGCAGGGAGTCCCTCGTCCCCTCCAAGTACGGCTACGTCGGCCTGTGGAACTGGGACTCCTACTTCCACGCCATCGCCCTCAGGCACGCCGACCCCGCCCTGGCCAGGGAGCAGATCCGCATCCTGCTCGACAACCAGCGGCCCGACGGCCTGATCCCCGACGTCGTGCACGACCACGGCGTGCTCGCCGAGACCACCGACCTGCCCCGCTCCGACCTGGCCAGGCTCGCCCAGCACGTCGGCGGCGAGCCGATCCGGCACGTCGTGCCCGTCACCAAGCCGCCGCTCACCGCGTGGGCCGTGTGGAAGATCCACGAGGTGGACCCCGATCCCGCCTTCCTGGCCGAGGTCTACGAGCCGCTGGTCAGGTCGCAGGAATGGTGGTTCGCCCGCTCCGACCCGGACGGCGACGGCCTGGCCGAGTACCTGCACCCGTACTCGTCGGGCCTGGACGACAGCCCGATCTGGGACGGTGGCCCGCGCGCCGAGCCCCCGGACCTGAACTCCTACCTGGCCCTCCAGTACGACCGCCTGGGCGACATCGCCACCGCGCTCGGCAAGGACGACACCGGATGGCGGACCAGGGCCCAGGCGCTCGTGGACCGCATGGTCGAACGCCGCTGGAACGGCCGCCGCTTCGTCACCAAGGTCGCCGGAGCCGCCGACGCCGACGTGCGCACGCCGCTCGACCTCATGCCGCTGCTCACCGGCCGCCTCCCGGCCGAGATCGCCGACCGCCTGGTCCAGGACCTGACCTCGCCCGCCTTCTGGGCCGAGCGTCCGGTGCCCACGGTGGCCTTCGACGACCCGCGCTTCGACCCCGACGCCATGTGGCGCGGCCCGGTCTGGCTGAACGTCAACTACCTGCTGATCGACGGCCTGCGCCGCTCGGGCCACCCGGACGTCGCCGCCGAGCTCGCCGCGCGGACCCTGGCCATGGTGCGCGACGGCGGCGGCCTCTACGAGTACTGGAACCCCCTCACGGGACGGCGGGCGGGCCGGGCCACGACCGGCTTCGGCTGGTCCTCGGCCCTGTTCATCGACCTCGCCCACGCCGCCCTGTGAGGAATCGACGCCCTAGGAGGACTTGACCAGCGCGAACGCCCCCCGCGTCAGCACCAGCAGCTCCTGGGCCACCGGCCCCTGCTGGAAGGGGGCGGCCGGGTTCACGGCCGCCGTGGACACCACGTACGTCCGGCCGTCGGCCGTCCGGGCCAGGAAGCTCATGGCCAGCAGGCCCGGCTCCGAGCCGGGGGAGTCGCTGACCCCCAGGGAGCGCGACGTGCTGCGCGAGATGGCCCACGGCCGCTCCAACGCCGGCATCGCCCGTGCCCTGCACCTGTCGATCTCCTCGGTGGAGAAGAACGTGAACGCCATCTTCACCAAGCTGGGGCTGGAGAACAGCGGCGACGTGCACAGAAGGGTGGCCGCCGTCCTGGCCTACCTCGGCCCGGCCGACCGCTGACTCAGCCGAAGACGGCCGGGGGCGGGACCGGGGCGAGGACGGAGTCGCCGTCCTTGATCGGGTACGCCCCGCCGATGAAGTTCTTCAGCGCCTCCCCGTGCACGCAGCGCGCCTGGGTGAGGCCGCCGGCCGCGCGCCGGGACAGCAGGTCGAGCGGCAGCTCCGTACGCGAGGCCGCGACGATCAGGTTGCCGAACCGGCGGCCCCGCATGATCCCCGGCTCGGCCAGCAGCGCCACGTGCCGGAAGGCGTCGCACACCGTGGCCAGCAGCCGCTTGGCGAACGCCAGGCCCTTGCCGTCGGCCATGTTGACCAGCAGCGTGCCGTCCGGGCGCAGCACCCGCGCCAGGTCGCCCATGTACTCCGCGGTGGCCAGCTCCACCGGCATCGTGGCGCCCGTGAACGCGTCCAGCACGACCAGGTCGGACGAGTCGTCCCACACCTTGGCCGTGCCCTCGCGGCCGCCGGCCACGATGACCTTCAGCCGGGGGACCGAGCGCAGGTCGAGCTGCTCGCGGACCAGGTTCACCAGCAGGCCGTCGGGCTCGATCACGATGTGCCGGGAGCCCGGCCTGGTGGCCGTGACGTAGCGGGGGATCGTGCACGCGCCGCCCCCGACGTGCACGCAGCTCAGCGGCCCTTCGGGCAGGAGGTCGATGACGTCGGCCATGAGCCGGACGTACTCGAAATCCAGAAATGTCGGGTCTTGTAGGTCAACGTACGACTGAGGTACGCCATCCTTGGACAGCACCCAGCCGTCCTGCCTGTCCAGGTCCCGGAGAAGTTCGACCTCGCCGAACGTCACCGGATAAAGGCCAGGCATCGGTTCCCGCTGTCCACGTGCCACGCTGATCCCTCCCTGGGAGAACCGTATGCGACGGAGAAGGCTGATTGTGCTCGTCATCGCGGTTGTCGCGATATTAGGGGCGGGCACCTTCGCCGTTCTGGCCGCCGGCCGGGTCAAGGGCAGCGCCGCCAAGACCGCCGCCGCGTACTTCGACGCCTGGCGGAAGGGGGACGTCGCGGGCATGGCTCTGCTGGTGGACCGGCCGCCGGCCGACTTCTTCGACCGCCACCGCTCTCTGTCGCAGAAGCTGGGTGTCGAGTCGATCCGGCTCACCCCGGGGCCGGTGCGCAGCACGGGGGAGGAGTCGGCCGAGGTGCGCTTCGTGGGCGTGCGCGAGCTGACCGACCTCGGGCCGTGGCCGTTCGACAGCACGTTGCGGCTGGGCGTACGGGATCGGGCGTGGCGGGTGCTGTGGGCGCCCGAGACGCTGCACCCGCTGCTCAAGGACGGCGGCACGCTGGAGCTGGAGGAGGTCGAGGCGTCGGCGGCCGAGCTGGTCACCAGCGAGGGCGCCAAGATCCCCAACGACAGCTACGCCGACGCCTACCTCAACCCGCTCAAGCCCGAGTTCGCCAAGGCCAACCACGGGCTGGAGCTGGTGTCGAGGGGGCCGGGCCGGCCCGAGAAGGCGCTGCTGGCCCGCCTGCCGAAGGCGAACGTCGAACGCACCACCCTGTCGCGGCCGGTCCAGGCGGCCGCCGCGCGGGCCCTGGACGGCGTGGCCGACTCCTCGATCGTGGTGCTCCGACCGAGCACGGGCGAGATCCTGGCCCTGGCCGACCGGTTGGAGGACAACTTCAGCGCGGTGCGCGACGCCTTCCCGCCCGGCTCCACGTTCAAGACGATCGTCGCCGCCGCGCTGCTGGAGAAGGGGGTCACCCCGGCCGACGAGATGGGGTGCCCGGCCTCGTACACGCCGGCGTTCTCGGCGCCGATCAGCAACGACGGCGGCGCGGACCGGGGGACCGTCACCTTCGCCGACGCCTACGCCTACTCCTGCAACACCACCTTCGTCGAGCAGGCCACGTCCATGCTGACCATGGAGGACCTGCGCGCGACCGCCGCCCGGTGGGGATTCGACCGGCCGATGGCGACCGGCGTGGGCGGCCGGTGCGGCACGATGCAGGAGACCGACGACACGGACATGTTCTCCCTGAACGTCATCGGCCAGGGCACGGTGGTGGCCACCCCGTTGTGCATGGCCACCGTGGCCGCCGCCGTGCAGAACGGCACATGGCGCTCGCCCCGCCTGCTGTCGCAGGACGACGTGCGCCGCGTGGACGGCGAGCCGTTCCCGGACGTCCGGCTGGACGAGGGGGTGGTCGGGGCGTTGCGGGAGATGATGGCCGCCGTCGTGGACCACGGGACGGCGAGCCAGGCCGGGCTGCCGGAGGGCGTGGCGGGCAAGACGGGCACCGCCGAGGTGGAGGGCCGGACGTCGCACGGCTGGTTCATCGGCTACCGGGGCGACCTGGCGTTCTGCGTGTTCGTCCGGAACGGGGGCTCCGGCCGCTCGGCGGCGGTGCCGATCGCGGTGCGTTTCCTGAACGGACTGTGACCGGCGGCACTTCAGCTCAATCCGTAACCTACGGTACCGTAGGTTACATGACGACCATCACCGTGAAGCCGAGGCTGCGTGGCTGGTTGCACACCGGGGCGCTGCCGGTGACGCTGGTGGCCGGGTTCGTGCTCGTGGCGCTCGGCCCGACCCAGCAGGCCCGCCTGGCGGCCGGCGTCTACGCCATCACCTCGGGGTTGCTGTTCGGCATCTCGGCGACCTACCACCGGGGCACGCCGGGGCCGCGGCTGGCCGAGGTGCTGCGCCGGTTCGACCACGCCAACATCTACCTGATCATCGCGGGCACGTACACGCCGTTCGGGCTGCTGGCCCTCGACGGCGTGGCCAGGGTCGCCGTGTTGTCCGTCGTGTGGGGCGGCGCGCTGGCCGGGGTGTTGTTCCGGGTGTTCTGGATGGGCGCGCCGCGCTGGCTCTACACCGTCCTGTACCTGGCGCTGGGCTGGACCGCGATCTTCGTGATGCCGCAGCTGCTCGAAGGGGCCGGGGTGGCCGCCGTCGTGCTGGTGGCCGTGGGCGGGGTCTTCTACTCGGCGGGAGCCGTCGTCTACGGCCTGCGCCGGCCCGATCCGTCCCCGCGCTGGTTCGGCTTCCACGAGGTTTTCCACGCCTTCACGATCGCCGCGTACCTGGTGCAGTACATCGCGGTGTCGATCGTGGTCTATTCCCACATGTAGGCAGACATTTGACCCTTGGCTGGTCTCTTTTCGTGCGAATCACGGAAAGCAGAGCAGTATGCAGGAACTTTCGCGCTCGTGGTGGCTGCTGCTCGTTCGTGGCATCGCCGCGATCATCTTCGGTGTGCTGGCGTTGATCTGGCCGGGGATCACGCTGCTGGTGCTGGTGATCTTCTTCGGTGCGTACGCCATCGTCTCCGGTGTCTTCGAGCTGTTCGCCGCCTTCCGGCACGGCGCCCGGTCACGGGCCTGGCTGATCTTCTCGGGCATCGTCGGCATCGTGGCGGGTGTCATCGCCTTCGTCTGGCCGGGGATCACCTCCCTCGCCCTGCTCTACCTCATCGCCTTCTGGGCCATCATCTCCGGCATCTCCGAGATCGTGGCGGGCGTGCGGCTCCGCAAGAGCATCGACAACGAGTGGATGTTCATCACGGCCGGCATCCTGTCGGTGATCTTCGGTGTCCTGCTGCTCATCTGGCCGGGCGCCGGAATGCTGAGCCTCGTCTGGCTGATCGGCATTTTCGCGATCCTGTATGGAATCGCGATGATTGTGCTGTCACTTCGTTTGAAGAAGTTCATTCGCGGGGCAGGAATACCGTAAATTTTACGGATACGACCGGGTTCCTCGTGAGGAACCCCCGGCCTGTCTCACGACATTGGAGAAGGCATGGACGTACACACCCGCCTTGCCCGCCACCTGCTCGTCGATGGCTACCGTCTCGTCCTCGATCTCGAACTCAGCCGTGGCTCCTGGTTGGTGGACGCCCGCAACGGCCGCCGCTACCTGGACTTCTACACCTTCTTCGCCTCCGCCCCGCTCGGTGTGAACCCGCCCTTCGACCCCGACTTCGCCGCGCTGCTCGGCCAGGTCGCCCGGAACAAGCCCGCCAACCCCGACATTTACACCGAGCACCTGGCCGACTTCGTCGACACGTTCGCCCGCGTGCTCGGCGACCCCGAGCTGCCCCACCTGTTCTTCGTCGAGGGCGGCGCCCTGGCCGTGGAGAACGCGCTCAAGACCGCCTTCGACTGGAAGAGCCGGCACAACGAGGCCGCCGGCCGCCCCCGCGACCTGGGCACCCGGGTCATGCACCTGACCCGGGCCTTCCACGGCCGCAGCGGCTACACGCTGAGCCTGACCAACACCGAGCCGGGCAAGACCGACCGCTTCCCGAAGTTCGACTGGCCGCGCATCGACGTGCCGGCCATCCACCTCGGCGACGTGGAGGCCGCCGAGGGACGCGCGCTGGCCCAGGCCAGGGCGGCGTTCGAGCGCCACCCGCACGACATCGCCTGCTTCATCGCCGAGCCGATCCAGGGCGAGGGCGGCGACAACCACATGCGGGCCGAGTTCCTGCGCGCGATGCAGGACCTGTGCCACGAGCACGACGCCCTGTTCGTCCTGGACGAGGTCCAGACCGGCGGCGGCACCACCGGCACGCCCTGGGCCTACCAGCAGCTCGGACTGGCCCCCGATGTGGTGGCGTTCGCCAAGAAGGTGCAGGTCGGCGGGATCATGGCGGGCCGCAGGGTCGACCAGGTGGCCGACAACGTCTTCCAGCTCAGCGGCCGGATCAACTCCACGTGGGGCGGCGGCCTGGTGGACATGGTCCGCAGCCGCGGCATCCTGGAGATCATCGAACGCGACGGCCTGATCGCCCGGGCCGGCACGCTCGGCGGCGTCCTGCTCGAACGGCTCACCAAGCTGGAGGCCGAGCACCCCGACACCGTCTCCGCCGTGCGCGGCAGGGGCCTGATGTGCGCCTTCGACCTGCCCGACCAGGCCGCCCGCGACGGCTTCGTGACCCGGCTCAGGGAGGAGCACGGCGTGCTGGCGCTGCCCTGCGGACCCCGGTCCGTACGCCTGCGCCCGGCGCTGAACATCCCCGAGGCCGACCTCGAACACGGCCTGAACGCGCTGTCGGCCGCGCTCTGAGCGCCGCTCACTCGGTCGAGGCGATGCTGGTGGCGCTGCGGCGCGGCCCGCCGTAGCGCCAGAAGAAGTTCAGCAGCACGCTGACCCGGTTGCGCCCGCCCAGCAGGTACGCCACGTGCACGAAGATCCAGGCCAGCCAGGCGGGCAGGCCGCGCATGGTCAGCCCGTTGCGCAGTTGCAGCACCGCCTCGGCCTTGCCGACCGTGGCCATGATCCCCGGGTCGCGGTAGGAGAAGCGGCTGAGCGGCCGGCCGTGCGCCGCGGCCAGGATCTGCCTGCCCACGTGCTTGCCCATCTGGATGGCCGGCTGGGCGAGCTGGGGCAGCGGGTCCGGCTGCCCCGCGAGGTCGCCGGCCACGAAGATCTCGGGGTGGCCGGGCACGTTGAGCGCGTCGGTGAGCGTGATCCGGCCGCCCTTGCCCTGCGGCAGCCCCCAGTCGGTCACCTCCTTGGGCGCGGTGACGCCGAGGGCCCAGACGGTCACGTCGCTGGCCAGCCGCGTCCCGTCCTCCAGGATGACGGCGTCCGGCTCCACGCCCGCCACCGTGGCTCCCAGGCGCATCCGCACGCCTCTCCGGCGCAGCGCCGCGGCCGCCGCGTCCCGCAGCCGTGGCTTGTACGGCGCCAGCACGTAGTCGAACCGCTCGACCAGGGTGACGCTGGTCTGGTCGGGCCGGATCTCCGGATGCGTCAGCGGGACCGTACGGCGGCGCAGCTCGGCCAGCGTGCCCGCGGTCTCCACGCCGGTCGCGCCGCCGCCCACCACCACGACGTGGGTGCCCTCGCGCCGGCCCGCCGCGGTGTCCTCCAGGCAGTGCTGGAGCCGCCGCCGCAGGACGGCCGCGTCGCGCAGCGAGTAGATCGGCAGCGCGTTCTCCTCGGCGCCGGTCACGTGGATCCAGTTGGTCGTGACGCCGGTGGCGATCACCAGGTAGTCGTAGTCGAGGGTGGAGCCGTCCTCGAACTCCACCCGCCGGTCGGAAGGGTGCACCTTGCTCAGCGCGGCCCGGTGGGCGCGGACGTTCGGCCACTTCGCGGCGAACGTACGGATCGGGTAGGAGACGTCGGACGTGCCCATCCCGGCCGTGGCCACCTGGTAGAGCAGGGGCTGGAAGGTCGAATAGGGGTTCCGGTCCACGAGCGTGACCAGGGCGCCGCCCTTGGCCAGTTCCCGCGTCGCGGCCAGGCCGGCGAAGCCCGCTCCCACGACGACGACGCGCGCTCTCCGCACCATGACCACGTTCCTTCCCGGGATTCCGATTCATGGTCCATATGGCACCCAGAGCATCGGTTAAACCATTTCTGCCAGATGCACCACCGGGAAGAGGGGAGATTCCGGGGTAGGGCACTTCGTATGTCTGAGCAAGTGACCACGATGGAACGTCTGGGCCGCCGGATAGCCGAACGTCGCGAATCGCTGAACCTGAGCAGGCAGGACCTTGCCGACAGGTCCGGCGTGGCGGTCGGCTACGTCGCCTATCTGGAGGACCAGTCGAGCATCTCGGTGCGCGAGGCCCTGGCCCGCCTGGCCGTGGCGCTGGAGACGACCGTGGAGGGCCTGCTCGGAGAGGTGGCGGAGACGCCCGTCGGCGCGGGCCCGGCCTCGGCGCACCCGACGCTGGTCGCGCTGGAGGAGGACGAGTGCCTGCGCCTGCTGCGGCCCGGGGGAGTGGGCCGGATCGCCTTCGAGGGCCGCCACGGCCTGACCGTGCTGCCGGTGAACTTCCGCATGTCCGAGGGGGCGATCGTGTTCCGCACCGTGGCGGGCGGCAGCACCGACGAGGACCTGAGCACGGGGGTGGAGGACGTCGAGTACAAGGTCGCGTTCGAGGTCGACCGCATCGAGGAGCTGACGCGGAGCGGCTGGAGCGTGCTCGTCCACGGCTCGCTCCACCACGTCACGACCGAGAAGGAACGCGCGGAGGCCGAGAGCACCGGCGTCGAGCCGTGGGCGGGCGGACGGCGCCAGCACTACCTGAAGATCAGGCCCACCCGCCTGACCGGCCGCAGGATCGCGCCCGGCTGAACCACCGCCGGGTCAGGAGCCGTCCTTCCTGATCGAGAGCCACAGCCCGATGGCCGTGACCCGGGAGTCGACGCCGAGCTTGGCGTAGATCCGGTTGACGTGGTTCTTCACGGTCTTCTCGCTGAGGAACAGGCGCTGGGCGATCTGGCCGTTGGACTCGCCCGTGGCGATCAGGTCCATGACCTCGGCCTCGCGTTTGCTCAAGGAGGTGAACACGCTATCGAACGCTGCGTCGTCGACTCTCATCCGGCCTCCGGGGGCGCGCAGACGGTCTGATCGCCGATGGCCCCCGCGCTTCCGGCGTTAGCGGTAGACAGCGAGCATAACTCGCATTGTCCTGATTTGGGGGCGTTGTCGGGAGAAAACGACAACAGCCGGTCCCGAGGGACCGGCTGTGCGCTTGGGGTGAGTGAAGGGACTTGAACCCTCGGCATCCAGGACCACAACCTGGCGCTCTGCCAACTGAGCTACACCCACCATGGCCGCCAGCTCCGTGACGGCACAGGAAAAGTGTAGCGGGGTTCGGGAGTCTTTACGCCATCCAATTAGCCGCTGACCCGCTCGGCGAGTTGCCGGGCGGTCGCCGAGTCGGGCCCCGGCTGGGCCACGAAGATCGCCGCGCGGTAGTAGCGCAGCTCCCTGATGCTCTCCTTGATGTCGGCCAGCGCGCGGTGGCCGCCCTGCTTCTCGGGGGCGGCGAAGTAGACCCGCGGGTACCAGCGGCGGACCAGCTCCTTGATCGACGACACGTCGATCATGCGGTAGTGGAGATAGGCGTCGACCCCGGGCATGTCCCTGGCGATGAACGTGCGGTCGGTGCCGATCGAGTTGCCGCACAGCGGCGCCTTCTTCGGCTCCGGCACATGGCGCCGGATGTAGTCGAGCACGACCGACTCCGCCTCGGCCAGCGTGACGCCGCCCGGCAGCTCGGGCAGCAGGCCCGAGGCGGTGTGCATCTCGTGCACGACCTGCGACATCTGCTCCAGCGACTCCGGCGGCGGCTTGATGACCACCTCGACGCCTTCGTCGAGCTGATTGAGCTCGCTGTCGGTGACGACACACGCCACCTCGACCAGCGCGTCACGGCCCAGGTCGAGCCCGGTCATCTCGCAGTCGATCCAGACCAGCACGTCACTCATTCGATCTCCTCGCCCAGCGGCTCGGAGCAATCCGCCCGCTTGTTACCCCACCAGCCTAGTGCCCCCGCTTACGCGGGCTTGAGCGAGCCGAGAACCTTTCCGACCACGTCGGTGCCCAGATTGTCGGGAACGGAGATGTACAGCAGCGTCGGACGCTGCCCCGGCCCGCGGTCCATGAGCACGATCGCGGCGTTCTCCTTCTTCCACTTGTAGCCGTTCTTCTCCGCGACGGCGGTGAAGTCGAGCTGGAACTGCATCACCCACGCCTGGCGGTCGCCGATCTTCGTGGCCTTGTTCTCGATGATCTTGGTCGTGTGCTGCGGCTCGTAGAACTCGGTGCTGAACTGCATGAACAGCGCCTTGGCCGTCTCCTCCAGCCCCGAGGCGCCCGCGTACGGGATGAGCCCGGCCAGCGGGCCGGCGTAGGCGTTGCCGATCCAGTCCTTGTCGCCCTCGTAGTTCTCCTGCGAGCTGGCCTGCACGCCGCTCGTCCACATCTGCTGGGACGGGTCCGCGCCGTTGACGTCGCCGTACGCGGGCACCTTCCAGCCGTCGGGCGCCTGGTAGGACAGGCCGCTCGCCGGGTCGGTGATGCGGCCGCCCTGCGGCTGCGGCAGTTCGCCGCCCTGCGAGGGGAGCTCGGTCGGCGGCTGCCCGGAGGGCGGCTCCTCGGTCGGGAACGGCTGCGACTCCTCGGTGGAGGGCGAGGCCACCGGGGTGCTGCTTCCCCGGTTGAGGAAGAAGATCCCGGCGACCACGATCAGCGCGACCACGACCAGCGCGGCCAGTCCGCCGAACACCCACGGCAGCGGGTTGCCCTGCTTGGGCGGCGCCTGCCCGGGACCGGGCAGCGGGCCGCCGCTCCACTGCGTGGGCTGCTGCCCGAAGGCGGGCTGCCCGAAGGCGGGCTGCCCGAAGGCGGCCTGACCCTGGGTGGGCTGACCCTGGGTGGGCTGACCCTGGGTGGCCTGACCCTGGGTGGGCTGCGGGCCGTAGGGGGGCTGACCCTGCGCGGGCTGCCCGCCGGACGCCGGCTGCCCGTAGGGGGGCTGGCCGAAGGCGGGCTGGCCGTACTGGAGCGTGGGGTTCGCCGGGCCGGCCGACCAGTCGGGCGACGACTGGGGCTGTGGCCCCGGGCCTGGCTGCGGCCCGGAGGACGGCTGCTGCGGCTGAGGCTGCCGCTCCTGCGCGTGGGTGGCGTCCGTCCATTGGTTGCCGTCCCACCAGCGGAGCTGCGGCTCTCCGTACGGGTCGGGGTACCAGCCCGCGGGGGTCTGCGTGGTCATGCCCGTCAGATTAGTAAGAACCGCTTTGTTGCGCATTCAGTGAAGGTCAACACTTGTAGGTGAAGCTCGCCTTGTCCGTACGCGCCGGTCCCGGCGAGAGCACCTTGAGCGTGGCCGTGGCCTTGACGTTGCTCTTGCCCGACAACGTCCAGCGCAGCGGCACCGAGTAGGACGTCTTGTCGGCGCTCGTGCGCAGGCTGCCCTTGACCACCTCCTTGTCCAGGTTCTTGCGCCACTCGTAGCGGATCTCGCCCACGCCCCCGTTGGTGACCACCGTCCCGGTGAGCACGATCGCGCCGCCGCAGCCCAGCGTCTTCTTCGGCGCCACCACGTCGATCGACTGCACCGCCAGCTCGGGGACGTCCGTCAGCCGGAACCAGGCCACGATCGCGCCCGCCATGACGACCGCGAAGAGCGCGGTGGACAGGATCGTGCGCCGCCGCCGTCGCCGCGACACCCTGGCCACCCGGCCACCGGAGCGCTTCTCCGGCTGGTGGACGGTCGCGGCGCCGTCACGTCCCTCGCGCCAGATCCGCTCGGCCGTCGTCTCCTGGCGGGGCTGCTGCGCGGTCCCGGCGGAACCGGCCCCCGCACCGGCCCCCGCACCGGCCCCCGGGCCGACCCCCGGGCCGAACTGCAGGCGCGGCGGCGACCCCGACGACGGCACGCGCAGCAGCGTGACGATGTCGCCCTCGTCCTGGGGCACCGGCGGCGGCTGCGCGGCGAACGACGGCGCCTGCGCGAACGCCGACCTGCCGCGGGCCGCCCGCGCCAGCGCGTCCCGGCTGATCAGGCCGCCGGGCAGCGCCGCGCGTTCCTGGTGCAGCATGGCGCGGGCCGCGTCGAGGCCGAGCGTGGTGGCCGTGCCGGCGGCCCGTTCGAACAGGCCGGCGGCCCGGGGCGCGGTCTGCGTGAACGAGGCGGCCAGCCCGCGGGCCAGCGACGCCCAGCCCGCCGCGTCCCGCTCGCGCGGCGAGATCTGGCCGCGGATCGCGTCGGACAGGCCGCGCTCCGACAGCAGCGCGGCCCCCTCGGCGGTGATCACCACCGTGCCGGGATGCACCGAGCCGTGCGTGACCCCCGCGGCGTGCAGCGCGAGCAGCGTCTGCCCGGTCTCCATCAGCACCGACGCCGCCCCGGCCGGGTCGATGGGCGCCCCGGCGAGCAGGTCGGCCAGCGTGGGGCTGACCGCCTGCGCGGTGAGCAGCCACACCTGGTCGCCCGCCGCGACCACGTCGGCCACCGGGATCAGCCCGCCCAGGCCGCCCAGCACGAGGTGCTGGTCGGTCATGACCGTGCTCACCACCCGTTCCCGGACGCCGGGCAGGCCGATGACCCGCGGGTCGAACAGCAGCGCCCCGGCCCTGCGGCCGTCCGGCGAGATGGCGTCGATCCAGTTGCCCAGCTCGGTCATCCACGTGTGCTCGGTCAGCCGGAACCCGGCGATACCGTTCCTGTGGTTGTCCATCCCCCTTGCCCCCCGGCGCGTCTAGCGCTGCTTTCTGTGGCGTCCTGTCATGCGACGTTTCACCGCAAGTGTGACCGGAACCGCGCCCGACGTCATCAGGCCGAGCGCGAGGAGTCCGGCCTGCGCCTTGCCGACCTTGTCCAGAGTGGGCGTCTCGGTGCCGCCTCCGCCGTCGCCGCCGTCGGTCGAGGTCTTGGTCGGCGTCTGCGATGTCTCCGAAGGCGCCGGGCTGCTCGGGGGCGGGCTGCTCGGGGGCGTCCTGGTGGGCGGGGCGGAGGTCGGGGTCGGGGTGGGCGTGGGGGCGGCCGAGGTGGGCTTGCTGCCGTCGCTGGTCGTGCTGTTCTTGCCCGTGATGTCCGGCTCGGGGGAGTCGGTCGGGGTCGGCTTCGGTGTCTTGACCGGCCTCCTGGTCGGCTTCCGCGTCGGGGTCGGCTGGGGCGTCCTGGACGGCGAGGCCGTCGTCGTCGTCGCCGCCGTCGCCGTCGGCAGGACGGGCGGCGGGGTCGAGACGGCCGGGTCCGTGGAGGACGGCGTCGGGTCCGGCTCCGAGGTGGTCTCCTCGGGCGTCGCGGTCGGCTCCTCCTCCGTGGGCTCCTCGTCGATTCCCGGCTCGGACGCGCTGGGCGTGACCTCGCTCGTCTGGGCCCGCAGCACCGGCTCGTCGGTGGAGGAGTTGACCAGGATCACGCCCACGGCCACCACCACGCCCACGGCCACCGCGCCGATCGCGACCTTGGCCGAGAGCTTGCTCAGCAGGCGGGCGGGGTCGGGGAAGCGGGTCTCGGTGAGCGCGGTCCGCGTCTCGGCGGGGTCGTGCAGCGGGCTCGGGAACAGCAGGATCAGCAGACCCGCGAGCGCGGCCAGGCGGCGGCGTCCGCGCTCCTCCCAGTCGGCGCCGTACGCCTCGGCCGCGATGGCCTCCAGCTCGGTCAGGAACGCCTCGGCCGACGGCGGCCGCTCGCCCGGCTGCTTGGCCAGGCCGCGTTCGACCAGGCCCTGGAGCGCCGACGGCACCTCCTCGACGGGCGGCGCCGCGCTCTGGTGCTGGCGGGCGAGCGCGGCGATGTTGGGCGCCCGGTAGGGCCGGGTGCCGGTCAGGCACTCGAAGAACACGACGGTGGCGGCGTAGACGTCGGTCGCCGGCCCGGCGGGCCCGCCCGTCCACTGCTCCGGTGCCATGTACGGCGGCGTGCCCGCGGCGCTGACCCCCTCGCCGGCCCGGACCGCGATGCCGAAGTCCACCAGCTTGCTGTCGCCGTCGCCCTGGACCATCACGTTCTCGGGCTTGAAGTCGCGGTGGACGACGCCGATCGCGTGCGCGGCGGCCAGGCCCTGGAGCGAGCCCTTGAGCACGACCAGCGCGGCCTCGGCCCCCGTCGGCCCCTCGGAGCGCAGGACCTCGCGCAGCGAGACGCCGTTGACCAGCTCCATGACGATCGCCGCGCCCTGCCCGGACTCGACGTAGTCGATCAGGCGCGCGTGGTGCGAGCTCTGCAGGGTGCCGAGCAGCCGGGCCTCGTGCCGGAACCTGGCCACGAAGCCCATGTCGGACCTGAGCTCGTCATTGAGATATTTGATGGCGACTTCCACGCCGTCGTGATCGCGCGTGGCCAGGACCACCCGACCGGCGGCACCGCTGCCCAGTTCCCGGACTTCGGTATAGCCGGGGACCCCCCACTGCCCTTCGCCGTACATAACGGTCTCCTCTGGAGTCATTCGGGCCCCCACCCGCATCAAACGCTGCGTAGCTTAACCAGAGGGAAGGGCTTTCCCACCACCGATATGCCGATATGGCCGAATTTGCGAGGTTAGTCCGCCGTGCCGGGCTTATCGGGTTGCGGGGATTCCTGCGGTTTGGGCGTTTCCTGTGGTTTTGGGGTTTCTTCGGGCTTTGGTGTCTCTCTAGGGCATTCTGGGGTTTTTCCGGTCGCCCGTTCCGTGCCCTCGGCTGCCGCGGGCGACGTGCTCGCCGTGACCGTCCAGGTCGTGCCGCACGGGACGGTCCTGAGCGCCTGGCTCACCGTCCTGGTGTACGTGGTGTCGCCGGACAGCGTGACCCGCTCCGAACCGGCCGGTTCGCCGCCGAGCAGGAACCCCACGTCCAGCGTCACCGGCCGGTCGTCGGCCGTGACCACCGAGACGGTCGCCACGAGGCCGCTCTCGCCGAGCCCGGCCCGGACGATCGAGACCTTCCGCACGGCGGGCGGGCAGGTGACCTCGGCGCGGGCGGTCTGGACGCGGTCGCCGGCGCGGACCCGTACCGACAGGGTGGAGCCGCAGGGGCGCGACCGGAAGGCGTGGGTGAACAGGCGGGAGTAGGACGTCCGGCCGGACAGGCTCGCCGTACGGGTGCCGACGGTCTCGCCGTCCACCGCGAACGCGGCCTCGACCGGGATCGCGCCGGTGCCGTCGGCGGTCACCCTGACCTGGGCGCGCGCGGTCAGCCCCGGCGCGTCGGGCATCGCCAGCGAGACGCGCAGCCCGCTCACCCGCGTCGGGCAGGCCGGCACGGACACCGAGGACGACCGGGGGCCGCCGGGCGCGGCGGGGGAGGTGGCGACGGTCAGCGTGACGGTCCTGCCGCAGGGACGTTCGCCGATGTCCCAGGTGAAGGCGCGGGTGTAGGAGGTCGCGCCGCTCAGCCGCAGGCGCTGGACGTGGCCGTCGCCGCCCGGCGCGGTCCACGTCCCGGTGGCGGTGACGGCGGCGCCCCCACCGGTCCGGACGGTGACGGAGGCGCGCGCGAGGCCGTCGTCGTCGACCGTGACGTCACCCACGCTCACCCCGAGGACGGTCGCGACGGGCGTCGGGGTGGGGGTTGGCGTGGGAGTCGGGGTGGGAGTCGGGGTGGGCGTGGCGGCCGGGGTGGGCGTCACCGGGGGCTTCGGCGTGGCTGTCCTGGTCGGCTTCCTCGTGGGCGTGCCCGTCGGCGTGCGCGGGGCCGGGGAGGTGGCGGGCGGTCGCGAGGCGGGGGCCGTCGGCGGCGGCAGCAGCTCGGGCGAGGACGCCGGGGACGGCGGCCCCTCCGGCGAGGTCCGCGGCGTCGCCTCGGGCGTGCTCGGCGGCGCGACCACGGCCTCCGCGGTGCTCGGCGGCGCGGTCACCGCCTCGGTCGTGGCCGGCGGCACCGCGACGGCCGCGCCGACCGGCTGCTCGGGGGGTTGCCGCCGGGCGGCGAGCGCGACCACCACCGCCACCGTCACCACCGCCACCAGGGCGGTGCCCATGCCCACCCGCACCGCGTTGGAACGCAGGCCGTGGAAGACCGTCCTGGCCAGCGACGTGGTGACCTCGGGGACGGGCTGCGGCGGGGCCGGCAGGAGCAGCGCGAGCAGGGCCACCAGCGCGGCCAGTCGTCGCCGGCCGCGCTCCTCCCAGTCGTCGCCGTACGCGGCCCGCGCCGTGGCCTCCAGCTCGTCCACGAAGGCCAGGGCGCTCGGCGGCCGGTCACCCGGCTCCTTGGCCAGGCCGCGCCGGACGAGCTCCTGAACCGGCTCGGGCGCGTCATGGAAGGGCACCGGCGCGTGCACGTGCTGGTAGCCGAGCACGCCGGCCTCGGTGGACCGGTACGGCCGGTGCCCGGTCAGGCACTCGAAGAAGACCACGGTGGCCGCGTACACGTCGGTCGCCGGCGAGGCGGGCCGGCCGGCCCACAACTCCGGCGCCATGTACGGCGGCGTGCCCTCCGGATGTGTGGCCGTGCCCTGCGGCACCGCGACGCCGAAGTCCACGAGCTTGCTCGTCCCGTCGTCGCGGACGAGCACGTTCTCGGGCTTGTAGTCCTTGTGCACGACGCCGGACCTGTGGGCCCTGGCCAGGCCCAGCAGCGAGCCCTTCAGCACGACGAGCGCCGCCTCGGGCTCGGTCGTGCCGTTCTCACGCAGCAGGGCGCGCAGCGAGACGCCGTTGACCAGCTCCATCACGATGCAGGCGCCGTTCGGCTCCTGGATGTACTCCCACATCGTGGCGATGTTCGGGTCGCGCAGCGAGGTCAGCACCCGCGCCTCGGCCTGGAAGCGGGACAGGGCGGCGGGGTCGCGCAACAGCGCCTCGGAGAGGTACTTGATCGCGACCTTCACGCCCGTCTCGTCGTGCACGCCCAGCACGACGCGCCCGCTCGCGCCCGCGCCGAGCTGTCTGATCTCCGTGTAACCGGGAGCACTCCACTCCATCGCCCTCTCCCATCAGGAGCCGGCCCACCTGATGAGACGCGTGATCAAGGAGTCGGGTTTGCCAGGTGGTTCCGGATTCATGGAACTACTCCCGATGGAGGATGTGAACCGGTATATCGATACCTTCTGGAAGTGCCGGATCCGGTTGCGGTTCGCCCCAGGTCGTGACCAGCGGATGCACCCCGGCCCAGATCGGCAGCGCGTAGTCCTCCTCGTCGTCCTCCGGAGCCCCGCGGCGGATCTTGACCGACGCCTCCGCCAGCGGCAGGGCCAGCACGGCCGTGGCGGCCAGCTCCTTGCGCGTGGGCGGGCGGACGTAGTCCCACTGGCCGGGGGCGAGCTGCTCGGTGAGCGCCCGCAGGGCCGCCAGCCGCTCGTCGGCGTCGGTGACCAGCCGGGCGCGGCCGTAGACGATCGCCGAACGGTAGTTGACGGAGTGGTTGAAGACCGAACGGGCCAGCACGATGCCGTCCACGTGGGTGACCGTGACGCACACCTCGTCGCCGTCGCCGGCCCGCAGCGACCGGGCGCCGGTGGAGCCGTGCAGGTAGAGGGTGTCGCCGATCCTGCCGTAGCCGGTGGGCACGACCATGGGATGGCCGTCGGCCACCACGCCCAGGTGGCAGACGAGCCCGGCGTCGAGCACCTCGTAGAGGTCGTTCCTGTCGGTGCTGCCGCGGTGCTTCTCTCGGCCGAGAGTCGTGCGCGGGGTGGAGGAGAGCATGATTCGACGCTAATCGCGAAGTGGACCTATCCTGTAGGGCCACTAACCGACCCTTCCTAGAGACCACTTCCGTGCGCACCCACATTGACCTGCCGGTATCCCTGTCCCGCGACTCGACCGTCCCGCTGACCACCCAGCTCGCCGGCTGGCTGCGGCGCGCCATGATGGGCGGCGCGCTCGCGCCGGGCGAGCGGCTGCCGTCCACGCGGGCGCTGGCGGACCAGCTCAAGGTGAGCCGGACGGTCGTCACCGAGGCGTACCAGCAGCTCTACGCCGAGGGCTGGCTGGAGGGCCGCCACGGGTCCGGCACGTTCGTGGCGGCCATGGAGTCGCACGTCCCGCCCCGCGAGAGCCCGTACGAGCCGGCGCCGCCCGCCCGCCGTCCCCAGGGCGAGTGGATCGACCTGCGCCCGGGCGATCCCTGGGTGCGCGACTACGACCGGGCCGCCTGGAAGCGGGCCTGGCGCAGGGCCGGCGAGCTGCCGCCCGGCGACTCGCCCGACCTCCACGGCCTGCCGCGCCTGCGCGAGCTGCTCGCCGACCACCTGCGCAGGGCCAGAGGCATGGCCGTCGGCCCCGAGAACGTCCTGGTCACCAGGGGTACCGGCAACGGCCTCGACCTGTGCGCGCTGGCCCTGCTGGCCGGCGGCGGACGGGCCGGCGTCGAGGACCCGGGCTACCACGTGGCCCGTACGGTGTTCGCGGCCAGGGGCGCCGAGGTCGTGCCCTGCCCGGTCGACGAGGACGGCGTGATCGTCGACGGCCTCCCGCGCGACCTGCGCGTCCTGTACACCACCCCGGCCCACCAGTACCCGCTGGGCGGCCGGTTGCCGATCCCGCGCAGGGAACGCCTGCTGTCGTGGGCCAGGAGCACCGGCGCCACGATCGTCGAGGACGACTACGACGCCGAGTTCCGCTACGACGTCGCCCCCCTGCCCGCCCTCTACGGCCTCGACCCCACCCGCGTCGTGCTGCTCGGCAGCCTGTCCAAGACCCTCGCCCCCGACGTCGGCGTCGGCTGGCTGGTCGGCACGCCCGACCTGGTGAGCCGGATCGCCGCCCTCCGCGCCGCGGTCTCCGACCGCACCAGCGGCCCGGTCCAGCAGGCCGTCGCCACCCTCCTGGAACGCGGCGACCTCGACCGCCACCTGCGCAGGATGCGCCTGGAGTACGCCCGCCGCCGGGCCGCCGTCGTGGAGATCCTCGGCCCGGTCTGCCGACTGCGCGGCGACACCGCCGGCCTGCACGTGCTGGCCGAGCTGCCGGCGGGCGACGTCCAGGGGGTCGTGGACCGGGCCAGGGAGCGCGGCGTGCTGCTCGACCCCGCCGACCGCCACCACCACGACCGCGCCCGCCTGCACGGCCTGGTCCTCGGCTACGGCTCGGCCTCGCTCAGGGACGTCCGGCGCGGCTGCGCGGTGCTGGCCGCCCTGATCCGGGATGCTCAGGGCGGATTGAGTATCTGAGCGCTGGCGGCGGCCGGTCCGCCGTCGGCAGGGTGGCGGGCATGAAACCCTGGCTCCTGCTGATCTCGCTGCTCGCCACGGCGGTCACCGCGTGGCTCGTGCTCTACGCGGGCGTGCCCCTGTCCACGCTCCTGTCGCTGGGCCTGGGCGCGATCTGCCTGGTCTGGCTGGTCGTCCTGCTGACCTTCCCGTGGAACCTGTCCTTCGCCGCCCGCCAGGTGGTGCACGAGATCGCGGTCTCCCGCGAGTCGGGCATCGAGGTCCCGGCCCGCCGCGAGGAGGAGGCCAGGACGATCGCCCGCCGCATGCTCGTCCTCGCGGTCGCCGGGCACGTGGTCTCGGCCGTCGTGGTCGCGGTGGTCACGTTCTTCTCCGGCCGGCAGGTCGGCTACTACTTCGCCGGGTTCTACCTGCTGGCCACCGCGTTCCGGCCGGCCGGGGCCTACGTCGGGCACCTGCGCGAGCGGGTCAGGACCCTGGGCCGCGAGGTCCGCTACCCGCGCCTCGACGTGATCGCGCTGCGCGACCAGGTCGAGACGCTGACCGCCGCCTCCGAACGGCTCACCCGGCAGGTCGAGGAGATCGGCGGCGAGCTCGCGGCCACCAGGGCCGACATGGAACAGGCCGACCACGACCTGAGCCGGCGGATCACGCTGATGGCCCGCCGCTTCGAGGAGACCGTGGACGGCCTGAACGACAACCAGGAGATCATCACCGGGTTGCGCGCGTTCCTCAGGCTGGTTCGCGCGGACCCCGCGTAGGCGGCTCAAGACCGCGCAGGACGGGCAGGGAGCGGGAGGCGTACACCGGGTCCACGGGCAGCACGTGCCGGGCCCACCAGCGGGCGGGGCCGGGGTCCGGCGAGGCGTCGGTGAAGCCGGGGGCGTAGTCGTCGTACGGCGGGTCGTACAGGTAGCCGGTGGCCACCCCGCGGCGCTCCAGCTCGGCGACGGCCGCGTCCCTGTCGCGCACCAGCAGCGGGACGCGGAACAGCGGCTGGTCCAGGTTGTCCAGCACGGCGGGCGCCACCGTGGGCAGCTCGGCCAGCCGGGCGATCCCGGCCAGCCGCCGCGCCCGCTCGCCGGGCACCTTGGCCAGGCGCCTGGACTGGTACCAGCGGACCAGACGTCCCCGCCGGGCGCGGTAGGCCGCCAGGTCGGCACGTACCCACGGGTCGAACGGCGGCAGCGCGGGCACCTGCTTGAGCGCCGGCTCCAGCGCGTCGGCCTCCAGCGCGATGCGGTAGCCCTCGCGCTCCTCCTGCATGCCGAGGGCGCGCATGAGCGCGAGCGCGGGACGTACGAGGTCGAGCCTGAGCGCGGCCTGCCGGGCCATGGAGGTGGCGACGCTGACCAGGTCGGCGCGGAGCGCACCGGGGACGAGCAGCTCGTCGCGGGCGCGTTCGAGCGCTTCGAGGTCGGCGCGGTCGGTCACGGCCAGCACGCCCCCCGAGCCCGCGCCCGGATGCTTGGACAGGCTGAAGACCCCCGCCTGGCCGAACGTGCCCAGCGGACGCCCGCCGGGAGCGGTCTCCAGAGCGTGCGCCACATCCTCGATCAGGATTTTTCCCGAGAAGGCGGACACCTGGTCGGGCAGGCCGTACAGGTTCGTGGTCAGGACGGCGTCCACGGTGGACAGGTCGGCGCGGGAGACGTCGATGTTGCCGTCACGCGGGGACAGCGGCGCGATCACCGGGCGCAGGCCGGCCGCCAGCACCAGGAAGAGGATCTCGTCGGCCGAGATCGGCGACATGAGCAGCCGCTGACCCGGCAGGCACCAGTGGCGCAGCGCGAGGTAGAGGCCGAGGCGGTTGGAAGGGAGCCACAGGCAGTGCCGTCCGGTGCGCTCCGCGATGAGTCTCACCCTTGTAGGACGGTACGCAGTCGCCCAAAGGTTTTCAAAGCCTTGTCCGCGGTCTTGAGCAGCAGCGGATTGGCCATCACCGCGGCGCGCGTCTTGCGCACCGGCACCCGCATCATCCAGTGGACCCCGGCCGCCACACCGGCCCTGGCGAGCCGGCCCTCGGCCACCTCGTACTGGCCGTTCTTCAGCTTGTCCTTGTACTCCTTCTCGCCCCGGCCCATGTCGATCACCTGGACGCCCGAAGCGGCGGCCGCCTCGGCCATCGCCAGGTGGTGGATGAGCCCGGGGGAGTACTTGGCGTACTGCGTGTCGTAGGCCGGGAACCAGCCGGCCAGCGTCGTACGGGTGCGCACCCCGAAGTGTCCGGCCACCGGCAGGTCGTCGACGTAGACCATGTCGAGCACGCCGGCGAAGCTGTCGGACCGGGTCGCGAGCAGCCGCTCGACCAGCTCGACGATCCACCGGTGGGCGAACCGGTCGGTACGCCCGGTACGCCGGTACTGGTCGGTCTTCCAGCCGAGCAGCGTGTGCAGCGGGCCGGTGTCGGTGATCGCGTAGTCGTGGCGAACCGGACCCACCTCGCGCTGCAGCTTGCGCGACTTGGCCAGGGTCGACTTGTACGTCTTGCCGGACTGGGCCCTCAACGTCTCGGTGTAGGGGCCGTAGCCGTCGCGCAGGTCGATGATCGGCGAGGGGTGCGTCGTGTGCCGCCCGTCGAGCAGCGGCTGGCCCGGGACCAGGTGGTCGAACTCGAAGACCGACAGCCCGCAGTCCTTGATCAGGCGGTACGGGTCGAGGTCGAGGCCCTTGGCGTAGACCAGGCCCTGCGCGTCGGTGAGCCCCGCGGCGACCGGCTTGCCGATGCCCAGCGGATGGCGTTCGAAGGGGAAGAAGCCGACGATGTCCGGCCCGTCGTACAGGACGGCCACCCGGACGAGATCCCGCAACTCGCCCACCGTGACCGTGAATTCCGGGGACAGGAAGGGGTTGTCGAAGGCGGCGTCGGACTCCTGGAGGGCGCGCCATCGGCTGAGCTCGGGCTGTCCCAGCTCGCGAGGGTGGGCAACGGTGACGCGCATGGGCTCCTACTGTCGGCTTACCACGATCTGACCAGCATGCGGTCAGAGGTGTACGGCCAGGTTAAAGGATAAGAATCCATGCCTGGGATAGGCCGGGCCGAGTGTTATGCAACTCTCAGCTGGCTTTCAGGACCGAGTGACGTTCTAATGTGTGTCCATGACCGTACCAGGGATCGACTGGCCGCGGCTGGTCTCGTGGCTGGGCAGGCACGTGCCGGACGCCGGGGAGCCGCTGTCCGTCTCGCTGATCTCCGGAGGCAGGTCGAACCTGACCTACCTGGTGGAGGCGCGCGAACGCCGGCTGGTGCTGCGCAGGCCGCCGCTGGGTCACGTGCTGCCCACCGCCCACGACATGCGGCGGGAGTGGCGGGTCATCTCCGCGCTCGCGCCGACGCCCGTCCCGGTGCCCGAGCCCGTCGCCTTCTGCGCCGACGAAGAGGTGGTCGGGGCGCCGTTCTACGTCATGGGGTACGTGCCCGGCGCCGCCGTCCAGACCAGGGCCGAGCTGGGCGAGCCGACGCCGGCCCAGACGCGGCGGCTGTCGGAGCGGCTGGCCGAGGTGCTGGCCGCCATCCACGCCGTGGACTACCACGAGGTGGGGCTCGGCGACTTCGGCCGGCCCGAGGGGTACATGGCCCGGCAGCTCGACCGGTGGTGCCAGCAGTGGGAGCGGTCGAAGACCGCCGACCTGCCCGACTACGACAGCCTCGTACGGCGGTTGCGCGAGCGGCTGCCCGCCACGTCCGACAGCACGTTGGTGCACGGCGACTACCGGCTCGACAACACGCTGGTGCGCCTGGCGCCGCCGCCGGCCGAGATCGAGATCATGGCCGTGGTCGACTGGGAGATGTCCACGCTCGGCGACCCGCTGGCCGACCTGGGGCTGACGCTGACGTACTGGCACGATCGCGGGGACGACGAGCGGGCCCGCATCCCGGTGTCGGGGGACGTGACGGTGGCGCCGGGATTCATGAACGCCGCCGAATTCGCCGCCCACTACACAAAGGTCTCAGGCCGCGATATTTCAGATCTTGGGTTTTATGTGGCTTTTGGCAATTTCAAGCTCGCGGTCATCGTGGAGGGTATCCACGCCCGGTTCAAGCAGGGTAAGACCGTGGGGGAGGGGTTCGACCGCATCGGCGCGGCCGTGCCGACCCTGATCGCCCGCGCCCATCGCATGCTCGACCAGCCCTGATCTCCCGAGCCCATCGCATTCTCGACCAGCTCTCACCCCCCGCGCCCATCGCATCTCGACCAGCCCGCACCCCCTCAAGGAGCGCCATGAGCACAGTTGCACTCATCACCGGAGCGGCGAGCGGCATCGGCGCCGCGGTGGCCCGGCGGCTGTCGTCGGGCGGGGCGAAGTGCGTCCTCGTCGACCGCGACGGCGAGGGGGTCGAGCGGCTGGCCAAGGAGGTCGAGGGCGCGTGGCTGGCCGCCGACGTCAGCACCGAGGAAGCCTCCCTGGAGGCCGTCGCGCTCGCCGAGCGGCGGTACGGCCGCCTCGACCTGGTGCACCTCAACGCCGGCATCTCCGGGGGCGTCGACCTCGCGGCCTTCGACGTGGAGCGCTACCGCGCGATCGTCGGCGTGAACGTGGACGGCGTCGTCTTCGGCGTGCGCGCCGCCGTGCCGCTGCTGATCAGGTCGGGCGGGGGCGCGATCGTGGCCACGTCCTCGCTGGCCGGGCTGGTGGCCTTCGCCGGCGACCCGATCTACACGATGACCAAGCACGCCGTCGTCGGCCTGGTCCGGGCGCTGGCTGAGCCACTGTCCCAGCAGAACATCCGGATCAACGCCGTCTGCCCCGGATTCACCGACACCCCGCTGGTGGCCGCCGCGCGGGACATGTTCGTGAACGCCGGATTCCCGCTGCTCACGGCCGAGGACGTCGCCGCCGCCGTCGAGTCCGCCTTCTACGCCGAGACGCCGGGCACCCTTCTCGTCGTGCAGCCGGGCAGGCAGCCGGTGCCGTACCGTTACTCGGGGGTTCCCGGGCCTGCGGGCGGTCAGCGGCCACCCGCTTCTGACTGACGGCAAGTCTGCTGCAAGCGGGACGATTACCGTCATAAGGGCCGGGCGCTGCCTGGCCCTTGTACATTGCGTGATGGTAAGGAGCGTTCCGTGATTCCCAGCGACGGCAGACACGCGCGCAGACGGTCGCCATGGCCGATCGCCCTAGGGGCGGGCATCCTCGCGGTCGTGCTCGTCGTCGGCATCATGGTCTACGCGGGCATCCGGTCGAACTCGCGCGAGGGGTACAAGGGCGGCGAGGTGGCCGAGGTCGGGCCGACCCAGGCCCCGCCGCAGCTCGAACAGCCGCCCGTGCTCCACGACTGGCCCCGGTGGGGCGTCACGCACACGCAGTACAGCGCGGAGACCGAGCCGCGGCAGGTCGTCGAGCAGGCCAGGGGCATGCTGGGACGGGTGCCGATGTTGCAGAACCAGCACATCATGGGCTGGGGGGTGGGCAACCCCGAGCCGAGCCCCGGCCAGTTCAGCTTCCGCGACCTCGACCGGCGGCTGACGTTCATGGCGTCGTCGCGGGCGGTGCCGGTGATCACCCTGTGCTGCGCGCCCGACTGGATGAAGGGCGGGCAGCCCGGACGTACCGACTGGAGCAAGAACCACACCGTCGCTCCCAAACCAGAGCATTTCGACGACTACGCCAAGCTGGCCGCGCGGGTGGCCAAGCAGTACCCGACCGTCAAGTACTACATGGTGTGGAACGAGTTCAAGGGCTTCTGGGACCCCTCGACCAACCGGTGGGACGCCGAGGGGTACACGCAGCTCTACAACAAGGTCTACACGGCGTTGAAGAAGGTGAACCCGCAGATCAAGGTGGGTGGGCCGTACATGCCGATCGAGAGCGGCTCGGGCGGCGGGCCCTCCGGGCTGAAGGGCCCGTGGGGGACCGTGGACCAGCGGGCGCTCGACGCGATCGAGTACTGGATCCAGCACAAGAAGGGCGCCGACTTCATCGTCGTGGACGGCGCCTCCATGACGACCGACAAAGGGAACGTTCCCGACGACTTCGGCGCGCTCGGCAAGTTCGGCGCGATCACGACGTGGCTGCGGCAGAAGAGCGACGACCTGCCGGTCTGGTGGGCCGAGTGGTACGTCGAGCCGGAGAACTCCGGGTGGAGCGAGGAGCGGCGCACGGCCGTGCAGGCGGCCGCGCTGATGGAGTTCGCCAGGAGCGGCGTCACCACCGCCCTGTACTGGAACCCCCAGGTGAAGGGCTCGGGTGACTGCCCCGGCTGCCTTTGGGCTCCCGGGCGGGGGGACGAGATGCCGATGGCGGGGCTGCTCAGCGGGTTCACCCGGTGGTTCCCGGCGGGGGCGCGGCTCGACGGGGCGGTGACGTCGTCCGACCCGAAGGTGAAGGTGCTGGCGCAGGAGCAGCAGGTCGTCATGGTGAACACGTCGGACCGGGAGGTCACGGCGACGGTGGACGGCAGGGCGGTGACGCTGGGGGCGTACGAGATCAAGTGGGCCGGGAGAGGCGGCGCCTGACGGCGCTCACGGCCCCCCACCCCAGCCCGTCACTGATCCGGACACCCGGGAACGTAGAGTGGTGGTCCATAAGCTGACAGTAGCCGACTTGTGATGCCAGGGACCGTGATGACCGACAGCAACGCCGAGCCGCCCATCGTGCACATCCTCGACCCGATGAGCGCGGCCTACGACGCCGCCTTCGCCACCTTCCTGGCCCACACCGACCAGAAGATCCGGGCCCGCGAGGAACTGGCCCGGGTCGTGGACCGGCTGCCCTACCACCGTACGTTGATCGACGCCGGCGCCGGGACGGGCGAGACCACCGCCTGGCTGGCCCCCCGGTTCGAGCGGACCATCGCCATCGAGCCCAACGAGCACCTGCGCTCGGAGTTGGGCAGCCGGTGTCCGGAGGCCACCGTCCTCGGCCAGGACATCGCCACCGCCGATCCGGGGGAGGCGGCCGACCTCGTGCTGTGCGCGCACGTCCTGTACTACGTGCCGCAACAGACATGGCTGCACCAGCTCCAGCGGCTGGCCTCCTGGACCTCCGAGGGCGGCTTCACCGTGGTCGTGCTGCAGAATCCCGACAGCGACTGCATGCGCCTGCTGCGTCGCTTCACCGGGCACCGCTACGACCTGGACGCCCTCGGGCGCGCCTTCGCCGCCACCGCGGGCGCCGAATGGGAGATCGGCATCAGCACGGACCCGGCCTTCGTCACCATGCCCGACCTGGAAACCGCCCTGGCGATCGCGCAGTTCATGCTCAACGTGGTCCCGTTGTCGCAGCCGCCCGCCATGGACGAGGTCGCCGCCTACCTCCAGGAGCACTTCCGCACTCCGGAGGGCTACCGCCTGAGCTGTGACCAGGACTTCCTGGAACTACAACGCAACGGCCCAGACACCTGACCAGCCCGGACGCCTGAACGTGCGCGAACACGTGACGGCCCCGACGCGCACGAACAGCTCTCACCCGACCTGGGCGTGCGGCGGCGTGACGGCCATCGTGAAGGCGGTCTCGGTGAGGAGCGCGTGATCGAGGGGGATGTGCGGCCGCGTGCCACGTTCGAGCTGCTGCAGCCCGAGCACCACCGCCAGCGCGAGCAGCGCCCGCCGCTCGGCCTCCTCCACACCGAAGCCCAGCTCCACCAGGAGCCCGGCGACGAAGTCGACGCGGCGCCGGGTGACCCGGGTGACGATGTCGGCGACGCCCTCGCGTTCGGCGTCGAGGTAGAGGCGGCTCTCGCCGCCGCGCCGCCCCGCGCGGGCCGCGACCGTGCCGAACAGGGCGCGCAGGCGGGCGCGCGGCTCGGTCTCGGCGGAGGCGGCCGCGATGATGTGCTCGGTCTCCTCGGCCTCCCAGCGTTCCATGACGGCCCGGACGAGCGCGCCGCGGTCGGCGTGGTGCCAGTAGAAGGAGCCCTTGGTCGTGCCGAGGTCGCGGGCGACGGCCTCGACCCGCACCGAGTCCAGGCCGATCTTGGTGAAACGCGCGTACGCGGCGTCCACCCACTGTTCCGCCGTGATCCGGCGGCCCCCTTGCGCCATTCGCCATACGGTACCGTATAGTCCTGACCATACGGCACCGTATGGAGGCGTCATGAGAACACCCGGTTACTGGTCGTCCGCCCTGGAGGACATCCCCGCGCCCGACTACGCCGACATGATCGTCGGCGTGCTGCCACCCCGCGCGACCGACGATCCGCGGATCTGGGCGAAGGCCGTCTTCTCGATCGCGTCGATGCCCCGCTGGATCGCCGCCGCCATGTGGCTGCGCCAGGCGATCGTGCCGCTGGTCGGCATCCCGCGCGCGCCGCGCGACATCTTCCGGGTCGGCCGGGTCGAGGGGGACGAGGCGCTGATCTCGGCCGACGACCGGCATCTCGACTTCCGCTGCGGCGTGGGGGTCGATCGCGAGGCCCGGCTCGTTCGGGTGACGACCACGGTCCGGCTGAAGGGGTGGCGCGGCCGCCTCTACTTCTGGCCGGTACGTCTCGTGCACCCGATCGTCGTCCAGGCCATGCTCCGCTCCGCCCAGCGCCGCCTGGGAGCGCCTAGAGGGTGACGACGACCTTGCCCGTGGCGTGGCCCTGCTCGACGTGGGCGATGGCCTGAGCCACCTCCTCCAGCCGGTACGTCCGGCTGACGACGGGGACGACCTCGCCCGCCTCGACGAGCTCGCGTACGGCGGCCAGCGCGTCCCGGTCCTCGGCCGTGACGAAGTTGACCATGCGCTGCCGGACGAACGGCTTCGCCGCGAGCACGCGCAGGATGCGCCCGGACGGCCCGAGGAAGGACCCGCCGCCGGAGCCCGAGTTGGGGATGTAGGTGCCGGTAGGGGTGAGGGCGCGCCGGCAGTCCGAGAGGCGCCGGTCGCCCACGTTGTCGAGGATGAGGTCGTACCGGCCGGTGTGGTGGGTGAAGTCCTGCCTGGTGTAGTCGATGATCTCGTCGGCCCCCAGGGACGCGACCAACTCCGCCTTGCCGCCGCTGCACACGCCCGTCACCTCGGCGCCCAGCGCCTTGGCGATCTGCACCGCGAACGTCCCCACCCCGCCCGCCGCGCCGACGACCAGCACTTTCTGCCCCGGCTTGACCCCACCTCTGGTGGCCAGGGCCTCGTAGGCGGTCAGCGCCGCCGACGGCACGGCCGCCGCCTGCTCGTACGTCAGCCCGGCCGGCTTCTCCAGCAGCGCCTTGTCCTGGGGGACGGCGACGTACTCGGCGAAGGCGCCCTGGCAGTGGCCGAACACCTCGTCGCCGGGCCTCAGCCGGGTGACGTTGCGGCCGGTCGCCTCGACCCGCCCGGTCAGGTCCATGCCGAGCCCGCCGAACCTGGGCCGGCGCAGCCCGGACACGGCCCGCATGACGTACGGCAGGCCGCGCACGAAGTGCCAGTCACCCGGGTTGACGGCCGCCGCCCGCACCCGGACCAGCACGTCGTCGTCGCCGACCGCCGGCGGATCGACCTCTCGCAGCTCGATGACGGCATCGGGCGGCCCGTAGGCGGCATAACGGATGGCCTTCATGGCACGCTCCTACTCGACGGTTCTGAGGATCTGCTCGATCGACGCCGTACGGGCGCGCAGCTCGGCCAGATCGGCGGCCGAGCGCTGCTGGGCGTCAAGGGTGTTCTCGGCGAGCTGCTCGAACCTGTGCACCAGCCGGCGCAGGTCGTCCTTCTGCATGGCCTCCAGCTTCGCCTTACGGAAGTCGAAGAGGCCGACGATGACCAGGCAGATCAGGAAGCCGGTCACGAGCAGCACACCGAGGATGAAGATCACCTCGGGCCAGGCGGTGGGCATCAGGGGCGCTCCTTGGGCTCCGGGTCGGGCACGGTGAGGGTCTTGGCCGCCTCGGCCAGCGCCGCTGCGGTGAGGTGGAGGTCGAAGTCGGTGACTTCGTAGTACTTCATGGCTTTGCCGTCCTCGGAGAGCTCCAGCGTGCCGACGATCAGGCCGGCCGCTTCGAGCCGCCGCAGGTGCATGTGGAGGAGCGGACGGCTGACGCCGATCACGCGGGCCAGATGGCTCACGTAGTCGCGGCCGGTGGACAGGGTCGCGACGATGCGCACCCGCAG
This sequence comes from Nonomuraea sp. NPDC052265, assembly GCF_044547985.1. Lineage (NCBI taxonomy): Bacteria > Bacillati > Actinomycetota > Actinomycetes > Streptosporangiales > Streptosporangiaceae > Nonomuraea > Nonomuraea sp. NPDC052265. Next base: position 485,477 of record NZ_JBIUBJ010000005.1, read on the forward strand.
GGGGTTGGCCAGCGCCGCCAGCATCTCGACCAGGTCGTCACCGGTCGGCCCGGCATCGGTCATGATTTCCCGTCACGTGAAAGGTTTTCCTTACACGTGAGAGCGTACCTCGCCCAAGGGGGGTTTGGGCAGACGGTTTCAGGCGACCTGCGCGGAGCCGCGGGCCTTGCGCCGCTCGCTCGTGGGCCTGCGCCAGTACGTCAGGAAGCGCAGCACCCACTCCACCGGCCCGTACCGGTGTCCCTTGAGCCACCAATGGCTGTAGAGCACCTGGACGGCGAAGATGGCCAGCGCGATCAGCACCTCGACGGCGGGGCTGACCCGATCCACCAGGGCCAGGCCGTAGCCGGTGAAGATCAGCGAACAGATCAGCGACTGGCCCAGGTAGTTCGACAGGGCCATCCGTCCGGGGGCGGCCAGGGCCCGGCCCACCCGCGGCAGGTACGGCAGCACCCGCAGGAACGTGGCCGCGTACGCGGCGGCCAGCAGCGGCGCGGTCACCAGGTCCACCGCCTCGCCCAGGAACTTGTTCACCGTGCCGTTCCAGGCCGACTGCGTGTAGACGAAGGCGCCGGCCAGGCCGACCGTGAACCCGGTCCACTGCAGCCTGCGCAGCGCCACCTTGTGCTCCGACAGGTTCCGCAGCACGCCCAGCTTGCCGACCGCCAGCCCGATCAGGCACGCGGCCAGCACCGCCGGCCCCTGGAACAGCACGCGCAGCAGGACGATCAGCGACAGTTTGCGCATGTGCTCGGAGATGATCTGCCAGAACACCCCGCCGAGGGCGGTGTCGGACCTGGCGGCCTCGGCGGTGCCCTCGGCGACCGTGCCGGACGCGTCCAGGCCGACCATCGCCAGCAGGGCCAGCATCAGGAACCCGAACGCGAGCATCAGGGTCAGCAGCCCGGCCAGCACGATCGCGGTCTTGGGGCCGATCCTGCGCAGCACCAGCAGTGCGATCCCGACGAACGCGTACGTCGTCAGGATGTCGCCGGGGAACAGCAGCACCGCGTGGGCCAGGCCGATCAGCAGCAGTCCGGCCAGGCGGCGCAGGAACATCGGCACGAACGCCCGCCCCCGCCGTACGGCCGAGTCGAGCTGGAGCGTGAAGCTGTAGCCGAACAGGAAGGAGAACAGCAGGTAGAACTTGTTCTCCATGAACAGCGTCACGAGCCAGCGCGTGACCCAGTCGAGCGAGGAGTCGAAGCCGGGCTCCGCCATTCCGGCCATCCGGTAGCCGGAGGCCAGGAAGGCGATGTTGACGACGAGGATCCCCAGCAGGGAGAAGCCGCGCAGGGCGTCTACAGAAGTGATCCTCGCAGCCGCGAGTCGTGCGTCGGGCATGGCGGGAAGTGTCTCCTGTGTCCTCATCAGGCGTACATCATCCCGCAAAACCTTAGCGTTTCCTGTGAATTCAGTTATTTAGTGCGATGTGGATAAATCTCTCAATGATCACTGCTATGGAGATCAAGAACGCCGGGATGGCCAGCCACATCAGCCCTCGGCGCGCCCGTCGCGCCCGGTTCGCCCCGTTCAGCCCGATGACCTCGTAGCCGAACAGCGCCACCCAGGTCACGACCAGCGCCCCGATGCCGACGGGCGTCCACGGCGACGTGGGGTCGCCACGCCCCTTGTAGGGGTTGGGTTCGGGGATCTCCGTCCCCTTCACGAACTTCTTCCAGGTGTAGAGCGCGGCGTCGTCGTTGGAGAAGACCTTCTTCAGGTCGGGCGAGGCGTCCAGCGCGGCCCGGAACCGCTGCCCCCAGTCCTCGGAGAAGCCCTCGTTGAGCTGCAGGTAGCTGACCTGCCCGCGGCTCACCATCAGGTACGAGTTGCGCGGCTGCTCCTTCAGCTTGGCCACCGCGTCGGAGATCTGCGTCGGGTCCTTGTGCACCAGCGCCTGCACGCCGAAGTTGACCAGCTCGACGTCCCGTTCGCCCCACGGAAGGGTCGGCGTGACCTCCGGGCCCTCCTTGGGCACCAGGTAGAGCACCTTGGCGCTCGGCTTGTCGTGGTCGTACACGTAGTGCAGGGCGGCCACCTCGCCGGTGGTGACCCGTTCGAACTTCTCGTTGCCGTACCGGGCCAGCAGGAACGCGAACGCGAACAGCACCGCGAAGCAGGCCGCGAGCACGACCGAGATCTTTCTGGTCAGCTCGGGGTTGAAACGCACGTTCCGCCTGCGCAGCGGCACGGTCTCCTCGCGCACGTCCGCGCTGTCGGCCGGCAGGTTCGGGAAGAACGCGTACGCGGCCAGCAGACAGGAGCCCGGCAGCGCGAACATGTAGATGCGCAGCCCGATCTCGCCGCCGTAGCTCTGCAGCCCCAGCGCCAGCACCGGCACGCACAGCAGGATCAGCGCGGACCGGTCGAACACCCCGCGCCGCAGCCGCCGGAACAGCCCGGCCGCCGCCAGCGAGAGGATGACCCCGAGGATGCCGAGCCGCGCCTGCAGCACCATCGCGTGCGCGGGGTCGCTGCCCTCGACGCGGTCGGAGGTGGCGCTGCCGATGTTCTGCAGGATCTTGCCCAGACCGCCGAAGATCGCGTCGATCTGGCCCGCCCAGAACCCCACCGTCATGTAGCTGATCCACGCCAGCGTCACGAGCCCGAGGAAGAACGGCAGCGCCCACGTTAGCGAGGTCCGCTTGAAGATCAGGAACGCCGTCACCACGCCCATCATCATGAACGGCGTGATCTGGTGCGAGGCCACCGACGCGAAGAACAGCGCCAGCAGCATCAGCAGCATCAGCAGCTTGTCGGCCCGGTAGGTGCCGGTGTTCACGATCTCGCCGGGTGTCATCGCGTCGAGCTTGCCGAGCAGCTTGCGCAGCCCCTTGGGCGGCACCGGCTTCGTACGCGGCTCCACCCGTCCGAACCACCGCAACAGGATCGCCACGAACGCCAGATACAGGGCGAACGTGAACCCCTGCGGAGAGAAGTAGTCCTGCCCGATCCACTGCACGAGGATGAACAGCAGCGCCGCGAACCAGCGGGCCCGCGTCGTCGCCACCACCTGACGCAGGATCAGGACGAACGGGAGCAGATAGAGCAGGTTCGACAGCAACGGCGTCCATTGCAGGATCGTCGTCATGTCGGTGATGCCGGCGGCCTTGGTGACGAACGCGAACAACGCGAAGAAGCCCGGCCAGCCCATGCGGGCGTCGATGCTGATCGCCGTCTCGCCCGTCCTGGAGATGAACTCCACGAACCCGGCATGGATGTACGCCGTGGGGAATCGCGGCTCGCTGGCCACCAGCGCGCCCGCGCCGTGCAGGGCGAACGTGATGGCGGCGATCTGGAACAGCAGCAGGAACTTGCGGTCGGTGCTCTGGGCGACCGTGACGAAGAACGACACGATCATGATCAGGATGGCGATGAACGCCGTCGCCGGCAGCGCCGAGATCAGGCCCAGGCCGTTGATGTTCGCCGGGTCCACACCCCGCAGCGGGCCCGGGGGCACGCGCAGGGCGAGAATGTACATGAGCAGGCCCTCAAGCACGAGGACGAGGGGCAGCCACTTGGGCGCACTGGCGATCAGCGCCCCGACCCGCCCTCCGGCGACCCTGCCCTTCTGCGCCTCGGCCACGGGCGCGCCTTCCCCGCCCCGCGCACCTTCCGCGACCTGCCCCTTGCCGGAAGCCACGTCGGCCCGCTCGACGACCGGAGCCCCAACCCCCGCCGCACCGGCACTGACCGCCCTGGAAGCGGGCGCCCGGAACGCGACGGTCCTGTCGTCAACGTCCCCGGCCCCATCGCCATCGGCCTCACCGCCACGGCCCACCTCGGCGGCAGCCCCGCCAGCACCGCCCACCTTGGCACCGGCCCCACTCGCACCGGCCACCTTGGCGCCGGCCCCACTGGCACCGGCCACCTTGGCGCCGGCCCCACTGGCACCGGCCGTCTTGGCATCGGGCGCCTTGGCGCCGGTCCCACCGGTCCCACCGGACACACCGGATACGCCCGACGGGCCTTCACCCGCCGCATCAGCGGTGCCCGGACGGGCCGTACCAGCCGTGCTCGCGCCCTTCGGGGCCGCTGTGCTCGGGGACGCCGTCGGGGACGCCGTCGGGCTCGCCGCGTCCGAATCCGCTGTGCCCTTGCCGGGGGCGTCACCGGCGTCGGGGGCCGTGGGAGCCGGGCTCTTGACGGCCTGGGAGGCGGGAGCCTGAGAGGAGCCGGTGGTGGGTATCGGCATGGTCCCAGCCGTCGGCGAGCCCTTCGACGCCGAAGCCGCGCCACCCGAAGCCGCGCCACCCGAAGCCGCGCCACCCGAAGCCGCGCCACCTGAAACCGGGCCATCGGAAGCCGCTCCACCGGCGGCCGCTCCACCGGAAGCCGGGCCTCCGGGGGATGTCTCCGGGGACGCGTCCGGCGCGTGCGGCGCCCGCGCGGTGAACGCGTTGGGCCCAGCGGTCTTCGGCTGCACCTCCGCGCCACGCTCCGCGAACGCCTGAAGGGGCCCGGAAGAAGGCTCGTCAGTCGTGGGAGGGTGGCCGATGTGCACGGTTCCGGGGATGCGGAAGGCCGTCGTCGTGTCGGCGTTTACCTCGGGCGGGGAATCAGCGGAATCCGAAGAGCCGGCAGCGTCCTCGCCGGACGTGCCCTCCTGATCACCGTCGAACGTCAGCCGCGGGATCACCCCCGTGGCCTCCGGATCGAAGGGAGCCTCTGTCTCCTCCCCGGCGTCCTTGCGAACGTCGGAAGAGCCGGTTTTCCCCTTAGTCATGCCATCGCCGTCCCGTTGCCTCACGTTGACCATCATGCGGCCCCGGACGACCCCTGAGTGACAGTCGGCTGCCCAGTTTCACCAAAATTGAGAATTTTGCGTAGATTTCCGAAGATCAAAAGTGCTACCAGCAGCTCACTGAAGAGCAGCCCGTAACCGACCGCGTTCACCCCGAAGTGCGGGAAAAGCGCCACCGTGGACACCAGCACCAGCACCGCCAGCCCGATCTGCACCAGCGCCAGCGTGCGCGCGTGGCTCTGTGCCCGCAGCGCGCTCAGGTACACCTCGATCAGCACCCGCGGCAGCACGGCCAGCGCCATCAGCCGCAGCAGCGTGGACCCCTCGTCGGCGAACTCGGCGCCGAAGACGGTCAGGATCAGCGGCGCCCCCAGGATCGCCACCACGATGATCGGGGTCACGATCATGAAACCGCGCCGCAGCGCCCGCCGGCAGTTCAGGGCCAGTTTGGAACGATCGAAAGAACCCTCGACCGTCAGCGACACCGCCATGTTCATGGCCAGCAGCTCGATCATGCTGGCCAGGGTGTGGGCCATCGAGAAGCGCCCGAACGTGGCCTCGCCCACCTTGGTCGCCACGACCACGGGCACCAGGTAGACGATCGCCAGGATCGACAGCGTCCCGGGGAAGTCACCGGCCAGGAACCGGCCGATCTGCCGTAGTCCGGGCGGCTCGTGGGTGGCGCCGAGGCTCTTGACGTGGCGGGGCACCACGACGCCGAAGATCAGCCAGTTGACCGGGATCAGCGCGAGCGCGGTCGGGATCATCCACGAGACGAAGATCCCGCCGTCGGGCAGCGCACTGGCCAGCGCGACCAGCAGGCCCATCTTGACCAGGCCGAACACCAGGTTGTTGACCGGGACCCAGGTGGCCTTGCGCAAGCCGGTCAGCACGACGTCCTGGAGCGTGAAGACGGCCCACACCAGCACCGAGGCCAGGAAGAACAGCCCCGGCCCGAACCCGGCCAGCACCGAGTACGTCTTCCCCCACAGCGGCAGCGTCAGCAGGAAGCCGAGCGCCGCGACCCCACCCGTGGCGGCGGCCAGGCCGTAGCCGCGCAGGATGAGCTCGGGAGTGCGCCGCCCGGCCACCGGCAGGAAGCGGGCCAGCGCCCCCACGAAGCCCAGCGCGGTCAGCGACGCGAACAGCCGCATCGCGGTGATCACCGCCTGGCCGCGCCCGAACTCCTCAGGGGTGTAGAAGTGCGCCGCGAGCAGCCAGTAGCCCATGCCGAGGGTGCCCGTGACGACCGTGTTGGCCATCAGGGCGTAACCCTGGCGGAAGAGCGGATTGCTGAGGTCGCGGAGGATCTTTTCCCGAAGGCTAGACATTTCCGCGCACCCGCTGCAGCCCGTACCTCGTCCGCCGGACGACCGCGTACCCCTTGGTGAGGATGCGTTCGCGCAGGTAGATGAGAGGTACGGCGTTGCCTTCGACGGCGCGCCTGAACATGCTGATGGTCGTCGGCTTGCCGACCGTCAGCCGGGGGATGGCGAGCATGTCGTGGCGGTCGGCCGCGATCGTGTTGCTCACGGCGCAGGCGGCGAAGTAGCCGGCCTTGCGCACCTCGTGGCGGACCCGCGCGCTTGAGTAGCCATAGGGGTAGGCCATGGTGGCGACCGGCGCGCCGATCTTCTCCTCCAGCAGGCCCTTGTTCCTGCGCAGCTCCTGCCGCAGCTCGTCGGTGCGGAGCTGGTCGAGCTGCGGGTGGCTGTGGCTGTGGCCGCCGATCTCGATGCCGTTCTGGGCCGCCTCGCGGGCCTGGCCCCACGACAGCATGTCGTCGAGCGGACGGCCCGCGGCGTCCTTGCCGGCGTCGGACACCCAGCCGCTGGTCAGGAAGACCGTGGCCGGGAAGTTGTAGCGGTCGAGCAGGGGCAGCGCCTGGCTGTGGAAGTCGGCGTAGCCGTCGTCGAAGGTCAGGACGATCGGCTTCTCCGGCACCGTACGGCCGTCGATCTTGTTCAGCGCGGCCACCAGGTCGCCCAGCGTGAGCGAGGTGAACCCGCTCTCCGACAGGTAGGCGAGCTGCTCGGCCAGGTCGGACGGCCGGACGGCGTGCGGGCGCGTCTCGTCGTTGGGGGTGTCGCTGACCGAGTGGTACATCAGGATCGGAATGCGGATCATGAGCGTGCCACCTTCAGCCTTGCCGTGCCCACCACGTAACCCCAGGTCGTCCAGGCCAGGCCGACGACGATCGCGGCGGCCCTGCCGAGTCCGGACAGGTCGCCGCGCAGGGCGTCGCCCACCCCGCGAAGCGCGCCGAGCGGCAGCGTCTTCATGGCGTGGGCGCGCTCGCTGGCCAGCCCGTCCTGGGTGCCGACCTCCCGCGTGACCAGGGCCTTGGACAGGCCCTCCGCGTAGCACCTGGACCTGAAGTAGGCGAAGCCCTCGCGCTGCCTGGACACCTTGTGCCCGATGACCGCGCGGGGCTCGAACAGCATGACCGAGCCCGGCTTGCGCTGGCTCAGCCTGATGCAGAACTCGGTCTCCTCGCAGCCCAGCGGGCGCGACTTGCGGCCCTGCACGCTGCGGCCGATGCCGCTGTGGAAGCCGCCGACCTCGGCGACCACCTCGCGCAGGAAGGCGGCGTTGCCGCCCATGACGTTGCGGATGGGCGCGCGTACCGCGGGCATGCCGCGGTACGTGCACCCGACCGTCCAGTCGAACTCGTACGGGAACCAGCGGGGCCGGCGCTTGGACGCCCACAACGGGTCGGTACGCCCGCCCACGCCCACCACACCGGAATCCTGGAAGCCCTCCTCCAAAGCCTCCAGCCATCCCGCGTCGGCGACCGCGTCGTCGTCGAGGAACGCGACGATCTCACCGGTGGCCGTGGCCACGCCGGTGTTCTTGCCGCCGGACAGCCCCTGCTCGTGCGTGTTCTCCACCACGATGGCCTGTGGATAGGCGCGCTTGAGCTTCAGGTGCAGGTCCGGATTGTGGTCGACCACCAGGATCAGCTCGTGTGCCGGGCGGCTCTGGTTCTCGACCGACTCGACTGCCTGCCTGATGTCCTCCCAGCGCTCTTCTGTGTAGACGCAGATGACAACAGACGTGTTCACAACGGTTCCTCTTACGCGACGCCTCGGTCAGCGGCGGGAGTGGCGGTGGGCTCAGGCTGAGGGGCGGAGGGCTGGCGGCGCCACTCCTTCAGGATCGTCTTGAGCACACGGAAGCCATCTCGTACGGCACGCAGGTTGCTCTCGCCATGAATGCGGTTGCGCTCGTGGCTGGGCACCTCGTGCACCTTCAGCCCGGCCTTGGCCGCGCGCACGTTCATCAGGGTCTCGACCTCGAAGCCGTCGCAGTCGAGGTCGAGCACGTCGAGGTGACGCGCCCAGAACGCGTTGTAGCCGTAGCACAGGTCGGTGTAGCTGGTCTTGTACATCACGTTGACGATGCCGGTGAGGACCTTGTTGCCCAGGCGCCGGTTGAGCGTCAGGTCGTCGCTGCCGCCGCCGGCGGCGTAGCGCGAGCCCTTGACGAAGTCGGCCCCGGTCACGAGGGCGCCCACGAAAGAGATGATCTCGCGGCCGTCCGTCGAGCCGTCGGCGTCGATCATGACGATGATGTCGCTGGTGCACGCGGCGAAGCCGGCGGACAGGGCGTCGCCCTTGCCCTTGCCGGTCTGCGTGACGATTTTCACGTTGGGCCGCAGGCGCTTGGCGACCTCGACCGTGTCGTCGACGGAGTTGCCGTCGACGAGCACGATCTCGTCGACCCACTGGGGGATCGTCGCGAAGACGTGCGGCAGGTTCTCGGCCTCGTTCATCGCCGGTACGACCACGCTCACCGTCGGGGAAATGGCCAGGTGAGGGGTGACGGGCGTGAAGCTCGAAGGCGGCGGCATGGAACGCAAGGGCGACTTCTGGACCTTGCCGTTGTGCTTGGTGATCTCGGGACTCATGGCGAGGGATATCCTTCCGGGACCCGGCCCTGCTCACCGCCCGGAGTCATCCCCGGGTGCTGCGGGAATGGCGGAGCCGACGAGCGGTGCACTGAGGGTCCTGTGGAGTGAGGGTGTGTGCTGGTGCCGGGGGGTGGTGCCAGGAGCGCTCAGCTCGCTCCCGTTGGTTCCTTGACTACATTGGGTGACTCCTGCTGCTGCTGCATCGAGGTGCGCACCCGACCAAAGCCCTTGAGGACACGGTCGGCCGCCCTATAGAGAGACGGTCGATCCATCACGATTGTTCGAGCTTTGTTGAAAGGAGTTCGGCCCATCCAGTGGACGGCCGCTGTCGCGGACGGTCGTGAGATGCGGCCTTCGGCAACGTACAGGACCCCGCTCTTGAGCCAGTCTTTGTACTCCTTGCCGCCCTTGCCCATGTCAACCATGTGCATCCCGTCATTCGCGGCGGCCTCGGCCATCTGCAGATGGTGGACGATGCCGGGCGAGTAGCGGGCGTACTCGGTGTCGTAGGCGGGGAACCACCCTACAAGCGTCGTGGCGGTTCGGAGGCCGAAATGCCCAGCGACGGGCACGTCCCCGGCATAAAGCATGGTGAGGATGCCGGAGAAATCCGATGACTTCTCGGCATGCATCATGTCGATCAGTTCGACGATCCACGGCTGGGCGAACCGGTCCACCCGGCCGGTGCGCCGGTACTGGTCGGACTTCCAGGCCAGGAGCGTACGCAGGACCTCGGGATCGGTCGCGTTCCACTCGAAGCGCAGCCCGCCCTGCTCCCGGCCGAACTTGCGCTCCTTGTAGCGGACGGTCTTGAGGTTCTTGGGGGAGTTGGCCTTGACCTGCTCCAGCCAGGAGTCGAAGCCGGCGGTGAAGTCCATCACCGGGGCCGGGCGCACGTCGGCCTCGTACGGGGCGAACGTCGGCTGGCCGGCGACCAGGTGGTCGAAGTCGAAGACGCTGAGCTTGCAGGCGCGCAGCAGGTCCTTCGCGTCGAGCCGCAGGTCGGGGACGGCGATCAGGCCGTGGCAGGTGGTGAGGAAACCGCCGAGCGGTTTCCCGATGCCGAAGCTGTGCCGCTCGTACGGGAAGAACCCGGCGATGCGGTTGCCGTCGGAGATGACCGCCACCCTCACGTAGTCACGCAAGCGGTCCATCGCGACGGCGAACTCGACCGAAAGGAACGGGTTGTCCAGACTCGTGTCGGCCTTCTGGAGCTCGCGCCATCGGGCGCGTTCGGAGTCTCCGAGGTCTCTCGGGCGCACTACCTGGATGTTCACCTTGCCCTGGCCCCCTGTTCCGTCTGCATGTTCTTCCCCCGGTACAACACGCGAAGCACGTACATGAACCCTCCGAGCACGGCGACCGTCGCCACCCCGGCTCTGGGCGACCATGCGTTGAAGAGCAGCATGGCTTCGGCGAGGAGCACGTTCAGGACGAGGCTGGCCGCGGCTCCTACTGATAGTGCGGCAAGCGGGTCACGATCGCGCAACAGTCCCACCACCGCGGCCCCTGGAACCACCAGAAGGAACAAGGAGATCAAGAACGGGCGCAGCGGGGTGTCGAGGTCGAACAAGGCGACCACGGCCCCCGCTATGCAGGCGAGCGCCAGCAGCCATGCCAGCGCTCTGCGGTGCTTGAGCATCTCCTGTTTCTCTCCTGCTCTTTCTGGTTAAGACATGGTTGATCGATTTTCATGGGATCAACCCGTGTCCGGACACGTCAATGCCGACGCTTGGAAAGCCGTCCAGGTTCACCCGCATGGCGAAGTTTCTCCTGTGACGTCCGCCACATGACATGGTGACTCCGGGTTTCCAGGCGTGTTCCCCAAGCTAACCAGAATGCCCTATGTGGCCTATGATGTTCGAGCCAGGGTCCTGTTTATCCCGTGATGTCTGCTTTATCTGGGGAGCTGTTCGTCACCCTTGTGGCGCGGCGTCCACATTCGACGTCTGACCTTCGCTCGGCATCTCGGACGGCTCGGGAGAGGTCGTCGGCATCTCGGACGGCGGATCGGACTGCGGGGCGCGATCGGCGTTCCACGCCAATGAGCAAGTGGCGGCGCCGCCGTTGGAGGTGAACGAGACCCGGCCGCGGCCCGCGGCGCTCGGGTCCATGACGGTCACCCAGATCGACACCGAGCCGCCCGCCTTCACCGAACCGCTGGCCGGGAAGACGTCCAGGCCCTGTGACGCGGTCGCCACCCAGGAGACCGCGGCGTTGCGGGCGCGCAGCCCGATCTTGGCGGCCCCCGCGATCGAGACGGGGCACGACGTGCCGAGCCGGGCGACCGGCGCCGGCCTGCGGCGGCTCACGGTGGGCGCGGCCGGCCTGCCGCTGGGCCGCCGCGCGGGCGGCCGGACCGTGGGCGTGGGGGCCGGGGACGTCTCCGCCTCACTGGGGCTCGGCGTGGGCTCGGGCGTCAGGTCGTCGTCCGACTCCGACTCCGACTCCGGGTCCGACTCCGACTCCGGGTCCGGGTCCGGCGTGACCGGCGGCTCGACGGAGGAGAGGCCGGGCGTGGGCGTCAGGGTGAGCGCCGTCCGCGCGGTGTCGCCGCCGTTCATCACGACCACCGCCCCGGTCGCGGCCAGCACGCACGCGCCGGCCAGCACCACCGGCCCGAGGCGGCGCGGACGGCGGCGGCGCGAGCGCCGCTCGGCGACCACCGGGAAGCCGGTCCTGTCGAAGCTGTCACCGCGGTCGGTGATCAGCGTCCTGGTCTGGTCGCGCTCGGGGTTGACGCAGGTGTCGACCACCCGGCGGCGCAGCGAGAGCGGCGGGAACTCCACCGGCACCAGGTCGAGCAGGCGCGCGGCCGAGACCTGCCGGTGCTTGCCCTCGGTGCACACCTCGCACCCGGCGATGTGCCCCGACAGCCGCCGCCGCAGCAACGACGTGAGCGGCCCCTCCCACGAGTCCACCATCGCCGACAGGTCCGGGCAGTGCGCGCGGCCCGTCTTCGCCAGGACGACCGCCGCGGCGGCGTTCTCCAACTGGTCGCGGGCCCGGCCGAGCCGCGTGGCGGCCTGGCGGGAGGTCAGCCCCAGCACCGAGGCGACCTCGATCGGCGTCAGGCCGTGACGCAGCGACAGCTCGACGATCTCGCGCTCGTTCCCGCTCAGCTCGCCCCGCGTCTCGCGCACCAGCGCGGCCAGCTCGGAGTCCGGCTCCCCGGCGGGCGGCGCCTGCGTCACGCCCCCGGCGGGTGTGGCGCGATGCGCCATCCTGGCCCGGACCTGGAACCGGGTCAGCGCGTACACCCAGGCGCGCAGGCGGCCGGCCTCCTTCAGCCGCTCCACGCACCCCTGGGCGGTCACCAGGGCGTCGTGCACGGCGTCCGCGGCCGCCTCCCGGTCGCCGATCAGCGAGCAGGCGTAGTCGTAGAGCCGCTCGCCGTAGGAGTCGTACAGGTTGGCGGGAGCGTCGGTGTCGGCCCGCCGCAGGGCGTCGACCAGTTCCTGATCGTCGGCGCGGCCGACCGTCGGCCATCCAGGCACGGATTCCCCTCCCCGCGGGTGGAACGGGCGCTAGAAGCCCCCACGCGGGAGAGGACGCCGCCTCGATCGTCCAGGTTGACCGGCGCGGCCCCGGCCATGCCCAACAGGCATGACCTCGTGATTTCTGTGACGGGAGTGGCTCAGCCGTCGCAGGAGGGGGCGCAGAGCCGGCGTTCCATGCCCTGGAGGAAGAAGTCGCGGACCTGGAGCACGTCCTTGGCGATGTAGGCCTCGCCGCCGGTCGTCTTGGCCAGCGTGTTCATCTGCTTCCTGCCCGCCTCGGCCTCCGGGCCGAAGGCGATGAGCAGGATGCTGATCGGCCGCTTCGGGTTGTAGGTCTTCTTCAGGTACTGCAGGATCTGGGCGTTCGTGACGCCGCCGTCGGGGTCGTCGTTGCCGGCGCCGTCCGTGAGGATCAGCAGCGTGTTGATCCTGTCTTCCTGGTACGTCTTCGTCAGCTCGCCGTAGGCCGCCTTGATGGTGTCGTTCAGCCCGGTGTCGCCGGTGGCCTTGGCCTGGATCTGCCCGAACTGCTTGGCCAGCGCCTGCTTGCGGAGCACGCCGTCGGTCGACTCGGCGAGCGGGCCGACGGGGACGAGTTCCTTCCAGTCCTTGCCCTGTCCGTCCATGTGCGTGGAGAACGTCCACAGGCCCAGATCGGAGTCGGCCGGGAACAGGCCCAGCCCCTCCATGGCGATCTTGTTGATGGCCTGCATCCGGGTCATGTTCGTCCCGGGGACGGGCAGCGCCATCGTGCCGGAGACGTCGAGCAGGGTGAGCAGGCGGGTGCCGAGGTTCAGCCGGGACCAGGTCTGCACCATCGAGGCCACGGTCTTGGCGTCGGGCCTGGGCAGCGCCTCCGGCTTGTCGGGGACGAACCCCTTCTCCTTCGACAGCGCGTCGCCGGCCTTGCCGTCGGGACTGCGGAAGCCCGCGGCGCGCAGGATCTTCTTGGACGCGTCCGTGCCGAGGTCCTGTCTGAAGTCCGTGGCCGCCTTCTGGACCGCCGCGTCCTTGGTGACGACCGTGATCGGGTAGTCGAGGCTGAGCGTGCCCTCCTTGGGATAGAGGGCGACCACCGGGGCCTCGGGCTTCTTGGCGTTGTGGGCGTAGACGGCCTGCTCGGAGGCGACGCCGACCGGCACCTTGCTGCCCGACCTCACCGTCAGGCTGGCCAGCAGCGCCGCCGGGTCGGAGGCGAGCTGGCCGGAGATCTCCTTCAGCGCGCCCACCAGCGCCTTGTTCTGCCCGGCCTCCTTGGCCGAGGTGGCGGCGGCCAGCAGCGCGGCCAGCCCGGCGGAGTTCTTCTGCGGGTCGAGCGCCAGCACCCGGACCTTCCTGCCCGGCCCGTCGGGGTTGGCCACGTTCGCCGCCGCGATCATGCCCGCCCAGCTCGGCGTGAGGCTGCCGGACAGCTTCGCCGCGGCGGACTTGGCGGTCGCCAGCACGACGGGCGAGACGGCGACCGAGCCGGCCGGCTCCGGCAGTGCCGAGCCCGCGGGGGAGTTGCGGACGTTGCCCACCAGCAGGCTGGAGTCGGCCACCCACACGTCCGCGCCGGACTTGCCGGCGGCCAGCCCGTTCGCGGTCTTGGCCGCGCCTTCCTTGGCCACGGTCACCTCGACGCACTTGCTGTCGATCGAGTGCATGGCCTTGGTGTAGTTGGCGGCGATCTTGCTGAGCGCGGGGTGGATGTCGGGGGTGGCCACGACGCGCAGCGGCAGCTTGCCGGCCGAGCAGTCGTGCTCGCGGTTGAAGATCACGAACGCCGCGACACCGAGGAGCACGGCCAGGGCGACGGCCCCGGCCAGCGGTACGAGCACCCTGCCACGCCCGCTGACGGACCGCCTGCGGGAGGGGGGTTCCTGGGCTCGGTAGCCGCCATCGAGCTCGTCTGTCCGGTGTCGCCCCACGATGTCCTCTTAGGTGTGTTGAGACCTTCCGGAGACCCTAGCGGGAGTTGCTCCGCAATACTCCGGGAACGATACTCGGTGGGCTCTGTGTGGCAAAACCGCTCTTTTGGTGCGCCTATTACGGAGAGTGGCGCTCAATGGCAGCAGGCGTGACCGCGCCAGGCACGCGTCCCCTCACGCACCGCGACCGCCGCGAGGGCCACCGCCATGGCCGGGTCGACCCACCACCAGCCCAGCGTGTTCAGCCACAGACCGGCCAGCACGCCGGCCGCCATGGCGGCGCAGATCAGGTTCTGGGTGCCCTCCCCGGACGTCGCCGCCGACGCCAGCCGCGCCCCCAGCCGCCGCTTGACCAGTCCCAGCGCCGGCATGCTGACCAGGCTGACCGTCGTGACCACGATGCCGAGCACGGTCGGCGTGGCCCGGTGACCGGCGTCGAGGTCGTGCGCGACATGCACGACGAGGTAGGGCGCGAGCAGCCAGAAGCTCACCGCCACCGCGCGCCTCGCGGTGGTCTCGGCGTGCGGCGAGAGCGTGCGGGAGCCGGTGAAGCGCCACACCACGATCAGGCTCGCCCCCGCCTCGGCGAAGGCCGACAGCCCCCATCCGATCAGCGCGACGGAGTGCGCCGACAGCCCGGCGGCCAGGCCGAGCGTGCTCTCCACGGCCAGCCAGCCGAGCGTGGCCACGGAGAGTGCGCGCGCGGCGCGGGCGGCCCTCAGCCAGCCGGCCGTCGCGGCCGGATGCTCATGAATCCGCTGGTCAGACACCATGAACCCCCGAACTCCCGGCTATCCGGCCGTCGACAGCGTTACGTAACGTACCCATGACCCAGGGTGACCTTAAGCCCTCGGCGGCAAAGGATGTTCAAGATTCACCGGATAATGGCGGGGATCGCGTCCGGGGGAGGGATCGTGCCGTTCACGCCCAGTCACATCGCCGCCGTGCTGCCGCTGGTGGCCTCCGAGCGGGCGCGGCGCTTCGCCGATCCGTGGGCGCTCGCGCTGGGGACGATGGTCCCCGACCTGCCGATCTTCCTGCCGTTCCTGCCCGTCTACGGCGACTGGCACTCCTGGCAGGGCGTGCTCACCCTCGACCTGGCCGCGGTGCTGCTGCTCCTGCCGCTGTTCCACCTCGTGCTGCGCGACCCGCTGATCTCGCTGCTGCCGCCGTCGCCGGCCGGCCGCGCCGCGCTGCTGCGTCCGGGCCGGCTCAGGGTCCTCCCGGTGGTGGCCGGTGGTGTGATCGGCGCGGCCACCCACGTGTTCTGGGACTCCTTCACCCACTCCTACGCCTCGGCCCGCTGGGGCGCCTGGCCGGACACCCCCGTCTACGGCACGACCAGGCTGTTCAGCGTGCTGCAGTACACCTCGTCGGCCGTCGGGCTGGCCGTGGTCGTGTGGTGGGCGTGGCGCGCCCTGTCCAGGATCGAGGCGGCCGACGTGCCGGGCCGGCTGCGGCTCGCGCCCGCCGTACGGTGGGCCGTGCTGGCCGCCTGCGCGCTCGGCACGGTCGCCGGCGCCCTGCTGTGGCCGCTGGTGGACGAGCCCAACCCCGCGCTGGGCTTCAGGAGCGTGCTCACCAAGACGGGCGCCGGCACCGTGGTCGGCCTCTCGGCCGTCCTGGCCTGCTACGCGATCGTCTGGCAGGTCAGGCGGCGCATGGCAGTATCGGAAGGTGCCTGACTACGTATTCGACGCCGACGACCCCCGAATCGCCGACTACACCCGGCTGCGGGACGTCGAGCTGCGCAAGAGCCTGGAGGCGGAGCGCGGCCTGTTCCTCGCCGAGGGCGAGAAGGTGATCAGGCGGGCCATCGCCGCCGGCTACCCGATCCGCTCGGTCCTGACCACCCGGCGCTGGTACGAGTCGCTGTCCGACGTCATCGGCGACGCCACCGTCTACGAGGTGAGCGACGAGCTGATGACCGGCATCGCGGGCTTCCAGATCCACCGCGGCGCGCTGGCCTCCATGCAACGCCTGCCGCTGCCCACGGCCGAGACCCTGATCAAGGGCGCCCGCCGGCTGCTGGTCCTGGAGGACCTGGTCGACCACTCCAACGTCGGCGCGATCTTCCGCTGCGCCGCCGCGCTCGGCGTGGACGGCATCCTGCTCTCGCCGCGCTGCGCCGACCCGCTCTACCGCCGGGCCGTGAAGGTCTCCATGGGCGCGGTCTTCTCGATCCCGTACGCGCGGCTCGACGACTGGTACACCGGCCTCGGCGAGCTGCGGAAGGCGGGCTTCCAGAGCCTGGCGCTGACCCCCGACCAGAGCGCGGTCCCCATCGACCGGATCGCGATGAGCGAACGGGTGGCGCTGCTGCTCGGCGCCGAGGGCGACGGCCTGTCCTCCCACTGGCTGCACGAGGCCGACCACGCGGTGTGCATCCCCATGAGCCCGGCCGCGATGGACGCCGGTGTCGACTCGCTCAACGTGGTGGCCGCGGCGGCGATCGCCTGCCACGGGCTGATGCGCCCGGCCGGCCGCTGACCTCCCTGTGGCGGCGAGTGGGTCTGGTGGCGTCTCGACCAGCCGTGTTCAGGGGCGGTCGGTGTCCTCGGTGAGCCAGTCGGGGTAGGTGTCGATGTCGTGCAGCACCGGCTGGGCATCGACGGCGCCGCCGTTCGCGGTGATGTGCGCCTCCAGTGCGGCGGCCCGCTCCCGCGGTGTGATGAGCGTGAGCTGCCAGGAGACCCCGGCCTCCGCGGCCGGGACTTCCGCGATGTCGATCGAGGTGGCCAGCTCCGCGAGCAGGATCGTGTGCGCGAGCTCCGCGGCCTGCTCATGGCCCTCGATCGTCGTGCGGACTTCGATGAATTCCGCCATGATCTCCCTTATCGCGGAGGGGTAGATTCACCACCTTATCTGCGTGAATCGACCCTGAGATCGGCTTCGGGGGGCGAAGTCCACCTGAGTGCTGTCAGGTTGCGAGCCGCGGGTACCCGAGACCGGCCGCCTCAATCGCGATCGCACAGCCGTGATCGTGCTTCCGCCGGCCGGGCCGTCGCCTTCCGGCCGGCAGGGGACCGTCGCCCGCCGGGGATACGGCAAGATGTGATCTGCCGATCACCCAGAGCGACCGACGGAGGTCCTGTGAAGCCGACCTGGATCATCGCGGCCGCCGTCGCGGCGACCCCGCACGCATGGGCGGCCTCCCATCCGTGGACCGCTCCCGATCGCAACGCCCTGACCTGTACCGTCAGCTCCCCGGCCGGCCGGCCGCTGACCTTCAGCCCGCGCATCGGCCTGACCGCGAGGCCGGTGTCGGTCCGCGGCAACCTCCAGCTCACCGGCTGCCTGTCGGGCGACGGCACGGCCCCCTACCTGCGCTCGGGCTGGGTCACCCTGAAGAGCGTCGGCCAGGCTTCGTGCGCGAGCGCCCGGCACGTCCACGGCACGGTCCGCATCACCTGGTTCGGCCTCGACGGGCGGCCGGTCGGCACCTCGCAGGTGCGCACGCGGGCCGACCGCCTGGCCACCCAGAGCCCGGCCGACAGCTTCCTGACCGGCACGGTCGCCTCGGGGCCGCTGTCCGGCGAGCGCGTCCGCGGCGCGATCACCCCCGCCATGGGCATCCTGGCCTGCGCGACCAGGGGGCTGAGCACGTTGCCCGCGGCGGGCCGGCTCACCTTCGGCTGACCGGCGCGGGTCCCATCAGCCGACTGCGATCTGCTCGCCCGCGTAGTCCAGCAGTTGCCCGGCGGCGGTGAAGCGGCGCTCGTCCCCGTCGTGGAGCAGGACGCCCACCACGAGCCTGCCGCCGCGTTCGCCCGCGAACAGCAGGCAGTACTGCGCCGCGTTCGTGTAGCCGGTCTTCACGCCCAGCACGCCTTCCGACCGGCCGAGCAGCTTGTTGGAGTTGCGCCAGGTGTGCGCCCGGTGCAGGGCCGACTTGGCGACCTTGTGCACCTGGCTGCCCACCACCGCGCGGAAGGTCGGGTCGGTCAGCGCCCGCTGCGCCAGCTTGACCTGGTCCACGGCGGTCGAGTAGCCGCCGTTGGCCGGCGTGGGCAGTCCGTCGGGGTTGGTGTAGCGGGTGTCGCCGAGGCCGAGCGAGCGGGCGGCCCGGTTCATCTTGGCCACGAACGCCGTCTTGCCCGGCCCGTACTTCCTGGCCAGGGCGTTGGCGGCGTCGGCGCCCGAGGGGAGCATGAGGCCGTACAGCAGGTCCCTGGCCGTGAGGCGCTCGCCCTTCCGCAGGCCCGCCGTGGTCGCGCCGTTGCTGGTCGCGTGCTTCGTGTCGGCGGCGGTGACCGTGATCGGCTCGTTCAGGCGTCCCTCGCGCAGGACGACGTAGGCCGTCATCACCTTGACCAGGCTGGCGACCGGCATGCGCCGGGTCTCCCGCTTCCTGAAGTGGATCGTTCCGTCCGAGTCCACCACGTACGCCGCCCCGGCCTTCACGGTCGGGACGTCGGCGGCCCGCGCGGCGGACGCCGGGTAAGAGATCCCCACAAGCAACGCGAGTACGGCAGAGCCGATGAAACCCCCAATACGCATGCCAGACATGTTCGCAGGAGATCAAGGGTTGGTTTGCGAAACTCGGCCGTAAGTGGCCCCCGGTTGGGGGTAAATGCTTGATAGATCCGACATCTGCGGGGAGACGAGGCCGTGGCAGGCAGGTTCATCATCAGTCAGGACGAGCGGGGCGCGTTCCGTTTCGCGCTCGTCGCGAACAACGGGCAGACACTGGCGGTGGGCGAGGGGTACCCGAGCAAGGCCGCCTGCGTGAACGGCATCGAGACCGTCCGCAGGAACGCTCCCGAGGCCGCCATCGACGACCAGACCCCGGCGACGATCTAGGACGAGGCCGGCGCCCTACGCCGGCGGCGGACGAAGAACCAGGCCACGCCGGCCGCGACCGCCACAAGCAGCACCAGGGCGCTGACGGGCGAGTGGGCGGCAAGCTCCAGCCAGCCCCACACCAGCGCCGTGAGCCCGAACCACCAGATCGGCGCCCAGGTCAGGCAGCCGAGCGCGCTCGCCACCACGTACCAGGGATAGGACACCCGCAGCGCGCCCGCCACCCACGGCAGCGTGTGCCGCAGCATGGGCACCCAGAAGCAGCCGTAGACGGCCAGTGCGCCCCACTTCTCGACGACGCCCTCGATCCGGGCGACGCGCTCGCGGCCGAGCCGCACGCCGACCCGCGACTCGTAGAGCTTCTCGCCGAGCTTGCGGCCGACCCAGTAGTAGACCTGGAACGCGCCGAACAGGGCGAGGATGAGAACGGCCCCCACCAGCCAGTACGGCAGCCCGAACCAGAACGGCCGGGCGGGATCGGGGAGGGCGGCAGCCGCATGCCACATGAGCCCGCTCACCCCCACTCCAACACCTTAGGTCAGCCTTACCTTAGTCAAGGAAGAGGCATTCCGCCACATCAGCTTGCAAGGCCAGGGCACCGGCTGCAAGTAGCCGACAACCACCCCTCAACCATCCCGCCCTATACCTGAACTGAGCAAAAGGGGTGTTGATCATGTCGTCGAGAAGCGCAGTGGTCCTGGCAGGCGGTACCGCCAACGCGGTCAAGCTCTTCGTGGCGGCCCTCGCCTTCACCAGTGCCTACGCCGGCTTCTCCGCCCACAGCAGCGCCGGATCGGCCACCGAGCCCGTGCGGACCGTCACCCTGTCGGCCCGCGAGCTGCCCATCATCGCCCCCGCCCAGCAGAGCGCCCCCGTCAGGGCGGGCGAGATCGCCCTCAGCGCCCTGACCGACGGCACGCCCGGCTGCGGCAAGACGTTCCTGGCCCGCGGCCTGCTGGTCAACCCGCGGCCGGGGGCGACGGTCCTGTACCGCTGGAGGCTGGCGCGCTGGAGCCCGGCGGCCAGGACGTGGCGCACCTACCTGGCGGACCACTCCGGGTTCGCCGGCGGCAGCCGGAGCGTGGAGTGGCAGCCGCAGATCTCGGGCAACCCCGGGTGGTACCGGGTCGAGCTGATCGCCCGGCCCGGCGGGACCGTCATGAGCGAGCGTTTCCAGGTGAGCTGCTGACCGAGCGCCGCGCCGCCTCGACCCAGCGCGGCACGCCCACCCGCTGGGCCACCTCCAGCGCCTTCTCGTAGTGCGCGCGCGCCGCGTCGGGCTGGCCCAGCCGGATGGCCAGGTCGCCGAGGGTCAGCGCCACCGGCCACAGCGCCACGACGCCCGTGCCCGCGCCGGCCACCCGGTCGGCGAACGGCTTGAGCTTGTCGTAGCAGTCGACCATGCGCTCGCGGTCGTCCAGCAACATGCCCGCCAGGGCCCGCCAGGTCATCACCAGCTCGTAGAGGAAGTCGGGCCGGACCGGCGGGCGCGTCGCGGCGACCGCCCTGGCGTCGTTGAGGTGGCCGGCCGAGGCGAGCGCGAGCGCGTAGGCGTCGAGGGTCCACTTGGCGCCGCGCTGGTGGGCCGGCGCCAGCAGGTCGACGGTCTCGGCCGCCCGGCCGTCGACCAGGTGCAGGCAGAACGTCGTGATCAGCGGGAGGTCCTGGCGGCCTTCGAGCATGCCGGCCCGCGCGGTCATCCTGGCGGCCTCGCGGTAGGTGCGTTCGGCGCCCGCGTAGTCGCCGGAGATCATCAGGCGCTGGCCGGCGTACCAGACGACGACGGCGGCGGGGGCCGACAGGTCGTACTGCTTGGCCAGGCGGTCGGCGGCGGCGGCGTGCTCGTCGGCGGCCGCGAACTCGCCCCTGGCCGCCGCGCACTCCAGCAGCACGAGGTGGGCCAGGGCCTGCGTGGCCATCTGGCCCGAGCGCTGGGCGACCTCCAGCAGCTCCCTGCCGATGCCCTCGCGGGTGTCGACGGCCGGGATGTCGTAGGACTGGCGCAGCCGGCCGCTCAGCGCCGCCGCGATCAGCGTCGGGTCGCCGCTCTGCCGGGCCAGCTCCAGCGCCTCCAGCGAGGCCTGCCGCCCGCGCTCGGGCGAGGAGGAGCCCTCCAGCTCCAGCGCCAGCGTGGTGAGCAGGCTGGCGCGCAGGCGCTGTTCGCCCGCGGGCAGCTCGATGAGCGCCTGCTCGGTGACGTCGACGATCTCCCACGCGGTGCGGGTGAAGTCGCGCGCCATGCCCTTGTGCGGCACGGCCAGCGACGCCGCCACCTTCGCGGTGATCTCCAGGTCGCCGAGCGGCAGCGCGGCGTCCATGGCCCGGCGGCGCAGCAGCCTGGCCGCCGTCATGTCGCCGCACAACGCCAGCGCCTTGATCTGCCGCAACATCAGCCGCAGCCGCTCCTTGGCGCGCGCCGGTTCGGGCTCGCGCCCCTTCTCCTCGGTACGCGGGCCGCCCCGGTCGAAGGCCGCGATGGCCTGCTCCCACAGCGTGGCCGCCTCGCGGTGGGCGAAGCGGCGCTCGGCCTGCTCGGCGGCCAGGCCCGCGTAGTGGACGGCCTTCTCGGCCGCGTCGGCCAGGAAGTAGTGGTGGGCCAGCGCCGCCACGTCGGAGGACGTGCGCTGCTCGATCACCGCGGCGACCGCGGCGTGCAGCCGGGTGCGGCGCAGCCGGGAGGCGTCGGAGTAGATCGTGTCGCGCACCAGGTCGTGGTCGAAGCGCAGCAGCCCCGGCCCCGGCTCGGTCACCAGCCCGGCCAGCAGCGCGGCCTCGACCGCCTCGATCACCGCGTCCTCGTCGCCGGCGACCGTGACCAGCACGTCGAGGTCGACGTCGCGGCCGATGACCGCGGCCTGGAGCAGGATCTGCTGGGCGCCCGCGGGCAGCCGCGAGATGCGCCGCCGCAGCACGTCGCGCACGCCCGAGGGCACGCGTGAGAGCACCTGCGTGGCGCTGGCCCGGTCGGCCGCGCCCTCGGCGTCGAGCAGGCGCACGGTCTCGCGCACGAAGAACGGGTTGCCGCCGGTGCGCTCGACGATGGACTCGACCGCGTCCTCGTCGATCTCGCGTACGCAGGTGGCCTTGACCAGCTCGGCCACGGCCTTGGGGTCGAGGCCCGACAGGCCCACGCGCAGCGGCTCAAGACGGGCCAGGGCGGCCAGCACGTCGGACTGGCGGTCGTCGAGCTCGCTCTCCCGGCACGTCACGACGAGCAGGACGCGGCTGGTGGCCAGCAGGCTCGGCAGCGCGCGCAGCAGGGCCAGCGTCTGGTCGTCGGCCCAGTGGAGGTCTTCCAGCGTCAGCAGCACCGGCGCCCGACGGGCCACGCCGGCGAGGTAGCCGCCGACCGCGCGGTGCAGGCGGAAGCCGCCCGAGACCTCGTCCTCGTCGGGATCGGGGGCGGTGTCGTCGAGCAGGGGGGCCAGGAGCTGGGCGTACTCGCCGGCGCCGGTCGCGCCGGTCAGCGAGCGCAGGATCTCCACCCAGGCCCAGCCCGGCGGGGTCGCGCTGGAGTCGGGGCAGGCGCCGGAGGCGGTGATCCAGCCGTCGGCGCCGAGCCTGCCGTCGAGCTGGCGCAGCAGCGTGGTCTTGCCCGCGCCGGCCACGCCGGTCACGATCGAGACCTGGAAGCGGCCGGTGCGCGAGGCGGCCGTGGTCAGCCTGGCCAGCTCGGCGTCGCGGCCGACGAACGGCTCGGGCTCCAGCGGCGGCGGCTCGACGTGGGCGGCGGCCGGGCGCGGCGGCCAGGTGTCGGTGACCGGGGCGGACCTGGCCGGGCGCGGCGGCGCGGCCAGCTCCAGCTCGGGGGACTGGGCCAGGATGTCGGACTCCAGCTTGCGCAGCGCGGGGCCGGGGTCGATGCCCAGCTCGTCGGCCAGCATGTTCCTGGCCCTGCGCAGCGCGGCCAGCGCGTCGCCCTGCCGGCCGCAGCGGTAGAGGCCGAGCGCCAGCAGCCGCCAGCCCTCCTCGCGCAGCGGGTGCTCGGTGGTCAGCGCCTCCAGGTCGGGCACGGTCTCGGCGTGCAGGGCCAGCCGCAGGCCGGTGTCGGCGTGCCGCTCGCGGGCCACCAGGCGCAGCTCGGCCAGCCGGTTGACCTCGGCCTCGGCCCAGGGCTGGTCGGCGAAGTCGGAGTAGGGGGTGCCGCGCCACAGCCCGAGCGCCTTCTCCAGGCGGCCGCGGGCGGACTGCGGGTCGCCCTCTTCCAGGTGCTCGCCCGCCGCCCTGACCAGTTGCTCGAAGCGCAGCGCGTCGACCTGGTCGGCGGCCACGCGCAGCGCGTAGCCGGAGGCGACGGTCACCAGCAGGCGGTTGGGGCCGCCGCGCGGACGGCCCGGTTCGAGCACTCTGCGCAGGCGGGAGATGTAGACCTGGAGACCCGACTGGGCGCCCTTGGCGGCGTCGTCGTCCCACAGATCGTAAAGAAGCGTGTCAACCGGCACGACCTGACCTCTGGCCACGAGAAGTCGGGCGAGGACGGCCCGCTGCCGCAACCCGCCGAGGTCGAGTTCGTCGTCGTGTTCGTACGCCTCGACTGGCCCCAGAACCCGGAACGCCACCATGTCAGCCGCCACGCTATGCGGGCTTCCGAATGGCGCACAAGGTGTTTGATGGCTTTGGGATTGTCACTGGGGGGCCTTCGAGATCGCTGACGGGGGCTCCGCGGCGGCGTTCCGGCCGTTGCGCCTGCGCAGAAGCGCCCACGCGCCCAGCGCGAGGCCGCCGAACGGGATCTCGATAGTGTAAGTCCAGAAGCCGAAAAGTAGTGCTGTCGCGACCGCCGGAGTGCCCGGCACCCCGAACGTGATCAGCAGCGCGGCGACCCCGCTCTCCATGATCCCGGCCCCGCTGGGGGTGACCACGGCGCTGGTCAGCACGCGCGACAGCGCGAAGACGGCGATCGACTGGGCCAGGCCCGGCCAGGCGCCGGTGGCCCACATGCAGGCCGCCATGATCGCCCACTGGAAGCCCAGGAAGAACACCATGCCGAGCGACAGGCCGAGCGAGCGCGTACGGACGATCTCCGCGGTGTCGGCGCGCAGCCGGTGGAAGGCGTCGGAGGCGTGCACCTTCAGGCGCAGCAGCCGGGTGAGGCCGTCGAGCGCCCGGCCGAGCACGGCGGCGGCGCGGTCCCAGTAGAGGGCGACGGCCACGATCACGCAGAGCGCCAGGATGGAGATCGCGCCCGTCCAGCCCGCCTTGACGAACGTCGGGTCGAGCACCTCGCCCGCCATGAGCAGCGCGATGATGCCCACGGCCGGCAGGATGAACCTGAACAGCGTGTTCCAGATGCCGCTGACCAGCGTCATCACCACGATGGGCCGGTTGGCGAAGCCCCAGCCCCTGGTCATGGCGAACGACAGCGCCACCCCGACCGCGCCGCCGAACGGCAGCAGGTTGCTGACCGCGCTGCCCGCCGCGTTGAGCGTCAGGCCCTGGAGGTTGGTCAGCCCCGGCAGCGAGTTGGTCAGCACGAACGTGTACGCCAGCAGGCTCAGCAGCCACAGGGCCGTCATCAGGGCGATCTGGCCGACGCTGAGCGCCCCGAAGACCGCGCCGATCTCGTGCCAGGAGACCGGCTTGCCGGTGAGCGTGCGCACGATCTGCGGCAGGTAGACCACGAGCAGCACGGCCAGCCCGAGCGACAGGACGGACAGGGCGATCTGGAGCGGCTTGTTCTTCATCGCCCACCAGTCTGACGGGTCGCCGGAGCGGGCACGTCACCCCCAGGTGCTACTTCGGCCATGGGTCGAAGGGGTGGGTGAGCCGGGTGCCGGGGGGCAGGTCGCGGCGTACGAACCATTCGGTGCCGAAGACCAGCCGGTAGAGCGGGCCGGGGACCTTCAGCATGACGGCGAGGGTGCGGTCGCTGTCGCCGCCGCTGGCCTGGGAGGCGTGCGCCTCCATCGAGGCGCGCTTCTGCCGGGCGTACCGGCGGACGTTGACCCGGTGGGTGATCGTGTCGCTCGCCGAGTACGCGCTCTCGAACGTGCGCACGTCGAACTCCGGCGGGAACTTGTACACCCGGCCCGCCATGCGCAGCAGCCGCACCAGCGGGTCGCGGTTGACCGTCGCCTCCAGGACGATCGGCGTGCCCGCGAGCTGCGCCGCCCGCTTGCCCACCCGGTGGACCTGCACGTGGTCGGGGTGCCCGTAGCCGCCGGCCGGGTCGTAGATCGACAGCAGGTCGGCCTTCTCCTCCTCCAGGATCGCCGCCAGCGCCCTGGCCGCGGCCTCGGTGTCGGCGTCGATGAAGGCGTTGTCGGGCCGCTCCTCGGCGATGCCGCCCTTGGGGCTGAGCCCGGAGTCGCCGTAGCCCAGGCACTCGACGCGGGCGCAGCCGAGCAGCGCGGCCGACTCGTAGAGCTCCTTGAGCCTGGTCTCGCGCAGCTCCTCGCCGGGGCCGATCTCGGCCAGGCCGCGTTCGCCGGCCGTCGCGACCACGAGCACGACGCGGTGGCCCTCGGCCGCGAGCATCGCCATGGTGCCCGCCGTGAGCAGGGCCTCGTCGTCGGGATGGGCGTGGAAGAAGACCGCGGTACGTGGAGGCACACGCCCAGATTAGTCTGGGAGGGGTGCGGATCTTTCACGTGAGTGACTGTTACCTGCCGAGACTCGGGGGGATCGAGGTCCAGGTGGCCGACCTTGTGCGGGCTCAGCGCGAGGCCGGGCACGACGTGCTCGTGGCCACGGCGACCAGGGGCGAGGCGCTGCCGGGCGTGCGCAGGGTCGTCGCCAGGATGCCGTTCGACCTGCCGGTCCATCCGTTCGGAGTGGGGCATCTCACTCGGGGCATCTCCGTCGTCCGGCCCGACGTGGTGCACGTGCACACCGGCGCGGTCTCGCCGTTCGCCTGGATGGGGGTGCGGGCGGCGCGGCGGGCCGGGGTGCCGTGCGTGGTGACCGTGCACAGCATGTGGGACCCGGTCACGCGGGGGCTCTACCGGCTGCTGCGGCTGGCGTTCGGCTGGCAGCGCTGGGGGCTGGTGGCCACCACGGTGAGCACGGCGGCGGCGGTGCCGATCAGGGCGGTGGCGGGGCCCGGCGTGCCGGTGCGGGTGGTCTCCAACGGCCTCGACCTGACGGGCTGGGCGCCCTCTCCCGGCGTGCCCGCCGCGCGGGCGGAGGCGCACGTGGTGGCCGTCGGCCGGCTGGCGCCGCGCAAGCAGCCCGTACGGCTGCTCAGACTGCTGCTGGCCGCGCGGGCGCGGGTGCCCGCCGAGATCCCGATGCGCGCCACGATCGTGGGCGACGGCCCCGCGCGCGCCCGTATGGAACGTTTCCTGATCAAGCACGGCATGACCGGCTGGGTGTCGCTGCCGGGCCGCTACACGCGGGAGCAGATCGCCAAGGTGCTGGAGTCGGCCGACGTCTTCGTGGCCCCCGCGGCCAGGGAGTCGTTCGGCCTCGCGGCGCTGGAGGCGCGGGCGGCCGGCGTGCCGGTGGTGGCCAGGGCCCAGAGCGGCGTCGCCGACTTCGTCAAGGACGGCACCGAGGGGCTGCTCGGTCGCACGCTGGACGACCTGGCCGGGGCGGTGGCGAGGCTGTGCTCCGACGCGGGGCTGCGCCGGGCGATCGCCGCCCACAACCGCTCGACGCCGCCCGTCGCGGGCTCGTGGGCCGGGGTGCTGGAGGGGTTCGACCGGGCCTACGAGCAGGCGATCGCGCGTTAGGCCAGGCCGCCCCTGCGCAGCGTGTACTCGGGCGAGGCGAAGTCCCCGCCCTGCGGGGTGCCGTCGGTGAAGAAGGCGCCCGGCGCGCCGGTCACGCGGGCGGCGTACGACTCGGCGTCGTCCTCGGGCTCGTAGCCGAGTTCGGGGGAGAGCAGCCAGAAGCCGCGGGTGTTGGCCGAGACGGCGTAGGCGGCCAGGAAGCGCAGGCCGGGCGTGGTGACGGCGGCGTGTACGAATCCGGCGCAGTCGCGGGGGCTCAGCCAGGTCGCCAGGTGGCGGACGTCCCGCGGCTCGGGCTCCAGGCTGCCGATGCGCAGGCAGACCACCTCAAGGCCGAACTTGTCGGTGTACAGGCGGCCGAGGGCCTCCACGGCGGCCTTGCTGACGCCGTACAGGCCGTCGGGGCGCGGCGGCAGGTCGGCGGAGATGGTGGTGGTGGCCGGGTACATGCCGGTCAGGCGGTTGCTGCCGGCCAGCACCACGCGCGGCACGCCGGCCAGCCGGGCCGCCTCCAGCACGCGGTGGGTGGTCAGCACGTTGCCGTCGAGCAGGTCGGGCAGGGGCGCCTCGTCCGGCACGCCGGCCAGGTGCACGATCGCGTCGGCGCCCTTGACCAGCGCCACGGTCCCGGCCAGGTCCGACAGGTCGGTGCGGACGGCCTCCTCGCCTGGCCCTGCCTCCATGGGCACCCGGTCGGCCAGGACGAGCCTGGTGGCGGACCGGCGGAGCCGTTCGCGTACGGCGCCGCCCACCATGCCGGCGGCGCCGGTGAGCACGATCATTCCCATGCCGACATTCTGCGGCATCGGCGGGTACGGTCAGTTCCGCCGGAGCACGACGTACCCGTCGCGTTCGAACACCTTCGTGTACCCCTCGCCCTGGAGCTGCTCGACCCGGTTGCGCTGGTCGTCGGCCGAGCCGAACGGGAACTCCCAGCGTGCGGTGTCGGCCACGATCCACGGTGCGCCGCGCGGGGCCGCGCTCCACAGCAGGACGGTGGTGCGCGAGCTCAGCGCCGGGCCGACGGAGTTGACCGCCTCGACCGTCACCCCCGAGGGCACCCTGCTCACCGCCTCGGCCGCGGCGGCGGCCTTGTCCTCCTTGTAGAAGGCGGGATGGTAGAGCTGGTCGAGCGCGAACCTGGGCACCAAGGTGAGGGCGACGGCGCAGGCCCCGGCCGCCCAGGCCAGTTCGAGCCCCTGCCGGTCGGCGCGGCCGGTCCGGCGCAGCAGCCTGGCCAGGCCGTCCACGCCTGCGCAGAAGAGGATCATCACGGTGAACGCGCTGTACTGGAAGTCGGCCTGCCACCACTGGGGGCGGTCGGACAGCAGCCGTTCGAGCACGTGCGGCAGCGCCGCCAGCGACAGCGGCGACAGCAGGCACAGCAGCAACGTCGGCCAGACCAGCAGGAACAGCGTGTCGACCTTGGCCTCGTCGCTGAAGGGCAGCAGCAGGGCGGCGAGCGGGTCGCGCAACATCGCGAGCAGCGCGGCGGGCGCGTCGGGGCCGAGGTGGCCGTAGGCCCAGAAGTCTTTGCTGTCGCCGCCGAACGAGGTGATCAGCAGGCCGCGGACGAGCGCGACGGCCCCCGCGCCGATCAGCGCGGTCACGACGCCGCGCAGGCGGTCGCCGACGACGAACAGGTACAGACCCGCCCCGATCACCAGGAGCCCCATGTCCTCCTTGACGAGCAGGAGCCCGAGCATCGCCAGGAACGCCGGCAGCACCCGCCCGGCGTGGTAGCGCTCGATCATGATCGCGGTGAGCAGCGGGACGAACATCACCTCGTGCGCGTCGAAGGCGACGGCCTGGGCGATCGGCCACGACAGCGCGTACGCCACGACGACCAGGTAGGCGGGTACGACCCCCAGTGCGCGCCGGGTGAACAGCCACAGGAACGGGATCGCCCCCGCCAACAGCAGCGCCTGGGCCACGATCAGCGACTCGGGCCCGTCGTGCACCCAGTAGAACGGCGCGAGCAGCGCGTAGATCGGCGAGAAGTGGTCGGCGAGCTGGAGGTAGTCCGTGCCGCGCTCGTGGAAGACGCCGAGCACGGGCACGTACGGCGGCCGGAAGCGGGCGTAGTTGCGCACGGCCTGATCCACGATCACCAGGTCGAACGTGGTCGCGCGGAAGGTGGCCAGCTTGACCAGCCCCAGAACGGCGTACGCCACCGCGGCGAGCAGCGCCAGGGCGCCGACTCGCTCACGGTGGCGGAAGCGCACTCTGGCGGGGAGTGCGGTGCCTGCCGAGGGCCGTGCGATCACCGTGTCGTCCGTCACGGCAGCAAGCGTAAAGGCGTCATCCGGTCCTGTCCGTTCCCCGTTCCGGTGGATCGGATGACGCGGTCACCGCGCCGGCCTGCCCCCCGCAGGCGGTGCGGCGACCGCGGACCGGTCAGGAGCAGGCGGCGGTGATCTTCGTGGTGAAGCCGCTCATCTTGCCGCTGAACTCGGTCGTCTTGCTGATGTCGCCGCTCTGCAGGCTCTCGAAGCCGGCGGCGAAGTCGTTCAGGGCGGCCGCGACGTCGCCGTCGTACTTGCCGGCGAGCTCCTTGGTCTTGGCGGCGGCGGCCTTGGAGGCGTCCCCGACCGCCGTGGCGTCCGTGGCGTTCTTCGTGATGGCGCCGCTCCACTCGGTGGTGATCTTCGAGAGCTCGTTGACGGCGGTGTTGCAGTCAACGGCCTGGCCGACACCGCAGGCGGTGGACAGTGCGGCAAGGGAGATCGTCGCGACTGCGAGGGCGAGTCGGCGAGGGGGAGTCATTTTTGGTGCCCTTCGTTGGTTTTCCGTACGAGGAGGACATTAGCGATCTCTGCTTGATCGCCGCTTGCATGCCACTAACATTCCGGCCGTCAGTTCGGCGTAAAGCCGCGCAGCAGCACCTGGACGACCTCCTCGGGGCCGGGCATGGGCAGGTCGAGCATGCCGCAGTAGGTCACCAGGCCCGCGAACAGGTCCGTGAGGAGCCACAGGTCGGCGTCCTTCACCACCGCGACCACCTCGCTGACCCGGTCCCGCCGGGCCGTGATGATCGCCGGACGGCGGGAGCTGTGCGGGCTGATCCCGGCGGGCGCGGGCAGGCTGCTGTGGTACGAGCGGGTCAGGGCGCGGATCGCCCGGCGGCCCGCCATGATCGCCGGTACGGAGGTGACCAACAGGCAGAGCTCGTTCGCGGGCCTGCTCCCCGACTGGATGGCGACCGGGATCCACGCGGCGTCGCCGCGCGGCTTCAGCACCTACCTCTTGACAGCCTCGTGAAGGCCGCCGGACGATGTCGCATATAGAGCAACTCGGTGCGTATTACGCAACAAGGGGTGTCGGTTGACCACCACGTCCAGCCTGATCTCCACGCTTCCCGGCCGCTCCTACACCGATCCCGACCTGTTCGCCGAGGAACAGGCCAAGATCTTCGAGACCATGTGGTTCTGCGCCGTACGGGCCGGTGACCTGCCGAGACCCGGCGCGTTCCGGACCGTCCAGGTGGGCGGGGAGAGCGTGATCGTGGTCCGCGGGCGCGACGGGCTGCTGCGCGCCTTCCTCAACGTCTGCCGCCACCGCGGCGCGCGGCTGTGCATGGAGGAGCGGGGCGAGGTCAGAAGGACGATCAGGTGCGCCTACCACGCCTGGTCCTACGACCTGGACGGCCGGCTCGCCGCCGCCCCAAACCTGGCGAAGATGCCCGACATCGACCGCGTCGAGTACGGCCTGGTCCCCGTGGCCCTGCGCGAATGGCTCGGGTACGCCTGGTTGTGCCTGGCCGACGAGCCGCCCTCCTTCGAGGACACCGTCACGTACGCGGCCACCGAGCGCCTCGGCGACCCCGCCGCCATCGAGAACTACCACGTCGACCGGCTCGCCCTGGGCCGCCGCGTCGTCTACGACGTCAAGGCCAACTGGAAGCTCGTCGTCGAGAACTTCATGGAGTGCTACCACTGCGCCACCATCCACCCCGAGCTGGTGGCCGTGCTGCCCGAGTTCGCCGGCGGGTACGCCGCCCAGTACTACGTGGGCCACGGCGCCGAGTTCGCCCCGCGCGTCGAGGGCTTCACCGTGGACGGCGGCGCGGGCTTCGGCCGGCTCCCCGACGTGGCGCCGGAGCAGGACCGCCGCTACTATGCGATCACCGTCAAGCCGCAGGTGTTCGTCAACCTGGTGCCCGACCACGTGATCCTGCACCGGATGTTCCCCATGGCCGCCGACCGCACGGTCGTCGAGTGCGACTGGCTCTACCACCCGGATGTGGTGGCCTCCGGGGCCGACCTGTCGCCGTCGGTCGAGCTGTTCCACCGGGTCAACGAGCAGGACTTCGACGCCTGCGAGCGGACCCAGCTCGGGATGGGGTCACGCGCCTACCGGGCGGGCGGCGTGCTGGTGCCGAGCGAGCACCACATCTCGGCCTTCCATCAGTGGGTGAACCAGCGCCTGCGCGGATAGCGCACCCGCAGGCCGCCGTACTTGGCCTGGCCGGTGACCACCAGGTAGAGGACGCCGGGCCGCCGCCTGCCGGGCACGTCGGTGACGACGGTCTGCCCCCAGTCGGTGCGGAAGGCGTCCACGTTCACGACGGCGCCCTCGGGGACGATGATCTTGGCGGAGCCGTACGTGAGGTCGAGTTCGAGGTCGACGACCGGGTGGGGGATGACGGCCTGGGACAGGTCGAGCTCGACGCCGCCGTACTTGGAGGAGATCCGCAGCCGCCGGGGGACGGCCCAGTCGCCCGAACGGCGCACATGGCCGCTCTTGGACTCCAGGTCGACCACGTCGTCGGCCGGGGCCGTCTCGGCGGGCAGATCGGTGATCAGGCCGAGCAGGTCGCCGTAGGTCTTGGAGGTGAACGCCAGCTCAAGCCGGTCTTCGAGCTCGGGACGCGTCAGGCGGCCTTCGGCGAAGGCCTGCTGGAGCTGCCCTGCCGTGCGCTCGCGGTCCTCATCGGAGACCCGCATCTGCATTTCCGACATGTCCCGAGCATAGGTTCGCGGCGGTCAGAACGGGAGGCGTCGCCCCGAAGGGGTTCGCAGATCGAGGTGGGAGTACCGGCGCCCCCGGAGGGGCCTGCGCACCAGCTGAAGTCTCTTCACACCCGATAAATACCCATTTGATTGCCTAGGAGTCCTCATGCGGAGGTACCGTGATGCCTGATGTCGGTGGACCTCTTCGTACATCCGGCCCTCTTCTACCGAGGTGACCCGGAATATGTGGCTGCCACCACGGATTTCGTGCGCGAGGGGCTGGCCGCCGGCGAGCCCGTGGCGGTGGCCGTACCCGCCGTGAACCTGGCCAAGATCGAGGCCGGGCTCGGCGCGGACGCGGCCCGGGTGACCCTGCTCGACATGGGCGTGGCGGGCCGCAACCCGGGGCGCATCATCCCCGGCGTGCTGCGGACCGTGGCCGACCGGCATCCCGGCGAGCACGTGCGGATCATCGGCGAGCCGATCTGGCCCGGCCGCTCGGCGACCGAGTACCCCGCCTGCGCCCAGCACGAGGCGCTGATCAACCTGTCGTTCGCGGGCCGGCGCGTCACGATCCTGTGCCCGTACGACCTGGAGGGGCTGACGCCCGAGGTGCTGCGCGAGGCCGAGCGCACCCACCCCGTGCTGCGCGACGCCGCCGGCGAGCGGGCCAGCCTCCGCTACGCGCCCGACCTGGTCGTCGCGCGGCACAACCGGCCCTTCGACGAGCCGGCGGCGTGCGTCTCGCTGCGTTTCGACCGCGCCAACCTGTCCGCGGCCCGCAACCTGGCGGGCGAGCGGGCCGGCGCGGCGGGCTTCGGGGACGACCGGCTCGACGACATCCGCCTCGTGGCGGCCGAACTCGGCGCCAACAGCCTCGACTACGGCGGCGGCTCCGGACTGATCAGGCTCTGGACCGAGGACGCGCGGCTGGTCTGCGAGGTCGCCGACGGCGGTCACATCACCGATCCGCTGGCCGGGCGCGTCCCCGTCGAGGCGCAGCGCTCCGGCTCGCGCGGCCTGCTCATCGTCAACCTGCTCAGTGACCTCGTACGCGTCCACAGCCGCCCCGGCGCGACCGCGGTCCGCGCCTACTTCGACCTGCCGGCCGCCCTGGTGTAGACATCGGAGGATGATCCGGCTCCGGCCCATGCGGGCACGCGACGCGGGCGAGTCCCATCGCACCGCCACCAACCTCGAACTCTTCTTCGACCTGTGCTTCGTCGTCGCGGTCTCGTTCGCCGGCTCCCAGCTCCACCACGCGCTCAGCGAAGGGCACCTGGCCGAGGGCGTCCTCGGCTACCTGACCACGTTCTTCGCCATCTGGTGGGCGTGGATGAACTACACCTGGTTCGCCTCCGCCTACGACAACGACGACTGGCTGTTCCGGCTGACCACGCTCGTGCAGATGTCGGGCGTGCTGGTGCTGGCCGCCGGGGTGCCCAGGGCGTTCCAGGAGCACGACTTCCGCCTGGTCTACGCCGGATACCTGATCATGCGCCTGGCCATGGCCGCCCACTGGCTGCGGGCGGCCTCCGGCGACCGTCCGGGACGGCGTACGGCCGTGCGGTACGCCACCGGCATCTGCGTCGCGCAGGCCGGCTGGATCCTGCTGCTGGTCGCGCCGGGGGAGTGGTACCTGGCGGCGTTCGCGCTCGGCGTGGCGCTGGAGCTCGCGGTTCCCGTATGGGCCGAGCGCGGCAGCCCGACCGCCTGGCACCCGCACCACATCGCCGAGCGGTACGGCCTGTTCACGATCATCATGATGGGCGAGAACGTGCTGGCCGCCACGGTCGCCTTCCAGGGCGAGGCGCGCGACGGCGGCCTGCGGCCCGAGCTGATCGTCGTGGCCCTGGGGGCGCTGGTGATCGCGTTCGCCATGTGGTGGCTCTACTTCGACCCGCCGACCGCCGAGATCCTCGACTCCACCAGGCACGCCCTGCTGTGGGGGTACGGCCACTACGCCATCTTCGCGGCCGTCGGGGCGTTCAGCGCCGGGGTCGAGGTGGGCATCGACTCCATGTCGGGCACGGCCCACCTGTCCGGCACGGGCGCGGCGCTGGCCGTGTCGGTGCCCGTCGCGGTGTTCCTGCTCATGGTCTGGCTGCTGCACGTGCGGCCCCACGGCTACGGCCCGGCCGACAGCGCGGCCTTCCTGGGCGCGGCCGTGCTGGTGCTGCTGTCGGCGCTGACGCCGGCGCCGATCCCGCTGACGGCCGTCGTCCTGGTCGCGCTGGTGGTCGTGACCGGGAGGACCAGGCGCGGGGCCTAACGCTCGACCTCCGACATGTTCGGGTAGCGGGTGCCCCGGACGGCGTCCGCCGGCACGGCCCCGGCCAGCGCGTCGAGCTGTTCGGCGGTCAGCGTGATGTCGGCCGCGGCGGCGTTCTCCTCCAGGTACCTCAGCCGCTTCGTCCCGGGGATCGGCACGACGTCGTCGCCCTGGGCGAGCAGCCAGGCCAGCGAGAGCTGGGCGGGGGTGATCCCGGCCGCGTCGGCGATCTCGCGCACCCGCTCGACCAGGCGGGCGTTGTGCTCGGCGTTCTCACCGGACATGCGGGGCATGTGCTTGCGGAAGTCGTCGTCGGGGAGCTGGTCGGCGCTCGGCAGCGCGCCGCCGAGCAGGCCGCGGCTGATCGGCGAGTACGCCACCAGCGCGGTGCCCACCTGCCTGGCCGCGGGCAGGATCTCGGCCTCCAGCCCCCGCGTGAACAGCGAGTACTCGCTCTGCAGCGCGGCGATC
The DNA here is from genome assembly GCF_044547985.1 of Nonomuraea sp. NPDC052265. NCBI lineage: Bacteria > Bacillati > Actinomycetota > Actinomycetes > Streptosporangiales > Streptosporangiaceae > Nonomuraea > Nonomuraea sp. NPDC052265. Next base: position 519,718 of record NZ_JBIUBJ010000005.1, read on the forward strand.
TGATGGACGGCGGCGGCCCTGCGCAGCGTGTCCGCGCTCACCTCCGACAGCCCGAGGTGGCCCACCTTGCCCTGCTCGACCAGCTCGGCCATGGCGCCGACCGACTCCTCGATCGGCACGTCGGGGTTGCGGCGGTGCATGTAGTAGACGTCGATGTGGTCGACGCCGAGCCGCCGCAGCGAGGCGTCGCAGGCCGCCCTGATGTACTCGGGGCTGTTCTCGACCGTACGGGCGCCGTCCTCGCGGTTGATGCCGAACTTGGTCGCCAGCACGACCTCGTCGCGGCGGCCTTCGATGGCCCGGCCGACCAGCTCCTCGTTGTGGCCTCGTCCGTACATGTCGGCTGTGTCCAGAAAATTTATGCCAAGGTCGAGGGCGCGGTGGATGACCGCTGTCGACTCCTTCTCGTCACCCTGGCCGTAGAACTCTGACATGCCCATGCAACCCAGGCCCAGGGCCGACAGCAGCGGGCCGCCGGTCCCCAGAACACGCTTGTTCATACCCGTCCCTGGTAAATGTCGATCTTGTGGTCGAGGACCTTGATGTCCTTGCTCAGCTCGGCGATCCTGGCCTGAACGCGCTCACGGTGCAGCTCCAGCATGGCCAGGCGCTCGGCGGAGGTGTGCTCGCCCATACGGCGCAGCTCCGCGTAACGGCACATGTCGGCGATGGGCATGCCGGTCGTCCTGAGCTTGGTGAGGAAGTCCAGCCACTGGAGATCCTCATCCGCGTAGTCCCGGTGCCCGCTGAGATTGCGGCCGACCGAGTGGATGAGCCCGATGCGCTCGTAGTAGCGCAAGGTGTGGGCGCTGAGGCCCGAACGCTGGGCGGCCTCTTGGATCGTCATGTATCCAGGTTCACCCTTGGAGTGCACTCAAAGTCAAATCGGGGTGGCGCCGGCTGTAGCCACCCTGAGGGGGCAGACCCTACCCAGGGTCATCTTCCCGCAGGTCGGGAGCCCGACCCTGACCCTCCGCGACCAAGGTATTAGGGGATGAGTCAGGGCACGCTGGGGCTCATCTCCGATGTTGGTAAAGGCCGCGTTCCGCGAGCTTTAAGGCATGAAGGGATTGCTTGTCAGCGGATTCACGGCGATCGGCACCGGCACCGGCGCCATGCTCACCTTGCACGCCGAAGCGGGCCTCGACCCGTTGCACAGCGTGATCAGCGAGTACGCCTTCCAGGCGTCCGGATGGCTGCTGCCGGCCTCGCTGACGCTGTTCGCCGTGGGGTCCGGGCTGATCGCCGAGGCACTGCGCCGCTCCGGCGCGAACCGCTGGGTCGTCGCGCTGCTGCTGGCGTGGGGGGCGAGCATGTTCCTGATCGGGGCGTTCCCGACCGACCGTCCCGGGGTGCCGCTCTCGTTGTCCGGAGGCATCCACCGGTACGCCGCCTTCGCCGCCTTCCTGGTGATGCCCGCCGCGGGGTTCCTGCTGGCCAAGGCCAGGATCCGGTACGCCACGGCGATGCGCGTGCTGAGCGGCGTGGCACTCGGGGCGCTGCTGCTGGTCGTGGTCCCGTACGTGGTGCGCATGTTCGGCATCCCCTTGAGCAACGACGACATCCCGGCGGGCCTGACGCAGCGGGTCGTGGTCGCGACCGAGGTCGGGGTGCTGGCGCTGGCGGGCCTGTCGATGCTCAGGCCGGCGGCGCGGCGGGTGTCGGCCGTGCTGGCATGACGCCGGACCGGTACGAAAGGGGTGGGATGATCTTCCCGCCCCTTTTCGCGTGAGAACGGTCCGCTCCTGGAAAGAGGAGAGGCACTGACCTCGGGCAAGGAGCTGCGAACATGACCATTTTGATCGCCTACGACGGTTCGGACGACGCCAAGGCCGCCATCGCGTTCGCCGGACGGGCCGTGCAGGACAGGTCCGCCGTCGTGCTGACCGTGTGGGAGCGGCTGGCGATGACCTCGGCCCGCGCCTCGGCCGGGCTCATGATGACCCTCGACAACACCGCGGCCGAGGACGAGGCGATCGGCCAGGCGATGACCGAGCTGGCCGGACACGGCGCCGAGCTGGCCCGCGAGGCCGGATTCGACGCCACGCCGCGGTGTGACCTGGACTCGGTGGCGGTGTGGTCCACCATCGTGGACGTGGCCGACGAGATCGACGCCACCCTCATCGTCACCGGCACGCGGGGACTGGGAGGGGTGCGATCGCTGCTGCTCGGCAGCACCTCGGACCGCGTCCTGCACCACGCCCGCCGTCCCGTGCTGGTGGTCCCGGGCCTCGAGGCGACCTCCTGACGGACCCGGCTCCGGGAATGTCGGGGGCGTGCGGCAGAGTGGGGGCCCTCGGGATCCCCTGACCGGCGACCCCGGACGAGGGGCATCGGTCCAGGGGAAGGGGCGGCATGGCTGACGGCCTGGCGCGGCGGCTGGGCACCGGCGACGCGGTCGTGGTCGGGTTGAGCGCGATGATCGGCGCGGGCGTGTTCGCCGCCTTCGCCCCGGCCGCCGCGGCCGCGGGAAGCCGGCTGCTCGCCGCCCTCGCGCTCGCCGCCGTCGTCGCCTACTGCAACGCCACGTCCTCGGCCCGCCTGGCCGCCCTCTACCCCGAGTCCGGCGGCACCTACGTCTACGGCAGGCGGCGGCTCGGCCCGCTGTGGGGCTATCTGGCGGGCTGGGGCTTCACCGTCGGCAAGACGGCCTCGTGCGCCGCGATGGCGCTCACCTTCGGCTCGTACGCCGCCCCCGGCGCGGCCCGGCCCCTGGCCGTCGCGGCCGTCGTCGCGATCACCCTGCTCAACCTCTACGGCGTCCAGCGCTCGGCCGCGGTCGCCCGGGTGATCGTCGTGCTCGTGCTGGCCGTGCTGGCGGCGGTGATCGTCGCCGGGCTGACGGGGGAGCGGTCACCCGGGGCGCCGGAGGCCGGCCTGTCCGGGGGCGGCCTGTGGGGGGTGCTTCAGGGCGCCGGGCTGCTGTTCTTCGCCTTCGCCGGATACGCCAGGATCGCCACGCTGGGGGAGGAGGTGCGCGATCCGGCCCGTGCCATCCCGCGGGCGATCGGCATCGCCCTGGGCGTCACGCTCGTCGTCTACACGCTGGTGGCGGTGGCCGCCCTGCGCACGCTCGGGGCGTCCGGGCTGGCCGGGGCCCCGGCGCCGCTGGCCGACGTCGCGCGCCGGGCCGGGGCGGAGTGGCTGGTCCCGGTCGTGGGGGTTGGGGCGGCGGTGGCCTCGCTCGGGGCGCTGCTCGCGCTGCTGCTCGGCGTCTCCCGTACCGTGCTGGCGATGGCCAGGGAGCGCGACCTGCCGGGCGTGCTGGCCGCCGTCGATCCGGAGCGCCGGGTCCCGCGCCGGGCCGAGGCGGCGGTCGGGGCCGCGGTGGTCGTGCTGCTGCTGGTGGCCGACCTGCGCGGCGCGATCGGGTTCTCCTCGTTCGGGGTGCTGGTCTACTACGCGATCGCCAACGCCTGCGCGCTGACCCTCTCGCGGGCCGAGGGCGCCCCGGTCAAGGCCGTGCCGGTGCTCGGGCTGGTCCTGTGCCTGGTGCTGGCGTTCACGCTGCCGCTCGCGTCCGTGCTCGCGGGGGTGGCGGTCTTCGCCGTGGGGCTGGTCACGTGGGCCGTACGGCATCGCGCGAGCGGCTCACGGGCGTAGAGTGGGCGTGATTCCTCTCGACGATGGCCCGGGCGTGCCGACGAAAGCGCCCTCCTCGTGAACGTCCGCGTAAGGAACCTCCGCCCGGCCGCATGAGCGGCATCCGGGTGCGTACCCCCAGAGAACTCCGGGCCCAGCGGCGGCGCAGGCGGCCCCGATGCCTCGGTCACCTCACCGTCGCCCCCCTGTGGCCCATGCACGGCGTCAACCTCGGCACCCTGCTGCGCACCTGCGACGCGGCCGGCGCCTGCATGGCCGTGCCGCGCCTGCCCTGGGTCCCCGAGGCGCTGGCCAGAGGGAACACGCTGCGGGCCGGGGCGTGCGTGCACTTCGTGAACCCGCTGCCCTGGCTGGCCTCCCGGCGCGACCGCGTGCTGGGCGTCGAGCTGGCCGAGAACGCCATCAGGCTGGCCGATCTGCCCATGGCCCGCGAGCCCACCGTCGTCGTGCTCGGCCACGAGGCCACCGGCATCCCCGGTGAGGCGCTGGACCTGCTCGACGCCGTGGTCGAGATCCCGATGATCGGCACCGGGGCGAGCCTCAACGTGGCGGTGGCCGGGTCGCTGGTGCTCTACAAGCTCGCCGGACTCGCTTGAGGACATGACGTTCAACACGGGCACGAGGCGGCCCTTCAGGCGGTGTCGGAGCGCAACTGGTTCTTCCGGCTCTCCCGCTACCAGGACGCCCTGCTCGACCTCGCCGACATCAGCGTCTCGCGGTCGGCGGCGCCCGCGGCTGGGGCATCCCCGTGCCGGGGATCCCACCACAGGTCGTGTACGTGTGGTGGGACGCCTCTCGCCGACTACGTCTCCGCCCTGGAGGGCGCGAACCACGAGCGCTGGTGCCGCCGACCCGGTGGCGCTGGTGAACGCGGTGCGGTGGTGGCGGGGGAGCGGCCGGAGCCGTTGTTCCCGGGCCTGACCCGGTGAATACCGACATGTACGGACACGTCGGCCCCGGCGCGGACGTGCTGAGCCGGGGATGGTTGACGGTGCCGTAGGGGCGGCCTACGTTGGGCGCACTCACTGACCAGTTGGTATGGTGGTCCCATGCCCACCGTCGAGACCGTCCGCGGTCCGATCGACGTCGAGGAGCTCGGCCAGACGTTGATGCACGAGCACGTCTTCGTCGTGGCCGCCGAGCACGTGGACAATTACGGCAAAGGCGCCTGGTGGGACGAGGAGTTCCGGGTCGCCGACGCGATCACCAAGCTCAACGCGGTGGCGGCCAAGGGCGTGCGGACGATCGTCGACCCGACGGTGTGGGGCCTGGGCCGCCACATCCCGCGCATCCAGCGCGTGGCCGCCGGGGTGCCCGGACTCAACATCGTCGTCGCCACCGGGCTCTACGCCTTCGAGGAACTGCCCCACCAGTACGAGCACCGCGGCCCCGGCCTGTTCCTCGACGTCCCGGACCCGATGATCGACGACTTCGTCCGGGACCTCACCGAGGGCATCGCCGACACCGGGGTCAAGGCGGCACTGCTCAAGTGCGTGGTCGAGCACAAGGGCCTGACGCCCGGCGTCGAGCGCATCTGCCGGGCCGTCGCGCGGGCCCACGTACGGACCGGGGCGCCGATCACCGTACACACGAACGCCTTCACCCAGAGCGGACTGCTCGCGCTCGACCTGTTCGCCAAGGAAGGGGTGAACCTGCAGAAGGTGGTCATCGGGCACGCGGGCGACAGCAACGACCTCGACTACCTGATGCGCCTGGCCGACACCGGCGCGACGCTGGGGATGGACCGGTTCGGTCTCGACGCCTACAACCCGACCGAGCAGCGCGTGGCCACGGTCGCGGCCCTGTGCCGGCGCGGATACGCCGACCGCATGGTCCTCAGCCACGACACCGCCTGCTTCATGGACTACTTCGGCGGCGCATGGGACGAGGCCAGAAGCACGCTCGCGCCGAACTGGCGCTACGATCACATTCACGACGACGTTTTGGCCGCACTGCTCGGCTCTGGTGTCACCGATGACCAGATTGAGCAGATGCTGGTGTTCAACCCGAGACGCTACTTCTCGTAAAGTGGTCGAGAAGTGACGACAAGCGGGAAAGCAACGCGGGTAGGTGGAGCTGGGTGACTTCGGAGCAGGCCTTGTCGATCAGCCTCGGACTCCAGGGACCCTGCGTCATCGCGCGGCTGACAGGGGATTTCGACTTCGGGTCCGCGGCCGAGGTGCGCGACCGTGTCACCAAGGCGCTCGACCTCACCCAGCCGCCGCTCCTCGTCATCGACATGCAGGCCGTCAGCGTCTGTGACTCCTCCGGCCTGTCCGTTCTGGTCTATCTGCACAAGGCCGTCACCGCCTCCGGCGGCAAGTTGCTGCTGTCCGGTCTGAACGGCCGGTGCAAGCATCTGTTCGCGATCACGGCGCTGGACAAGTTCTTCGACATCCGCAGCACAGCCGAGCTGGCGATCGCCGAACTCAACGAAGCCGGGAACTCGCCGCCGTTCACCGGGTAGTGCCGGTACGTGTCGGCCGCAGAGCCCTATCTGCTCGGCATCCACCTGAAGCAGATCGGAACGAACCCCCTGCTCTCCGCCGCGGACGAGGTCGACCACACCCGCGGGTACACGTTCTCGACGTACGGGATGTGGTGGATCCGCCAGGCCATCGAAGGCGGCATCCACGACAAGAGTCGCACCGTACGCCTGCCCGTCCACGTGGCCGAGCACCGGACCATGAGCGCCGACGTCCAGCGGGTGGTCACGTCGCTGCCGCCGCGCGAGGCGTCCGTCATCAAGCTCCGGTACGGCCTCAGCGGGCTGAAGGCGCAGAGCGAGATCGCGGGCCCGCCTCGAGCCTCACCGCCGGGCCCGGACGGCGAACGGGGGCCGGCTGGTGCTCGGCCCTCGTTTCTCCTCGGGTCTTGGGTCAGGAGGTGACGAGGAGCGCGACCCCGATCAGCACCGCAACCGGGACAAGCCACATGACGGCCTCGACAGCGAACTCCTTGTACATCGCGCAAGTCTCCCTCGAAACGCCCAAGTGGGGCACCGCTAAACGTCACTGCGCAGCATAGCCGCCCCAACCCGCGTCCCGATCCACCCACATCCCCGACGCCCGCCCCCCTCGAAGGCCCAACCCCCGTCACACATCCGCACCAACGCCCGGCCTCGCACCCTTCCCTCAGGGCACAACCGCCCGTCATGCCTGACCGACGGCCGCCGTCCACGGCCTTCCCTGCAGCCGCGCAGCCGTCCGCCGGCTGTTCGCGGCGGCCGGGCCTCACCCAGGTGGGAGGCCATCACCAGGTCGCCGCCGTCAGTGGCCCAGCCGACGGCCGGGCTCGCCGCGGTCGGGGGGCGTTGCCGGCCCGCATGGGGCGAGCCGCGTCACAGGTGCCGGCGGGCGATACGTTTGCCGAGCCCCGCCAGGGACTCGTCGGCCATCAGGGCGGGCAGGCGCGGCGCATCCACGTCGATCTGGTGCAGTACGGCGGGATGGTCGCCGTTGAAGCGGCTCCACGCCCGCACCACCTCCGGCATCGCGGCCACCGCCGTGTCCGACAGGATGGCCTCCCGCGGCAGCCACGACGTCAGGAACTGGCTCACCCGCGCCGGACTCCACCACAACGGACGCTCACCCACGAACTCCACCAACTTCTCGAACGCCTCCCGCGCCCCCGGCACGTCGGGCAGGTCGTGGAAGCCGGTCATCGTCCCGTCGGGCGCCTGCCGTACGAGCCCCGGCACGGCGAGAGCCCGCGCGATCGCCAGCGGACGGACGGCGGCCAGCGTGTCGGCCACCTGAGCCCCCATGATCCGGTCGCCCAGCTCGAACGCGTCCAGCACCCGCCCGGCCACCACCCCGGGCTCGGCCGGGCCCAGGCCCAGGTCGTCGAGGAACTTGACCTCCTCGACCACGGCGTCCACGGCGAGGCCGCCGTTGGGCTGGTCGATGCCGACGACGAGGATGTGCGGCTCCTTGCCGTTCTCGTACCTGAAGGACAGGACGGCCAAGGTCTGCTCGCCGTACGGGTCGGCCTTGCCGTCCCAGGCTCCTTCGCAAGTCACCTGGCCCATGCGACGTACCCAGCCGGGGAGCCCGAGATCCGCGTCCGTCGTCCCGGGAATCTCCACCCCCAGAATCCGCAGCGGTCCCTCCGCCGCCGGCTGCCGGCCCTCGGACGCCGCGAGAGCAGCCCGGTCCTGGTCCTGCGTGCCGGGAGCGCCTGAGCCCGAGCCCTCCCGATCTTCGCCCGTCCCGTGCTGATCGACCGTCGTGTCGCCCGGCTCGTCATCGGCGTCCGGAAGGGGGTCTGTCCCCGTCCAACCGGGCCTGTCGACCGCGGCCAGGGCGGCGAGGGTGAGGCGCGACTCCGCGCTCCCGTCCTCGGCCAGCTCGAGCAGGAACGGCTCCACCTCATCGGGCTCCAGACCGGCGGTGAGCCGGGCCGCCCAGAGCTCGGTCCGCAGCGGCGAGCGCCAGCGAAGCAGGTCGCGGGCTTGGCTGACGGCCGCGGAAAACGCAGTTGTGCTCACCCTCCGACCGTATCGCCCACCCACCGCCCACCCGGCCCTGCCACCCACCCCCGCCTGGACGCGCTGGGCAGCCCAGCGCGCCCACCTCACCTCCGCTCGGACGTGCCCCGGCCGGCTGGTGTCCGCTGGTGGAGTGGTGCTGTGGTCGGCTTGGCGGGTGGTGAAGTGGTGGGGTGGTGGGTGGGGTGCTGTGGTCGGGGTCGCGGGGTGGTGGGTCAGGCGGTCTGGACGGTGGGCCGGGAATGGTTGACCGGCCCACCGTCCAGTGGCTGGATCAGCGGTTGTCGCCGCCCAGGCCCGCCTTGCGGAGGGCTTCCGCCATCGCGCCCATGGGAGCCGGACGATCCTGGCGGCGCTGGCCGCCGCGCTGACCGTCGCCGCGGCCCTGGCCACGGCCACCGTCGCCACGACCACCCTGACCGCGGCCTCCGTCACGACCGCCACCGCCGCGAGCGCCGTCACCACGGCCACCGTCGCGGCCGCCTTCGCCGCGGGCGGCCGTGCCGTCACGACCGGAGCCGTCACGACCGGAGCCGTCACGAGCGCCGCCGTCGCGGCGGGGTTCGTTGCGGGGGCCGTCCGGGCGGGTGCCGGACTTGCGGGGCGGGCGGCCGTCTGCGGACGGCTGGGTGACCTCGTCCTCCAGGCGGAGGGTCAGCGAGATGCGCTTGCGCGGGATGTCGACGTCGAGGACCTTGACGCGGACGATGTCGCCCGGCTTGACCACGTCGCGCGGGTCCTTGACGAAGGTGCGGGACAGGGCCGACACGTGGACCAGCCCGTCCTGGTGGACGCCGATGTCGACGAACGCGCCGAAGGCGGCCACGTTGGTGACCACGCCCTCCAGGATCATCCCCGCCACCAGGTCGGAGATCTTCTCCACGCCCTCCTTGAAGGCGGCCGTCTTGAACGCCGGACGCGGGTCGCGACCCGGCTTCTCCAGCTCGCGCAGGATGTCGGTGACGGTCGGCAGGCCGAAGGTGTCGTCGGTGAAGTCCTGAGGCCGGATCGTGTGCAGCGCCGCGGTGTTGCCGATCAGCGACTTGAGGTCGGTCTGGACCGAGCCGAGGATGCGCCGGACCACCGGGTACGCCTCCGGGTGCACGCTGGAGGCGTCGAGCGGGTCGTCGCCGCCCGGGATGCGCAGGAAGCCCGCGCACTGCTCGAACGCCTTGGGCCCGAGCCGCGAGACGTCCTTCAACGCCGTGCGGGTGCGGAAGGGCCCGTTGGCGTCGCGGTGGCGCACGATGCCCTCGGCCAGCGTCGCGCCGATGCCCGACACCCGCGTGAGCAGGGGCGCGGACGCCGTGTTGACGTCGACCCCGACCGCGTTGACGCAGTCTTCGACGACGGCGTCGAGCGAGCGGGACAGCTTGGACTCGGCCAGGTCGTGCTGGTATTGGCCGACGCCGATCGACTTGGGGTCGATCTTGACCAGCTCGGCCAGCGGGTCCTGGAGCCGGCGCGCGATGGAGACCGCGCCGCGCAGCGACACGTCGAGGTCGGGCAGCTCCTGAGAGGCGAAGGCCGAGGCCGAGTAGACCGAGGCGCCCGCCTCCGACACCACGATCTTGGTGATCGACGGCATGAGCTTGACCAGGTCGCCGGCCAGCTTGTCGGTCTCGCGCGAGGCGGTGCCGTTGCCGATGGCGATCAGCTCGACGCCGTGCTTCTGGGCCAGCGCGCCGAGCACGGCCAGCGACTGGTCCCACTGGCGCTTGGGCTCGTGGGGGTAGATGGTGGCGGTCTCGACGACCTTGCCCGTGGCGTCGACCACGGCCACCTTCACGCCGGTGCGCAGGCCGGGGTCGAGGCCCATGGTCGCGCGGGTGCCGGCCGGGGCGGCGAGCAGCAGGTCACGCAGGTTGGCGGCGAACACCCGCACCGCTTCGTCCTCGGCCGCCTGCCACAGGCGCATCCGCAGGTCGATGCCGAGATGCACGAGGATGCGGGTGCGCCAGGCCCACCGCACGGTCTCGGCCAGCCACGAGTCGGCCGGACGCCCCTTGTCGGAGATGCCGAACCGGGCGCCGATGCGCAGCTCGTAGTCGGCGGTCTCGTCGGGCTCCAGCGCGACGTTGAGGACCTCCTCCTTCTCGCCCCTGAACATCGCCAGGATGCGGTGGGAGGGCAGCTTGGTGAAGGGCTCGGTGAACTCGAAGTAGTCGGAGAACTTCGCCCCCGCCTCCTGCTTGCCCTCGCGCACCTTCGACACCAGCCGGCCGCGGCTCCACAGCCGTTCGCGCAGGTCGCCGATGAGGTCGGCCTCCTCGGCGAACCGCTCGATCAGGATCGCCCTGGCCCCTTCGAGGGCCGCGCCGGCGTCGGCCACGCCCTCGGTGACGAACTCCGCGGCGACCGTGGCCGGGTGGAGCGTCGGGTCGCCGAGCAGCTTCTCGGCCAGCGGCTCAAGGCCCAGCTCGCGGGCGATCTGCGCCTTGGTGCGCCGCTTGGGCTTGTAGGGCAGGTAGATGTCTTCGAGCCTGGCCTTGGTCTCGGCCGCCATGATCTGCGCGCGCAGCTCGTCGTCGAGCTTGCCCTGGGATTCGATCGACTCCAGGATCGCCGCCCTGCGCTCGTCGAGCTCGCGAAGGTAGCGCAGCCGTTCTTCGAGCGTGCGGAGCTGCGCGTCGTCGAGGGCGCCGGTGACCTCCTTGCGGTAGCGCGCGATGAACGGCACGGTGGCGCCGCCGTCGAGCAGATCGACCGCCGCCTGCACCTGCCCGTCGCGCACGTCGAGCTCTGCCGCGATCCGCTGGTGAATAGAGAGCACTTGCCTGCCTTTCGATGGTCCCGCCGGTCAATTGTGCAGGACTACGCCGTCCTTCATGACCAGAGTGCGCCGAGGGTGAACGACCACGGCCTCTCCGGGGCCGCTCGCGGGCACCACGAGGAGGTCGGCCCGGTCGCCCGGAGCCAGGCCGTAGCCGGGCAGCCCGAGGGCGTGCCGGGGTTGGCGAGCACGCCGTGTCGCGGGAAGGCGACCTGCTGCACGTCGACGGGGGAGCGGGGGACCCAGGGGCCGCCGTGGAGCGTCTTGTCGAGGTGGCAGGGGGCGTCGACGAGACCGGGCAGGAGGAGCCGGCCGGAGACGTCGAGGACGAGGGCTCCGGGCGCGTCGAGGGACGCGCCCACCCGGTGGACGCGGCCGTCGCGGACGAGCGGGCCGGCGGGGAACGCGAGCCCCCGGGGCCGCCCGCCGCGGATCAGCACGTCGGTCATGCCCAGCACCCTAAAGGGCGGCACCGACGATTTCCGTGCCCCCGGGTGTGAGGGTTGTGAGTCGCCGCGGACGGCGGGCGTGGCTAGTCGGGGCGGGTGGCGAAGAGTTCGAGGTGGTGACAGGAACGGCAGCGGTAGGCGTCGATCTCCCACTTGGGACGGCCCATCAGCCGGGCGCCGCCGAAGATCCCGCGCGCCAGCGCCCCTTCGACCCAACGGGCGTACCCCCGGGAGTGCTCGCCCTGGTCCGCGACGAACCCGGGTTCGAGTCCTTCCGCGCCGCAATGCGTGCACCGTAAGTTGTCCATGCCGCAGAGCCTAGATCTCCGCGACGTGCGCCACGTTGGCCACGTCGGCCGGTTCGGTGCTGGGCCGTCCGGCGAACCAGGCGTCGAGGATCTCGCCGAGCACGACGTCGGAGGTCAGGCGGAGGCTGAGGGCCAGCACGTTGGCGTCGTTCCACTTGCGGGCCCCGCCGGCGGTGTAGGCGTCGACGCAGAGCGCGGCCCGCACGCCGGGCACCTTGTTGGCCGCGATCGAGGCGCCCGTGCCCGTCCAGCAGCAGACCACCGCCTGGTCGGCGCGGCCCTCGGCGACGTCTCTGGCCGCCAGCTCGCAGGCCCACGCCCAGTCGTCGCGTTCGCCGTCGTGGAGGGCGCCGTGGGTCAGCACCTCGTGACCCCGCCCGCGCAGCTCGGACACCACGCGCCCGGCCACTCCGTCGTCGCTGTCGGCAGCCACCGAAATCCGCATGAGCCCATCTCTATCAGCAACGCGGTGGCGGGTGCGGGGATCGAACCCGCCTGGAGCGGCTTATGAAACCGCCGGGCACACCAGCGCCCCCACCCGCCTGGAACGAGCCGGGGGCCGCCGATCTCAAAGGCGGGAACCCCCGGACGGGTTCGGTGCGCGCATTCGCCGGATGACCATGGCAGGAGCATGCCGCCCGCGCCGCCGGCCCCGCAACGCGTTTTCTCAGGTGTACCGGGCGCGCATGCGCTCGCAGAGGTCGTCCGACAACTTCGTCATCAGCCTGGACAGCTCGGCCCGCTCCGACTCCGGCCAGTCGGTCAGCGCCTCCTCGAACCACCCGGTGGTGACCCGGCGGCACCTGCCGGCCACCTCGGCCCCCTCCTCGGTGAGCGCGATGCGCCAGGCCCGCCGGTCGTCGGGGTCGCGTACGCGCTCGACCAGCCCGCGCTGCTCCAGAGCCGCGACGTGCCTGGTCACGTGCGGGCTCTCCACCTGCAGCCCTTCGGCGATCACGCCGATCCTGCGCGGCTCGCCCGCGTCCAGCAGGTGGACGATGATCTGCACGTCGGGCCGGTCGAGCCGGATGCCGGCCGCCTCGGTGAGCCACTCGTGGGCCTTGGCGCGGTTGAGCGTGATGACCATCCGGCGGAAGGCCGCCACCGTCTTGTTGAGATCTTCGCCCATCTGTTTGCTTACCTAACTTACGTATGTATCATCGTTGCTCGGTTACTTACCTAAGTTATCTAAAGGAGCCGACATGGCGACAGCCGTCGCATCCGGGACGCGTGGGACGTCGACGCGCAACCCCTGGCCCACCGTGGTCTCACTGGCGTTCGCGGCCTCCATAGCCGCTCTCCAGAACACCGCGGTGGTCCCGTTGCTTCCCGTGCTGCAGCGCGAGCTGCACGCCTCGCTCTCGGCCGTGAGCTGGACGCTCACCATCAGCCTGCTGGTCGCCGCGGTGTCCACGCCGCTGCTGTCGCGCTTCGGCGACATGTACGGCCGGCGCCCGATGATCCTGGGCGCCCTGTCCCTCCTGGTGGTGGGTTCGGTCATGGCGGCGCTGGCCACGTCGCTGCCCTGGCTGATCGCCGCCCGGATCCTCCAGGGAGCGGTGTCCGCGCTGGTGCCGCTGTCGATCGGGGTGGTCCGCGACCTGCTTCCCAGGCAGCAGCTCGCGACCGGCATCGGGGTGCTGAGCGCGACGATGGGGTTCGGCAGCGGCGGCGGCATGATCCTGGCCGGGCTGGCCGCCGGCGACTACCACCTGGTGTTCTGGATCACCGGCGGGATCTCCCTGGTGGCCGTCGTGATTCTGGCCTTCCTCGTGCGGGACGTGGCGCCGGCCGGCAAGGGCCGTCCCGATCTCGCCGGGGCCGCGCTGCTGACCGCCTGGCTGGTCGCGCTGCTGCTGGCGATCAGCGAGGGCGGCTCGTGGGGCTGGACGTCGCCCGGCGTGCTCGGCCTGTTCGCCGCGGCCGCCGTGCTGGCCGTGGTGTGGGTGCTGGTCGAGCGCAGGGTGGCCGAGCCGCTGGTCGAGATGTCGATGCTGGTGCAAAGGGGCACGATCGGCGCGACGGTCTCCTCGATGCTGCTCGGGTTCTCCTTCTTCACGATGCTGACCGGCATGTCGCAGTTCGCCCAGGTGCCGAAGGCGACCGGCTACGGCTTCGGCGCCTCCACCTTGCAGGTCGGGCTCTTCCTGCTGCCGAGCACCCTGTTCATGCTGGTCATCTCGCTGTTCGCGGGGCGGATCATGCGCCGGTTCGCCGCCTCGTTCATGGTGGCGGCGGGCGCGGGGGTGACCGGGCTCGCGGGGGCGTGGCTGGCGTTCGAGCACGGCAGCCCGGCCACCCTGTACGTGGCCTCCTCCCTCATGGGCGTCGGCCTCGGCATCGGTTACGCGGCGCTGGGCACGATGGCCGTCGAGCACGTCGAGCCGTCCAGGACCGCGCTGGCCGCCGGCGTGAACGCGCTGGTGCGCATCGTCGGCGGCAGCGTGGCGGGCGCGGCCATCGCCGCGATCCTGGCCGCGCGGCCCGGCGTCCTGGGCTTCCAGTGGGTGTTCGGCACCGCCGCGGCGGCCGGGCTGGTCGCGGCGGTGTTCGCCGCGGTCTACGGAAGGCTGAACAGCCGGGCCGTCACAGCGCCTTCAGCCCACTGATCACTTCCAGCAGCACCTTGGCGTCCGGCGCGGGCGGCGGCAGCTCGACCTGGACGAGCTGCCGCGCGTGCAGGTCGCCGACCAGCACCCTGACCACGCCGATGGGCAGGTTCAGCTCGGCGGCCACGTCCACCAGCCGGGTGGGTTTGGTGCACTTCTGCATGATGATCAGGTGCTCGGGCCCGAGGCCCACCGGGGGCGTCAGCCCGCCGGCGGTGACGATGACCGCGATGAGGTCGATGGCCTCGCTCGCGGGCACCGTACGGCCCCTGGTCAGCAGGTAGGCCGGGACGATCGGACCGGCGTCCTCGTCCAGCCAGCGCTCGTCACTCACTTGGCACCACCCGCATCACAGGACGGGCGGGCTCCTTCACGTCGGCCTCCGGTTCCGGATCGGCGACGTGCTCAGCCGGGATCAACACGATCGCGGTGGTCCCTCCATATGGTGAACCGCGTAGCGTCACGCGGATGTCATGCCTGGCGGCCAGGCGGGAGACGACGAAAAGCCCCAGCTTGTCGCTGTCGGCCAGGTCGAACTCGGGTGGGCTGGCCAGCCGCTCGTTGAGTTCGGCCAGCTCCTGGGTGCTCAGTCCCAGCCCGCGGTCCTCGACCTCGAAGGCGAAGCCGCGGGCCGTCTCCTCGCCGCGCACGATGACCTGCGTGTGCGGGGGCGAGTAGACGGTCGCGTTCTCGATGAGCTCGGCGACCAGGTGGATCACGTCGCCGACCACCGGCCCGGCCAGGCGCTGGCCGGACATCGGCTCGACGGTGACCCGGCGGTAGTCCTCCACCTCGGCCGTCGCGCCGCGGGCCACGTCCAGCAGCGGCACCGGCTTGCTCCAGCCGCGGCCCGGGGTGGCGCCCGACAGGATGATCAGGCCCTCGGCGTGGCGGCGCATGCGGGTGGTCAGGTGGTCGAGGCGGAACAGGTCGTCCAGGGCCTCGGGGTCGGTGGCGCGGTGCTGCATGTCCTCCAGCTGGATGCGCTGGCGGTGCAGCAGGGCCTGGGAACGCCTGGCGAGGTTGCGGAAGACGTGCCCGACGCCCTCGCTGAGCTGCGCCTGGCCGATCGCGGCCTCGACGGCGGTCTGCTGGACGGTGGAGAAGGCCTGGCCGACGTCGCCGATCTCGACCGTGCTGGTCGCCACCGACAACTCCGGCATCTCGACCCGCTCGCCCTTGCGCAACTTGGCCACCACGTGCGGCAGCCGCTCCTGGGCCACCTCCAGCGCGGCGAGCCTGAGCGCGCCCAGCTCCTTCGACAGCCGGTTGCCCATCCGCAGCGAGAACACGATCGACACGATGACCAGCAGGAAACACGTGCCGGCCAGGATGAACGCCCGCGACAGCACCTGGTCGGCCACCGGGTCGGCGCGCGAGTTGAGCAGCGTGCTGGCCCGCATGAGCGACTCCCCGTACGTCTTGGAGATCGACTCGGTCGTGCTCAGCCAGCCGCGCGGCGGCATGGCGCCGGCGATGATCCGGTCCTCCATCAGCCGCATGCGCTGGTAGGCGGGGGAGGTGACGAGGGAGACCTGGGTGTCGCGCAGGCTCGGGTCCAGCTCGCCGAGCCCCTGGTCGATCAGGAAGCGCCGGTTGCCGACGATCTGGGTGAACTGCCGGCGTTCGGACGGCGTGACGGGCCCCAGGGCGATGGCCTGCTCCCTGGTCAGCAGCTCCTTGGCGTATCCCAGCTCGATGATCACGCGGGACTGCTCGTAGATCGGGATGTCGTCGATGAGCGCGACACGCCGGTGCAGGCCGTAGAGGGAGTCGATCACGGTGTTGTACGCCTCGGAGGCGAGCAGACGGTCGGAAAGGCCGTCGTCGATCTCACCCCGGATCGCGTCGAGCCTGCCGAGCTGCGTGTACACCGCGTCCACCTGCGCACGGATCTCTTCCGATCGGTCCTTGGAGTTGCTGGAGAGCTTTTTGAACGCGTCCCTGGCGGCGTCGGTGCGGGTGCGCTGGTCGGCCACGTCCTTCTGGGAGGCGGCCCGGCGCAGCAGCCTGGCCGAGGAGAGACGCTCGTGCTGGAGCTCGCTGATCAACTTGTACGCCGGATGGCGGAGGTTCGTCCAGAGTGTCTTGTACTGACGCAGCTCCAGGCTCTCGCCGGCGGTGACGGCGGTGATCACGCCCCACAGCACGACCATGGAGGTCAGAGGCACGAGTAGTAGTCCGATGATCTTCATGCGGATCGTCCGGCTACGACCCATGGCACCTCACTCCGGTCGGTCCCCTGCTGGCAACCCCGGACGGGACAAGCCCAGAGGATAGCAATTCGATCACCCAATTGCCCAATTTTTCGGGACTTTTGGACATGTGTCCGTGATCTTGCAGTAGGTTTCCCCCAAATCGGTTACAGAGGGAGATGCGTTGCGCCGTCGTCTCGCAGCGGCCGCCGCGCTGGCGCTCCTGTCGGCCTGTTCGGGCCCTACGGAGGTCGCCCGGCCCCCCGCCGCCGAGTCGGTCTTCGTGTACGCGCAGAACCTGGACGTCATCTCCGACTGGGACCCGGCGACCTCCCACTCCAACGAGCTCATCGCCTTCCAGAACGTCTACGAGACCCTGACCCTCTGGAACCCCTTCACCAAGAAGTCGGCCCCCCGCCTGGCCACCTCCTGGCGCTCGACGCCCGACGGCCGCACCTGGACGTTCACGCTGCGCCAGGGCGCGACCTTCCACACCGGCAGGCCGGTGGACGCCGCGGCGGTCAAGGCGTCGATCGAGCGCACGATGAAGACCGGCACGGGCGCGTCCTACATCTGGGACGCCGTCTCCTCCATCAAGGCCGAGGATCCGAACACGGTCACCTTCGCCCTGAAGTACGCCGTACCGCTGGACCTGGTGGCCTCCTCCGGGTACGCGGCCTACATCTACGACACGCAGGCGGCGCCCGACCTGCGCTCATGGCTCGGCGCGGGCCGGGACGCGGGGTCGGGGCCGTACACGGTGGCGGCCTGGCGTCCGGGCCAGGAGGAGGAGCTCACGCTCAAGGCGTACCTCCAGTACTGGGGCGGATGGGACAAGCCGCACTACAGCGTGGTCAAGTACCGCGTCGTGCCCGACACCGACCGCGCGTGGCGGATGCTGGCGCGCGGCGAGGTGAGCTTCGTGGACCGGCTCAGCCCCCGGCTGTTCGCCAGGGCCGCCATCACGCCGGGGGTGCGCACCAGCGAGCGGGACTCGTACCAGACGGCTCTGCTGCTGTTCAACACCGCGAGCGGTGCCATGAAGGACGTGCGGGTGCGCCGCGCGGTGCAGAAGGCCGTCGACTACCGCGGCCTGGTCCGGGCGCTCAGGGGAGCGGTCGTGCCGGCCAGCGGCGTCGTCCCCGAGGGGCTGACCGGCCACGTCGCGGGCCGCGAACCCCGGCAGGACCTGGCGGGCGCGGCGCGGCTGCTGGGCCGCGCCGGGTACGGGCCCGCGGGCCGGCCGCTGAAACTGAGGCTGACCTACGCGCAGGGCGACCACGACCAGCGGCTGCTGGCCACCAGGCTGGCGGCCGAGCTGAAGCCGCTGAACGTCACGCTCGACGTCCGCGCCATGTCCTGGAACGCCCAGTGGCAGCAGGGCAGGAAAGGCGGCCAGGACATCTTCGTCACCTACTGGTGGCCCGACTACGCCGACGGCTACTCGTGGTTCGGCAACGTCTTCCACAGCGCCGACCCGCCCGTGTTCAACCTGGCCTACCTGCGCGACAGGACCCTGGACGAGCTGCTCGAAGGACTGCCCGAGCTGAGCGTGACCGACAAGGAGGCGGCGCAGGCGGCCTACGGGCAGGCCACCGGACGCGTGCTCGACGTGCGGGCCGCCGCGGCGCTGCCCTGGGTGGTGAGGTACCAGCGGGCCTACCTGGGCGGCGTCCAGGGCTACGACGACAACCCGGCCTACCCCGACGTGGTCTTCGCCTACGAGCTGCGCCCCTCCGGCTGAACCGCCTCCGCCGAGGACGCCTCGACACGCTCACGCAGCCGCGTCCTGATCTCCTCGGGCGTGTACGCCCGCCGCCGGCGCTCGGCGCGCGCGATCACCACCCCCGTCGCCGCGACTCCCGCGATTCCCGCCAGACCGAGCATCTTCCACCAGCGCATGTGCCTAGGCTAGCGATGTGCTGACTCTCGACGAGGCCGTGAAGGTGACCAGAACCGGCGATCTGTGGATCTTCCGCGGGAGGTCCGTGCCCGACCGGGCCATCCAGACGATGACCAACAGCCCGGTCAACCACGTGGGCATGGCGATCGTGATCGAGGACCTGCCGCCCATGATGTGGCACGCCGAGCTGGGCAAGTCGCTGCTCGACCTGTGGGACGGCACCCATCACCGGGGCGTCCAGCTGCACGATCTGCGCGACGCGGTCACCGTCTGGGCCGACCGCTACGGCCAGCGTCCCTGGCTGCGCCAGCTCGAACCGCAGGCCACCCCCGAGATGGAGGACGCCGCGCTGCGCACGGTCGCCCGGCTCGACGGCACGCCGTTCCCGTCCACGGCCCGGCTGGCCGCCCGCTGGGCCAGGGGCCGGATCCCGCGCCGCGCCAGGGACGACCGGACGCTGGAGAGCGCGTACTGCGCGGAGGTCGTGGCCGTCACCTACGAGGAGATGGGCCTGCTGCCCGGCGGACGCCGTCCCAACTGGTACGACCCCGGCAGGTTCTGGAGCGGCGACGACCTGGAGCTGCTGACCGGCCGCCGCCTCGGCCACGAGATCACTGTGGGAGTGGCGCGTACGCGGGCCTGACCCTGGCCAGCGGGATCGTCACCGCGATCAGCGCGGCCACCAGCACGAACCCCAGCCGGTAGCCGGTGTGCCCGAGCACCAGCCCGAACCCCGTCGCGCCCACGCCCATCCCCGCGTCGTAGGCCAGGTTCCACAGGGCGCTGACCCGGGCCGGCTCGCCGCGCTGGAGCATCAGGGTCAGCGTCGCGTTCTGCAGCACCCCGAACCCCGCGCCGAACAGCGCCATCCCGGCCACGACCGGCACCGGCGCGTCCGTCCACGCCTGCAGCGCGGTGCCCGCGGCGGCGGCGAGCAGGCCGGGCACGAGCAGCGTGGCCGGGCCGCGGCGGTCACCGAACCGGCCCGCCCACCAGCGGGCCGTCGGCGTGGCGAGCGACTGGGCGAGCATGGCCGCCGAGGCCAGTGCGGGCGTGCCGGCCAGCGGCAGGAACGTCACCAGCACGCCGACGGAGACCGTGACCGAGGCGAAGACCAGCATCGGCGCGGCCAGGCCGCCGCCCGTGCGCCCGCCCCCGCCGGCCGTGACGGGCCTGGCGGCGGGCAGGCCGGTCACCGCCACGAGCCCGGCCAGGGGCAGCAGCCCGGCGACCACCAGGACGGGCGCGAACCCGAGCACGTCGGCCGCCCACAGGCCCAGCGGCAGGCCGGCGACCGAGGGCACGCCGACGGCCAGGCCGTACAGGCCCAGCCCTTCGCCGCGGCGCTCGGCGGGCACCAGGTCGGCGGTGAGCGCGGTGCCGGTGACCACGAGCACGCCGAGGCCCGCGCCGCGCAGCAGGGACACGGCCAGCACCACGGGCAGCTCCGCCGACAGCGGGAGCAGCAGGGCGGGCAGGCCGAGCAGCAGCAGGCCGAGCGCCATCGCGGCGCGGTAGCCGTGCCGGGACAGCAGCCAGGGGACGGCCAGCTCGGCCAGGACCGTGGACGCCATCATCGCGCCGGTGGCCAGGCCCGCGCCGGTCGCGCCGGAGCCGCCGGTCGCCGCGTACAGGGGGACGGTGGAGAACAACAGGAAGAAACCGAGCATCCCGGTCACCGAGGCGGCCATCATCAGGCCCAACGAACGCGTCATCATGCCTTCGACGATGACGAATCCCGTCCCGGACGGGATCGGGCATGATGCGTAGCCGCCTCTTCATAATGAGGGGTGTGTTCGTGGGACGTGAGGCCGAGCTGGGCCGGCTGGCCGCCGCATGGGCCCGTACCCCGAGTGCGGTGCTGGTCGTGGGCGAGGCGGGCATCGGCAAGTCCAGGCTGGTGGCGGAGTTCGCCGGCGGGGTGGACGCGCTGGTGGCCGAGGGCGGGGCCGATCCGGGCGGGCCGGCGTACGCGCCGTTCGTGCCCGTGCTGCGCCGCCTGGTCAGGGAGTACGGCGCCGGGCTCGTGCCGGGCGGCGGGCGCAAGGGGCTGGCGTGCCTGCTGCCCGAGCTGGGGGAGCTGGACGACACGCCAGACCTGGGCCGGGCCCGGCTGTTCGAGGAGGTGCTCCTGCTGGTCGAGCGGGCCGCCGAGCGCCGTCCCCTGGTGATCCTGCTGGAGGACCTGCACTGGGCCGACCAGGCGGGCCGCGACCTGCTGGCGTACCTGCTGCGCAACCTGACGCGGCCCGGCGTGATGGTCGTCGTGACCTCGCGCGAGCCGCTGCGGCTGCCCGGCGCCGAGGTGGTCAGGGTGCCGCCGTTCGGCCGCGACGAGGTGGCCCGGCTGCTCGGGCGCGACGACGTGGACGCGATCGTGGCGCGCAGCGAGGGCAACCCGCTGTTCGCCGAGGCGCTGGCCGAGGCGGGCGACACGACCCCGGCCTCGCTGCGCGAGCTGCTGCTCGCCGGGGCCGAGAAGCTGCCGGGCCCCGGGCTCGACGTGCTGCGGATCGCCGCCGTGGCCGGTCGCAGGACGCCCCACGAGGTGCTGCGCCAGGTCGCCGGGCTCGACGACCTGGCGCTCGACGAGGCGCTGCGGCCGGTCGTACGGGCGCGGCTGCTGCTCGTGGACGGCGACGCCTACGTCTTCCGGCACGCGCTCATCCGCGAGGCCGTCTACGACGACCTGCTCCCCGGCGAACGCCGCCGCCTGCACGCCCGCTGCGCCCCCGCCCAGCCCGAGCTGGCCGCCGACCACTGGCACGCCGCCGGGGACGGCCCGCGCGCCTTCGAGGCGGCCTGGCGGGCCCGCAGATGGGACCTGGTGCTGGAGCTGTGGGCGTACGCCGACGGCCAGGACCGGGCCGAAGTGCTCGAGAACGCCGCCAGGGACGCCCTGCGCGCCGGTGACGCCCACCGCGCCGAGGACCTGGCCACCAGGGCGCTCGCCGAGGTCGGCGACCCGCTGCGTGCGGCCCACCTGCTGGAGCTGCGCGTCGCCATCCGCGACCTGCACGGCGAGGAGGGCCTGGACGACCTGCGCGAGGCCGTACGGCTGGCCCCCCGCGAGTCCAGGCTGCTCGGCGCCCTGGCCTGCGCGCTGGCCTGGCACGGCGAGGACGACGAGGCCCGCGCCCGCGCCGAGGAGGCGTACGAGCTGGGCGACGCCAGGTCCTTGGCCACGCTGGCCGCGCTCGCCGCCCTCGACGGCGACCTCGCCACCGCCTCCGCCCTGTACGCCCGCGCCAGGGTCCGCGCGCCCGACGACGACACGCTGCTCGTCTCCTACGCCGGTGAGGCAGACGCGCTGGAGGCCGCCGGCGAGCACGCCAGGGCGGAGGCGGTCGCGCGGCGCGGCATCGCCGAGGCGGCCCGGCTGGGCCTGGCCCGCTCGCGCGGCGCGCACCTGGCCGCCAACCTGGCCGAACCGCTCGCCTCGCTGGGCCGCTGGCAGGAGGCCCGCGAGGTCGCCGCTCCCGCGCTCGCCCTCGACCCGCCGCCGATCTACCGCGCCTGGATCCTGCTGGTGCTCGGCACGATCGCGGTGTGGGAGGGCTCGGCGTCCGCGGCCGACGCGCTGCTCGCGAAGGCCAGGCCGCTCATGCGCGGGCGTTCGCGCGGCTACGACTCCTGCCTGGAGCCCGACCTGCTCGAATGCCGCCTGGCCGAGGCCGGGGGAGACCTGGACCGGGCGCGGCGGCTGGTCGACCACGTGCTGTCGGAGCACGACCTCACCCGCAGCCGCCGCTACGCCTGGCCGCTGCTGGCCCTCGCGGCCCGCATCGGACGGGTGCGCGCCGCGCCGCCGGGCCTGTCCACCGTCGGGCGGGTGCAGAAGGCGTACCGGGCCACGTTCGAGGCCGAGCTCGGCGGCTCGTGGGCGGATGCGGTGGCCGCCTGGCGGGCCGTGGCGCAGCCGTACGGGCTGGGGCAGGCGCTGGTCAGAGCGGCCGAGCAGGACCCGGCGCGGGCCCGCGAGCCGCTGCGCGAGGCCCTGGCCATCGCCGCCGCGCTCGGCGCGGAGCCCCTGCGGCGGCAGGCGGAGGCGGTGGCGGCCACCGCGCGGGTGGCCCTGTCCGCGACGCCGGGGCTGTCGGCCCGCGAGCTGGAGGTGCTCGGCCTGGTCGCCGAGGGCCTGAGCAACAGGCAGATCGCCGAGCGGCTGTTCATCTCGGCCAGGACCTCCGGCGTGCACGTGTCGAACATCATGGCCAAGCTCGGCGCCGCCTCCCGCGTGGAGGCCGCCGCCGTGGCGCGCCGGACCGGCCTGATATGAACTCCGGCATGACAACCGTGAACGTCGCCCTCGTCGGCGTGGGCAACTGCGTGTCGTCCCTGGTGCAGGGCGTCGAGTACTACCGCGACGGCGAGGCCTCCGGCCTGCTCAACCCCGTGTGCGCCGGGTACGCCGTCTCCGACGTGCGCTTCACCGCCGCCTTCGACGTCGGCCGCGCCAAGCTCGGCCTGGACCTGTCGCAGGCGATCTGGGCGCCGCCGAACAACTCACGCCGTTTCGCCGACGTGCCCCACCTGGACGTGCCGGTGCGCGAGGGCATCCTGGCCGACGGCGTGGGCGAGGGCTCGGCCGAGCTGGTCGAGCCGAGCGGCGGCGCCACGGTCGCCGACGTGGCCGCCCACCTGCGCGAGACCGGCTCCCAGGTGGTGGTGAACTTCCTGCCCACCGGCGCCCAGCGCGCCACCGAGCTGTACGCCGAGGCCGCCATCGAGGCCGGCTGCGCGTTCGTCAACTGCATGCCCGCCGTGCTCGCCCGCTCCGAGCGGTGGCGCGACCGCTTCGCCGGGACGGGGCTGCCGCTGCTCGGCGACGACCTCAAGAGCTCCTTCGGCGCCACGGTCGTGCACCGGGCGCTGGTCGACGCCCTGACCGCGAGCGGGGTGCGCCTGCACGACGGCTACCAGCTCCTGGCCGGGGGCAACATGGACTTCGTCAACCTCCAGGACCCGGCCAGGATGGCGGGCAAGCGGGCCACCAAGGCGACCGGCGCGGGCACGTCCACCCACGTCGGCGCCCAGTACCTGCCCTTCCTCGACGACCGCAAGATCGCGTTCATCCGGCTGGAGGGCGAGGGGTTCGGCGGCTCCCCGCTGGAGGTGGAGCTGCGCATGGTGGTGGAGGACTCGCCGAGCGCGGCCGGGAACGTCCTCGACGCCGTGCGCCAGGCCAAGGCCGCCCTCGACGCGGGCGAAGGCGGTTTCCTGCGCGAGATCTCGGCCCCTCTCATGAAGGCGGTCTGACCACGGACGACGGGTTCGGCCGTGGCAGGCTAGGAGGATGCGCCTGGCGACCTGGAACGTGAACTCGGTCAAAGCGCGGCTGCCGCGCCTGCTCGACTGGCTGGCCGCGACCGAGCCCGACATCGTCTGCCTGCAGGAGACCAAGTGTCCCGCGGAGTCG
The DNA here is from genome assembly GCF_044547985.1 of Nonomuraea sp. NPDC052265. Taxonomy (NCBI): domain Bacteria; kingdom Bacillati; phylum Actinomycetota; class Actinomycetes; order Streptosporangiales; family Streptosporangiaceae; genus Nonomuraea; species Nonomuraea sp. NPDC052265. The sequence goes on from NZ_JBIUBJ010000005.1 coordinate 543,466, forward strand.
TTCCCCGTGGCGGAGGTGGGTGAGCTCGGCTACGCCGCCGCCGCCCACGGCGACGGCCGGTGGAACGGCGTCGCGGTCCTGTCCAGGGTGGGGCTGGAGGAGGTGACGCGGAGCTTCCCCGGCGAACCCGGCTTCGCCGTGCTCGACGGGGTGGGCGCCGCCCGTCCCGAGGCCCGCGCGCTGGGCGCGACCTGCGGCGGCCTGCGGGTCTGGTCCCTCTACGCGCCGAACGGCCGCGCGGTCGACTCGCCGCACTACGCGTACAAGCTGGAGTGGTTCGCCGCGCTGCGGGACGCGCTGGCCGAGGAGACGGGCTCGCCGCTGGTGGCCTGCGGCGACTACAACGTGGCGCCGACCGACGCCGACGTCTGGGACCCCGCGCTGTTCGTCGGCTCCACGCACGTCACCCCCGCCGAACGCCGCGCGCTCGCCGACCTGCGCGACCTCGGGCTGCGCGACGTGGTGCCGACGCCGATGAAGGGGCCGCACCCGTACACGTACTGGGACTACCGGGCCGGGATGTTCCACCAGAACAAAGGCATGCGGATCGACCTGGTGTACGCCAGCGCCGACGTCGCCGAACGGGTGCGCGCGGCGTACGTCGACCGCGAGGCGCGCAAGGGGAAAGGCCCGTCGGATCACGCGCCCATCGTGGTGGATCTCGACGCGATAATTTAATCAGCGAACAGCTGCGAGACGAGTATCCTGAGTGACCAAATGTGCGGGGGCACACCTTCTTCAGACCGAAAAAGGGGGCCGTGTCGTGGAACCTGCCGATGGTCGGGTCATCTTGTTCGTCCTCATCGGGCTGGCCCTGTTCGCGCTCGGACGCCGCTTCCAGAGCATGATCATGCTCAGGCAGGTCTGGAAGCAGACACAGAGGCAGGTGACGGTACGGCGGGAGACCGCGCACAACGCGGTGAAAGGTCTCGTCGCCGTCACCGCGGTCGCGGCCTTCGTCATCTGGCTCGCGCTCAATCTCAATCGGATACTGAGTTGACCGCCATTCAGCTGATTACCGCGGTTCTCCGGAACGGCGGTGGCGCAGGCCCCACGCGGTGAGCACGGCCAGCCCCGCCGCCGCCAGTCCGACCGCGCGGGTGAGCCGGGCGGCGCGCCGGATGTCCTTGACGTCCGGCTTGGGGCCGTCGCCCATCGTGGGGCGGTGTTCCGTCCTGCCGCCGTACACGTTCGTGCCGCCGAGGGTGACGCCGAGCGCGCCGGCGAAGGCGGCCTCGCACCTGCCCGCGTTCGGGCTGGGGTGGCGGTGGCCGTCCCGCCGCAGCACCCGCAGCGCCCCGGCGGGGTCGGCCGCCAGCGCCGCCGTCAGCAGGCCCGTCACGCGTGCCGGTACGTAGTTGGCCACGTCGTCGAGCCTGGCCGCGGCCCAGCCGAACCGTTCGTAGCGGGGGGAGTGGTGGCCGATCATGGCGTCCAGCGTGTTGACCGCCCGGTAGGCCAGCAGCCCGGGGACGCCCGCCACCGCGCCCCAGAACAGCGGCGCGACCACGGCGTCGGAGGTGTTCTCCGCCAGCGACTCCACCGTCGCCCTGGCCAGCTCGGACGCCTCCAGCCGCGAGGGGTCGCGGCCGCACAGGTGGGGGAGCCGGGCCCGGGCCCGCTGGAGATCGTCCTCCTCCAGGGCCTCGGCCATGTGCACGCCTTCGCGGGCGAGGGTCGTGCCGCCGAGCACGGCCCAGGTGGCGAACGCCGTCACCGCCGTACGGACGGCCCGGCCGCCGCTCCGCTGAGCCAGGACGCCCAGGGCGGTCACGCCGCCGACACAGATCCCGACATGAACCACCCCACGCCACCTCGTGTCGCCGTACGACGACTTCTCCAGCTTCGCGGCCGCCCGTCCGAACAGGGCGACCGGGTGGGCTGAGCTGCGCGGATCACCGAGAACCTGGTCGAGTGCGACACCGAGCGCGAGACCTAGCGGGTCATACCAAATGGGCATGAAGCTCATCTTCGTGCACATCCAGCCAGGCCGCGGCCCGGCGGATGCGTTGCCCCGCGCCGCCGGCCCACATCTTGGCCCAGTTGCCGCCGGCCTGGGCGCGGGTGCGCATGACGTCGTAGGAGCGGTGGAAGCGCAGCCTGGACAGTTCGAGCAGCCGCCGTCGTTCGCGGGGCGCGAGACCGTACGCGTCGCAGAACAGGCGGATCCTGGCTCCTACGTCCACGTTGCGCTGGAGCGGGGGACGGTCGACGGGGTCGGCGATCGGGGCCCAGTGGCGCAGGGTGGTCGCGATGTCGAACAGGCGGGTGGTGGGCCGGGCGAGGTCGAAGTCGATCAGTGCGACGGGGGTCGCGGTGGTGTCGCCGTCCTGGTGGAAGACCACGTTGTCCGGCGTCAGGTCGCAATGGCCGATGACCTCCGGCGCGCGGTCGTCGTTCGACCCGCCTTCCCATCCGCCGGCGTCCAGCGGGAACCCCGCGGTCGCGTCGTGGAACTCCCTGACCAGCATCGCCAGCTCGACGAGGAACCCGTCGGTCGAACTCGCCAGGCACAACCCGCTCCGCCCCGGGACGTACGTGAGCATCTCGCGGCCTAAACCGTCCGTACCCAGGACCCGCGGCGCACCCCCGAACCCGGCTGCCTCAAGGTGGCTGAGCAGGGCGTGCACGGCGGGCGTGGCCGGACCGACCGGCCTGCGCACCGTGTCACCGACGCGCACCACCCCGTCTGTCACGTCCCCGCCCTGCAGGGGAATCTCATGCAGGAGCGTCGCGACCATGCCACAACAGCTTAGCCCCATTTGCCCCACGGCCGCCTGCCCATTACCCCGCCCCACCGGCCCCTCCCTCCCCCTCCCTCCCTCCCTTTCCCGAACGACCAGCCCCGCCACTGCCCACCGCCGCGATGCCGCCACCATCGACACGCGGCCCTCCTGACACCGCGACAACGAGAACACCCGCGCCGAACGAACACCGCGACGGCGAGGGCGGTGGTGATGCGTGGGCGCCGCGACGGTGAGGGCGTCCGTGAGGTACGGGCACCGCGATGGCGAGGGGCGTCCGCGACGTGCGGCGGCCGCGATGGTGAGGGTGGTGGTGATGCGTGGGCGCCGCGACGGCGAGGGCACCCGCGAGGTACGGCCACCGCGACGGCGAGGGTGGTGGTGATGCGTGGGCGCCGCGACGGCGAGGGCACCCGCGAGGTACGGCCACCGCGACGGCGAGGGCACCCGCGACGTACAGACACCGAGACGGTAAGGGGATCCCTGACGTACGGACGCCGTGACAGCGAGGGCTTCCCGACGAAGGGACACCGCGTCCCGCCATGACCCTGTCCTCAAGGCGTGGCCGCGAACCCTGGCCGAGTGTCGCACCACCCGCCGCCCCGACCCACCCCCTAGCCTGAGGAACCGTGCCCATCCTGCTCTCCTTGGCGGCCTTCCTCATGACGCTGCTGGGCGGGCTGGTCGCCGACCGCGTCAAGAACAACCGCCACCTCGTCCTCGGCGCCGCCGCGGGCGTGATGCTGGGCGTGGTGGCCTTCGACCTCCTCCCCAAAGCCCTCACCCGGGACGTCGTCGAAGTCCTCGGCGTACCGCTCCCGATGCTCATGTTCGCCCTGGCGTTCCTCGGCATCCACATCGTCGAACGCTCCATGGGCATGCACGACGCCCACGAAGGCGACTACGCCGCCCACCGCCACGCCCGAGCCGGCGTAGGCGTCACAGCGGGATCCGCCCTGGTCATCCACAGCCTCCTGGACGGCGCCGCCATCGGAGCCTCCTACCAGACGGACGCCTCGCTCGCCGTGGCCGTCGCCATTGGCGTCATCGCCCACGACTTCACCGACGGCTTCAACACGTACACGATCACCTCTCTGTACGGAAACGCCCGCCGCCGCGCCTTCACCCTCCTGGCCCTGGACGCCCTCGCCCCCGTGATCGGCGCCACCCTGACCTTCCTCATCGCCATCCCGGCCCACATCCTGACTGCCTACCTGGGCCTTTTCTCCGGATTCCTCCTCTATCTGGCCATCTCCGACATCCTCCCGGAGGCCCACACAACGAGACGCGCCACCGGCTGGACCCTGGCCGCCACGGTCTCGGGAACCCTGTTCATGTGGCTGGTGATCGCCCTGTCTGCCTGACACGACCAAAACGTGTGCGTGACAAGTCGCCGGATCATGCACAATAAGGCAGGAGCGCCCTTAGCTCAGCTGGATAGAGCACCGGACTTCTAATCCGACGGTCGCAGGTTCGAATCCTGCAGGGCGCGCTTTGATCATGTTCTGACCTGCGGTTATGTGGCGTCGGACTCGTTCTAGAATTTTCGTCTAGCGTGTGCGTGCTCCATGCGTGCTCGGTTGCACCAACCCTGCACACACCATGATCATCCTCTATCCCCGGTCTGAGCGGCAAGAGCAGCGGCCCCGCCTCGCCACGAGAAGGCGGCGTGCGCGGGGCCGGATGCTTAATCCGACTGTCAGCTCCTCAAGGGGATGAGGTTCTCGGGCTCTGCCTCGTCTTCCCTCCCGAACAGCAGGGCGGCGGTCTTCTCTGCGGCGGCGGTGGCCACCTGTGGGTAGACGGAGGTGTAGGTGTCGGCGGTGAACGCGCTGGAGGTGTGTCCCAGCGTTTCCTGCACCACCTTCATGTCCACTCCGGCGGCCAGCATGAGCGAGGCGGCGCCGTGCCGGAGGTCGTGGAGCCGGATGGGCGGCAGGCCGGCCAAGTAGGCCAGCCACAGGAACTGGTCGGAGACGTGCTGGGGGTGCAGGCGGTTGCCGTTGGGCTGGGTGAACACGAATCCGGTGTCGATCCAGGCCTCGCCCATGGCCAGTCGTTCCTGGAGTTGCTGCTGCCGGTGGGCGCGCAGGACTTGGGTGGTGTCGGTGTCCAGGGCGATGGTGCGTACTGAGGCGTCGGTCTTCGGGGTGCCCTCGTGGACCTGCCAGGCCAGCTGCACCAGCTGCCAGTTCACCGTCAGACTGTGGCCGTCGAGGTCGACTTCTTTCCACCGTAGCCCGCATGCCTCGCCCCGGCGCAGCCCGCGCAGCGCGATCAGCTGATACAGGGCGAACAGGCGGTGGCGGCGGGCATGGTCGAGGAACAGGCGGGTCTGAGCGGGCGTCCACACCATGACAGGGGAGGGGCGGGAAGCGCTGGTGTAGACGTCGATCGGGTTGACTCGCTGCCCGCTCCGGCGCTGCTTTTCCGCCTCCCGGTGCTGGGCGAAGTCGGCTTGCCAGGCGCGGACCCGGTCCTCGGTCCACACCAGCGGCTTGGGCCGGACGCGGGCGGGCATCTCCAGCACGGCGGCGGGGTTGAAGTCGATCAGCCGGTCCTGGCGCATGGCCATGTTGAGCGCGTGGCGGAGGGTGGCGCGGATGCGGTGCATGGTGGCGATGCTGATCGGCCGCCGGTATTTGACGCTCTCACGCAACTGCGGGTCGGGGTCGGCGCGGCGTTCGGTGATGGTGTCGTTGAACTCCTCGATCTGCTCGAACATCAACGCGATGTGGCTGACCTTGAGTTGATCCAGCCTGAGCCGTCCCAGGTATGGGGTGAGGTAGAGGCGGATGTGGCTTTCGTAGGAGCGGCGCGTGGTCTCCTCGATCCTCCGCTTACGGTGCAGAAACTCGGTCAGCCACTGCTCGACGGTGATCTCCTGGGTCAGATGCTGTCCGGTCTTGATCTTGTGGCGGACCGTCTCCAGGGTCGGGAGCGTGTCGGTCTCGGCCAGTGTGCGTTTGATCAGGTCGGCGATCTGGGTGCGGGTGGCGGGCTCGCGTGGATCGGCTATCGCGAGCAGGTCACGCACCTGAGCGAGCTCGACCTCGGCGGCGTCTTGCGAGGCGAAGCCGCCGCGGCGCAGCGGCCCGCGCCGCTTGCCGTCCGCGGCGGGCGGCAGTTCGATCTGGTAATTCCAGATGCCGTGCCGGTAGCTCCACCCACCACCAGGACGGCGCAGCTTGGGGCATTTCTGCCCAAGCGCCTTGCCATCATTGTCACGGCAGGAGCAGCGTTTGAACGTACGTCCCTCAGCCATCGTGTGTCGTGTCTCCTTCTCTTCGGGTGCTGCTGGATCGAGCCGACGGTCGTGGCGAGCTGGATTCGGTGGGCGGCGTTCGCACGGTGCCGCTGCCTGACCGCAGGCCGGATCCAGGCGGGTGTCCCCTAGCGAGCTCTGGCCCCCGGGTGGCCCGGCAGGCGACGGTCGGCGCTGGCTGGGCGGGGTGCGGCAAACCCGGTCATGGCCGTGTGGCGTAGCCCGGGGGTAGCTGGTGCCATTCGGCCCGGCATGATGCGGCGGGGAGGATCACGCGAGCACGCCCGTGATGATCGCGCCACCGCGTTCAGGACCGTGTCGGACGGGCGTATCGACGCCCACCTGGGCGGCAATGGTCAAGCCGAATCCGACGGTCACCGCCGGGCCGCGACGCTGCCAGCCTCCGCCTTGCGCGCGGCCATCGAGCTGCGCATCACCTCTCGCATACACCCCAGAGCAGAGCCTGCTCATGGGTGCATGCGCGCTCGTCCGCGTAGGGAGATAGAGCAGCCGTGTACCGAGTGCCGGCATGGGATGGCCGATCGGCTGGTACTGATGGTGTCATCGGGCACCAGCCGGGCGCCGCCGGAGTGCTGAACGGCGTGGACGAGGGCGGCTTCGTTACATGGCGGGGTGACGTGGTTCGGTTGTGTTGCCCTGCGGTGAGGTGGTGTCATGCTGATGCGCCCAATCAGCCGGGCCACCTGATCCCTGTCATCTCTCCAAATACCTGTGGTCGGCTCCGAACTCGGACAGCAGGCGAAGCAAAGGTCCGGCCATGATTACCGGAGAAGGCGTGCGTATCAGGGGGCGCTCATGTGCCTTGATTAGTGGCAAGGCGCCGGCCGGATGGCCAACGATCTTGATTCCATGCCGGGGTGGCCACGGCAACACGCAGGCAAGCTGGCGCCTGCGGACTAAACACCAAGAGCTGCGATGGACAGCGAGGGGGCGTTCGCAGGGTGGCGGATGTGCAGCTCGACAGCGGCCAGGAGTTCAAGCTGTTCGGGGGGCGACGTCCGTTCCACGTCGTGCACGGCCAGCCAGGTCAGTGGATCTCGGAGCCCCTGCGGCTCATGGCAGCTGACCTTGGCGAGACGGAGACCGCCCAGGACGGAGAGCTTGGCGGCGGCGCGGCGCGGGTGGGGCCGTGGCGGCGACACGGAGGTGGCTCATGGAGCATCGCGTTCGGTGAGGCTATGCCTGGGGCCGTGGCGGCAGTGCTTGATGTGAGGAGCTTGAGTCGTGGTCGCCAGTTCAGGTGGTCGCTCGCAATCTGCAGGTGTGCGGCCAACGAGGCGCAGACGCGATCGTTCTGTCATTTGAATGTAGTCGGCTCCGCGGCTGGCTTACAGCTCTTGTAGCGGCGCAGGCGGTTGAGTTGTGTCAATCCCCTCAAAGCGTGGAGACGGGTCTATGCCACAGCGGTCCTCAGCAGGGCCGATGAGGCTTGTCTCTTCTCGATCATGTGACGTTCGA